>NZ_JODT01000003.1 GCF_000720835.1 Streptomyces achromogenes subsp. achromogenes | reverse complement strand
GCCACCGTTCCTGCCCGCCGCACCGTGCTTGTCATAGCCGAGGTGGTCGTCCACAGCCTTCGCCGACACAGCCACTGCCGCCTCGCCGACCTCGTCCTCGGCCACGTTCTCACTGGTCATCGATGCATCCTCCGTGATCGGGAGTCACACCGAACGATTTACAGTCCCGCTCAGGACACGAACCGCTGCTGGAGTACCAAGTGCCACCTGGTTCTCCGTGGGCGTGAGGCTCGGCATCCTGCTCATGGCTGCCTCTCCTTGCCCGGCCGTGTGTTGCGCCGATGCGTGCCTGTGAGGAGTCGGCGGGCCGAGCGAAGTCGGCCCTGCGTCGTGGCATGCGCGTTCACAGGGTGTCGTCCACGAAGTCCGAGGTGATGTGGTCCAGGCAGTACTCCACCACTGCGGCTATGGTCAGGGCCGGATTGACGGCGCCGGTGCTTCCCGGCATGAGCGCGCTGTCCAGGCAGTACAGGCCGGGGTGATCGTGAAGCCTGCCGTACGGGTCGGTGGCTCTGCCGAGCCAGGTGCCGCCCACGGGGTGCGCGACGAGTGGTGGGAACTCCGGCAGGGCGATTTCGGTGGCGTCGGGCAGGTGTCGTGCCACCTTCTGGGTCAGTTCCTCGACCTGCCGCTGTGTTCCGGCGTCGTAATGCGCGTCCCACTCGAGCCGGATGCGGCCGTCCGAGGTCCACAGCCACTTGCCGTGGCGTTCCGGGATGCCCATGCCGAGGCACATGAAATCCCTGCCGCCCAGGGGGAGGGGGACGGGCGAATGCATGACCCCCACCGTGCCGGCGGCGTTGTGCACCATGCTGGAGGACGGGCCGCCCTGGGGCGTGCCCACGGGCAGCCTCGCCGTCCTGAGCACGGTGATGTGGTCGCC
Source organism: Streptomyces achromogenes subsp. achromogenes (assembly GCF_000720835.1). Taxonomy (GTDB): domain Bacteria; phylum Actinomycetota; class Actinomycetes; order Streptomycetales; family Streptomycetaceae; genus Streptomyces; species Streptomyces achromogenes. Next base: position 296,593 of record NZ_JODT01000003.1, on the reverse strand, counting down.
GTTCGCGCTCCAGCCGTCCCCGACGGACGGGTGCAGACGTGTCAGACCACCGGTCTCCCTGGCCGCCAGCAGCAGTTGGGGGGTATGGACACCGGCGGCGAGCACGAGCCGGTCACAGGAGAACGCCACGCGTTCGCGCACCTTTCCGTCCTCGCCCAGGTGCTCGGTGAGTACTCGGTACCGGCCGGATCGGTCGGCGGAGAGGCCCGTCACCTTGTGCAGCGGCCGCAGGGACGTCCTTCCGGTGGCCTCCGCCCGGGCCAGGTAGGTGCGGTCCACGCTGATTTTGGCCCCGCTGTTGCACCCGGTGAAGTGGTACTGACCGATGACGGCGGCCGCCGGACGGTCGCCGCGGAGTTCGTCCCGTACGGCGTCGAAATCGAAACTGCTGCAGATCGTCTCCGCCGGCAGGCCGGAGGCGTGCACGGCTTGGTCCCACAGCCGGTGTGCGCGGTACGGTTTGTGGTCGAGGAGGTCTGCGGGCAACAGGGCTCCACCCAACCGGCGGCGCGCTCTGGGGTAGTGGACGCGGTCGAGCAGTTCGAAGTCGGGGCCCGCCGGGAAGATCCGGTGGAACGCCTCAGGCCGAGGTTGCGCCAGCACTCCGCCGTAGACGAGGGTGCTGCCCCCTACGCCGGCACCGCATACGACGACCGCGTGGTCCTCGGTGATGACGTCCAGGAGCCCGGTGGAACGCGGAAGGACCGCTTCCATCGCTTCGAGGAGGTGTGCCCATGGTGTTGAGCGCAGTGGGGGCAAGGGTGTCGACTGGTCATCGAGCCAGATGAGCCTTTTGTCCACGGAGGGAAAGGCGGGAAACGTCGTACCCGCCGGATTGATGGGCCAGCGCCGTCCGCGTTCCAGTACCACGTTGCGTACACCGGCCTCGGAGAGCCGGTAGGCGGCGATGCTTCCGCCCAGACCGGCGCCCACGATCACGACCTCGTGCCGTTCCTCGCGATCCGGCCGGGCCGCCGACGGCGGTGGCCAGATCGTCTCGGACGGTCTGCCCTTCGGTTCGGCGGACGTGTGCCGAGGCACCTGCGACAAGTTGTCGGTGTTTCTGTCGGTCACGAGCATTCCCCTTGTTCCGTCTGGGGGCAGAGAGTCACGGCACGCGATCGGCGCTGTCGCGCACGAAGGGACCGATGGCGTCCATGAAGTCGGTGTGGCTGTCGAGATAGGAGACATGGCCGGCACCGGTGAGCAGTACGAACCTTCCGGCCGGCAACCGGCGTGCCGCCGCACGTCCTTGCCAGGCGGGCAGGAGGGTGTCGGTATCACCCCACACGATCAGCACCGGCGTCCGGAGCCGGGCGAGCCGGTCCACGACGAGGGTGTCGGGACGCTGACCGATGATGTCCCCACATTCGCGGAAGATCTCAAGAGAGGTCCGCAGAGACTTTTGTGAACGGGCTAGTCGCGCCTGGGCCAGCCATGTCCCCAGGGGCACGCGCCATGGCTGTCGTAGCAGCAGCAGAGTGGAGCAGGCCAGGACGACCTCGCTTCCGGGCAGGGAGGCGAGGGCGGACAGTAGGTCCGCCACGCGGGGCGGCAGTATCGCCAGCGCGATGGCGGCCGGGTGGGCCGCGCGGCCCAGACCGTTGGCGTCGACCAGCGCGAGGCGTCGTACGAGTTCCGGGTGCGCGATGGCCAGTTCCGCGGCCACGCAGCCGCCGTAGGAGTGTCCGATGGCGATGACGCTGTCGATGTCCAACGCGTCGAGGAGATCCGCGAGGAAGGCGGCCATGTGCACCGGCTTGACGTCGGGAAGGGAGCCGGTGCCGCTGAACCCGGGCAGTACGGGAGCGATGACGCGGCAGGTGTCACCGAGGTCCAGCATCACGGGAAACCAGTCGCGGGCGCTCGACGCGGCCCCTGCCACCAGCAGTACCGGTTGACCCTCGCCGTACTCGTAGTAGCGGGTGGAGATGCCGTTGACCAGTACGCGTCGGGTCTCGATGTCCTGTTCTCTCACCGGTCCGCGCTCCGATCCGTTTCACGGCTGCTTCCCGGCGCTGGGGCGGCCGGGGTGAAGCGCAGTTCCTCGGCCACCGCGTCGCGTCCGGCCAGCCACATGCCCAGGGCCTCTCTCGTGCCCAGGACCTCTGCGGGACGAAGGAATCCGGGAACGCCGAGCGGAGGGTACCCGTCTGTGGGGATCACGCGGTATCTGAAGATCCGCAGGTTCGAGTAGGAACTGAGCATGGCACCGTCCCAGAGGATGAACGAGGGCACGGAGGGGGGCATGTCCCGATCGAGGCCGACGCCGCGCACGATGTCCTGGTGATGGACCGAAAGGTCTCCCAGGGAGATGAGGGTGGCCAGTCGGCTGCTCCAGGCCGGGCGTTCGGCCCACTCACGGGCCTCCGCCATGAGCCGGTGCCGCGGGAGGTGGCGGACACGTCGTACCTGTCGGTCGTTGACGGCTGCGAGGCGAAGCCACGGGCGGTAGTAGGTCACGGGATGGTCCACACCGATGAGGTGCCCGAGTACGTCTCGCGGTGACCAGGCGGTGCAGAGCGTGGGGCCCTCGTCGAAGACATCGTCGGGCAGGGCGTCCAGGGTACGCAGCAGGCGTTTCCTCTCCGCCCGCAGTTCCTTCTCCAGGGGGAGTCGCACCGCATTCTCCTAGCCGTCGGCTCCGGTCCGTGCCGATCTCGGTGGTCCGGGGTGGTTGACTCGCGGCGGTCCGGCGGGGTGCCGGGCGCATCCGAGCGTTTCTTCGAAGCTGTCCTCGAGGAAATGGTGGAAGAGCCGGGCGTCCGTGATCGCGGCCGGGTCGAGGTTCGTACCGATGCCGCACAAGTCACCGTGCGAGGCCATCGATATGTTGGCCGCGGCGCCACCGCGGGGAGCCCAGGGGACCGCGTTCACCACGCGCGATCCGGCGACCTGTGCGTTGCCCGGCAGCCCGGGGACGCTGGTGACCACTACGTCGATCCTCCTCAGCAGCGTGGGGGCGAGGTGCCTGTACAGCGGTTCGGGTACGAGGGCACCCATGTCAGCCATCACTGTGCAGACCTCTCTGGCCACCGAGCCGCGGGCTTCGGCGACTGCGGTGTGCACGGAGACCATGCGGGACCGGGCGGACATGTCACCGATCGGTCCGGCGATCAGAACTCCGGCTATCAGATTGCCGGCGCCGGTCTCGTGCGCCTCCCGGAAGCTGACGGGAACGAGGACCGGCACAGTATCGCGGACCAGCCCGTGGTGGTCGTGATAGCGGTGGAAAGCGCCGAGAACCGCCGACACGTAGGCAGATGTCACCGATACTCCGGCTCTCTTCCCGGCAGCCTTGAGTTCGGCCAGGGATACCGTCATCATGCCGCAGTCGATCGCCGAACTGCGTTTCGCGAGCAGAGGCGAAGGAGAGGCCGGCGGAAGCAGCTGGGAAGCGGTGCGGCCGGCGGACCGCGCCCTGTCGCCGGCCGGGCCCGGTCCGGACAGGACACGGGCGCTGCTCCGCGCCGCCGTTCGAGCGGCCTCGACCAGGGCTCCTATCGTCCGGGACATGCCGGAACAGTCTTTGTTTGATGTCTCGGCCGGCGTCCCGGTGCCTGGCGGCGGCAGTGGTGCGGCACGCGATGAGGCCGCCGGGGGCGTGTTCTCCATGAGGCGACGGACCGCGCCCACGATGGTCACCGCGTCTCCGAGGCTGTGATGCCACTTGAGGACCACGGCGGCACGATCGGTCTCGTAGTCTTCGGCGAGCGTGATTTCCCACGGGGGGTGGAGGGGGTCGAAGGCCGTTGAGATCCGCCACTCGACCATGTCCAGCAACTCGCGCGGCCCTCCGGGGGCCGGCAGCCGCACGCGGTGCACGTGCCGGGAGAGACGGAAGTCAGGGTCCGCGGTCCATGAGGGCGGCCCCGTCCGCAGCGGTGAGTCCGTCACACGGTGCGTCAGCCGGGGCAGCCGGCCGACGGCTTCCGCACAGGCGCGCACGAACAGTTCCCAGTCCGGAGTGCTCTCCAGGAGCCAGGCCCAGGTGACATGGGGGCGGGTCAGCGCACTGCCGCTCAGCCGCCAGAAGAGGGTGTCCGTGCCGTTCATGGGACCGGGTGAGGTCCATCCGCCGTCGGGACGTGGTTCATTCATCAGAGGTGACCTCTCCTCGAACAGGTCCGCCGTGCTCGGTGCGTCGCAGCCCCACCAGTTCCTCCGAGCGTTCCCACACCTCGCGTTGCAGACTGGGGTGGAACCGGAGGGGGGCCGGCGGAAGCAGCCGGACACCAGGCATCCAGGAGTGGAATCCACCGCCTCGGTGCGCGAACTCGGGATCGCCGGCGAGGCGGAGGGCCGGCCGCGCGCCCTCCGCGGCGCTGTGGACCAGGGGGGTGTGCTCGGCGGCGGCGAGCAGGCGGGGCATCAGGGGGATGTTCCTTACCAGGGCGGTGGACACCAGCCCGGGGCAGTAGGCGTGGGAGGTGATCCCGTGTCGTGCCCACCTGCGTGCCGCCTCCTGCGTGGTGAGGACGTTCAGCAGCTTCGAGCGCGCGTAGACGTTCCATGACCCGATCGGCCCGTAGGGCCGGGGCTCGGCGAAGGAGCGGGGATCGAGACGCAGGACGCTGCGGTGCGCTTCGGACGCCACCGTGACGATCCGGGAAGGGGCTCCCCGCCGGAGCGGATCGAGGAGGAGCCGGGTGAGCAGGAACGGTCCCAGGTGGTTGGTGGCGATCATCCTGTCGTAGCCCTCGGGACTCACCCCGGGTCGCAGGCCGTGTGTGCCGGCGTTGTTGACGAGCACGTCCACGTGTTCCCAATGACGTCGGATCTCCCGGGCGACGGACCGCACCTCGGCGAGAGCGGCGAGGTCGGCGATGAACAGCCGGACGTCCGTGCCCGGCCACAGGGTGGTCAACTCGGCGACCGTGGCCGCGCCCTTGTCGCGGTTGCGGCACACCAGAGCCAGTCTGGCTCCGGCGGCTGCCAGACCGTGGGCGATCTCCCTGCCGATGCCGGAGGTCGCCCCGGTGACGACACAGTGCGAATCCCTCATGACCCCGTTCCGTTGCTTCCCAAGGGCCGGAAGGCGTGCCCGGCCGACCGCCTCGGTGTCCCGAACCGGTGTCGCGTGGAGGCGTGCGGGTTCGTGTTCGCCGTCCGCGGCTGATCCGCGACGTCGACGAGTTCGACTTCCGACAGGAGTGCCAGCAGGCGTCCGTCGGGTGTGGTCCCGCTGCACACGCCGGTGTCGTCGGCGGACACGCCGAGGCAGTGCCCGTACCGCAGCAGCAGGTCGTGGTCGTTGGCTCCGTCCGTGTATAACTCGATGCGTCCGATCGACCGGGGTACGAACAGTGGTTGGTGGCCGGCGGGGTCCGGCCTGAGAGCGAGTGTGCGCAGGGCGGCGCACAGGAAGAGCGCCGGCGTGGTCATGGTGCGCAGCCAGGGATGTCCGGCGAGTGAGGGCGTCCAGGTGCCGCGTGCCGCCGTCGAGTCCACCAGGCAGTCCGACAGGTTGCGGAACGGGCCGCGCAGGGAGACCGGGGCGTGCAGGGACGCGTAGGGGTCCTGTGCCGGCATCGGCGACCGCAAGGGGCGGGTGTCCCGCCGCGGGGCTTGCCTTCGCGCATGCCGGTCCAGCAGCACGACGGCCTGGAAGTGCCGCAGGGCTCCCGGTCGCATTCCGCCGCGGGGGTCGAGGGTGTCCGAGTGGATGCTCACCTGGACGGCGGATCGAAGCGCGTCGGGTTCCGGCGGTTGCGGAGAGGCCATCCGCGCCCGGATCCGCAGCGGCGAGGGCACCTTGCGGTTGAACGGACGGATGAAGGTGTCGAAACACGCCTCGCGGAACCCTGTAGTGACGGCGTCGGGCACCAGGGCCTCGGCCGCCTGCGCGGCGAGGTCCAGGATGAAGGTCGCCGGTATGGTGGGCTTTCCGCTGACCAGGTGGTCGAAGAGGTGCCGTTCCACGTGCGGGTCGACCAGGTGGGTCCATTCGGCACCGTGGGGAGTTTCCGGGAGCCGCGTCCACCAGGACGGCCGCCGGCGGACCGCGAGGGGCCGGGGCGGCTCGTCGCGGACGAAGCCGGGCAGGTGCCGACGCAGCCGGTCCCGCTCCGCAGGGCCCAGATAGACCGACGAACCACCGGCCAGTGGTGCCGCCCGCATCTCCGCCGCGAACTGCTCGGCGCCCTCCTCGGTGGAGATCGGGGTGAACCGGCCCTGGCGCGCGACGTGTTCCTGGAAGAGTTCGTCGGCGCCCATGCCGGTCTGCCGCCACATGGTGAATCCGATGGTCGTCTGCGCAGCTCCTGTCGCTGTCTCGGCCACGGCGGCCAGGTAGGCGTTGGCGGAGGCGTAGTCCGTGTCTCCGGGTGCGCCGGCGGTGCCGGAGTAGGAACCGATGTTGCACCACCAACGGGGTGGACTGGATGCCAGGGCGCCGGCGAGATGACGGTGCCCGAGGACCTTGGTGTCCCGGACCGCGCGGAACGCCTCCAGCGACTTGTTCCGCAGCAGGGTGGAGGCCACCTGTCCCGCGGCGTGGAGGACGAAGTCGACCCGGCCCTCGGTGCGCAGGACTTCTCCGATCACCTCGTGGACGGATCCCTCGTCGGTCACGTCGCAGGTCGCGTAGTGCACGCGGTCGTCCCCGAAGCGTGCCCGGAGCGCCTCCAGGGTTTCGTTCACCTGGCGTTGCCTCAGCATGCCGTCCACCCGGGCCACGACGGCTCGCATCGGCAGGTCGGGGTGATCCCGTCGAACTTGGCGGACGAGGGCGGGCCGTGTGCGTCGTCCCGCCCCGTTGCCGGCTTCACCGGTGTGCTGCGAGTCACCCACGGGGGTGCGCCCCAAGAGCCACAGGCGTGGGCGCAGGCGTTGTGGCAGCGCGGTGAGCAGGGCCCGGGCGATACCGCTCGACCCCCCGGTGATGACGCCGACACAGTCGTCCGGAAGCAGGTTGAAGGCGGGTGTCGCGGCGGGCAGGGGAGCGGGGAGCAGTGTCTCGATCCGGCGTTCGCCGTCCAGGTACCGTACGACCGGGGGAGGGCCGGGCCGGGCGGTGCGTTCGGCCGCCGCGCGGGCGAGCAGTGCGGCGACCTCGGTCTCGTCCGAGGCCACGGTGACGGCCACCGCGTCGGGTCGCTCCCAGCGCAGGCTCTTGACCATTCCCTCGAAGAGAGCCGCGACACCGGCCCCCGGGCCCGGATCCGTCGCACCGCTCAGCAGGACGATCAGGGAACTGTCCGGCCGCGGGCGTACCCACAGGCGCTGCACGGCCAGGAAGGCCATCTCGTGCAGGGCGAGGGCACGGTCCAGGGGCAGGGTGGCGAGGTCGCCGACCACGGTCAGGTGCGGTGCGGACCGGTCGGCGGCAGCCAGGAGCGCCTCTTGGTCCCGGACGGGTACACGCGTGCCGGCGCCGGACGGCAGGACCAGTACCGTGGACCCGGTCGCTTCCGCCTCCGCCCTCACCTCGGCCGCGACTTCGGCGGACTCGGTCAGCACGATGCCCCGTGGGGGCAGGTGCGCGGGCGAGGTCCGGCCATGGGGCACGGGCAGTGGTTCGCGTACCAGGTGGCGCGCGTACCGGGTGGTCGTGCGAGGCGAAGACGGTGCGGAGAGCGCGGGGGAGGCGGGTCGTCCGGCGTGGACCGGTGCGACGAACAGTGTCGCGTCGTGGTGCCGGGCACGCAGCCGGACAGCGGTGTCCTCCGACTCCGCCGCGCGCAACAGGGCGACCGCCTGGTCGGCGGCCAGGTAACCGCGTGCGGGGGCCTCCGGGACGTCCGCCGTCTCGGCCTCGGCCTCCTGGTCCGCGAAGGACATCCGCGCCAGCGCCCGCCAACCGTGCTGTTCGGCCAGACGTTCGGTGGTGACGGCGAGAAGGAAGGCGCCTTCGGCGAGCGCTGTCGCTCCGGTGCGCGTCACCGCCGCGTTGGTTGCCGTGGCGTTGCCGTTGACGGCCAGGACGAGGGCGAGGTCGAGTTCGCCCGAGCGCAGGTACCGCTGTGCCACGCGGAGCGCCGTGAGCGTGCTGTCCACCCCGGAGTCCACGGCCATGGTGGGGCCGTGCAGGTCGTACCGGGCGGCGATCCTGGAAGCGATGACATTGGGCAGTACACCGGCCTGGGAGTCCTCCGTGCACGCGGGGAAGGACTGACGAGCCGTCTCCAGTCGCGCGGCGGCTCTCGTGAAGCCTGGTTCGGAGGCGCGAGCCCGCAGAACCGCTCCCGCATCGTGGGCGTAACACCGGACAGCGGTGCCGACAAGCCCGCGCGGCATACCGGTGTGCGCGGCTATCACTCCGGTCGTCTCCCGCAGTTCCGCCCAGATCTCGCCGTGGTCGTCCACGAAACGGGCAGCCGCCTGAAGGCCCATCAGCTGCCCGGGATCAACGACGGGCAGGGTACGGGCGGACAGCCTCACCTCGGCCGGCTGCGGGGCGGGATAAGGGTCCGGGAACGACGCCTCCGGGGCGGGGGCCGAGCCGCGCAGCCAGTCGCGCAGAGCGGACCGGGACGGAGCACCGGGCAGATGCGCCGACCAGGCCACCAGGACCATGCCTTCGTCGGCGGATCCTTGCGGCGCGGAGCGCAGACCGGGCCGCTCGCAGCGGTCGGCGACCAGGAGGTGGGCGTTGGTCCCCCCGAAGCCGAATGCCGAGACGCCGACGGTACGGCGTCCGTCGCGCCGCGGGCGTAGCCGGACGGGCCCGAGCGGTACGCGCAGACCGCCGGAGGACTCCTGCGGGTCCTCCCGGGCGCCCAGCTGGGCCGGGACCCAGCCGTGCCGGAGCCCGAGCAGGGCGTGGATGAGGGATACGACCCCCGCCGTCCACCCGGTGTGACCGAACACCGGCTTGTTGCTGGTACAGAGCTGACCCGAGGACGGCCCGAGGGCGGACAGGACCTGTGACTCGACTCGGTCACCGGCCGCCGTGCCGGTCCCGTGCGCGACGACCCAGTCGACCTGCTCGGACGTCACGGAGTTGACGGAGCGGGCGCGCTCTATCGCGCGGCGCTGTCCGGCCGGGTTGGGAGCGGAGATCGACTTTCCGCGGCCGTCCGCGGCCCCTCCGAAACCCAGTAACACCCCGTGCACCGTGTCGCCGTCGCGTGTCGCCTGTCGCAGCGTCTTGAGAGCGACGACACCGGCCCCGTCACTGAACAGGGTCCCGTCCGCCGCCTTCGTGAACGCACGGACACGCCCGTGCCGTGACAGTCCGTTCAGCTTCGCGAACATCACAGCCATCGTCGGGTCGACCACGGTCACGCCGCCGCAGTAGGCGATCTCACACTCGCCGGCCAAGAGCGCCTTGACCCCGAGGTCCACGGCGTAGAGCGACGACGCGCACGCGGTGTCCACGACGCACGACTCCGTCAGCGACTCGGGCAGCCGGGAGAACACCTCCCGGACGACCGCGTCGGGCGTGGCCGCCTCGCTCGCCGGCAGCGCGTGCCGGTAGTGCTCGAACAGCGCCTTGCGAACCTGCTCCGCTTCCTGCCGGTCTGCCAGGGGACGGGTGACGACGTCCACGAGGACCGATTCGACGAGGCTCTGACTGCCCCCCGGCCAGCCGCCGATGTAGGCGGCGCACCTGCGGCCGGGTCCTGTGCGGACGTGCTCACGTGCCTGGAGCAACGCGTGCCGCAGCCACCGTGACGCGTCGTCCCGTCCGGCCCCCGAACGCTCTTCTTCCCGCAGCTTCGGGTGGGGACGGAAGCCGTGCAGGAAGCCCGCGCGGCGTGCGTAGGTCTTGTCCTCCTCCTGCGGGTCATCGGACCAGAAGTGGTCGAGGCGGAAGCGGTCACGTGGTTCGCTGAAGGCGTCGTGGCTGCCGTTGAGCAGCCGCCAGAGCTCCGCGGGGCTGTTGGCTCCGGGCACCGCGAGTCCGATGCCCACCACGGCGACGAGATTCTCGGCGTTGTCCGGCGTCGTCATCCGCGCAGTTCCTCGACCAGATCGGCGATGCGTTCCAGAGTGGTCGCCTCGTTGCGGCGTTCACCGGGGGCCTCGGGCAGGCCGTACTGCTGTCGGACGCGTTCGAAAAGCGCGATCTGCTTGGCCGAGTCAACGCCCAGATCCGCCTCCAGATCGACGTCGGCGGTCAGCATCTCGGCCGGGAACCCGAGTTCTTCGGCATACAGCGCGGTGAGCCCGGCCAGCAGTCGGGCACGCGCGCCGGAATCCCCGCCACGGGGCGCGAGTACCTCGTCCTCCTTCGGCCCGTCGGCCACCTCGTCGCCCGCACGGCTCTCCTCGGGCCGGAAGCGGGCGTGCACACCGGCGGCCCCGAGCGCCGCTACGACGGACTCCATGTCCCCCCGGCTCGCGAGGAGCGGGACCGCCGTGACCGAGGCAGGGAGGGAGGAGCGCACGATTCCGGTGAGCGCCTGCCGCGCTCCGGCCTCGACGAACACACGAGTGCCCTGCCGGAACACGGTGAGCAGCGCGTCGTAGAAGGGAACGGGAGCGATCATGTTCCGCTCGATGACATCCCGGACGTCCGCGACGCTGGAGACGTACCGGCCCAGCACGGGGGAGAAGACGGCCATGCGGGGTGCCACGACGGCCACGTCCGCCGTGGCTTGCCGGAAGTAGTCCGCCGCGTCGTTCAGCAGGGGATTGTGGAAGGCGTACCTGGCTCGCAGTCGAGTGGCCCGGACACCCAGGTCCACAGCGATCTTCTCCACCCTGTCGAGGGATGCCGACGGCCCCGAGACGACCGTCTGTTCCGGTCCGTTGTCGATCGCCGTCCGCAGGCCGGGTTCGTCCAGGACGCCCACCAGGTGGTCGGCCCGCCAGGCGGGGACGTCGAGCGCCACCAGGCCTCCCTCCTCCGGGGCGGCTCGGCGGAACGCCTCGATCCGCGCGCATGCCATGCGCGCGACATCGGCGACGGACACCGCCCCGGCGGTGGACAGTGCGGCGAATTCGCCGAAGCTGTGGCCCATCAGGACATCGCCGCGCACCCCTACTCCGGCGAGCAGCTGGGCCGCCACGGCGTTGATGGCGAAGATCGCCAGGTCGAGCCGGTCACTGTCGCTCTCCAAGAGGTCCTGGAGGGACGGCGCGTCCCGGTCCAGGAGAAGAGGGGCGACCGGAGCGTGCCCCTGGGCGGTGACCACTTCGTCGATCGCTTCCAGCGTATGGGCGGCCTGAGGAACATGAGCCGCCCGGTCGGCGAGGACGCCTGGCAGGTAGGCACCCTGTCCAGGAAACAAGATCGCGGTCCGTAATGCCATGAACAAACCCTTTCTCTGGTGGAGTGGCAGAAAACTAGATGGTGCCTACCGGTCTTGTTGTAGCGGCAGGACACCGATTTCCTCGTAGTACGCCTTGGCCGTCTCGACAGAGCTCAGTGCGCGCGGAAACCCTGCGTAGGCACCGGTGTGCGTGAAAATTTCGATGACCTTCTCCGGGGGAATTCCCAAGCGGTGGGAAATACGTAGGTGCATGGTCAGCTGTTCTTCCGCGCCTCCTAGCGCCGCGATGACGGCGAGAGTGACCATCTCCCGTTCCACGTGACTCATCGCCGGCCGTCCGTGCAGCCTTCCGAAGACCACGTCGATCACGAGGTCGGCCACATGGCCTCCGACCGGTCCGAGTGCTTCGATGAACCTCTGAACTGCTTCTTCGCCCGCCACTGCTGCCGCGATCCGATAGGCGGCCGACGGGTCCACGGGTCCGGAGTCAGGGCTTCCTTCGCTTGTCACGCGTGCTCCGCAATCATGGACTGCTCTCCTTTCCGGTCACCCCGCGCATCAGCAAGGAAAATGAGGTAGGCGAGGAGTGTGGAGACATCCTTCGTCGCGAGGACGCGCCGATCGTACGGGAAACCGTCACCGGGAGCAGCGCCCTCGAGTGCACGTTACTAAGTCTTCCCAGTGATGGGAAGGGCCTGCCGCTGCTTTGATGGAAGTGCGTATCGCAACGAGCACGGGGATGTCTTTTCGTGTCGAATTTTCAAGGGCATGCAGAAGCAGCGCGCATCGCTATCGCCGACGTGGAGCCGACCACCGCGCCCACCGGGCCGGCGGTGCTCGCGTCACAAACCGCTTCCGTCCATCGGCCGCTCTGTCCGGTGGTGACGTACTGCGTCTCTCCCGGAGTGCGCACGGCACACCTCCGGTCGCACCGACGAAGCGTGAACGCGTTGAACACGCCGGCCGAGGCCGCCGTCGGCGTGAATCGCTCCTCCTGTACGGATGCCCGGATGGCGCCTGCGTGCGGCGGGCTGAACGATGGGCGCATGAACGATCCGTTGTTCGATCACGTCGCTGCCCTCGCTCGCCGCGCACGCGGAGCGGAGGGAAACGCGCATGCCCCCCTGGGGACAGCCATCGCACCGGCCCTGTGGAAGTCCGCGCCGGGGACGCGACCCGCAGGGTGGTTGCCGCAAGAATCGGTCGGGGTCGTGGTAGCCATGCCCCTCGCTCCGCCGCAAGGAGTACGGACTGTTGAGAGCGCGCGATTCGACACCCTTCGGTGAAGCGTCGGCCACAGGGGCGCACCGTGTCGCCACGGTCCCGTTCCAGTTGTATCGCCGCCGTGCGCCCCGGCTGAGTCCCTCCGGCTGATTAAGGACGCAAGGGCGGTTTTCGGGCTGCATGGTCAGGAGCCGCGGAACTGGTGCGTCAACGCGCTTGCACCGTCGCCCGGGCCGGCGGCCGTTGCGCGAGACCGGTGACGATTGACGTCGTGATGTCCTGTGCGAGCAGTATGGTCCGCTGGAGCTGTACTGCTTCAAAGGTTGCGGCTCCGGCTCGTCGGCGGGCCCAGTCCCAGTCGCCTCCCTGGCCGGATACGAGTGCCCCACCCGCGAATGCCATCGGCGAGAGGCCACGGCGCACCGGCACGGAGACGGGAGTTAGCCGCTGTATGCGCTCGCGGTGTGACTGCCCCAGAGCCGGCGGGCCGCAGCGCGCTTCGGCGCAAGGTCGTCGTTCCGTCGGACCGCTGTCGCTGCGGCGCGCGCCACCGGGTCGGTGGGCATGACAGGCGCCGGTTGCACCTGCGGCCGGGTGCCGAGTGAGCGCGTTCAGTCCATCGACGAGTCATCGCCTCAGCCTGCCCCGTTGCCGCGTCGGTCTGTTCGACGACTCTGGTGCCGAGCGCGGAATCCGGCTCGCGACCGCGGTCGCACCGGACCGGTGGTAGTAGATCACGCAGTGCTTGGGCAGGTTCTGCGCGAGCACCGTCCCCAGACCGGGCGACCCGCTGTGGTGATCAGCCCACACGAGCGACGCAGTGACGACTGGACCGAAGGGGAACGGGCCTCTGTGTCAGGCCACCGGTACCCTTCCACCCTGATCGCACGCACGGCCGGCCGCGCATGCCCCGCGGCTCGATCGCCGGCCGCGCGCCCGCCGTCGAGACGTGTTCGCTGTCCTGCTGGTCGGCTGGTGGTCGCGCACACGGGCGCGATGATCAGTGGCTCCAAGTCGCTGTGGGTCTGCGTGAGCGCCGAGCGGACGGCTGCGCCGAGCGTGGCCGCCGAGTTGTACACGGGCATCACGGCAGACACCAGGGGCGCAGCACTTCTCCTTCCAGGCGATACGGCATCACTGCCACCGGCCGCCGAGTTCTCGGACTGACGCTCCGCGTTACCTCCGCAGGCTGATGCCCGCTCACCCTCATACCGCGTCACGCACCGTCTCGAACGCCCGGGCGGTGCTGGCCGGCTGGCTGCTCGTCCTGGCCGCCGTCTTCACCGGCATGGTCAGTTACGGCGGCAGCACCAACGAGGAGTTCACCATCCCGGGCTCCGAGTCCCAGACGGCGATGGACACCCTGAAGGCCAAGCTGCCCTCGGCCGCCGGCACCAGCGCGCAGATCGTCTTCGTGGCCCCCGAGGGTCACAAGATCACCGAGCCGCGGTACGCCCGGGTGGTCAGTGCCACCATGGCCGAGGCGGACAAGGCGCCGCAGGTCGTCGGCGTCACCGACCCGGTCCGGAGCAAGCTGATATCCCCGGACCGGACGGCCGCACTCGGCCAGGTCCGTTACGAGGTGAAGAAGGTCGACCTGGCCGACGGCAGCCTCACCGCACTGGAGAAGACCACCGAGGCGGCTAAGGACGCCGGGCTGACCGTCGAGGTCGGCGGCTCCGCCTACGGCAGCGGCTCGCCCTCCGGCGGCGGGCACTCCAAGGAGCTGGCGGGTCTCGTCGTCGCCCTGCTCGTGCTGACGATCACCTTCGGCTCCCTCTTCGCCGCCGGCATGCCGCTGCTGACCGCCGTGACCGGCGTCGTGCTCACCCTGCTCGGCGTACACGCGCTGACCGGCGCGTTCACCATCTCCAGCACCGCGCCCACGCTCGCCTCGATGCTGGGCCTCGCGGTCGGCATCGACTACGCCCTGTTCATCCTCTCCCGTCACCGGTCCCAGCTGGCCCAGGGCATGGACGCGGAAAAGTCGGCGGCCCGGGCCACCGCGACCGCGGGCAGCGCGGTCGTCTTCGCCGGGCTCACGGTGATCATCGCGCTGTGCGGCCTGGCCGTCGTCCGCATCCCGTTCCTGACCGTTATGGGGCTGGCCGGGGCCGGCGCCGTCCTGATCGCGGTCGCCGTCTCGACCACCCTCCTGCCCGCGATGATGGGCTTTGCCGGGCAGCGGTTGCGCCCGAAGCCGGGCTCGCGTGCCGCCCGTCGCGAGCGCGCCGCGCAGCAGCCGGGCCACGGTGGGCGGCGGTCCTTCGGCGAACGCTGGGGCCGTGCCGCCGTACGGCGTCCGCTGCTGACCCTGCTCGCCGTGCTGGTCGGCCTGCTCGCCGTCGCCGTACCCGCCCGGGACCTCCAGCTAGCCCTGCCGGACAACGGCTCCGCGGCCGTCGACAGCACCCAGCGCAAGACGTACGACATCGTCTCGGAGAAGTTCGGCCCAGGTTTCAACGGCCCGCTGCTGATCCTCGCGGACACCTCGCACACGGATAGCCCCCAGCAGGCCACGACCGCTCTCACCAAGGAGCTGAAGGCCACCGAGGGCGTCGCCGCGGTCGGCAAGCCGCAGCTCCTCGCCGGCGGCGACAGCGCGGTCATCCAGGTCGTGCCGAAGACCGGCCCGGCGGACGAGAAGACCAAGGACCTCGTGGAGCACATACGCGACGAGGCGCCGGGCTGGCAGCGGGAGACCGGTGCCGAGGTGCGGGTGACCGGCACCACCGCTGTCGGCATCGACGTGTCCGACCGCCTCGCCGGTTCGCTCGTGCCGTTCGCTCTCGTCGTGGTCGGCCTGTCCCTGCTGCTGTTGCTGCTGGTCTTCCGCTCGCTGGTCGTTCCGCTGAAGGCCAGCCTGGGATTCCTGCTCTCCGTGGCCGCCACGTTCGGCGCGGTCGTCGCCGTGTTCCAGTGGGGCTGGCTGGCCGACGCGCTGGGCGTGGAGCAGACCGGCCCGGTGGTGAGCATCCTGTCGATCCTCGTCATGGCCGTCCTCTTCGGACTCGCCATGGACTACGAGGTGTTCATGGTGAGCCGCATGCGCGAGGCGTACGTCCACGGGGCGACACCGCGCGAGGCCGTCCTCAGCGGCTCCCGCCACGCCTCGCGTGTGGTCACCGCGGCGGCACTGATCATGTTCGCGGTGTTCGCCGGCTTCGTCCCAGGTGCCGGATCAATGATCAAACCGGTCGCCTTCGCGCTCGCCTTCGGCGTGTTCGTCGACGCGTTCCTCGTCCGCATGACCCTCGTGCCGGCCGTCCTCGCCCTGGTCGGACGCTCCGCCTGGTGGCTGCCCAGGCGGCTGGACCGGCTGCTGCCCGAGGTGGACATCGAGGGCGAGCGACTGAACGACGACCGCAGCGCCGAAGCCGCCGACCGCGCGCCCGGTGAGCGGGCCACCGCGGGCAGCGGCGACTTCGGAGGCGGGGCGTTCTGACCGCCCCCAAGGAGCCGGGCCCGCTGCCGCACTTCACGCGGCGGCGGGCCCGGATGCATCGCGTGTCAGTGCCCGATGCCCGGGGGAAACCGAGTCAGCCTTACTCTCACCGCCGGCTCGACCAGCCGGTAGAAGGGCGCGCGCCGTAATGCGCCGCTGTCTCGCGCACCCGGCACCTCGAATCCGGTGGTCCCCCGTCTTCTCGGGCGTCATCGCCCAACCCGGTACCGGTCAGCCGGGGTACGCCCCGGCGATCGCCTTGGCACGGATCACCTGCCATTGAGCCGCCATGTCATGGACCAGGTACAGATCCCGGCGCCGGGTCCATGTCTGCCCGGACTGGGGGTCGTAGGTGTGCGGCATGGCGATGCCCTGCGGCGCGTAGGCGGGCATGCCGCGGTCGCGGGTGGTCTGGACGCATCGCTTGTGGTGGTCGCGGAAGCCTACGACGCACGCGGTTCCGATGCCGCCGGGCGCCTTCTTCCGGTACTCGACTATCCGGGCGGCGACGTCGTCGGTGCTCAGATAGGTGATGGTGCCGTTGGACGCGATGACCGGCTCGATCGACGTGACGTCGTCCATCCGGTACTTCGAGTGCAGGAAGCGGGCGATCTCCCACTGGGCGTAGACGGGCATGCGCCGACGGGCGCGGATGCGGGCGATGGTGTCGGCCAGGTCCTCGTTGACTGGCCCCGGTTCGGGCAGTGTCGTGCTCGGATCGCCGCCCTCGGCCGGACGGTTGCCGAAGGAGTAGGCGACGATGAAGTCGAAGCGGTCGAGTCCGGCTGTGGCCGGGTGCCAGTCGAACCCGACGTCTTCGATGAGGGGGACGAGGGCACGTGCAGTCGCCGGGTCACCGAGTTCCCGGGCCAGCGTGACTCGCATGTGTTCGGTCAGGCCATTGCCTGCGTGGCCGAGATGCGCCCCACCTTGAGGGGCGGCCTGGGCGGGCTCCGCGCTGAGCAGTGCGGGAGTGGTGAGAGCGGCGGTGAGGACAGCGGCGAAGTCGCGACGTTGAATCACTCGAGAACCCGTTCATGATCATTCATCCGGACATGCGGGATCCTCCGCGCCTCGCCAGGCCCGCCCGTGAACACCGAGTGACACGTGTCCGACACGGGAGAGTCTTCTGCGCACGACAGGCGCTGTGGCCGAGGCCAGCCCATCTGCCACGGCCGATGTCTGAACCGGCACTCGCAACCTTGGGTGCGATGTTCGGCAACTCGCCGCCGGGTGCGATCGCGACACCGGTCACCAGGAGCCGCCGGCCGGGCCGCGGATCCGGAGGTCGCCGCATTCCGGTCGCACCGGCGGGGCCGGCTCCTGAACATCCGGGCCCACGGTGCCGCCCACGTCTCGTACGGCGACAACGAAGCGCCCCGGCCCAGGCTTTCCCAACGTCTCGGGCAGTCTTGGAGGACCAGGTTTCCCCGGAGGACCATGTGGCCCAGGGGTCCCAGTGGGCCCCGATGCCCCAGGGTCCGCAGGCGACCGCCGCCCGTCAGCCCCTACGCCACCACGAGTTCAACCTCGGTAGCGTCCTGAGCGCGGCTGTTCACGGCCTCGCCGGCAGCTGTGCGGCTTGGTGCGGAAACGCCGCACAGGCGCCTGGTGCGGAGCTGGGCCGGCGCCCGCGCGTGGCCGTCCCGACCGGGCGCAGGGGGGCTCAGGATCCGGTGACGAACGCCTGCGCCCTGCGGGCGGCTGGGACGCCGTCGGCGACCAGG
The DNA here is from genome assembly GCF_000720835.1 of Streptomyces achromogenes subsp. achromogenes. Classification (GTDB taxonomy): domain Bacteria; phylum Actinomycetota; class Actinomycetes; order Streptomycetales; family Streptomycetaceae; genus Streptomyces; species Streptomyces achromogenes. Next base: position 279,035 of record NZ_JODT01000003.1, on the reverse strand, counting down.
GTGTCGAGGGCGTGCAAGAGCTGTTCGGGGATCGCCTCGCCTTTCCCGTACAGCGCGTGGACCTGAAGCCCGTCCCACAGGGCCGCGAACCAGGCCGCCTCCGCCTCCGCATCGAGGTCAGCGCGGAAGAGGCCCTTTGCCTGGAACACGCGGACCTGAGCTGCGACCGTGTCGAGCACACGGGTGTACCGGGCAGCCACGGACGAGGAGCGCGGGGGGTTTGTGGACCTTCGCGATGGCTCCATAGCTGGACGAGCACAGTGCGATGCACCGGGCGCCAGACACAGGACCCATTTCGAAGAGGCAGGACGGACGCGCCCCTTGGGGACCAGACGGTGTCCGCGCACCTGAACGGCACGCATGGCATCGCACGCTATGCACCCCAATTTCTCGCTGTATATGCGGACACATTGGACACCTCCTACTCCTGGGGGTCAAGGGGTCGCACGTTCGAATCCTGTCGTCCCGACTTGTGAAAGTCGCAGGTGAGGGCCGGTTTCGGAGATATCCGGGACCGGCCCTCGGCCGTTCTTGGGGACTAGCTGGGGACCAGTGCTCTCTTGACCGGTGTCAGCGGGTCATGACGATCGGGCCGGCCATGCGCGAAGAACCATCACCCCAGGGATGCGCCCGCCGCCCGCCGCCCGGCGAGCAGGTCGAGGCAGCGTTTGCGCTGTGCCGAGTCGGTGGCGAGTTCGACACCGACCTGGGCGAGGGCGATCGCGGCGTCGATCACGGCCCGGTCGGCTCCCGCCGAGTTGCCGTACCGGGCGAACGGTGCGGTGTGGTGGAGGGCGCCCTGTGTGTCGTAGCCGATGGTCGGATGGAGTGCGGGCAGGATGTGGGAGACGTTGCCCATGTCGGTGGAGGCCATGACCTCGCCCCGGCGGTCCACGGGGTCGCGGCCCAGGGATCGGGCCGCGCGGGTGTAGGCGGCGGTGAGGAACTCGTCCTGCCGCAGGTCGGCGAAATCGGCGCCGTGTTCGGTGAGTTCCAGCTCTGCGCCGGTGGCCAGGGCTGCGGCCTCCAGGCAGGCCCGGACCCGGCGGCGGGCGTGGGCGAGGTCCTCGGTGGTGCGGGCGCGCAGTTCGTAGCGGGCGCGGGCCGTCTCGGGGATGACGTTGACCGCGTGGCCGGCCTCGAAGACGATGTCGTGGACCAGGACCCCGGGGGGCAGTTGCTGGCGCAGCAGCCCGACGGCGGTGTGGGCCAGGGCGATCGCGTCCAGGGCGTTGACGCCTTCCCAGGGCGCGAGCGCGGCATGGGAAGGCTTGCCCGTGTAGGCGACATCCCAGGCGCCGACGGCCAGGGAGGATGCGCCGACGGAGTCCTCCGGCGCGGCGTGGACCATGAAGGCGGCGGCCACATCGTCGAAGACCCCGGCCTCCAGCAGCAGCGCCTTGCCGCCGATGTCCTCTTCGGCGGGCGTGCCGATGAGTTTCACGGTGATCCCGAGCGCGTCGGCGACGGCGGCGAGGCCGAGGGCGGCGCCGACCGAGGCGGCGCCGTTGACGTTGTGCCCGCAGGCGTGACCGATGCCCGGCAACGCGTCGTACTCGGCGCACAGGGCCACTACCAGCTCGCCGCTGCCGTGGGTGGCGACGAAGGCCGTTGGCAGGCCGGCCACCCCGCGTGTCACGTCGAAGCCGGCGTTCTCGGCGAGGGAGGTGATCTTGGCTGCCGATTTGTGCTCGCGCATGGCCGTTTCCGGTTCGGCGTGCAGGCTGTGGCTCAGGGCGATGAGGTCCGGCTCGCGGGCGCGTACGGCGTCGGCGGCGATGGTGAGCGCGCGGCCCCCGGTTCGTGTGGCGGGGCTGGTCAAGCGGTCCTCCCTGCAGGGGTGGTGGCGGCTTCGGGCGCGGCGGTGGTGGACGGGTGGCGGAAGAGGAGGGCGACTGCGGCTCCGCCGAGCGCCATCGCCGCGCACGCGGCCCACGCCCATTGGTAGCCCGTGCCGGTGACGGCTCCCTGGGTGGTGGTGTGGGATGACCACAGGGCGCCGATCGTGGCGGCGCCGATGGCCGCGCCGAGGGAGAGCGCCATCTCGTTGACGCCGACGGACAGCGCGGTCTCGGCCTCGTCGACCACCTCGACCGACAGGGTCCGGGTGGCGGCTTCGAACATGCCGGTGGCCAGGCCGACGATCAGGGCCCCGACCAGGTACCGCGGTACGGAGGAGTGGAAGAGGTCCAGGCTCAGGAATCCCGCCGCACCCGCGCATCCGCCGGCCGCGAGTACGGCCCGGTCGCCGATCAGACGGGCCAGTCCCGGCGTCAGCGTGGAGCCGAGGAAGCCGACGGCGACCATGGCCAGGGACACCAGGGAGATGGCCTGCGCGCCGAGCCCGAGGCCGAACCCGTCGCCGTCTGGCCGGGTGCCGAGATAGACCGCGTTGGCGCCGAGGAACCCGATCGCACCGAAGGCGATACAGAAGGTGTGCGCGCTGACCGCCGCCAGCCGGGGATCGCGCAACATGCTCAGGTTGACCAGAGGGTGCGACGAGCGCTGTTCGACCGTCACCCAGGCGGCCAGCAGTACCAGCGCCACCGTGCCCGTCAGCAGGGAAGACGCCGATGTCCAGCCCCAGGTCTGGCCCTCGGTCAGCACCAGCATCAGCGCACCGAGTCCGCAGGTCAGCAGCAGGGCGGCGGGCAGGTTGAAGCGGCCCGTGCGCGCAGCCGTGCTGGTCGGCAGGGCGATCGCGGCGGCCACCGCCAGGGCGCCGAAGGGGACCGCGGTCCACAGCCCGGCGAGGGCGTGTTCGTCACTGAGCGATCCGGCCACGAAGCCGCCGGTGCCGATGGACAACAGCAGCGCGCCGACCAGCACCGACATGCCGATCCGGCCGTGTTCGGGGGAGCGTGAGCGCAGGATGCCCGCGAGCAGCGGGAAGAAGCCGACCACGGCGCTCTGGAGCACCATGCCGACCGCGAGGGTGGCGGTGGTGGGCCGTGCCGCGATGAGCAGCGACCCGGCGGCGACCATGGTCACGGCGGCGAGCAGCAGCCGCCGATGCCCCCACATGTCGCCCCAGCGCGACAGCAACGGCGTCAGCACGGTGAAGGCGATCTGCGACAGCAGGTACAGGTTGTTCTGGCCCACGCCGCCGATGCCGACGTGGGCACCGACGACTGGCAGCAGAGGGGTGAGATACCCCTGGACGACACCGCTGCAGACCACGATCACGATCATCACGGCGATCAGTCCCCGGCCCCGGCTGATGGCGTTCGTCACGGCCTCACCCTTCCCTTGGCTGGAATGCGACTGGTGGCTAGAGTGCGACCGCAGAACGAACCGGGCGGGAAAATGTAGAGAATCGGCGGCGAGCGAGGTCATGGTGTCGGATCCGGTCACGGTGAGCGAGCTGGATCTCGCCCTCGTGCACGCCCTCCAAGTTCGGCCCCGGGCTGCGTGGACGGATCTGGCCCCATTGCTCGGCGCGACCGCGGTGACCCTGGCCCGCCGCTGGGAGCGGCTCGCCAGGGAGGGACTGGCCTGGGTGTCGGCGGTGCCCGGACCGGCGTTCTCCTCCAGCGGCTGCACCGCCTTCGTCTTCCTTCGCTGCGCTCCGTCGGCCCGGGAGCGACTGGCCACGCGCATCGCGGAACTGCCGGAGGCGGTGACGGTCGAACTGCTCGCCCCGGGGCGAGCCGACCTCATGCTGGACGTGCTGGCACCCGACCTCACGAGCGTGCAGAGCTTCGTGGACGAGGAACTGGCAGCCCTGCCCGATGTCCTCGACCTCGAATGCGTCTTCGCCACGTCGCTGTACACAGAGGGCTCCCGATGGCGGCTCGGGTCGCTCGACGCGGCCCAGCTCTCCGTGCTCGGCCGGGCCGGCACTCCGGACGGACCGGGCGGGCCCCTCGACCTGAACACCCTCGACCGCGAGCTGCTTGACGCGCTGGTGGCGGACGGCCGGATGCGGCTGACGGAGCTGGCCGACCTCACCGGTACCAGCGCCACCACCGTGCGCAGACGCCTGAAGCGCCTCACCGCCGGCGGCATCGCGGGGTTTCGCTGCGACGTGGCTCCGGCGGTCTCGGGGCTGCCCGTGTCCGTCACCTTCCGCGGCCACGCCCCGCCCAGCGACGTCAACCGCCTGCACCGCACCCTTGCGACCCTGCCCGAGTGCCGGCTGCTGGCAGCCGTCACCGGAGGCGCAAACGTGCTCGCCACCTACTGGCTCCGCGACATCGGCTCGGTGCAACAGCGCGAGACGGCGGCCTGCTCCCAGCTGCCCGCCCTCCACATCACCGAGCGCGCCCTCGGCACCCGCACTGTGAAACGGATGGGGCACCTGCTGGACGGCGCCGGGCGACGCACCGGCGTCCGGCCGATCCGGCCCTGGTGAGACGGCCGAAGTCGCCTCCGGAGCGACGAGCCGTCCTGCCGCGTCACGCCGAGGTGACGCCGCCGATCCGACGGGTCAGCTCCCGCGCGGCCCGCACAACGTGGCCCGCATCCCGTCGCGTTCCGCCAGATCGAGCTGGTCGTCGGGGAAGGTGACCGAGACGCCGGCGACCGGGTGAGCCTGATGGTCGAGCACGGGCGCGGCGACGGACGTCCCGAATCGGTGTTGCCGCCGAGTGGGGCGTCCAGGTAGGTGCCGGGCTGGCCGCCCGCCGTGCGCGGGATCTGTACCGGCAGCGTGCCCGACGTGTTGACCCGCCGGAGAGCACTCCAGCGAGGGCGGGGCCGCCCTCCTCGCCGGGGAAGAACGCCTGGACGACGGCCGCCGCGCCGTCGGCGTACGCGCCGAGCACATATGGGCGCCCGGAGATGACGAGCAGGATGAGCGGCGTGTCTGTGGCTAGCAGCGCCTCGACCAGCTCGCCCTGAACACCGGGCAGGGAGAGGTCCTCCGCGTCACAGCCCTCGCCGGAGGTGCCGAGACGGAAGAGCGCGGCGCGGTCGCCGACCATGGCGACGCAGACGTCGGCCTGTTCCGCGGCCCGCACCGCCGCCTCGAAGCCGCTGCGGTCGATGTCCTTGATGGGCAGCAGCGTTCGTGAGTGATGCGGATGCGGGGCAGCTCCGTCGCCAGGGCATCCAGCAGCGTGCGGGCCTCGATGCCATTGTCGTGGCCTGGGTGGTGGGGCAGGGCGTGGTTCGGGAAGGAGTAGCAGCCGAAGAAGCGTTGGCGTCGTCGACGCACGGGCCGACGAGGGCGAGTGACCCGGTGTCCGCGGCCAGGGGGAGGTGCCCGTCCGGGTTGTCGAGCAGCACGATGCTCTGCTCGGCGAGCTCCCGGGCGATGGACCGGTGCGCGGGCGGATCCAGGCCAATGAGGGCGTCGTAGCTGGCCTCCGGGTTGAAGTCGGCGGCCGGCAGCCCAAGTTCCACCTTCTGCCGCAGCACCCGCGGGCGGCTCTGCCGGGTGCCTCTTGGTGCGTCTGCGGCCGACGATCTTCGGGTTGCTCTAGAGTCGGGACGACCTTCCCGGTGGCGTCTCGCTGCCGGGATTTCGTGTTCTCTGGGCAGAGCTGGATCTCGCGTAAGGCGCGGCTGCACGACCGGAACTCGGCGGGACCCGTCCCACGTATCAACTGGGCGGCCCGAGCCCGGTAGGCAGGCGCCCCCCTGGCCATCAGACCGTTTCGGCTGCACTTCATTGCCCGCCTGCTCTCCTGCGGGCTCGGCCGTGGCGCCCATCGGTCTGGCCTTCGCGGTCCTCCGGATCGGCGGCGGTCCCGGTGTGCTGGGCACGGTCCTTGCGGCGAGTGTCGTACCGCAGATCCTGCTTCTGCTCGTCGGCGGGGTCGCTGCGGACCGGTTGCCCAGGGAGCGGGTCATGGTGTGGTCCAACGTCGTCTGCGCGGTCGCGGAGGCGACGGGGCAGTGCTGTTGCTGGTCTCGGGTACGGCCAGGGTGTGGCACTTGGTGGCGATGTCGGCCGTCTGCGGGCCGGCGGGGGCCTCTTCACTCCGGCGGCCGGGGCATCGTTGTGGAAGTGGTCCCGGCCGAACTCCGGCACGCGGCCGACGCTCTGCTGGAAATCGCATCGTGCGCAACCGGCCAAGGCGCCTCCGGGGGATCGACGCGTCGGACGGGCTGTCACCGCGTGCCGTATCACCTCCTGCGCCGGCCCGTTGATGGACATACGCGCGTCCCGGCGTCCGGCGGGACGGCGCGGTCAGCTGATCGGGCTGACGAAGTTGCCGGGACGGCTGGCGGCTTCCTGTCGGGTGACGTCGCCCCACGTCCAGGTGAGGGTCTTCACCGTGCCACCGGGAAGGGTGACCACGGCCTGCTCGGGGCGGATGATCTCGTTGCCGTTCTTCCCGCTGTCGCTGAGGAAGGTGACGGTGAACTTCGCGGTCGCACCGGGAGCGAGGTCCACGAGGTGGCCTCCTCGCTGTTGCGACAGCGTCTCCGGCACGCCGTTCGTGGTGAGCATGACCGACGGCGCGCCGAGCAGGGAACAGGCGCGGTCCCCGCTGTTCTTCACCCGGACCAGGGCCGTTTCCTGCCGATCGCTGCCGCCGCCGGGCTTGGCCGAACCGCCCGCCCAGGACACGGCGACGTGATCGCAGGCAGGCGGGCCGGGGGCGGCCGCCGCCGGGACGGCCGTGGAGACGGCGGCGAGCAGAGTCCCGGCTGCGACACCGAGTGCGGTGTTCGGGATGCGCTGCATGAGTCCTCCGATGAGTGTGACGGCAGTGACTGGCACGTATCCGGTACCGCGGATGGGGCGACGGACCCCTCTTGAACCGTGAACCATTGAACGCTGGACCACTGGCTGTCTGATGAGCAGACGCCTGGGAGAAGACCACCGCCGGGCGGGGCCTGCGACGGCGCCGCCGGGCGTACCCGCGCGAGGCGCCCGCCGGGGACGGCACACGTCACGCCCCCCCGGGCCGAGGACGTTAGCCACCGTGCGCGAGGGGTACCCCCGACGTATGGGTCGAGGCAGCCGCCTCCGACGCGACCGCGCTCGGACTCGGCGAAGGAGACCTGGTGGACGTCGGCACACCCCGCGGCACCCTGCGCGGGCGGCTGCGCGTCACCGGCATCCGCCCGGGGCTGCTCTTCGTCCCCTTCCACTACGGCTACTGGGACACCACGGGCGGGCACGCCCCCGAGCCGGATGCCCCCGGGCGGGCGGCGAACGAGACGACCATCACCGACTGGGACCAGGTCTCCAAGCAGCCGCTGTTCAAGGCCGCCATGGCCGCGCTGCGTCTCGTGGCACGCGGCGACGGCAGCAGCGCCCCCGCCCCGACGACCACCGCGTCCGCCCCCGCGTCACCCTCCGGCGCCGTACCACCCACGACCGGAGGGCCGTCCGCCCTCGCCACCCAGACGCCCGGCACCACGGGGGACAGCCCCCGGAAGGAGGCACCGTGAACGGCGTCAACCTCACCTTGCGCGTCCTCCACCACGGTGAGAAGCACCTGGCCAGGAAGCTGACGGCGGTGGCCGAGCGCCACCGCGCCGAGCCCGAGATCCACCACGTCGCCCGGGACCTCGCCGGCTGGTCCCGCGAACACGCCCAGCGCCTGTCCGACACGGCCGACCGCCACGGCCTGGACCTCCGCGACTTCGCCGGCACGCCCCTGCTGTCCGCACTCGGGGAGAAGACGGCCGAAACGATGGTCCACCGCCCCGACCCCGCTCTGCTGCTCCTGCGTGACCTGCGGGAGCTCCACCTCGACGCCGCGGAGAACTCCGTGCACTGGGAGATGCTCGCCCAGGTCGCCCAGGCCACGAAGGACGACGAACTCCTCGGCCTGGCCTCCTCATGTCACCCGGCGACCCTGCGGCAGATGCGCTGGACCAACACCATGATCAAGGTCTTGGCCCCTCAGGTCCTGACCAGCCTGTGAGACCGGGTGGGACCGGGTCGCCCTGCCGCCGCGCCCACGCGCGGGGCGGCCGGGCGCGTTGCGTGACGCCCGGCCGTATCAGTGCACTCCGGTAGCGCTCATCTGTGAGGTCCCTCCCTCCGAGGAGCGGCCCTGCTTAGTAATGGGTCTGGTGGGAAGTCGGAGGTGCACAGCCCCGCACCGGCGGACCGGCGGGGCGGGCCGGTTCCCGGCCGAGGCAGTCAGCGCTCGCCCGTCACCTCAAGGAGTACCGTGACCGTTCGCATCGGAGTCGAAGAGGAATTCCACATCGTCGAGGTGGAGACGGGCCTGCTCGCGCCCCGCGCCGACACCATGCTGGAAACACTCCCCGCAGACACCTTCACGACCGAACTGCAGCAGGCGACCGTCGAGACGAACAGCGGTGTGCACGAGTCCCTCGCCGACCTGTACGACGACGTGGTCGGTGCCAGACGCAGGCTCGATGCCGCGGCGAGCGCCCACGGGCTGGCCGTCGTGGCCGCCGGTACCGTGCCGCTCGCCCGCCCGCAGGACACCCGCCCGACCGCCGGGCGCCGCTACCGCCACATGGTCGACGAATACCGCATGGTCGCCGACGAGCAGCTGATCTGCGGAACCCACGTCCACGTCGACGTGCCCGACCGCGACCTGGCCGTACGCGTCATGTGCGAGGTGTCCCCGTGGCTGCACGTCCTGCTGGCCCTGTCCGCCAGTTCCCCCTTCTGGCTGGGCGCCGACACCGGCTACGCCAGCTGGCGGACCATGGTGTGGCAGCGCTGGCCCACCGCGGGCCCGCCGGGATGCTACGCCGACGCCGCCGAGTACGACGCGGCCGTGCGGTGCCTGATCGACTCCGGTGTCATCAGTGACGCCGGAATGATCTACCACGATATCCGCCCGTCCGCCCACCAGCAGACCCTCGAACTGCGCATCTGCGACGCCTGCCCCCGGCCGGAAACGGTCGTCCTGGTCGCCGGGCTCTACCGCGCCCTGGTGACCGAGGCCCGCCGGCGGCTGGAGGCGGCGGACGCGCCCAGGTGCGACGGGCGGCACGAGTGGCTGCGCGCGGCTTCCTGGCGGGCCGCGCGGTCGGGCCTGGAAGGTGCCCTGATCGATCCCGGGACCCGGCACGAGGCACCCGCGGCGCAGGTCGTACGGCGCCTGCTGGAACGGGTGCGCCCGGCGCTGGAGGCCGCCGGGGACTGGACCACGGTCCGGGACCTCGCGGAGCGGGCCCTCGCGGCCGGCAGCGCCGCCCACCGCATGCGCCGCGCCGCCGAGGCGGAGGACCTGCTCGCCTGCACGGACCTGGCGATCGCGGAGACCCGGGGCGAGGCGCCTCCGCGCCGCCGGCCCGCCGCTCCCGCCCGCAACCTCACCACCTCCGGGCGGCCCGTCGCCCGCTCCTCCGGGGCCGGCCGGGCCGGGATCGCCGGCCGCTGAGCACACGCGGCATCCCCCGGCCCACGCACGCGCCCCCATCCCCGTATTCACTTGAGGCGAAGGAGAAGCTTCACCGTGTCGATCAGTCCCGGCCACATACCGGCGGGCGGCCCGCCGCGCACCCTGTGCGACCCGTTCACGCGGTGGGGAGGTCGTTGCCGATGTGCGGCCTGAGCGGAGAGATGCGCTTCGACGGCACGCGCCCCGACCTGGCGGCCGTCGAGCGGATGAACGACCGGCTCGCCCCCCGCGGGCCCGACGGGGAGGGGGTGTGGTCACGGGACGCCGTCGCGCTGGGACACCGCCGGCTGAAGATCATCGACCTCTCCGAGCGCGGGGCGCAGCCCCTGACCGACACCGGGCAGGAGATCACCGGCGTCTTCAACGGGTGCATCTACAACTACCAGGAGCTGCGCGCGGAACTGACGGCCCTCGGCCACCGCTTCCGGTCCACCTCCGACACCGAGGTCCTCCTCGCGGCCTACCGGCAGTGGGGTACCGCCTGCGTCGACCGCCTCTACGGCATGTTCGCCTTCGCCCTCGTCGAGCACCGGACCGGCCGCCTGGTCCTGGGCCGCGACCGGCTCGGCATCAAGCCCCTGTACCTGGCACAGACCCCGGGGCGGCTGCGCTTCGCCTCCTCGCTGCCCGCCCTGCTCGCGGCCGGTGACGTGGACACCTCCCTCGACCCGGCCGCCCTGCACCAGTACCTCAGCTGGCACGCGACCGTGGCCGCCCCCCGGACCGTGCTGGCGGGCGTGCGCAAGCTCCCCCCGGCCACCGTGCGGGTCGTCGAGCCGGACGGCACCTACCGGGAACACCGCTACTGGCAGCCGTCGTACACCCGCCGCCCCGAGCACGCCGGGATGGGCGCCGCCGAGTGGCGGGACGCGGTGCTGGACGCGCTGCGCACCGCCGTACGCCGCCGGATGGTCGCCGACGTCCCGGTCGGGGTCCTGCTGTCCGGGGGTCTGGACTCCAGCCTGATCGTGGCGCTGCTGGCCGACGAGGGGCAGCGGGACCTGGCGACGTTCAGCGTGGGCTTCGAGGCGGAGGGCGGTGACGAAGGGGACGAGTTCCGCTACTCCGACCTGGTGGCCAGGGAGTTCGCCACCGATCACCAGAAGTTCGTGGTCCCCTCGCAGCGTGTGTCGACGGCCCTGGACGCGGCGGTCGCGGCGATGAGCGAGCCCATGATGAGCCACGACGTGGTCGCCTTCCACCTGCTGTCCGAGCAGGTGTCGCGGAACGTCAAGGTCGTCCAGAGCGGGCAGGGCGCCGACGAGGTCTTCGCCGGCTACCACTGGTACCCGGAACTGGCGTCCGCGGCCCGCGAAGAGGAGCCGCGGAGGTACGCCGAGACGTACTTCGACCGGTCGCACGCCGACCTCGCCACGATGCTGCAACCGGACATGCTGCCGCAAGACGACGTCTCCGGCCGGTTCGTCCAGGAGCACATGGCGGCGCCGGGCGCCGAGACGGCGCTCGACGCCGCCCTGCGCCTCGACACCCACGTCATGCTGGTCGACGACCCGGTCAAGCGGGTCGACAACATGACGATGGACTGGGGCCTGGAGGCCCGCGTGCCCTTCCTGGACCACGAACTGGTCGAGCTGGCGGCCGCCTGCCCGCCGGAGCTGAAGCTGGCCGACGGCGGGAAGGGCGTCCTCAAGGAGGCCGGCCGCAAACTGCTGCCCCGCGAGGTGGTCGACCGTCCCAAGGGCTACTTCCCGGTCCCGGCGATCACGCACATGGCCGGACCCGTCCTGGAGCGGGTGCGCGAGGCGCTGGGCGCTCCCGAGGCGAAGCGCCGCGGCGTCTTCCAGGAGTCCTACGTCGCCGAACTGCTGGCGGCCCCCGACCGACACCGCACCAGGCGCGGAGCGAACGCGCTGTGGCAAGTGGCTTTGCTGGAGATATGGCTGCAGACGCACGGAATCTGACCGGGGAGTCCTTCGTGGCCCACTCGCCCGGCACCGGCGCCGCCGGTGCCGGGCGGCCCTCCACCGCCCGCCCGAAGCGGGCCGTCCCGCCGACCCCATCGGCCCCGGCCGGCCGTACCGCCGCCTTCGCCGCACCCGCCCGCGTCCCGTTGCCGAACGCCTCCGGGCCCCGCGAGGCGACGACGCGGCTCATCGCGCACGGCTGCTGGTACCCCTCGGCCGACCCGTCCGGCACCCGCGTCGCCTTCATCTGCGACCGGGGCGGCGTGCCACAGCTGTGGACGGGACCCGTCGACGGCGAGGCCGTGCACCTGCTCGACGACGGACCGGACCCCGTGACCGAGGTGTCCTGGTCGCCCGACGGCCGCTGGATCGCCTACACCACGGCCCCCGGGGGCGGTGAGCACACCCGGGTCCTGTGCGTCCGCCCCGACGGCGGCGACCGGCACATCCTCGCCGGGGCCGAGCCGGGCAGCTCCGCCCACCTGGGCTGCTGGGCGTACGACGGGTCGGCGGTCGCGGTCACCGTCGCGGTGCCCACCGCCGTACCCGGCCCGGAGACCACGGCGGAGGCCGGTGCGCCCGGCCCCGGCGCGGCCGACGGCCGCCTGCCGGCCCACTGGCAGGACCGGGCGGCCGGCACGGAACTGCTCGGTCCGGCGCCTCACACGGCCCCCGGCCCCGCGCTGCCGTCACCCGTGCTCACGGTCCGGACGGCGGCGATCGGCGCACCGGGCGGGACCGCCCCGGCAGCCGGGTTCGGCGACGGACTGTCGGCGTACCTCGTCGACCCCGACGGTGTCGACGCCCCCGTCCTGCTCGCCGTCGAGAAGGACGCGGCGACGCTCCGCGTGTGCGATCTCAGCCGGGACGGCGCGCTCGCGCTGCTGCGCCGGGGACCCCGCGGCCGGCGCGAGGCCGTCGTCCTGCGCACCGCCGACCTGGAGACGACCTGCGTGATGCCGGTGGCCGACGGGGACCCGTGGATCGGCGGCTTCTCACCCCGCGCGGACACCCTCTGGCTGCGCAGCGACGCCCACCGGGAGTTCGCGGTCCTGCTCGCCGCAGCGCTCGACCCGGACGGACGCCCGCGCGGCTGGTCGGTCGCCGCCTCGCGGGAGAACAGCGGCCTGGAGCTGCTGCGGTGCGCCCGCGACGGCGATTCCGCCGTGCTCGCCTGGAACGTCCGGGGCGTGAGCGAGCTGGAGGTCCTGGACACGAGCGCGGCCGTCGGGCTGGGGCCGGACGAGGCCGCGGCCGACCGGGCCGGCGCGGACACGGTCTCGTACCCGCCCGGCGCGGACACGGTCTCGTACCGGCCCGTGTCCCTGCCGCACGAAGTGGTCACCCGCATCACGGCCGCCGGCCCCCGGCCGCTGCTGGCCCTGTCCGGGTCCCGCCGCCGCCCCGGCATCTGGTGGCTGCCCGACGGGGCGACCCCGGTGCGCACCCCGTGGTCGTCACGCGACGAGGACGCCGTTCCCCCGGGCCGCCCGCCCGTGCGCCCGGACCCCCTGCGCCCCACCGCCCGGGACGGGCTGCCGCTGCACGGCTGGTACTACCGCGCGCCGGGCCGCGCCCCCGGCGAACCGGCGCCCTGCGTCATCCATCTGCACGGCGGTCCCGAGGACCAGGAACGCCCCGTGCTCGACCCGCTGTACCACGAGATCCTCGGGCGAGGAGTCGACGTCTTCGCACCCGACGTCCGCGGGTCGTCCGGATACGGCCGGTCGTTCGTCGACGCGGACCTGGGCAGGGGGCGGTTCGCCGCCATCGACGACGTGGCGGACTGCGCCGCCCACGCCGTGCTGGCGGGCCTGGCCGACCCCGCCCGGCTGGCGGTGATGGGACGCTCGTACGGCGGATATCTCACCTATGCCTCGCTGGTCTGGCACCCGGACCTCTTCCGCACCGGCATCGCGGTGTGCGGCATGTCGGACCTCCTGACGTTCTTCGAGGGCACCGAACCCTGGATCGCCCAGTCGGCGGCCCACAAGTACGGCCACCCCGAGCGCGACCGCGAACTGCTGCGGGCGCTGTCACCGATGAGCCGCGTCGACGCACTGCGGGCACCGGTGCTAGCCGTGCACGGGGAGCACGACACCAATGTGCCGCCGGGGGAGTCGGAGCAGTTCGTACGGGCGGCACGCGAACGCGGTGTGACCGCGGAACTGCTCACCCTGCCCGACGAAGGACACGAGTTCCTCCGCGCCGACAACCGCCGCCTCTTCCGCCGGGCCGCCGCCGACTGGCTGCAGCGCCGGCTGGGCACGTGACCGTGCGGAGACACGCGCGTCGCCGGACCGGCCCGGGGTACCCGGAACAGCCCTGCCACCGAACGAGGAGCGCGCCATGACCGGGGAAGGACCACCGGCCCGCGGCCGGTGGGCCGGGCGGCTGCGTGAGACGGCCGCCGAGGTGTTCGGCTGGAAGGAACTGCGTCCCGGACAGCTCACCGCCATGGAGTGGGTGCTGGAGGGGCGGGACGGTCTCGTCGTCATGCCGACCGGATCGGGCAAGTCCGCCGTCTACCAGGTGCCCGCCCTGCTGCTGGACGGGCCGGTCGTCGTCGTGTCACCGCTGCTGGCCCTGCAACGCGACCAGATCGCGGGACTGCCCGGCGGCGACCGCGGCCCGGGCGCCGTCGCCGTCAACTCCGACCTCGGCGCGGCCGGGACCGAGGACGCCTGGGCGGCGGTGCGCGAGGGCGCGGTGCGGTACGTCTACCTGTCACCGGAGCAACTGGCCAAGGACGACGTCGTACAGCGGCTGGCCGAGGCACACCCGGCCCTCTTCGTGGTGGACGAGGCCCAGTGCGTGTCCTCGTGGGGCCACGACTTCCGCCCCGACTACCTGCGCCTGGCCCAGGCCGTCCGCAGGCTCGGCCGCCCGCCCGTCCTCGCGCTCACGGCCACCGCCGCGCCCCCGGTACGGCAGGACATCGTCGAACGGCTCGGCATGGACCGGCCGCGGCAGCTCGTCACCGGATTCGACCGCCCCAACATCAGGCTCGACGTGCGCCTCCACCTGGCGGACGACGAACGGCGGTCCCGCGTCATCGAGGACGCCGCGGCCGCCCCCAAGCCCGGCATCGTCTACGCGGCGACGCGCAAGGACAGCGAGTCGTACGCCGCCGAGCTGGCCTCCCTCGGGTTCGCGGCCGGCGCCTACCACGCGGGCCTGCGCGCCGCCGAACGCCGCCGGATCCACGAGGAGTTCCTCTCCGGCGGCCTGGATGTCGTGGTGGCCACCTCGGCCTTCGGGATGGGCATCGACAAGGAGAACGTGCGGTTCGTGCTGCACGCGTCGCTGCCGGGCTCCCTGGACGCCTACTACCAGGAGATCGGGCGCTGCGGCCGCGACGGACGGCCCGCCCTCGCCGTCCTGCACTACCGCACCGAGGACACGGGGATGCAGGCGTACTTCAGCAGCCGCACGCCCCGCCCAAAGGCCGTGGAGGCGGTCGTCCGGGCGGTCCACGCCCACCGCGGCGCTCCACCGGACGTCGCCGGACTGCGACGGGACACCGACATGTCGCGCGCCCGGGTCACCGCGGCCGTGAACCTGCTGGAGGAGGCTGGTGCCCTGGTCACGGACGCCTCGGGTGCCATCCGGCCGGTCCGGGGCACGACCCCCTCACGCGCGGTGCGCCGGGCCGTGGACACCGCCGAGGCCCACAAGCGCATGGACTGCTCCCGCGTGGACATGGCCCGGGCGTACGCCGAGACCACCGGCTGCCGGCGCCGCTTCCTCCTGGGCTACTTCGGGGAGGAGTACGAGGCTCCTTGCGGCAACTGCGACAGCTGCGACGAGCCGGAGAGCGGCTCCGGCGACGCGACGGGCACCGAGCGGCACCCGGACGCGGGCGCCTATCCGCCGGGAGCCGCGGTACGGCACGGAGAGTGGGGCGGCGGCACCGTGCTGAGCGAGGAGGGCGACCGCATCACCGTGCTCTTCGACGAGGTCGGCTACCGCACCCTCTCCCTGGACGCCCTGGCCGCACGGGACGACCTGCTCACGGTGGTGAGCGGACCGGACGACAGCCGGGCCGGGCCGTGAACCGGCGGCATGTACGGGCGCCCGGCCCGCGCCGCCGCGCGCCGGACAGCGGCACCGTGCCGAGCGAGGAAGGAATCCCATCCCCCACCGCGACCGAAGGAGGCCGCAGATGAACGCCCCCGCGTACCCCGGCGCCACCCGGCGCCGGCCCACCGGACGAGGTGCCGGCACGAGGCTGCTCGGCATCTACCTCAACGACCACCTCGCCGGCGCGACCGCCGGTACCGATCGGGCCGCCCGCCTGGCGCGTACCGCCCGCGGGTCCGCGCTCGGCCGCGCGATCGAGCCCGTGGCGGCCGAGATCGCCGAGGACCGGTCCGCGCTGCTGGACATCATGCGGGACCTCGGCGTCCCCGTTCGCCGGTACAAGGTGTGCGCGGGCTGGGCGGCCGAGAAACTGGGACGGCTGAAGCCCAACGGGCACCTGGTGCGTCCCTCACCGCTCGGCACCGTCCTGGACCTGGAGGCCCTGCGGCTGGGGATCGAGGGGAAGACGGCCTGCTGGCAGATGCTGCGTCGGCTCGGTGCGACCGGCGAACGCCTGGACCCGGCCCGGCTCGACACCCTGCTCGAACGAGCCCGGCGGCAACAGGAAACGATCGAGGAGTGGCGCGTCCGCCAGGCCCAGGAGGCACTGGCCACCACGACGGGCTGAGCCCTCGCGTCAGGGAAGTCATCATCCGTCCGGGTCCCTGTCAGGTCGACGCGATGAACTCGATCTGAAGGTTCTCCAGGGCTTCGCGCACCGCGACCGCCGCCCAGCTCCCTTGCGCCAGTCGCGCCAGCCGCCGCGCCACGGCCCGCTGGTCGGCCCCGGGGAAGGCCGACTCGTGCAGTCCGGCGCCGTGCACCACCGCCAGCAGCGCCGACTGCCGCTCGTCCGGGTCCGCCCCGTCCAGCACCACCCGCGACAGCCCGGCACGCAACGCGGCTTCCGGCGCGCCGTCCGCTTCCGGGTAGCGGGTCACGGAGAACACGCCCCAGCGCTTCTTCCTCTCCTCCCGTACCAGCCCCTTGTCCAGCAGGCCGCGCCGCGCGTCGGCGACCGCCGTCCGGGCCAGCCGCGACACCCATGCGTACGGCTCGGCCGGCTTCTCGCGCGCGGCGATCGTCTCCAGAGCGGTGTCGAGCGCGGGCACGCCCATCGGGGACCGGTCCTGGACGGCGACGTCGCCGTCCACGATCCCGATCCTGCCGGCCAGCGCCAGCTCCGCGAGCGTGGCCGCCGCCACCGCGTGGTCGGCCCGGGTCCGCTCCTGGACGACACCGGTCTCGTCGTCCAGCGTCAACAGCATGATCTCTTCACCGAGTGTCGTCTTCATCGGCAACGGCCTTCCTGGTCGTGGTGGGGTGCGCTTGCCGGTCGTGCGGGCGCCGGAAGGGCGCTGCCGCGCGGGAGCGTGCCGGCGGCCTCGGCGGCGGCCAGGCCGGGTGCGCGGTCGTCCTTCGGCGACAGCAGGTAGGAGTAGCCCTCCGGCCAGCTGATGCCGATCTCCGGGTCGAACGGGTGGATGCCGTGCTCCCGCTCCGGCGCGTAGGTGCTGGAGCAGAGGTACATCATGGTGGCGTCGTCGGTGAGCGCCAGGAAGGCATGACCGAGCCCTTCGGCGGCGAAGACCGCCGTGTGGTGCTCATCGTCCAGGCGGAGCGCTTCCCAGCGGCGGTACGTCGGTGAATCGGTGCGCAGGTCCACGATCACGTCCCACACCGCTCCACGGACACAGCTCACGTACTTGGCCTGGCCGGGCGGCACGCTCGCGTAGTGGATGCCGCGCAGGGTGCCGCGCCGGGACACGGAGCAGTTCGCCTGCGCGACGGCGAAGGAACGGCCGGTGACCGCCGTGAACTCCTCGCCGCGGAACCACTCGTGGAAGGAACCGCGGGAGTCGCGGTGGACCTCGGGCCGGACGGCGTAGGCGCCGTCGATGCTCAGTGGCCGCAGCATGCGCTCACCTCCGTACGGCAGAACGCGGCCAGTGCCTCGGCCCACGGCCGTACGGGCAGGACGCCGAGCTCGCGCCACCGGTCGTGGCCGAGCACGGACCAGGCCGGACGTGGTGCCGGCCGGCCGAGCGACGCCGTGGTGACGGGCTCGACGCGATCGGGGTCGGCGCCGGCCAGCCGGAAGACCTCCCGCGCCAGCCCGTACCACGTGGTGCTGCCGAGGCAGGTGGCGTGGAAGACACCGGTGGTCCGTGCCGGGGGAGCGTCCGCCAGCGCGAGCAGGGCGCACAGCACGTCGGTGGCCGACGTGGGCTGGCCGTACTGGTCGTGCGCGACGCGTACGGTGCCCTGCCCGGCCGCGTGGCGCAGCATGGTCCGCACGAAGCTGCTCCCGTGCCGCCCGTAGAGCCACGCGGTGCGCACGACGGTGCTCCGGTGGGGCAGTTCCTCGAGCACCGCCCGCTCGCCGGCGTGCTTGGAGCGGCCATAGGCGTTGACGGGAGCGGGAGGGTGGTCCTCGGGGAAAGGGCGGGGCGGGTGCCCGGCGGCCGGTGAGAACACGGCGTCGGTGGACAGGTGGAAGAGGCGTGAGCGCGTGGCGCGGCAGGCCCGGGCGAGGTACCGGGGCGCCTCGGCGTTGATCCGCAGCGCTTCGGCCTCGTGCCGCTCGGCGTCGTCCACCCTCGTCCAGGCGGCGCAGTTGACCGTGATGTCGGGCGCCCAGTCGGAGAGGTACCGGGCGACGGCGGCCCCGTCGGTGACGTCGAGCCGGCCGCGGGAGGGGGCCGCCACTATGTGGCCGCGTCCGCGCAGCGCGTCGCACAGTTCCCGCCCCAACCGGCCGGACGCCCCGATGACGAGCCATCGTTCGGGCGCGCTCATGCCGGGCTCCGCCGGCCGGCGGGGGTCAGCGGCTCCCACCAGGCGCGGTTGTCGCGGTACCAGGCGACGGTCGCGGCCAGACCGTCGGCGAAGCGGTGGCGTGGGGACCAGCCCAGCTCTCCGCGGATCTTGCGGCTGTCCACGGAGTAGCGCCGGTCGTGGCCCTTGCGGTCCGTGACGTACGCGATCCGGTCCCGGGACGCGGCGGTCGCCGCCAGCAGCATCTCGGTGAGCTGGAGGTTGCTCAGTTCGTCGCCGGCCCCGATGTTGTAGACCTCGCCGGGGCGGCCGTGTTCCAGGACCCGCAGCAGGGCGGCGCAGTGGTCCTCGACGTGCAGCCAGTCCCGTATGTGCCGGCCGTCGCCGTAGAGAGGGACGGTGCCGCCTTGGAGCAGCCGTGTGGTGAACAACGGGATGATCTTCTCGGGGTGCTGGTACGGGCCGTAGTTGTTGGAACAGCGGGTCACCCGGACATCGATGCCGTGGGTGTGGTGGTAGGCGAGGACGAGCAGGTCGGCCGCGGCCTTGGAGGCCGCGTACGGGGAGCGCGGGGCCAGCGGTTGCCCTTCCGGCCAGGAGCCCTCGGCGATCGAGCCGTACACCTCGTCGGTGGAGACGTGCAGCAGCGTCCTGGGCGTGTGTGCGGTGGTGTGCTCCACCAGGGCGTCCAGGATCGTCCGGGTGCCCTGGACGTTCGTGGACACGAAGTCGGCGGCGCGGGTGAGGGAGTGGTCGACGTGCGACTCGGCGGCGAAGTGGACCACGGCGTCGTGCCCGGCGACGAGCGCCGACATCAGGTCGCGGTCGCGGACGTCCCCGTGCACGAAGGAGTACCGGGGATCGTCGGCGACGGCGGCGAGGTTGGCCGGGTTCCCCGCGTAGGTGAGCGCGTCCACGACGGTGACGGCGGTGGTGCGTCCGCCGTGCGGTCCGAGGAGCAGACGCACGAAGTGGGAACCGATGAAGCCGGCTCCTCCGGTGACGAGCATTCTCATGGCGGTACCCGGTCGGTCAGGAGGCGATCTGGACGTTGCTGTGGTCCCCGAGGACGAGGCGGTGGGCGCGTGGCACCTTCCCGGCCCGCCGCACCCGGGCGTCGCGGCCGATGAGCGAGGCCTCGATGCGTCCCACCCCGTCGATGACGGACCGGTTCAGCACGATGGAGAACTCCAGTTCGCTGCCGGTGATCCGGCAGTCGTCCGCCACCGAGGTGGAGGGGCCAATGTAGGAGTCGGCCACCACGGTGTTCGCCCCGATGACGGCGGGGCCGACGATCCGGGAACGGACGACGCTGGCTCCGCGTTCGATACGAACCCTGCCGACGAGTTCGCTGCTGGAGTCGACCGACCCGAGGACCTCCGGCGCGAGGGTCTCCAGGATCGTCCGGTTGACTTCGAGGGTGTCGGCCACGTTCCCGGTGTCCTTCCAGTAACCGGTCACGACGGTGGGCCGGACGGTGTGGCCGTGGTCGACGAGCCACTGGACGGCGTCGGTGATCTCCAGCTCACCGCGCGCCGAGACCGGTACGGAGCGGACGGCCTCGTGCACGGCGGGGGAGAAGAGGTACACACCGACGAGCGCCAGGTCGCTGCGGGGATGCTCGGGCTTCTCCGTCAGCCGGACGACCTGTCCGTCGGGTGACAGTTCGACGACCCCGAACTGCCGTGGGTCCGCCACCTTGGTCAGCAGGATGCCGGCGGCCGGCCGCTCGCGGCGGAACCGGGCCACGACATCGGTGATGCCAGAGATAAGGATGTTGTCGCCGAGGTACATCACGAAGTCGTCGTCGGCGAGGAAGTCCCGGGAGACGAGCACCGCGTGCGCCAGGCCGCGCGGCCGGTCCTGTGCGATGTAGGTGACGCGTGCGCCGAAGCGTGAGCCGTCGCCGACGGCGGCGCGGATCTCCCGCTCGGTGTCGCCCACGACCACACCCAGCTCGGTGATGCCGGCGGCGACCAGGGCCTCGATCGCGTAGAAGAGGATCGGTTTGTTGGCCACGGGCACCAGCTGCTTGGCAGCGGTGTGCGTGATGGGACGCATGCGACTGCCGGTACCCCCGGCGAGGATGAGCGCTTTCATCAGGATCCTTAACGGCTCGTGGCGAAGCCGCGGCGCCGGGACGCCCGTGCCCCCTGCCCGCGAGCGGCCGACGGGCGCGCCACGCTCCGCGGGCACGCCGTGCGTCCGGCCGAGGGGGCGCCGGGCGAACGTCCCTGAGCTGCCCCCTAGTTGGACCGATCCTGTACGGCCCCGCCCGGATCTGCAACCCCCTTGTGGTCTGTGAGGCGCACTGGGCCCAGTGTGACGTACGCCACGTGCATGGCGCTTGAAAGTAATTCAACGCCTTGTTTAACTGCGAGTAACAGCAAGGCAAGGTCAAGGTAAAGCGACGGGAGCGACCAGCTCGTCGTGGGGGCTCGGGGGGTTGACTTGTCACGGGGATCGATGCTGCACACACCCACATCCGGAGGAATGCGTTCCGGATTGTCCGCGTCCATGTGTGTGCCCTCGGCATATGGTTTCACCCGTCCGGGTCTCGCAATAGCTGCGTGAGGAACTGACCGCAGCGTAGTCACACGTTACTGTTCGCCGGATACGCACAAGCGGGTCCGGTGTGCTTGCGCCGGCGTCCCGGCGATTCCTGAGTGATATCCGAGGTCTGCCCGCTATTCATGGCGGTGTGCCGCGCGTGTCCTGGCCCATGCGGTGAAGCGCTCTCATCGGAAGGTGCAATGAGGCTGTGCAGAACAAGAAGATAGTTCCCGTCGACCTGGACTCCTTTCCCGAGGTCGACGCACTTCTCCAAGAACTCGGACTAGGCCCCTTCGTGCGGGAAACGGTCACCTCACCGGTGGGCCGGAACAACGCCTGGGCAGGCGTCACCGAACACGGCGACGAAGTCTTCGTCAAAAGACTGAGCGGCGGTGAGAAGGACGTCGCCTCGCGCATGCGCCGGACGCTCGCTTTCGAGTCCTACGCGTCCGCTGTGGGGCTGAACGGCGTCCGCCGGCCGGCTCTCCTGGGCAGCGACACCGAACAGCGGCTTCTCGTCTTCGAGCGCATCGTGGACGCGCGCACCGGGGCCGAACTCATGGTGGACGAGGAGTTCTCCCGGGAGCAGGCGCGCGAGGTGGGACGCACGATCGGGTGTCTGCACGGCACGCCACCCCATGACGTCCAGGCGCTGGACGGCGCGCCTCCGCCCTTTCCGCCGCTGCCCTACCTGCGCGGACTGCCCATGTCGACGTATCTGCAAGCCAGTGCGGGCGAGCTGGAGGCATGGCGGCTGATCCAGGGCGACACGGTGCTGATCGAGGCGCTGGAACGGCTGGGGGAGGCGGAGCGGGCCGCGCCGCGCGTCCCCTCGCACTGCGACTTCCGGGTCGACCAGCTGCTCATCAGGTCGGGGGACCTGTACGTCGCGGACTGGGAGGAATTCCGCCTGGCCGACCCGGCGCGCGACGTCGGCGCCTTCGCCGGCGAGTGGATTTTCCGTTCCGTGCTCGACCTGGTGACCAACCGGGGCGAGGACGTGTTCGCCGACGTGGAATACACGCACGAGCTGATTCTGCAGCGCGGAGCCGAAAAAATGAAAAGGCTCCTTCCTCTGGTGCGGGAATTCTGGTTGGGCTACATTGGAGCCCGCGAAGAGGTCGACGAAGGCCTGGCCGTTCGGGCAACCGCTTTCGCCGGTTGGCATCTGCTGGACCGGCTCATCGCCGGCGCCGTATCCGCAACCCGGCTCTCCGGAATTCAGAGAGCAGCGGCCGGAGTGGGGCGCACCGCGGTGATATCTCCTGAGAAATTCTCGCTGACTCTCGGTTTTGGGGACGTGGCATGACCGCAGACATGGGTGCGCTGAGCACCTCGCTGGCGCCGGCGATAAGTGACGTCGTGCGGGCGATCCACGTGGCGGCGGACCGTCTCACCGCACGGGTCCGGGACCGGGACATAGTGGCCGACACACCCCGTGAAATGCGGCGGCTGCTGTCCGAGAGCATTTACGACGTTTTCCATGCGGGACAGCCCGACGGACATGTACCGTCGCGACTGCGGGACCGCAAATTGGAGGCACAGTTCGCGGAAGTCGTTCCGCACCGCGACATCACGGTCCGGGCCCGGGTACTGTCCGAACCGGTCCGTGACGCCGATGGCGCCGTGCACCAGCTGGTGCGGCGGGACGGAGTGCGTTTCTGGGCGCCCCAGAGCGCGCTGCGCGCCGAGGGCGCGGGGCCCGGGGACACCGTCGACCTCGTCGTGCCGTCGGTGCGGCCCGCGCTCTCTCCCGGGTTCTTCCTCGTCGACGGCTCCCGGCAACGCACCGGCGGACCGGCCGTCCTGCGCGTCTACCTCCACGTCCGCGAGGTGCGACAGGCCGTCACCGTATGGCAGGAGACACTGTCCTACCTGGAGCGGGAGGGAGTCGGCTACCGCGCCAAGGTGCTGTCCGCCGCCGAGCTCTATCCCCGCCGCGACGCGGTCGTCGTCTACCTCGACGGCGACCAGGAGCACGTGGCCCGCGCAATCGCCCGTACCGTCGGGCACCTGCCGGGCATCGAACCCGCGGTCTCCTCCTTCACCGAGCGGCTGTGCCCCGGCGTGGCCACCGCCTGGGAACCCACCGACACCCACGCGGGCCGGCAGGGGCTGAGCTTCGGACAGCACCGCGCCACCGTCCTGGCGGCGGCCCTGGTCGAAGCCGCCACCGACCCCGACCACACCGAGCAGGTCGTCGTACGCCACTTCACCGAGGCGGCCATCGACCCCGCCAACCCCGCGCGCAACCACCCTTCCTGAGCTTCTTACTGGGAGCGTCCGGTGGCGCTTCCAGTACTGAGTTCAGTCATCCGAGAGAGGAACACCATGAACAACACCGACAGCATCATGGAGCTCGTCGCCGGCTACGAGACCTACATGGACGCGAGCGAGCTCGACGTCAACGCGGTCACCGACGCCCCCGCCACCACCTGGTACTGCGTCTCCGCCGGCGTCAGCTTCGTCACGGCGGCCACCTACGAGGCCACCTGCTGAACCTCCCGCCCACCGCGCCGGTACCCCGGTGCCCGGCGCACCCCCCGGCGCGTTCCGGCGCCGGTGGTCCACCACTCCCAAGGAGAGAACATGGAAAAGGTCGACTCCATCATGGAGCTGCTGTCCGGCTACGAGACGTACAGCACCGTCGAGGAAATCAACCTGTCCGCCGCGTCGGACGCCCCGGCCACCACGCTGGTCTGCGCGGCCACCGCCGGCGCCAGCTGGCTGACCGGCCAGGCGGTTTCCAAGACGTACGACGAGGGCTGCTGATCTGACCCGTCCCAGGTGAGCCGTGCGTGTGCCGGTCCCGCTATGACCGGCACACGCACGTCCTGATCCCGAGGGCCCCCGGCGGGGGCCCTCGGGCAGCTCTCCGCAGCGTGCCCGATTATCCCAGACTCCCAGAAGGCGTGAACCGGCGATGGCGGACCCTCAGCCCTACCAGCAACTGTTGTCCCTGGCGGACCTCCTGACCCCGTCCGCCATCCGTGCCGCGGCCACGTTGCGGGTCGCGGACCACCTGGCGGCCGGCGCGACGACGGCACGCGAGGTCGCCGAACGCGCCCAGGCCAGGCCGGACCTCACGGAGGCCCTGCTGCGCCAGCTCGCGCGGACCGGTCTGCTGACGGAGACCGGCGGCACGCCGGACGGCGAGCGGCGGTTCGCCCTCACCCCGCTCGGCGAGCCGCTCCGCTCGGACCACCCCTCCGGCGCCCGGGAAGCACTGCGCAACGACAGCATGATGGGCGGCAGCGCCCTGTCCCTGCTCCGCCTCGACCACACCGTCCGCACCGGAGAGCCGGCCCTGGCCGCGGAGTCCGGCGGCAGCTACTGGGAGAAGGTCAACGGCGATGCGCGGTACGCCGAGGAGTGGGCCGCGCAGGCCCGCGCCGTCGACGAGAACGCGGGCGGACCGCTCCACTGGGACGCCGACAACATCGTCACCGCCTACGACTGGAGCGGCGTCCGGCGGGTGGTCGACGTGGGCGGGCACCTGGGCGTCATCCTGATGGCGCTGCTGCGCAAGCACCCGCACCTGCACGGCACGCTGGTGGACCTGAAGAACGTCGCCGAGCAGGCGGCCGCGCGTTTCGCGCACAGCGACGTGGCGGACCGGGCCACGGCCGTGGTGGGCAGCTTCTTCGATCCGCTGCCCGAAGGCGCGGACGTCTACCTGATCTCCGCGATCCTGGCCGACTGGTCCGACGACGACGCCGTGCGCATCCTCCGGGGCTGCGCGGCGGCGGCCGGCGGCCACGGCAGGATCCTCCTGGCGGAGGTGGCCATGCCGACCGGGGACCCCGCGGTCGAACTGCGCCTGCGGTCGATGATGCCCGCCCCGTCCCGCTCGGTCGCCGAACTGGAGGCCCTCGCCGCCCGGGCCGGCCTGGAGGTCACCTGGCGCGGACCGGCCACCGCCGCGCGCACCCTGCTGGAACTCACCCCGCCGCGGACCGCCGGCCGAGCCGGAGAGGTACCCGCCCGTGGCTGAACGCGCGCGCAAGGCGGGCGAGTTCTCGATCCTCCGGGAACTCGTCGCGGGCCGCAAGGCCACCCTGGCCCTCATCGGCGTGCTCGCGCTGCTGTCGACCGCGAGCTCCCTGGCCCTGCCGTGGATCGTCGGAAAACTCATCGCCACGCTGAGCGGCGGCGGGATGAACCGGTGGACCTGGCTGCTGGTCGGCATCGGCATCGCCTCCGCCGCGGCCAACGCCGCGGCCACCTTCCTGCTGTCCCGGCTCGGTCAGCAGATGATCTGTTCGCTGCGCGTGCGGACGATGCGCCATGTCCTGGGCATGCGGATGGCCGAGATCCGCCGGGAGGGCAGCGGCAGCCTGGTGTCCCGGATCACCGCGGACACCGCCCGGATCAAGAAGCTGATCGACGTCGGCCCGGTGCAGTTGCCGATGGCCGCCCTCACCACCCTCGGCACCCTGGTGATCATGGGGTTCGTCGACTGGGTGCTGCTCCTGGTCACCGTCGGGGCCTTCCTCGTCGCCGCCGCCCTGATCGTCCTGGTGGTCAAGGCGCTGCGGCGCAGCTACACGGCCGTGCAGGAGGCGACGGGCACGCTGGCGCAGCGGTTCGCCGCCACCGTCGACGCGGTGAAGGTGATCAAGGCGTACCAGGCGGAGGAGCAGGTCGCCGCCGGCCTGGCCGAGCAGGCCCACGGTGTCGCGCGGCGGGAGATCGCCGCGGCCAGGGTCGAGGCGCTGATGATGCCTGCGCTCAACCTCGGCCAGCAGATCGCCATGGTCGCGGTGATCACGGGCGGCGGCGCGCGGATGCTGGACGGCCGGCTGTCCCTCGCGGACTTCGTGGCGTTCCTGCTGTACCTGCTCCAGCTGACCGGCCCGCTGATGATGGCGTCCTCGGGCGTGACGGCGGTGAAGATGGGCCTGGTGGCCCAGGACCGGTTCACCGGGCTGTTCGCCAAGGAGCAGGAGGACGCGAAGGGCGGCGAGACCGCCGCGGCCCCCGCCGCCGGGGCGCCGGCCGTGCGGTTCGACCGGGTCGACTTCGCCTACGGGTCCCAACCGGTGCTGCGCAAGGCCGACTTCCGTGTCCCCGCCGAAGGCCTGACGGCCCTGGTCGGGCTCTCCGGCTCGGGCAAGACCACGGCGCTGGAACTGATCCAGCGCTTCGTCGAGGCGGACGCGGGCCGGGTCAGTGTCTTCGGCACCGATGTGGCGCGCTGGGACCTGACGCGGCTGCGGGCCCGGATGGCCTACCTCGACCAGTCGTCGACCCTCGTGCAGGACTCCGTGCGGGCCAATCTGACGCTCGGCCGGAACGCGGACGACGTGACCGACGAGGAACTGATGCGGGCCCTGGACAAGGTGGGCCTCGCCGACGTCGTGCGGGACACGCCCGACGGGCTGGACACCGTGCTGGCGGGGGACACCGATCTCTCCGGCGGCCAGCGCCAGCGGCTGGGCATCGCACGGGCGATGCTGACCGAGGCGCCGCTGATCCTGCTGGACGAGCCGTCCTCGCAACTCGACAGCCTCAACGAACAGAAACTGCGGGA
This sequence comes from Streptomyces achromogenes subsp. achromogenes, assembly GCF_000720835.1. GTDB lineage: Bacteria > Actinomycetota > Actinomycetes > Streptomycetales > Streptomycetaceae > Streptomyces > Streptomyces achromogenes. Next base: position 252,870 of record NZ_JODT01000003.1, on the reverse strand, counting down.
CCTCGTGGACGACCTCGCCCGGGACCGTGCCGTTCTCGTGGTGGCCCACCGGATCTCGACGATCCAGCACGCCGACCACGTCATCGTCTTCGAAGGAGGAGAAGTGGTCGGACAGGGGACCCACAAGGCGCTTCTGCGGGAGTGTCCGCAGTACGCGCAACTGGTCCGGGGCCAGGCACTGATCGGTGAGGCGGTGCCGGCATGACCGACCACTCCTTCCTCGTGCCCTTCGTGCCGATCCGCCCGGAGCAGCTGCTGCCGTTCGCGGCGCTGGCGCAGTGGAGCGGGACGCACCGCATGTGGCAGGGACAGACGGTCAGCAGCGACCCCCTGCAGACGTTCACCTACGCCGCGGCCAGCGGCTTCCGCACCCCGGTCGGTACGTCGGTCTCCCTCATGCCCTTCTGCCATCCGCTGGAGGCGGCACTCCGGGTACGGAGCCTCGCCGCGGGGACGGGACATTCCGTCGTCGCCGGGTTCGGGCCGGGCGCCACCGTGCTCCAGCGCAGCCTCCTCGGCAGCGCGTACCGCAGCCAGCTGGGCGCCGTCCGCGACTACGTCACCATCGTCCGCGCCCTGCTGGAGGAAGGGCAGGTCCAGTACGAGGGTGAGTTCTACTCGTGCCGGGGACAGATGCCCCGGCTGCCGCTGCCGCCCATCGAGGTCGGCCTCGGCGTCCTGCGTCCGGGCATGGCGGAACTGGCCGGCGAGATCGCCGACGTCGCGATCACCTGGCTGACCCCCGTGGACTACCTGCGCAGCACGGTGATCCCCGCCCTGCGCAAGGGCGCCGAGAAGGCCGGGCGCCCGGTCCCGCGCCTGGTGGCGCTGGTCCCCGTCGCGCTGCACGCCCCCGACCGGGACGTCACCCGGCTCGCCCTCGCCAGCAACTCGGGCCACATGCGGCTCCCGCACTACATCGACATGCTCAGCCGCTCCGGCATCGCGGTGGACATGCAAAACTCCCCGGAGGCCAGCGCCAAGGCGCTGGTGGCGGGCGGCGCCTTCCTCTACGGCGACGAGCAGGAACTCAAGGCCCGGCTGGCGGAGTACGCGGACGCCGGCGTCGACGAGATCGTGCTCAACCTCACCGGTGTGGCGGGGACGCACGGCAACCACATCGCGCTGCGCGAGACCGAGATCCTGCTGAAAGCGGTGGGCTCGTGACCGCGCCGGCGTCTTCCCAGGCTTCCGGCGTGCTGGACGTACCGCCGCTCGGCGTCTCCCGGCTGCTGCTGGTCATCACCGGCTCCGCCGCGGCCTCCGGCATGCCGCAGTGGCTCACCTGGATCCGCGCGGCGTACCCGGAGCTGCGTCTGAAGGTCGTCATGAGTCCGAGCGCCCGGCGCTTCGTCACCCCGCTCTCCCTGGCTCTGCGACTGGACGAGGAGGTCGCGGTGGACGACTGGGAGGAGTGCGACCGGGCACGTCACATCGAGCACGCCGAGTGGGCCGAGGCCGCTCTGGTGTACCCGGCGACGTTCCACTTCACGGCGCGGCTGGCGCTGGGACTCGCCGACAGCCCCGCACTGCTGACCCTGCAGTGCACCGACGCGCCGGTCGCGGTCGCCCCCTCGCTGCCGCCCGGCGGGCTCGACAGCCCGGCGTTCCGGTCGCACTGGGCGGCACTCGCCGCTCGCCCCCAGGTGGTCCTCGTCCCCCCGGTGCAAGGGCACAGCCTGACCACGGGGCGCGAGGACAGCTGGGTGCCGCCGCCCCTGCCGGACGCCCTGCGCCGTCTGGAGGAGCGCCGGGCCGCACTGGCCGCGGCACCCCCGGACAGCGGCCCCGCCTCGCTGCTCGCGGACGGAGACCGCTCATGAGCGCCACCGCGGGCACCGCCGCCGGGGAGACCGGCTCCCGGCAGCTCCGGGACTTCGGTACCGCCCTGCTGCACACCGTGGTGTCCCGCTCCCCGGACGGCGGTTACACCTGGCGCCGGGAGAACGGGCCGGAGGCCCCAACCCCGTTCGTCCCGGCGGACGGCGGGCTGCACCGCCTCATCGCCGGGCTGGAACCGCGTACGACGGTGCGCTGGTCGGTCGGCGCCCCCGACGGGGCCGCGCGGCTCTACCGCGTCCGCGGACCGGAGTCGCTCGCCGGCCGCCTGCTGCGCGAGGGCCCGGACCAGGACACGGCCGCGACGGTGCGCGGTCTCGGCCAGGCCCTGCGGGAACTGCACGACACGGCCGTACCGGCGGGCACCGGCGCGGGAGAAGGGCCGCGCGGGCTGCGGCGGCTCACGGACTGGCTGGACGGCCGTGCGCCGAACCCACGGGCGGCGTACGCGGAGTCCCTGCTGCGGCCGGCGCTGGGCGGGGAGCGCCTCGCCGTGCTGCGCGGGCTGGCGGAACGGATGCGCGGCGGCGACGGCGCCGACGTACGGCTCTGCCACGGTGCCGCCGCCCTGGGCTCGCTGGTGCCGGCGGAATCCGGCACCGGTCCCCGCGGGGCGGCGGACATGCTGATCGGTGAGGACGTGTGCCTGGCGCCCTGGCAGTTCGACGTCGGCTGGACGCTCGGCGAGCTGGTGGAGCTGAAGTGGTACCGCAACGACCGGCACCCGGCGTGGTCCGGGATGGCCGAGGCGCTGTTCGAGGGTTACGGACGCGACCTGGCGGACGCCTGGCAGCGGCACGCGGCGCTGCGCGTCCTGCTCCACCTGCACGACTACACCGCTTACGTGGGCTGGGACCGGGCGGCGTTCGACAGGTACACGGGCTTCGTGAAGTTCCTGCTGGATCTGTGACTTCGGAGAACACGGCACACATGCATCCCGGAATCCACCACCCCGCCGGGGGCGGCGAACCGCCCGCCGCCGTGCGACGACGCACGCTCGGCAACGGGCTGCGCGTCGTCCTCGCACCCTTCTGGCCGGGCCCCCGCGCCGCGGTGGGCGTGCACTACGGGGTCGGCTTCCGGTCCGAACTCCCCGGGCAGGAAGGCCTTGCCCACCTGTTCGAGCACCTGATGTTCCGCGGCAGCGAAAGCCTGCCGGACGGCGGGTTCTTCGACGGCATCCATCCGCTGGCCGGCACCGCCAACGGCACCACGCACCAGGACTACACCGACTACGTCCAGGTCCTGCCCGCCGCGGCGCTGGAGCAGGCGCTCTTCCGGGAGGCGGACCGGATGCGCGCCCCCCTGTTCACCGAGACCCAGCTCGCGGCCCAACTGAGCGGTGTGGCCCGGGAGATCGCGCACGTGCGCGACGACCGGCCGTACGGCGGGTGCCCCTGGCCGCTCCTGCCGCGGGTGCTGTTCCGCGACTTCGCCCACGCCCACGACGGGTACGGCGACATCGAACGGCTGCGCCGGACCACCGTGGCGGACTGCGCCGCGTTCTTCGACGCGCACTACACCCCCGCCAACGCCGTACTGACCGTGGTGGGGCCCTTCGCCCCGGAGGACGTCTGGCCGCTGGTCGAGCGGCACTTCGGCGACATCCCGGGCCGCCGCCCGCTGTCCCCGCCGCCCGCGCACGAGCCGCCGCCGTCCGAGGACACCTGGCTGACCTGCCGGGAGCCGGGGGTGGAGAGGACCGCCGTCGCCCTGGGGCACCGGCTGCCGGATCCGGTCACCGCCCTTCCGGACTATCTGGCCCACATGGTCCTCGCGCGCCTCCTCGGCCGCCCGGACGGCGGCGGCACCGACGGCCTCCCCGCGCCGGTCAGCGCCGGCTGCGGATTCTTCGGCCCGTTGGACACACGGGGGCCCGACGCGCTCGTCGTCACCGCACTGCTGCCGCCCGGCCTCCCGCCCACCGGCTTCCGGCAGGCGCTGGCCGACTGGGGGGCCCGGCACAGTACGCCGGGGGCCGTCGCGGAGCGGGCGGTCCGTGCCGCTGCCTTCCTGGGGGCACAGCACCGGCGCACCCACGCCGGCCTCCAGGAGCGGTGCCGGGCGCTGGGCCGCCTCGAACTCCTGTACGGCCGGGCCGAGTTGGTCGACGAGGTACCCGAACTGCTGGAGGGCACCGGCCCCGAGGCCGTCGCCGCGGCGGCGGCCGGGCTGGCCGGTGCGCCTGCGGGCGTGCTGGTGCTGGAGCCCGGCCGGGAGCGGACCCGCCCCGCCGCTCCCGCGCCGGCCCCCGCGCCGCTTGTGCCGACGGCCGGACGAAGCGCCGCGGAGCTGGGGCGCAGCCCGCTGGGCCCGCGCCCGCTGCCGCCTCTGGCGAAGCAGCCGGAGGCGGCACTCGACAGGGCCCACGAGACCCGGCTCGCCAACGGACTGCGGGTGGTCGCCGTCCCCGACGCCCGCTCCCGGACGGTGGAGCTGCGGCTGCGCATCCCGCTGGGCGGCGTCGGCTGGAGCCGGCCGCGCGAGGTGGCCCGGCTGCTGCGGACGGTGGAGCACGTCACGGGGACCGGCGCCGCTGCCGCCCGGCTGGGCGGCGAACTGCGTCTGACCACCGACGGGCAGTGGGCCGACGTCGGCGGCTGGGCACCGGCGGACGCCCGGACGGAACTGTTCGGCGCCGTGGCCCGGCTCCTCGACGCGGACCGCCTCGCCGGCACCGCCGTGACCGGCCACCGCTCGCCGGGCCTGCCATCGGAGCGGCACATGGACGAGGTGCTGCGGCTGCACTGGCTCCGCGGCCGCGTGGCGGACCCCGCGGCGGAGAGCCAGGCGGCCCTGCACCGCGCTGTGTTCGCACCGCGCGGCGCACTCCTGGTCGTGGTCGGTGACGCCGATCCGGAACGGCTGGCCGAGGAGGTGGGCGCCGCGATGGGTGCGTGGACCGCCCCGGGGGCGGCCGTACCGGCGCCGCCCGGGGACGCCCCCGCAGCCGTGCTCGTCGTCGGCTCCGGCGGGGCCCGGCGGCCGTCGGACGGCGGGACGGCGCACGTGACGCTCTCGTGCCCGGAAAAGGCCGGGGGGTCACTGGATCCCGCGCGCTACCTCGCGACGGCACTGTTCGGCGGGCACCCGGATTCGCGGCTCGCACGATGGTGCCGGGAGTCCGGAAATCCCGCACACCACATGTACGCGGGCCGGGACACGGTCGCCGACCGGGCGCGCTCCCTGGTTCGGCTGTCGGTGCCCCGCACCTCCATGGCGCCCGCGGTCGCCGGGGTACGGGCGCAGATGCGCCGTCTTGCCACGGAACCACCCGCGCCGCCGGAGGTGGCGGCGGTCGCCCGGTACTGTGCCGCGCAGCTGCTGTCCGCCTTCGACTCGCCGGCGATGCTGGCCGACGCGCTGCGGCACACCCTCGCCGCCGGGCGGGACCTGGACTGGGTGGTGCGCCGGCCGCGTCTGCTGCGGGCCGTCGACGGCGAGGCGGTGACGGTCGCCGCGCACGCCCTCTACCTGGCGTCCGAGGTGACCGCCGTAGCTCTGACGGAAGGCGAACCCGCGGGCACGGAAGGGGAGTTGAGGGCCGCCCTGAAGGGCGAACGTACGACTCCGCCCCTTGCCATGGTGGAAAGTCACCCCTAGACTTTCCATCATGGAAAGAGAGGAGAACGCCGTGGAATCCGTGAATCCGCGTGACGCCCGGGAAGCTTTGGACCGGGCGGCCGGCGCCCGCGAAAGGAGCGCACGGGCCGCCGTCCATCCGGGCTGGTACTACCCCGCCATGGGCTGCTGCCTGCTGATCGCCTTCGCCTCCGTCAGCGCCGACCTGATGGTCTGGGGGGTGCCCTTCGGCATCGGCATCGGCCCCGCGCTGATCGCGCTCATCGCCTCGGGCGCGTCGGGCGCGACACCCGACCGCTCCTACGCCACCCCCGCCACCCGCCGGATCAGCTACCTCTTCGCCCTGCTGGTGGTGGTACTGGCCGCGATCGGCCTGGTGCTGGAGTGGGTCGCCGACATGCGGTGGTCCGCCGCCGCGTGCGGGCTGCTGGCGCTGGCCCTCACGGTGACCCTCGGCCGCCGGCTGGACCGGACCCGGGCGGACGAGCTGGGAGGAGGCGGGGTGCGGCCATGAGTGCCGCGGCCTTCGACGAGATCATCCACCCGTACAACCGGCTGCAGATCTGCGCGATGCTCAGCCCCGTCGACTCCCTCGCCTTCTCCACCGTGCGCGACGCCGTCGGGCTCAGCGACTCCGCGCTCAGCAAGCAGGTGAAGGCCCTCCAGGAAGCCGGGTACGTCACGCTCCGCAAGGAGCCGCTCAACTCCCGGGTCAGAGCCTGGATCGCCCTCACCCCGAAGGGCCGCAAGGCACTGGCCGGCCACCTGGCGCAGCTGCGCCTCATCGCCGACGCGGCACAAACGCCGGAGTGACGTCCCGGCGGGCCCGTGCGGACACTACCGGCCCCCTCCACCGGCGGGGCGCCCTCGACAGAAGGACGGAACCATGGCACATGTCGCCCTCATGTCGGTGCCCCTGCACGGACATGTGAACCCGCTGCTCGGCGTCGCGGCCGAACTGGTGGCCCGCGGACACCGGGTGACGTTCGCGACCGGAGCCGACTTCGCCCCGCTCATCGAGGAAGCCGGTGCCGTACCGGTCCGCTACCGGACCACCTTCCCCGGCACGGACAACCGCGGCCGCTCCTGGCTGCCCGCCGACGACGACGGGCGGCTCGCGGTGGACGCCTTCGCCAAGGAGCGCGACGCCGCGCTGCCGCAGGTGGCCGCGGCGTACACGGCGGACGTTCCCGACCTCGTCGTCTACGACACGGTCACCGGGCACGCACCGCTGCTGGCCCGCGCCTGGGGCGTGCCCGAGGTGCAGTTCTCCCCCACCCACGCCTTCCCCGCGGGCACACGCGGTCCCGGTGTCGGCGGCGGCCCCGGGGCGCTGTCCGACACCGTGCCCTGCATCGTCGCCATGCCGCCCTCGCTCCAGTTCGAGGCGGACAAGACGGGGCCGCACCACACCTATGTCGGACCCGTCACCTGGCGCCGCCACGCCCACGGCACCTGGACGCCGCCACCGGACGGCCGGCCGGTCGCCCTCGTGTCGCTCGGCACCACCTACAACACCCGCACGGACCTCTTCCGCCGGGCCGCCGAGGCGGTACGCGCACTCGACGGACCCGACTGGCACGTGGTGGTGGCGACCGGCCACGGGACCGCGCCGGAAGCCCTCGAAGGTCTGCCGCCGGGCACCGAGGTCCACGAGTGGGTCCCCCAGGTGAGCGTCCTGGCACGGGCGCGGCTGTTCATCACCGCGGGCGGCACGGGCAGTGTGCTCGAAGGATTGACCGCGGGCGTGCCCCTGGTCGTCCTGCCGCAGGCGATCGAACAGTTCCTCACCGCCCGCCAGGTGGACACCCTCGGCCTCGGCCGCGCCCTGCCGCCGCAGGAGGTGACCGCACAGTCCCTGCGGTCCGTGGTCCGGGAGGTGACCGGCGACCCGGGGATCGGCGGCCGGCTCGCCCGCATGCGGGAGGAGATCGCGCGCTGCGGGGGTGCCCGGGCGGCGGCGGACGTCATCGAAGCGCGGCTGCCCACGGACGGCTCCCGGCCCCCGGGCGCCGCACCCCGCACGAGTGCCGCACCCCACGGAAGCAAGGAGAGACTCGGATGACGGTTGTCCGGCCGGACCGCCGGAACGCTCCCGCCGACGAGGAGCCGGTCCTCGAGGTGCACGGCCTGCACATGCGGTACGGGGACAAGGAGGTGCTGCGCGGAGTGGACTTCTCCGTGCGCCGCGGCGAGGTCGTCGCGCTCCTCGGGCCCAACGGCGCGGGAAAGAGCACCACGGTCGAGATACTCGAGGGCTTCCGCGGGCGCTCCGCCGGCGAGGTACGCGTCCTGGGCACCGACCCCGCCCGCGGGGACGAGCGGTGGCGCTCCCGCCTCGGCATCGTCCTGCAGTCCTGGCGGGACCACGGGAAATGGCGGGTACGGGAACTGCTCACCCACTTCGCGGCCTTCTACGCGCCGTACTCCACGCCCGGCCATCCGCGTCCGCGGGACGTCGGCGAGCTGCTGGCGACCGTCGGCCTTACCGACCAGGCCGACCAGCGGATCGCCAGCCTCTCCGGCGGCCAGCGCCGCCGCCTCGACATCGCCCTCGGTGTCGTCGGCCGTCCCGAACTGCTCTTCCTGGACGAGCCCACCACCGGCTTCGACCCCGAGGCCCGCCACGAGTTCCACGCGCTGGTGCGGGCGCTGGCCGACGAGCGGTGCACCGTCCTGCTCACCACCCACGACCTGCGGGAGGCGGAGAAACTCGCCGACCGGGTCCTCATCCTGATCGGAGGCCGAGTGATCGCCGAGGGAACGGTCGAGGAACTCGCCCGGCGCACCGGCGCGGAAGCCGAGGTCACCTGGACCGGCGGGGGCGAGCGGCGCAGCCGGCGCACCGCCGACCCGACTGCGTTCGTCCAGCGGCTCTTCGCCGAGGACGGAACCGATGTGCACGACCTCCGGATACGCCGGGTCGGGCTGGAGGAGGTCTACCTCGCCATGGTCCGCGACGCGGAGGCGGGACGCGTGGAAGAGGCCTCCCGTCGGCTCGCGGAGGTGGCCCGGTGACCACGACGACGGCGACGGCCGGACCGTCCGCGAACGCCGTCCGGGAGGGTGTGCGCCGCGGCGTGAGGGAACTGCACCAGATGGTCACCAACCGTCAGGACCTGGCCGGCAACCTCATCTGGCTCTTCGGCATGCTGGCCCCCCTCTACTTCCTGCGCGACAACGAACTCCCGCACTCCACCATGCCGGTCGCCGGCTTCATCCTGCCCAGCGTCATGAGCATGTGCCTGGCCTTCAACGGGATGTTCAGCCTGGCCCAGCAACTGGTGGTCGAGCGCCAGGACGGCACCCTGCTGCGCCTGAAGGCACTGCCGCACGGCATGCTCGGCTACCTGATCGGCAAGATGACCAGCGTCGCCGCCACCGTCCTGCTGGCCTGCGCGATCGTGACCCTCACCGGCATCTGCATGCTGAAGGGCGTCTCGCCGGCCGACGCCGGCCTCTGGGCGACGCTGGCCTGGATGCTGCCGCTCGGCCTGCTGGCCGTTCTGCCGGCCGGCGCGGTACTCGGCTCCCTCGTCGAGAGCCCCCGCAACATCGGCCTGATCATGATTCCGCTCTTCGGCCTGGCCTCGGTCTCCGGGATCTTCTACCCGGCCTCGCGGCTGCCCGAGTGGGTCCAGCACGTGGCGGAGGTCTTCCCCCTGTACTGGATCGGCCTCGGGGCCCGTTCCGCGCTGCTGCCCGACGGCTACGCCGCCGTCGAGATCGGTGCGTCCTGGCGGCACTGGGAGACCGCCGGCGTCCTCGGCTGCTGGGCCGTGGCCGGAGTGCTCCTCGCTCCCGCGGTGCTGCGCCGCATGGCACGCCGGGAGTCCGGTTCCGCCATGGTCTCGCGCCGCGAGCGGGCGCTGCGGAACCCGGTGTAGGGGGGGGGCGGTGGACATGCGGACCGAACGGACAGCGCCCACCGAGCGGGCCGAGGGGCCCGTGACCGGCACCGGGCCGGACGGCATCGTAGTGATCGTCGACCAGTGCATCCCCCGCCCCGACCAGGACTCGGGGTCGGTACGCCTCAGCCGTGTCATCGACCAGCTGCGGGAGCTGCGACGACCGGTCCTCTTCTGCCCCCTGGACGGGCAGGCCCCGGAGCCCTACGCCACACGCCTGCGGGAACAGGGCGTGGCGCTCCTGCGCGACCCGGCACAGCAGCGGCGTTTCCTGCGCGAGCAGGGGCACCGGATCGTGCTCGCCCTGCTGTGCCGGCCGCAGCCGGCCATTCAGCTCCTCGGCGATCTGCGCGACCACGCCCCGCACTGCCGCGTCGTGTACGACACGGTGGACGTGCACTTCAGGCGGCTCGCGCGCCAGGCCGACCTGTCGGCACGCGAAGGACGCGCGGACCGCTTCACCCTGCGCGCACAGGCCGAGGCGACCCGGGCGCTGGAACTGCTGCTGGTACGGGAGAGCGACACCACGCTCGTGGTCTCCGACGAGGAGCGCCGGCTGCTGACGTCACTCGTACCGGAAGCCGATGTGCGCGTGCTCTCCAACATCCATTCCCGGGTGGGCACCGGCGCGCCGCCCGCTCCCGGCGCACGGGTGCTTTTCGTCGGGCACTACCTCCACGCGCCCAACGTGGACGCCGCCCAGTGGCTGGCCCGGGAGATCATGCCCCTCGTGCGCCGCGAGGTCCCGGAAGCGACACTGGACCTCGTCGGCAGCGCCGCCCCCGAGGCCGTCACGGCCCTCGCCGGCCAGGGCGTGGTGGTCCATGGATGGGTCGAGGACCTGGCCCCGCTGTACGCCCGGGCGCGCGTGGCGGTGGCCCCGCTGCGCTACGGCGCCGGCGTCAAGGGCAAGGTCGGCCAGGCCCTGGAGTACGGGGTACCGGTGGCCGGGACGAGCATCGCCTTCGAGGGCATGGGCCTGGTGCACGACCGTCACGTCCTGGCCGGTGACACCGCACGGGACCTCGCCGGGCACATCGTCCGGCTGGTCCGGGACGACGAGCTGTGCGCCAGGCTGACCCGTGCGGCGGCGGGGCAGCTGGCCGCCCGGTTCGGTCCCGCGCACGCCCGCGCCGTCCTCGACGACCTGCTCTCCCCGAGAGCCACCCCACCGCGGGCAGACCGGCCCGCCGTCCGTATCTGACTCGTTGCCCATGGAGAGCCCATGTCCCGTACCACCACTGTGCCGCCGTGCCGCATCTGCGGCGGCGGGCTGCAGGAATTCTTCGACTTCGGCAAGCAGCCGATGGCCAACGCGTACCGGACGCCGGGGGAGCCCGGCGAAGCCTTCACCTTCCGGCTGGCCGGCGGCATCTGCGACCGCTGCACCACGGTGCAGCTGCTGGAGGAGGCTCCGCACGACCGCATGTTCCATGGTGGCTACCCCTACCGTTCTTCCGGTTCGAGTGTCATGCGGTCCCACTTCGAGCAGTTGGCGGACACCTTCCTCGCCACCGAACTGGACCGGCCGGACCCGTTCATCGTCGAACTGGGCAGCAATGACGGCATCATGCTGCGGAAGATCGCGGCGGCCGGAGTCCGGCACCTCGGTGTCGAACCGTGTGACGACCTCGCCGAGACCGGGCGGCGCAACGGCATCCGGGTGTGCAACGAGTTCTTCGACGAGGAACTCGGGAAGCGGATCCGCGAAGAGGACGGACCGGCCGATGTGGTGTTCGCGGCGAACACCTTCTCCCACATCTCCTTCCTCGACTCCGTTCTGCGGGGCATCGACGCCCTCCTCGCGCCGCACGGCGTCTTCGTCTTCGAGGACCCGTACTTCGGGGACATCGTGCGGAAGACGTCGTTCGACCAGATCTACGACGAGCACATCTTCTTCTTCACCGTCAGATCGGTGAAGTACATGGCCGCCGCGCACGGCTTCGAACTGGTCGACGCCGAACGCCTCCCCGTCCACGGCGGCGAGATCCGCTACACCCTGGCGAGGCCGGGGACACGTGCCGTCCAGCCTTCGGTGCGGACGCTGCTGGCGGAGGAGGAGAAGGCCGGCCTGGCCGACCCGGCCACCCTGCGGCGCTTCTCGGACGACGTGCGGCGCGTCTGCACCGACCTGGTGTCCCTGCTCCGCGCACTGCGCGAGGACGGCAGGACCGTGGTCGGATACGGCGCGACCGCCAAGAGCGCGACCCTGCTGAACCTCTGCGGCATCGGACCCGAACTCCTGTCGTACGTCTGTGACACCACGCCCGCCAAGCAGGGCCACCTGACGCCCGGGACGGGTATCCCGATCCGGTCGCCGCGGGCGTTCACCGAGGAATTCCCCGATTACGCACTGCTCCTCGCCTGGAACCACGCCGAGGAAATCAAGAGCAAGGAGAGCGCGTTCGTCGCGAGCGGCGGCCGCTGGATCGAATACGTACCGGACGTGCGCATCAGCGCCACGTGAACACCCAGTTTGCTTCGAAACTACTCAAGGGATGCGCAATGACTCGTTCGACAAGGACAGCACTGCTCTGCGTTATTCCGGCCGCGATGCTCGCCCTGGGCGCATCCCAGGCACTCGCCGCCTCCGATGGCAATACCACCGGTGCCGCCCACCCGCCCGTGGCCTCCTCGGTGAGCGCCTGGACGCCTCCCGAGGGCTTCACCCGCGAGGACTCCTTCTACGGCATGGCCGCCGCCTGCGAGTCGGCGGGGAGAAACGGCATCGCGGAGGGCAGGTGGAGCGCCTACGTGTGCGTGCCGATCGCCCCCTTCTCGCCTTTCCACCACCTCTACGTCAAGAGGTGACGTCTTCCCGCGCGGGCGCCCGTCCCCTGTCGTAGGGGCGGGCGCCCATGACCCGAGCCGACCGCTACCCCGGAAGGTTGAGCTTCAGGGCGGAGCCGTCCGCCGGCTTGGTGATCGGGACGTTCTTCTTCTTGTACGTATTCGTGTCGCCGTCGTCGTCCACGCAGACAACCCTGACGGTGGCTGTCGTTCCGCCGTTCGGAATGCCGGTGAGCCTGACCGTGTATGGTTCGGTCTTCCCCTCGCCGGGCGGTTCGTCCGAGTCGGCGGTTCCCCTGCGCGGGGTTATCGTCACCGTCTTCGGAGACGAGTCCTCGAATTGAGCGCAACTCACCGTGCCGGTGATGGTGACTTTCACGGCGGCGTGCGCCGTACCCATGGCCGCGGCGGACGCCGCGAGCGTCAGCGAGGACGCGACCGCGATGGTCCTGAGGGAATTCCTTCGGGTGCTGTCGGAGTTCCGCATATCAGACTCCCGTACTGAGCTCAGCGCTCTGTCCCGGTTGAGCTCCGGTTTTCGTTCCGGTTGACTCCGGTTTTCCACGCCCGCTTTCCCGCGTACCGATCGCCGCGTCAGGCGTGGCATTCGTCCATCGAGCCTAGCCAGCGGGAAACGACGTGTCCACTTTTGCGCCACCGCGGGTGATTGACAGCTGAATCACCCGCGGTGGCGCAAAAGATTTCTCAGGAGAAATCCAGCACCACTCGCCCCCGCAGGCCGCCGGCTTCCAGCAAGCGGTGTGCCCGGGCCGCTTCGGCAGCGGGCAACACCTTCGCGACGCGCAAGGTCAGGACGCCCTTCTCGGCCTGGCGGCAAAGGGCGTCCAAGCCGGCGGTGTCGTCGATGCGGTCGGGCACCATCACCGGGTACACCCGGATGTCCCGCTCGGCCGGCCCTGCCCAGCCCCTGAGTTCGGCCAGGGCGCCACCGTCTGCGATCGCGGGCACGATCTCCGAGGTCTGCACCGATCCGTCCACCGCCCCGGCCACTCCCTCGGGCACGAGCGCACGGATCCGTCCGGCGATCCCGGCCCCGCGCTCAACGACGTGGTCGGCCCCGAAACCACGGACCAGTTCCCCATCACGCTCGGCCGCGTCGGCGATCACGGTCAGCCCGTCGGCCTTGGCCAACTCGACCGCGTACCCGCCCACGGCGCCGGCGGCACCGCTCACGGCGACCGTCCCGTGACGCGGCACGGACAGCACATCCAGAGCGAGGCGCGCGGTCATGGCGTTCATCAACAAAGTGGATGCCTCCGGGAAGCCGGCCCCTTCCGGAGCCGGCACCACCGATGGGGCGGGCACGACGACCTGCTCCGCGTAGGCTCCGCCGTGCGGACCGGTGAACGGCACCAGCGCCACCACCCGTTGGCCCAGGGCGAGACGGTCGTCAGCGCCGGGCCCGAGTTGATCGATCACCCCGGCGGCATCCATACCCGGTACGAACGGCGGCCGTCGGCCGGGCATGCGGACCGCATGCCCACCGGTACGCAGCAGGACATCGGTAGGACTGACCGCGGCGGCGTGCACCCGGATACGAACCTCACCGGGACCCGCCTGGGGTTCGGGCAGCTCCAGCACCCGCAGAACCTCCGGGCCGCCGAACTCGTGAATACCGATCGCCTTCATGCCCCACGCAACCGGTCCTACGGGCCGGGTATTCCGGTGCGGCCCACGCACTGACCGGAACCGCGTGCCGCCGCTCGCGGCACCCGAAGTCGGTGCTCTGCCGGCGGACTTCCAGGAGGGGGCGGGGTGCTCCGCTCCGGGTGGCCGCGTCGACGCCCGGCCCAGCGCGCACATCGCCGCCGGGGCTGCTCTCGCAGGCCCGACCGAGGCAACGGACGTGCCGAAGCTGTCCAGATCGTGCGATCGGGCAGCCGGGGGCGCGCGCCGGGGAGCATCGGTGTGTGTGCCCCGGTGCAGCAGCCGGCGCAGACGGACGGCGGCCCCTGTTGGCAGCCTCGGCACAGATCCGGGCTCGGTCTCCCACGTCTTCCGCGCCCCGCCCCTCCCGCGCCATGGCACCCCGCGCACGCCGCCCGGTCCGGTCGATCAACTCGACCTGCCGGCGATCGACTTGGCCGGTCGCCGGTGTCGCGATCCCGTAGGTGCCCCGAGGGTCTAGGTCTTCCGGTCAGCGGAAGGCGCCCTGTTCACAGGCCGGTGTCCGCAGCACTCTGGAAAGCGGAGGCGCCCGCTTCGGCCTCCCGGGCTGTCGGCGTCCGAAACCCGCGAAGCCACACCGTCGGGCACCAGTCCTCAGCCGGCCGACGCGTGGGGCTCGCCCGTACACAAGGGAGATGACGATGACGTCATTCGCGCGCAACCAGTGGTACGTGGCCGCCTACGGCCGCGAGATCGGGCGGGAGCCGTTCACCCGCACCGTCTGCGGCGAGCCGGTCCTTCTCTGGCGTACGCGAGCGGGCGAGGTCACCGCCATGGCCGACCGCTGCGTACACCGCCGTTTCCCGCTCTCCGAGAAACCGGGCCGGCTGGACGGCGACACGGTCGTCTGCGGCTACCACGGCTTCACCTACGGAGCCGACGGCGTGTGCGTGCGGGTGCCCGGTCAGCAGCGTGTGCCGCGCACCGCCCGGCTGGCCTCCTACCCGGTCAAGGAGCAGGACTCCTTCGTATGGGTGTGGATCGGCGACAAGGACAAGGCCGACGAGGCCCTCATCCCCCGCGCCCCCTGGCTGGACTCGCCCGACTACACCACCATCAGCGGCATGGAACCGCTGGCGGCCCGTCACGGTCTCCTCGTCGACAACCTGCTCGACCTCTCCCACGAGACGTACCTGCACGGCGGTTACATCGGCACCCCCGAGGTCGCCGAGACGCCCATCACCACCGAGGTCGACGAGAAGGCGGGCGTCGTGTACGTCAGCCGTCACATGGACGACGCGGAGTGCCCGCCGTTCTACGCCGGGTCCACCGGCATCGGCGGCCGCATCACGCGCTGGCAGGACATCGAGTACCACGCCCCCTGCCTGTACCTGCTGCACTCGCGCATCGCCCCCGTCGGCGCCCCCGGCCCGGGCCCGGACGGCAGCGATCCGGGCGCCTTCCACGTCGAGGTCGTCTACGCCATCACCCCCGAAACCGAGACCAGCACCCACGACTTCTGGGCCGTGGCCCGCGACTTCGCCCTGGACGACCAGGCGGTCACCGACTTCCTGTACGAGAGCAACCGCACCGTCGTCCTCCAGGACGTCGTCGCCCTGAACAGGCTGGAGCAGGCCATCGCCTCCGAGCCGGCCGGGACGCAGGAGCTCAGCATCAACATCGACACCGGTGGCCTGGCCGCCCGCCGCATCCTCGAGCGGCTCGTCCAGGCCGGCGCGACCGCGCCCGTGGCGGCCGTGCGATGAGCCCGCGGCCCACGGCCATGCTCGACGGGGACACGGTCCACCGGGTCGTGTGGATCCCGGGCACGGACCGGCTGTGCGGCTGGTGCTGGTGCGGGGAGTCCCGGGAGTCCGAGGACCCGGTGGAACTGTGGGAGTGGCTGCTCGCCCACCCCGACGGACACCCGGGACCAGGACCCGCCGCCCCGGCCCCCGCGCCCGGCCACCTCGTCGGTGCCTGACCCCGCTCGTTCACGTACCCGCGTACTCAAGGACCCCTGATGCCCGGAAACACCACCGCTCCCGAGGCCGAACTCGACCTCGTCGTGGTCCGCCGCACCGACGAGGCCGACGGTGTCGTCTCGCTCGACCTGCGCCGGGCCGACGGCGCCCCGCTGCCCGCCTGGACGCCCGGCGCGCACATCGACCTGGTGCTCGCCCCGGATCTCGTACGGCAGTACTCGCTGTGTTCCTCGCCCCGGGACGCCCGCGTATGGCGCGTCGCCGTCCTGCGGGAGAAGGAGGGCCGCGGCGGTTCCCTCCACGTGCACGACGAGCTGGCCGAGGGCGATCCCGTCCGGGTGCGCGGCCCGCGCAACCACTTCCCCCTGGAGGACGCCGGGACGTACCTCTTCATCGCCGGCGGCATCGGCATCACCCCGATCGTCCCGATGCTGGAACGCGCCGAACAGCAGGGCTCCGCCTGGGAGTTGGTCTACGGCGGGCGGACGCTCGCGTCGATGGCATTCCGCGAGGCACTCGTCACGCGGTACGGCGAGCGGGTGCGTGTCCGGCCCGAGGACGTGTACGGGCTCCTCGATCTCGACGCGCTCCTGGGGACACCGCGCCCCGGGACGCTCGTCTACTGCTGCGGACCCGAACCGCTGCTCAAGGCCGTCGAGGAGCGGTGCGCCGGCTGGCCGGCCGGCACCCTCCACGTCGAGCGGTTCACGCCGAGGGAGCCTCAGGCGCCCCTGCGGGACGGGGCGTTCGAGGTCGAGCTGGCGCGGACCGGCGTCACGGTGGCCGTCCCGCCGGACACGTCCGTGCTGCGGGCGGTCGAGGAGGCCGGGGTGCCGGTCCTCTCCTCCTGCCGGGAGGGCACGTGCGGCACCTGCGAGACGACCGTGCTCGACGGCAGGGTCGACCACCGCGACTCCCTCCTCACCCCCGCCGAACAGGAGGCGCACGACACGATGATGATCTGCGTCTCCCGGGCGGCGGGCCCGAAACTGGTCCTGGACCTCTGACAGCGATCTCTGACAGCGATTCGCCAGAGCGTTGACGGGCGTCAAAACTCTGCCTAACTTTTCGGTGACGTGCCGTGGCCTGGGTCCGCTGTGGAGCGGCGCGCACCCGAACGAGGAGGTCCGCATGCGGCGCCGAGCTCCGACCGGCGGCGGTTCCGTGACGGCCAGGGCGCTGCGGGTGCTGGAAGCCTTCGCTCCGGACCGCTCCGTCCTGCGGCTCGCCGAGATCTCCCGCCACACCGGTCTGCCCCTGACCACCACCCACCGGCTGGTGAGGGAACTGGCCGGCTGGGGCGCGCTCGAACGCGAGGCGGACGGCGGCTACCGCATCGGGCTGCGGTTGTGGGAGATCGCCTCGCTCGCCCCGCGGGGCCTGGGCCTGCGCGAGGCCGCCCTGCCGTACCTCTCCGACCTCGGCCACATCACCCGCGAGAACGTGCAGCTCGCCGTCCGGGAGGAGCTGTCCGTCGTCTACGTGGAGCGCCTCGCCGGCCGTGACGCCGTCCCGGTTCTCACCCGCGTCGGCGGGCGGTTCGACCTCGCTCCGACCGGCGTCGGCCTCGTCCTGCTCGCCCACGCGCCCCTGGACGTCCAGGAACGGGTGCTTTCCCGGCCGTTCGTACGGCACACGGAAAAGACGCTGTGCGACCCGGACGAGGTCCGGCGCGCTCTCGCCGAAGTGCGCCGTACCGGGATCGCCATCAGCGACCGGCAGGTGACGATGGACGCCGTGTCGGTCGCCGCCCCCGTGTGCGGGCCGGACGACACCGCCGTCGCGGCCGTCTCGGTCGTCGCCCACGCCGGCACCGTGAACCCGCACGCCCTCGTCCCGCTGGTACGGATCGCGGCACGCGGGATCTCACGGTCACTCGGGGCACGGCTCAAGTCCTCGGCCGCCTGACGGACACGGCCGGGTCGTCGCGGTGTGGCGCCGTACTGCCGGACGTACCGAGCCGGTACGGCTGTACCGCTGACGGGGCCGGTGGCCTCCCGGAGACGGCCACCGCCTGATGTCCCACCGTCGGCGGTCTCCGTCACCAGGTGATCGACCCGGTCCAGGCCCGTGCGGTGGCGGCTCCGGTGCCGGCCCGCCCGGGTCATGGACGGCCGGTCCGGGCGGCGGTGCCCACGGCCCCGTGGACGGCGCGGGCCACGCGCGCGCCCCACAGTGAGCGGGGACCGGCGAACGCGTGGACCTCGGCGTCGGCGCGCGGGGACCGGGCGGCCACGCACACGGCGTCCGTGGGGGTGCCGGAGCAGTCGTAGCCCGCCGCCAGCAGCGCCTGCACCTTGGCCTCGGTGGCGGTGGCCACGGCGTTGACCAGCGCCGCGTCGGTCAGCGCCACCGGCAGTGCGACGAGGATGTTGATCGTGCCGGGCCGTGCCGCGACGGCCGTGCCCTCCGCCGGGGAGGCGGCCCAGCCGCGTACCCCGAGCCCGGCGGTGGCGACCGCCTCCACACCGCCGTCGCACGCGTGCCCGTACGCCCGGACATCGGCGGCGGTCATCAGCCCCACTCCCGGCCCGTCGGCGCCCGCCGCGCGCGCCAGCTCGGCGAGGTGGCGGTCCGGGTCGGTGCGCCGGTAGCCGTGGGACACCTGCGCGTTGAGCACCCAGGAGCGTTCCCCGATGCCTCCGCCGAGCACGGCGCTGCTGATCACCCGCCAGCCGGCGCCCGCCCGCCACAGCAGGCTGTGCAGCCGCTCGCCGTCCTCGGCGCGGGTGTGCTGCCGCACCCGCAGCAACGCGGTCGCGGGGCGGGGCGACGGTATGGCGGCGGGCATCGGACGGTACTCCTCGCGGGACGGGGACCGGATGATCGTACGCCGCGCCGTCCGGCCCGGTGCCGGCCCGCGGCCCGCTGTGACGCCGCCGGCGCGGATGAAGGTCCTGCCGTACCGCCCTGACGAGGCCGGCCCCCGACCGCGCTGTTCTCTTTTGTTCTGGTTCGCCCGTGCGGGGGCGGGGAACCCCGGACAGTGCCACCCCGCACAGTGCCACGCCGGCCTGGCAGAGAGGACCGAGCGCGTATGACGGTGCAGCGTGACAAGCGCGGCGAGGGCCGGGACCTGGAGATCAATCCGATCTTCAGCCGGGAGCCCGTCCGAGTGCCCCGGTACGCGTTGCCGGACCAGGGGATGGAACCGGACACCGCCTACCAGGTGGTCCACGACGAGCTGATGCTCGACGGCAACGCCCGGCAGAACCTGGCGACGTTCGTCTCCACCTGGGCCGAGCCCCAGGCCCGGCGCCTGATGGCGGAGTGCGCCGAGAAGAACATGATCGACAAGGACGAGTACCCGCAGACCGCGGAACTCGAGAACCGGTGCGTCCACATGCTCGCCCGGCTCTGGCACGCCGAGGACCCGCGCCATGCGACGGGCTGCTCGACCACCGGTTCGAGCGAGGCGGCGATGCTGGGCGGGCTGGCACTCAAGCGGCGCTGGCAGCACAAGCGGCGCGCCGAGGGCAGGCCCGCCGACCGGCCCAACCTCGTGATGGGCATCAACGTGCAGATCTGCTGGGAGAAGTTCGCCGACTACTTCGAGGTCGAACCGCGCTACGTCCCGATGGAGGGCGACCGCTACCACCTCACGCCGGACAAGGCGGTCGAGCTGTGCGACGAGAACACCATCGGGGTCGTCGCCGTGCTCGGCTCCACCTTCGACGGCAGCTACGAACCCGTCTCCGGCATCGCCGCGGCCCTGGACGATCTGGAAAGCCGTACCGGACTCGACATCCCCGTCCACGTCGACGGCGCGTCCGGAGGGATGATCGCGCCCTTTCTCGACCCGGACATCACCTGGGACTTCCGGCTGCCCCGGGTCGCCTCCATCAACACCTCCGGCCACAAGTACGGCCTGGTCATGCCGGGCGTCGGCTGGGCGCTGTGGCGGGACCGCGACGCCCTGCCCGACGACCTCGTCTTCCACGTCAACTACCTCGGCGGCGACATGCCGACCTTCGCGCTCAACTTCTCCCGGCCCGGCGCCCAGGTCGTCGCTCAGTACTACAACTTCCTGCGCCTCGGCTTCGACGGCTACCGGCGGGTCCAGCGGACCTGCCGCGACGTCGCCACCCGGCTGGCCGCCGAGATCGCCGGGCTGGGCCCGTTCGAGCTGATCACCGACGGCGGCGAACTCCCCGTCTTCGCCTTCCGGATGCGCGACGGGATCGACACCTTCAGCGTCTTCGACGTCTCCGCCGCGCTGCGTGAACGCGGCTGGCTGGTGCCCGCCTACACCTTCCCCGAGCACCGGACCGATCTGGCCGCCCTGCGCGTCGTGGTCCGCAACGGCTTCAGCCATGACCTGGCCGACCTGCTCCTGGAGGACCTGCGCCGCGCCCTGCCCCGCCTGCGCGAGCAACACGGGCCGCACCGCGACGCCGACGACGCGGGCGGCTTCGCCCACGGCGCGGAGACCAAGAACCCGCGGCGCCCGGGCCGCCACTGACCACGCACCACCGCCGGACACCCCGTCCGCGCGCGCCGACGGGGTGTCCGGCGAGCGAGGAGAACGACCATGTGCCGTCTGTTCGGCCTCAGCAGTGCGCCACGACGCACCCACGCGACGTTCTGGCTGCTGGACGCCCCCGACAGTCTCAGCCGGCAGAGCCGTCACGACCCCGACGGCACCGGCCTCGGCTACTTCGCCGCGGACGGCACCCCACGCGTGGACAAGGCGCCGATCGCCGCCTACGAGGACCGGGCCTTCGCCGAGGAGGCCCGCCGGGTGGAGTCCGCCACCTTCGTCGCCCATGTGCGCTACGCCTCCACCGGCGGCCTCGACGCCCGCAACACCCACCCCTTCGCCCAGGAGGGACGGCTGTTCGCGCACAACGGGGTCATCGAGGACCTCGACCGGCTCGACGACCACCTGGGCGAGGACCGGTCACTGGTCGGCGGCGACACCGACTCCGAGCGCTTCTTCGCCCTGATCACCCGGGAGACCGGACGGAACGGCGGCGACCCCGGCGCCGGCATCCGCCAGGCCGCCCGGTGGATCGCCCGGAACCTGCCCGTCTACGCCCTCAACCTCGTCCTCGTCACCCCCACCCGGCTGTGGGCCCTGCGCTACCCCGACACCCACGAGCTGTACGTCCTCGAGCGCCCGGCGGGCGGACAGCACGGCGCGCGGCACCTGGACCACAGCGGCAGCCACGGCCGTATGCGCGTCCGCTCCTCGACCCTGGCCGACCACCCGGCCGTGATCGTCGCCAGCGAACGCATGGACGACCACCCCGGCTGGCGCCTGATGGAACCGGGCGAGCTGCTCCACGCCGCCACCGGCTCGCAGGCCACCCGCGAGGTGATCCTGCCGGAGCCCCCGGCGCACCGGCTGACCCTGGCGGATCTGCGTCCCGACGCCGCGGCTTCCCAGCAGGCGCCGTGACCCGGACCCCGCCGGCACCCGGCGGCCGGGAGCAGGGCAGAGCTGTTCCGTACGCTGGCCGTATGCGTATGCGCCCCACTTTGAACTGGACGCCCACCGAGGACCCGCTGCCGGGCAGCACGGACCTGGAACCGGTCGTGGAGGCGCTGCGCGCCGGAGGTGTGCTCGTGCTCAGCGGGGCGGGCATCTCCACGGAGTCGGGCATCCCCGACTACCGGGGCGAGGGCGGCAGCCTGAGCCGGCACACCCCGATGACCTACCAGGAGTTCACCACCAGCGCGCGGGCCCGGCGCCGGTACTGGGCGCGCAGCCACCTCGGCTGGCGCACCTTCGGGCGCGCCGAGCCGAACGCCGGGCACCGGGCCGTGGCCGCGTTCGGGCGGCACGGAATGCTCTCGGGGGTGATCACGCAGAACGTCGACGGCCTGCACCAGGCCGCCGGCAGCGAGGACGTCGTGGAACTCCACGGAAGTCTGGGCCGGGTCGTCTGCCTGTCCTGCGGCGCCCGCAGCGCGCGCCGGGACCTCGCCCGGCGGCTGGAGGAGGCCAACGCGGGCTTCGAGCCGGTGGCCGCCGGCGTCAACCCGGACGGCGACGCCGATCTCACCGACGAACAGGTCGGGGACTTTTGCGTGCTGCCCTGCGCTGTCTGCGGCGGCATCCTCAAGCCGGACGTGGTGTTCTTCGGCGAAGCGGTGCCGCCGCGGCGGGTCGAGCACTGCCGCGAGCTGGTCCGGGAGGCGGCCTCGGTGCTCGTCCTCGGCTCCTCGCTGACGGTGATGTCCGGGCTCCGGTTCGTCCGCCAGGCGGCCGGGGAGGGCAAGCCGGTGCTGATCGTCAACAGGGACCCGACCCGTGGCGACCGGCATGCGGTCACCCGGGTCGGGCTGCCTCTGGGAACGTCTCTCACCACAGTGGCCGGCCGGCTGGGCCTCCCCGCCGACGACGGGGAGGCCCAGCCGGCCGGCGCGAGGCCGTGACGCCGCCGACGCGGCGCGGGCCCGGACACGGCGGCCTTCGGCCGGTCAGGCGTGACGGTGGGAGTGCGAGTGCCGGCTGCCGGTGAACAGGCGGTAGAGAGCCAGCAGGATCAGGGAGCCGACGATGGCGGCGATCCAGGTGGAGAGCTCGAAGAACCCGTCGACGGAATCGACGCCGAACACCACCTTGCCCAGCCAGCCACCGAGCAGACCGCCGACCACACCGATGAGCATGGTGACGATGATGCCGCCGGGGTCCTTGCCCGGCATGATGGCCTTCGCGATGGCGCCGGCGAGCAGCCCGAGGATGATCCAAGCGATGATGCCCATGGTGGCCTCCGTTTCGTCGTTTCGTCGGGTAGAGCTTGTTAGCTCATCGTGTGTACCGTCTCCGCTCGTACAAACGTCCCCGTGCGAAAGAGGCGCGGCTGTCGTCCTGAAAGAGGCGCGGCTCTCGTCGCCGAGAGCCGCGCGTTCCGCCCGAGGAGGGCGGCGAAGTCCCGCGTGTGTCAGGCGCCTTCCGCCTTGGACAGCGCGTTGCTGATGAGGCGGGTGGCGAACTCGCGGTCGTCGGTGAGGCGGTTGATGTGCTCGGCGAGCAGGAACGCGGTGGCCTCCAAGGGGTTCATCTCCTCCTTGGTCCACTTGCCGTACTGCTGGCGCCACAGGCTGGGGCTCAGACCCATGCCCGCCGCGACGACCAGGCCGGCCATGGTGGGGATGGCCTCCGGACGGATGCTCTTGGGCATCATGCGCATCGAGGCCACCAGGCTCGGCACCACGTACTCGATGACGTCCTTGTCGTGGTCCTCGTGCGCCCTCCGCAGCCAGGTCATGAACATGTAGATGATCGTGCAGGCGCCGTCCAGCAGGTCGTGCGCCCCTCTCGGGCCCAGGGACGCGGTGAACTGGTCGGTCAACTGCCGCTGTTCGGGGTCGATCTCTCTCCCGCCGTCGTAGATGGCCTTGAGCCGGGAGTCGATCACCATGAGTGCTCCACTCACATCGCCGGCGGGGGCGTACTTGGGGTCGCAGACCGATGCCAAAGGGTCCCTCCTCATGTGGCCGCGGCACACGCGCGGCAGGTGCGTACGTACCGTAGACGGCCGATCACCCACCGTCCGGAGAATGTCCGGGGGAGGACCCGATGGAGGGGCGCGAGGCCGGCCGGCCTCACCCGTTCGGGTGGCGACACGGCTCACGGCAGGTCTCCCCGGCGGACCGGCGGTCTGCGCGGGCGCCGCCCCGGGGCGTGGTGGACCGAGGGTCAGTCCGCGAGCAGTGCCTCCACGCGGGACAGGGTCTCCTGGATGTTCTCCTCCGTGATCACCCGGCGTGCCTCACGCGGTGTCAGCCAGCGCAGTGGCGCCTGCGGGTTCTCCGGGCGGACCGCCTCGGGGGTGCGGGTGGCCAGTGTGAAGCGGATGTCGGCGTGTTCGTGGGCCGCTTCCCGGGAGTCGGCCGGAACCGGCACGATCGCGAGGTGCCGGATGCCGGCGTCGGGCCAGGGTGCGAGGTCGGTCAGTCCGGTCTCCTCCCGCCCCTCCCGCAGGGCGATGGCGAGCGGGTCGGACTCGTCCGGGTCGGCGTGCCCGCCGACCAGCAGCCAGGACTCGTGGCGCTGGTGCCAGCGCAGCAGGACCCGGCCGCTCTCCGGGTGCACGATCAGCGCGGACCCGGTGACGTGCAGCGGAGACGACCGCTGCCAGGGGTCGCCCGACGTGACGAGGGCGCGTACCCGCTCCGCGTCGGCGCGTTCGGTGGTGTTCTTCGGCTCGTAGCGGGCAAGGAGACCGAGGACTGCGTGCTGGGTGACCATGCACGGAATCCTAGTGACGGGGCGCCGGCCGGGCGGCGTACACGGGCCGGCGCAACCTCCGCGGGCCGTCCGGGAGTTGGGTGCCGGATCCGGCGGGGGAGCGTGCCTCCGCGGCCGAAGGAGGTGATCCGCGGCCACCCGGCGGCCATACCACCGCGCCGGAACACACACCCGTTGACCGCTCCAACGGCGGTCGATAGCCTCACCGGGAATGATTCGAACCTGCGAGCGAAACTTTCGCCGCATCGCCGTAGCCGCGGCTCATCCCGGAAAGGACTCGATGTGCCGAGCGCGCCCGAGAGCGGCATCAGCCTCAGCGACCCCGTGATCCCGGGATTCCACCCCGACCCGAGCGTCTGCCGGGCCGGGGAGGACTACTACCTCGCCTGCTCCAGCTTCGAGTACTACCCCGGCATCCCCGTCTTCCACAGCCGCGACCTGGTGCACTGGACCCAGATCGGCAACGCCCTGGACCGGCCGGAACAGCTGCGGCTGCCGCCCGGCGCCCGCTCCTCCGGCGGCCTCTACGCCCCCACGCTGCGCTACCACGACGGCCGCTTCTGGCTGATCGTGACCAACGTCAGCGGCGACGGAAACCTCCTGTTCACCGCGACCGACCCGGCCGGCCCCTGGTCCGACCCGGTCCGGCTGCCGGGGGTGCGCGGCATCGACCCGGACCTCGCCTGGGACGACGAGGGCACCTGCTGGTGCACCGTGGCGGGGGTCAGCCAGGTCCCGATCGACCCGCACACGGGCAGAACCCTCGGCGAGCCGCGGCGCGTGTGGTCCGGCACGCCCGGCGCCAAGGCCCCGGAGGCGCCGCACCTGTACCACATCGGCGAGTACTGGTACCTGCTGATCGCCGAGGGCGGCACCGAGCGCTGCCACGCCGTCTCGGTCGCCCGTGGGCGCACGCCCGACGGCCCGTTCGAGCCCTGTCCGGCCAACCCCGTCCTGACCCATCGCGGCACCGACCACCCCGTCCAGAACACCGGCCACGCAGACCTGGTCCAGGGGCCCGACGGTTCGTGGTGGATGGTGTTCCTCGGGGTCCGGCCGGGCGGCGGGTCGCCCGGCTGGCACGTACTGGGCCGGGAGACGTTCCTGGCCCCGGTGACCTGGTCCGACGGCTGGCCGGTCGTCGGCGGGATGACATCCGCCCCGGCCGTGCCGCCGTGGCCGCTCCAGCGGCCCGCCGCCGTGCCGGTCCGGGACGACTTCGAAGGCGGCGGCCTCGCCCCGGGCTGGATCTCGCCGCGCTTCCGGCACGAGGCGGACTGCACCACCAAGGAGCGCGCCGGCTGGCTGACCCTGCGCGCCCGCGGGGCCTCGCTGGACGACACCGACGTCACCTTCGCCGGCCGCCGCCAGCAGCACCTGGCCTGCCGTGTGCGGACCCTGGTCGACCCGGCCGGGGGCGGCGGCGGTCTGGCCGTCCGCCTGGACGAGCGGCACCACTACGCGATCGAGGCCACGGCGGACGAGGTGCGGGTGATCGCCCGGATCGGCCCGCTGCGGTCGGTGGTGGCCTCCCGCCCGTCGGCCGGCGGCCCGGTGGTGCTCGGCGTCGAGACGACCCCCGCCCGGGAGATCACCGACCCGCGCGAGGGGCCCGACACCGTCGCGCTCGGCGTGCGGGAAGCGGACGGCACGTTCACCGAACTCGCCAGGCTCGACGGCCGGTACCTGACCACCGAGGTCGCCGGCGGCTTCACCGGCCGCGTGATCGGCCTGTACGCCGCCACGGGAACCGTCCACTTCGACTGGTTCGACTACGAGCCGTACGAGGACTGAGCCGGCCGGGGGAATACCGGCGGTCCGGCACCGGTTCCAGGCCAGTGGTTGATGAATCAACAATTGGCTCGCTCATCCCAGAGGGAGGACTCGTGAACGACACCTTCCACGACTACCCGGCGACGGGCGGGGTCGCGCCGGACCGCTGGGCGAGCGCCCTGCACCTGTTCGACAACGGCCCCGGCGTCCCGCACGAGGAGACCACGGCCGAGCGCTGGGAACGCGCCCGGCTGCTCTTCGACGCCAAGGACTACGCCGGGGCGGCCAGGCTGCTTACCGCCGTGGTCGAGGAGGCCCCGGAGCAGACCGGGCCCCGGCTGCTGCTGGCCCGCGCCTACTACCACTCGGCTCAACTGCGGCGGGCCGAGGAGCAGCTGCGGCGGATCATCGACCGGGACCCGGTGGAGCACTACGCCCATCTGATGCTGGGCCGCACCCTGGAGCGACAGGGCCGCCACGAGGAGGCCGCGCCCTGGCTGCGCATGGCCGCGGCCTTCACCGGCGAGCTTCCCGCCGACGGCTGACGGGCGCCGCCGGGGCCACAAGGTGCCGGGGTGACGGGTTGCCGGGGTGCCGTGGTGCGGTGCCGGGGGCGTCGGCGCGGGTGGGCCGTGGACCGCTGCGAGCAGGGGCGCGCGGACGTCGGTGTCGAGGTCGGGGAGGTGGCCGAGCAGGACGTCGGCCGGGCCCTCGATCCGCAGCCGGCCCAGCGCGGCGGGCAGCAGCAGGCTCTCCGACCGGGCCGGCCGCTCCCGTCCCCCCGGCGTGGTCACGGTGACCGGCGCCCCCGCGCTGCTCAGGACCATCGCGACGGCGTTCCACTGGATCGACCCGGCGGGGCGCTCGCCGTGGTGCGCACCCGGCATGGGCGGGGCGGCACCGAGGGGCTCTGTGCCGAGGTCCAGCGCTGCTACGAGCGCTTCGACCCGGACACCCGCCCCGGTCTGCTGCCCCCGGACGCCTCCGGCCGCGACAGTTCGGACCACCATGCGGCGGAGGTGGCGCGGAGGGGTCGATTCGGGCGCACGGCGTTCCGCCGGCACGAGCGGGGTACGAGCAGGACATCACCTGCACCTCGGCGGAGCACTTGGACGTGCCGCGCACCTACTGCCGTCACCGGGCCCTGCCGGAGGCCGCGTCACCGCTCGGGCGGTCGCGGTTCGGTGAGGCGGCGGGCGGTTTCCACCACGGCCGCGCGGTGCCGGGCCAGCCGCTCCGGTGACCGGGGGCGGCCGTCGTCGTCCACCCAGAACCAGGCCTGGGCCGCGGCCACGACCATGGTGAGCAGATCGGCGGGCGCCAGCGCACGGGACAGCTCGCCGCGCGCTTGCGCGTCGGCCACCTCGGCGGCCCGGCGCCAGAAGCCCTCCGTCCCGGAGCCGGGGCCGGCGGGGCGCTCCAGCAGCTGCCACAGCCGCAGCCGCAGGAGGTCCGGCCGGGCCACCAGGTGGTCGAAGACCGCGCCGGCGTATCCGGGCAGGTCGTCCGCGTCGAACGGCACGGACTCGGCGCCCGCCTCCGCCGCCCGGCGCAGCACCTCGTCGAACAACTGGTCCTTGCTGCCGAAGTGGGCGTAGATCAGCCGCTTGTTCGCCCCGGCGGCCGAGGCGATCCGGTCCACCCGGGCGCCGGCGATGCCGTGGGCGGCGAATTCGGCGAAGGCGGCGTCGAGCAGCCGGGCTTTGGTCGCGTTCGAATCCCGAGGCATGCCCGCCACCCTAACCAGTGACGATCCGTTTGTTGACCCTTACACCGATCCGGACCGGGTGGCAGTCCGACGCCCCCGGACGGCCTGACCGGAACCGCCGGCGGCACCGTCGGCGGCACCTCGGGCCACGACCGCCGGAGTGGGAGGGAGCGAGGCCCGGCCCCCGACCGAGGCGCCGCTCCCGGCCTGCCGTCGCGGTCGTCTGCGGCCCGTAGCCCTGGCTCTCCTCGACCTGCCGCCGTGATCACCCTGGGCCTGCCGCCATGGTCGTCTCCGGCCCGCCGTCGTGACCCTTCCCGGCCCGCCCGTGGCCCTCCCCGGCTCGCCCCGTCGTGGGGCGTCCCCGGCCCGTCATCGTGGCCCTTCCCGGCCCACTCGTTGCGAGTCGGCTCCGGCCCGCCGTCGTGGCTCCTCCCGGTCTGCCACGGTGTCCGCTGCCCCGGCCCTCCGCGGTCTGCCACCGTGTCGGTTCCCCGCCTGCCACGGTGTCCGCCGCCCCGGCCCTTCCCGGCCTGCCACCGTGTCCGTTCCCCCCTGCCACCGTGTCCGCCGCCCCGGCCCTCTGCGGTCTGCCACCGTGTCCGTTCCCCCCTGCCACCGTGTCCGCCGCCCCGGCCCCCCGGTCCCCCACGTGGCCCTCTCCACCCCGCCGCCGTGGCCGACCCCGGCGCCGTGTCGCATCGTGGAGGGGGCTGGCGATCCGCGGGGAAGGCCGTCTCGTCCGACCCGTGGGGCGAGCCGGCCGTACCGCCGGTACGGCCGAGGGAAGGAGCGCGTTTCGATGGGACTGGAGAAGCGGCGCCCGCAGCAGGCCGATCCGCTGGCGGGTGCCGCGGCCGATCCGAGCGGGCTGCTGGACCTGCTGGGCGTCGCCGCGGTGCTGCTGGAGGCCGACGGCAAGATCGACATGTGGAGCCCCCAGGCCGAGGAGCTGTTCGGCTACACCCGCGGCGAGGTGGTCGGGCAGTACGCGGCACCGCTGCTCCTCCACCCCGAACACCAGGACGCGGCGATCACCCTGTTCGCCGAGGTGATGCGGACCGGCCGGCGCTGGGCGGGGGCCTTCCCCGTCCGGCACAAGGACGGCAGCACCCGGATGATCGAGTTCCGCAACGTCCGGCTGACGGACAGCCTCGGCGACCACTACGCCCTCGGCCTGGCCGTCGACCGGGTCGCCCTGCGGCAGATGGAACGCAAGCTGGCCCTGTCCAACCGGCTGGTCAGCCAGGCGCCGATCGGGCTGGCCGTCATGGACACCGAGCTGCGCTACCTCGCCGTCAACCCCGCCCTCGCGGCCATGCACGGCGTCAGCGAGGCCGACCACGTCGGCCGCGCCTTCCGCGAGGTCCTCTCCGACCCGGCCTTCGAGGACGCCGAGGCCCTGATGCGGCGGGTCCTGGAGACCGGCACCCCCTCGGTGGAGCAGCAGGTGGTGGGCCGTACGGCCGCCGACCCGGAGCAGGACCACGCCTGGGCGGTGTCCGTCTACCGGCTGGAGGACCACCGCGGCGGGGTCCTCGGCATCGCCAACGTGGTGGTCGACGTCACCGACCGGTACCGGGCGGCGCGCAAGGCCGACCAGGCCCAGCGGCGGCTGCGGATGATCGCCGACGGCTCGGCCCGGATCGGCACCACCCTGGAGGTGGAGCGCACCGCGCGGGAACTGGCCGACGTCCTGGTGCCCGGCCTGGCCGACATGGTCTCCGTGGACCTCCTCGACTCGGTCCTGCAAACCGGCCGTACCGCCCTCGGCGACGGCCCGGCCCTGTTCCGCGTCGTGGCGGTGAAGACCGCCTACCCCACCGACGCCGGCCGGGCCATGGTGCCGCCCGGCCGCCTCACCACCTACCACGCCGACCACCCCGCGTCGCACTGCATCCGCAGCCGCCGCCCCCTGCTGATCACCCACCTGAGCGGCGGCGACCACTCCCGCATCGCCGCGGACTCCGAGGCCGCCGCGCTGCTGGCCCGGGCCGGCGTCCACACCGACATGGCCGTCCCGCTCATCGCCCGCGAGAAGATCCTCGGTGTCATGGGCCTGGCCCGGGCCCGCAACCCGCTGCCGTTCGACGAGGACGACCTCACCCTCGCCTGCGAGCTGGCCTCCTCGGCCGCGCTGAGCATCGACAACGCCGTGCTGCACCAGCACATCCGCAGTGCCGTCGAGACCCTCCAGCGCAGCCTCCTGCCGCAGTCCCCGCCCCGGCGCCCCGGCCTGGAGGTCGCCGTCCGCTACCGCCCCGCCCAGGCCCGCGACGAGGTCGGCGGCGACTGGTACGACGTGATCCCGCTCGACGGCGACCGCACGGCGCTGGCGGTGGGCGACGTCATGGGCAGCGGCATCCAGGCCGCCACCGCCATGGGCCGGCTGCGCACCGCGACCGCCACCCTGGCCGACCTCGACCTCGACCCGGCACGCATCCTCACCCATCTCGACAAGATCACCCGCGAGCTGGACCCGTACATCGCCACCTGCGTGTACGCGGTCTACGATCCCCACCGGGCCCGGCTGCACGTGGCGTCCGCCGGTCATCTGCCCCCGGCCCTGGTGCGCATCGGCGAGCAGCCGAGGCTGCTGGACCTGCCGACCGGCACCCCGCTCGGAGTCGGCGGCGTCCCCTTCGAGAGCACCACCGTCGAGCTGAAGCCCGGTGACCGCCTCGTGCTCTACACCGACGGGCTGGTCGAGACCCGTGACGACCCCATCGACGAGCGCCTTCAGGCCCTGCTGCGTCTCCTCGCACCGCCGGACCAGTCCGTGGAGGAGACCTGCGACCGGCTGCTGCGCCTGCTGCGGCACCCGGCCGACCACGACGACGTCGCCCTCCTCATCGCCTGCGCACTGCCCCTCGCGCCCTCCTGAGCGCCCCGGCGCCGCCCGGCAGGGTGAGGACGGCCAGGACGGCGCAGACGGCCACGGCGGCGAAGAACCAGAAACCCCAGGGGTGGCCGATCCCGGCGGTCACCAGGGCACCCGTGACCGACGGGCCGACCAGGGAACCGACACGGCCGATGCCGGACGCCGAGCCGAGCGCGGTGCCGCGGACGGCGGCCGGGTAGAAGTGGGTGACGTACGCGTAGACGAGCACCTGCGCGGAGAAGACGAACACGCCGGTGAGGAAGACGACCGTGTCGAGCAGCAGGTCGCTGTCCATCCTGAAGCCGAGGCAGGCCAGCAGGACCGCGGAGGCGGCGAACCAGCCCAGCGCGGTCGGCTTGATGCCGCGCCGGTCGGCCACGAAGCCGCCCAGCACCAGCCCGGCCACCCCGCCCGCGTTGAGCACCAGCAGCTGCGTCACGGCCGTCGGCACGGGATACCCGGCGTCGTTCATCAGCTTGGGCAGCCAGGTGTTCAGGCCGTACACCAGCAGCAGCCCCATGAACGAGGCCACCCAGACCCCGATCCCCGCGCGCAGGTACGCCGGCCCGAGCAGCTCGGTGAAGGGCACCCGCGGTGACCCGGACGCCTCCCCGGCGCGTACGAACGCCGGCGACTCCGGCAGCCGGAACCACTGCACGACCGCGACGGCCAGTCCGGCGGCGCCGAGCACGTAGAAGAGCACCTGCCAGTCGGTGGTCACCCGGAGCGCCAGCAGCGAGGTGATCACGGCACCGGTGTGGTAGCCGGTCATGGTCAGCGTGCCGGCCCGCGCCCGCCGCCCGGCCGGCAGCCGCTCGGCCGTCATCGTCAGCGCCACGGGCATGCACGCCCCGAGCCCCACCCCGGCCGCGAGGCGCAGCGCGGCGAACACCGCAACCGAGCCGGCCACCGGCACCAGCAGGGTGAACACCGAGAACTCCACCACCGAGGCGATGAGCAGCAGCCGCCGGCCCAGCCGGTCCGCCAGCGGGCCGGCCAGCAGCGCGCCGACGGCCACGCCGACGAGCGACAGCGTGGCGACGGTGGTGGCGTCCCCGGCCGTCATGCCGAGGTGACGGGTCTTCAGCAGCGTCGGGATGACCGCGCCGAGGACGACGAGGTCGTAGCCCTCCAGCAGGACGGTGGTCCAGCACAGGATCACCGTCCAGACGGCGTGCCCGGCGCCGCCGGCCCCCGCCGAGGTGCCGGACGCGCCGGACGAGGCGACGGATGACATGACGACGAACCCCCTGGGCGGCTGTGGGACGGGTGAGCGGGCGACCGGGACCGGCGGCCGGTGGCTAGGCGGGCGTGGTGAGCGCGGTGTCGACCTGGAGCAGCCGGGGTCCGTCGACGGGTTCGGACAGCGCGGCCCGCAGCTCCGCCACGCCGCCGATCTGCCGGGCGGGCACCCCGTAGCCCTCGGCGATACGGGTGAAGTCCAGGCCGGGAAGGTCCAGTCCCGGCGCGTCCGGCACCCCGAGCAGCCCGCCGAACCAGTGCAGGGCCCCGTACGTCCCGTTGCGCAGCAGCACCACGGTGAGGGGGACCCGCAGCCGGGCGGCCGTCCACAGGGCGGTGATGCCGTAGTTGGCCGAGCCGTCCCCGATCACGCCCACGACCGGCCGGCCGGGCCGGGCCAGAGCCACGCCGACCGCGCCGGGCAGCCCGAAGCCGAGGCCGCCGGCCGCCGGGAAGTAGTACGAGCCGGGCCGGCGCAGATCCATCTGGCGCCACCAGGAGGAGTTGGTCGAGGTCGACTCCACGACGTACGCGGTGTCGGCGGGCTGTTCCTCCCGCAGGGCCGCGAAGACCTCCTCCGGGTGCAGCCGCGGCCCCCGCGTGCCGGCCGGCGCCGGTACGGGCCGGTAGCCGTGCACGGGAGTGTCCGGCGTGCCGAGCGCCGTCAGCAGCAGACGTGTCACCGCGGCGGGGTCGGCGACCAGTGCCTCGCCGACCGGTGCCCGCGCGGCGGCGGACACGTCCTCGGTGACCTGGATCAGCCGGGTGCCCTCCGGCAGGTACCGGCCGGGCAGATGCTCGTGGTACCGGAACACCGGGGCGCCCAGCACTAGGACGAGATCGTGGCCGGCCAGGGCCCGGCAGGCGGGCTCGATACCGGCGGGCAGTACCCCGCGGAACAGCGGATGGCGGTTGGGGAACGGCAGCCGGAACACCGAGGGCGCCGCCCACACCGGGCCGCCGAGCCGCTCGGCCAGCCGCACCGCGTCGTGGAAGAGCCCGTCCGCGTCGATGTCACCGCCCAGCACCAGGGCGGGCCGCCGGGCAGCGGCCACCGCCCCGGCCAGCCGGCGCCCCTGCTCCGCGCCGGGCACCCCGGCCCGCTCGACCCGGCGCTCCAGCACGGCCGGCGCGTTCTCGTCCGCGTCGGCCGTCCAGTCGTCGTACGGCACGGACAGGAAGGCCGGCCCGCGCCGCAACCGTGCCTCGAAGACGGCCTGGGCGAGCGCGCGCGGCACATCCCGGGCGCACGCCGGCTCGGCGGCCCAGCAGACGAGCGGCCGCATCAGGGCCGGGGCGTCGACGTTGGTGAGGTAGGCCTCCGGCCCGATCGCGGGCCGTGCCTGCTGGCCGGCCAGGACGACCAGCGGGGTGCGCGCGGCCACCGCGTTCGTCAGCGCGCCCAGCGCGTTGCCGGAACCGGCGGCCGAGTGCAGGCTGACCAGCGCGGGACGGCCGGACGCCTGCGCGTAGCCGTCGGCCATGCCCACGACCGCGCCCTCGTGCAGCCCCAAGACGTAGCGGAACCCGTCGGGGAGACCGCTGAGGAAGGGCAGTTCGTTGGAGCCCGGGTTGCCGAAGACGGTGGTGAGCCCTTGGCGCTCCAGGAACGCGTGGGCGATGCGACGCACGGACGGCACGGGCGGCCCCTTCCGGACGGGCGGTCCCTTCCGAGCGACGCGCCACGTGGTGACGCGCCACACGCTGACGTGCCACACGTGTGCCGCGGCACACGGCGACGCGGCATATGGTGCCGCGCCACAGGGTGACGCGGCACACAGTAGGGAGCGCGCGCCCCGGCCGCCATACGCCGGTCGCCCCCGGTTTCCCGGTGCTTCGCCGGCGAGTTCCCGGCGCGCCTATCCGGCGGGGTCCAGGACGACCGGCAGCTCCGCCAGGCCGCGGAAGGCCGGGAACGGCACCTCCAGCCAGCGTGGCCCGGCGGCCGGGTCGGCCAGGGCCATCCGGGGGAACCGGTCGAACAGCAGCGTCAGGGCCAGCTGGGTCTCCAGCCGGGCCAGCGGGGCGCCCAGGCAGTAGTGGCCGCCGTGCCCGAAGCCGAGGTGGGCGTCCTGCGCGTTGCCGGGCCGCCGCACGTCCAGCTCGTCGGGGGAGTCGAACTTGGCGGGGTCGCGGTTGGCCGAGCTGAGCGCGATCTGCACCAGGGCGCCCTTGGGGATCAGGGTCCCGCCGTACTCCACGTCCTCGGTCGCGTAGCGGAACGTCGCGCTCTCCACCGAGCCGTCGTAGCGCACCAGTTCCTCGACCGCCGCGCGGATCAGCTCCGGGTTCTCCCGTACGGCGTCCCACTGCGCGGGGTGGCGCAGCAGATGGTGCACGGCGTTGCCGATGAGGTACGCGGTCGTCTTGTGGCCCGCGAACATCAACAGGAAGGCCGTGGAGACCAGTTCGCTCTGGGTGAGCGAGCCGTCCGTGCCGTCCCGCACCGCGATGAGCGCGCTCAGCAGGTCGTCGCCCGGGCGGCCCCGCTTCGCGTCGATCAGCTCGGTGAAGTACCCGTGCAGGTCCTCCTCCGCCTGCTGCTGGGCCCGCTTGAACTCCTCGCCGAAACCGGTCTGCGCCACCGTGGTGGACAGCCGCTGCATCCGCGACCGGTCCTCGGCCGGCACCCCGAGCAGATCGCAGATCACGGTGATCGGCAGCGGGAACGCGAACGCGGGCAGCAGGTCGACGGGTTCCCGGGCCGGGCACGCGTCGAGCAGCTCGCGCACGATCTCCTCGATGCGCGGCCGCAGCGCCTGCACCCGCCGCGGGGTGAAAGCCGAGTTGACCAGTCTGCGCAGCCGGGTGTGCTTGGGCGCGTCGGAGTTGAGCATGTTGTCGTCGAGCGCGATGGACGAGTCCCCGAAGATCCTCCGGTAGGCGTCCATGGCCCCGTACATGTCCTTGCTCAGGCGCGGGTCCGACAGCGCGGCCCGCGCGTCCTCGTACCGGGTGATCAGATACGTCTCGTTGCCGTGCGGCGGTCTCATGGGGCAGACCGGCGCCTCGGCGCGCAGCCGGGCGTACACGGCGTGGGGATCGCGGCGGAACTCGGGAGTGCACCGTTCGGCCGCGGCGACGGCCTCCTGCGTGGTGGTCACGGACGGCTCCTCAGGTCGAAGAGGGCTTGGGCGTTTCCGCCGAGGATGAGCTGCTGGGCCGCCTTGTCGAGCGGCAGCTTCTCGACCATGTGGACGAAGTCCTCCAGCGGCGCGGCCATCGGCGGCGAGTCGGTGCCGAACAGCATCCGTTCCGGCCCCAGCACCTCCGCGTTCAGGCTCAGGTGCGCCGCGCTGAACGGACTGGTGTCGACGTACATGCGGCGCAGGGCGGCGACGGGGTCGGGGGACGGGGGGAGGGCGGGGGCGGTCTCCGGGGGAGCGGTGGCTCTGTGCGGACCGGGTCCGGTGTGCGTACCCGGGGCGCCGGACCTGCCGGAGGCCGGGGCGGTACCGGCGGCCCCCGGCGCCCCGGAGGCCCGCGGCCGGCCGGCACCGGGCGCGCCCCCGGCCCTACCAGTCCCATCGGCTCCACCAGTCCCACCGGCCCCGCCGGGCGCGCCCCCGGCCCAGTGCCGGGGGCGCGCCGCGGTCTGCAGCCGCTCGGGCAGCAGCGCCAGCGCGCCGCCGCCGGTCGCGCCGATCAGCCGCAGACCGGGGTACTTGTCCAGCCACCCGGCGAACGCGATCATCGCCATGCCCAGGGTGACGTCGCCGAAGCGGCCGATCTGCTCCACGAACGGTGTCTGCCCGACCCGTTCGGTGCCGGCCGGTTCCGCCGGGGCGTGCACCAGGACCGGCACCCCCGCCTCCGCGGCCAGCGCGAAGAACGGGTCCGCGCGCGGCGAGCCGAGCAGCTCCCCGTGGACGCTGGAGGTGGTGATCAGACCGACGAACGCGGGGTCCGCCAGGGTCTCCCGCACCCCTTCCAGGTGATCGTCGTCGCCGAACGGGTTGGCGTACACATAGCCGCGCAACTGGTCCGGGAACCGGCGGATCAGGCCCGACATCCAGGCGTGGAAGGCGCGCAGCCGGTCGCGTGGCTGCGCGTAGTTGTCCACGCCGGGCACCCGCGCCATCGCCCCGGCCCCGACGGGACTGCCGATGATGGTCAGGTCGATGCCGGCCTCGGCGCGGGCGGCGAGCATGCCGTCGACGTCGGTCAGCGCCGGGGGCATGGGGAAGCGCTCGGCGGCCTCCGGTGGGGACAGGTGCCCGTGGATGTCGATGATCACGTGTCGGTTCCCGGTTTCGGTCTCAGTGCGCGGGTGATCGCGGCACAGTCCTGGTCGCCCAGTCCTTGCTCGGTGGCGCGGACGTGGGTCTCCGCCGCGGCGGTCGCCAGCGGCAGGCTCAGGCCGGCGGCTGCCGCCTGCTTGGTAGCGAGCATGAGGTCTTTCGCCATCAGCCGCAGCCGGAAGTCCGGCTCGTCGAAGCGGCCCGCCGCCAGCCGCCGCGACTTGAACGCCATGACCGGCGAGGCGAAACCGCTGCCCGCGACGGTCTTCAGGACCAGCTGCCGGTCCAGTCCCGAGGCCTCCGCCAGCTCGGTGGCCTCGGCCAGCGCCTGCACCTCGATGCCCATCAGCAGGTTGAGGAGCAGTTTCATCCGCATGCCGGAACCGAGTGCGCCCAGATGGACGACGTCCTTGCCCAGCGCCCGCAGCAGCGGTCCGGCGGCGGCGAACGCCTCCGGCGTGCCGCCGACGAACAGCCGCAGCTCGCCGTCGCGGGCGTGGTCGCGGTTGCCGAGCATGCCCACGTCCAGCGCGGCGGGCAGGTCCCCGGCGATCTGGACGATCTCCTCGGGGGCGACGGTGCTGGCGCACAGCAGCGTGCCCGGGTAGGGACCGTGGGCCAGCACGCCGTCCGGTCCGCGCAGCACGGTGCCGAGGGCCTGGCCGTCGGCCACGACGCAGATGGCGGCGCTCGTTCCCGCGACCGCCTCGGCGGGGTGGGCGGCGACGTGCGCGCCGGCCTGGGCGAGCGGCGCGGTCCGGTCCGGAGTACGGTTCCAGACCCGGACCGGTATGCCCTGGTCGAGCAGGCGGTGGGCCAGTCCGGCGCCCATCGCGCCGAGGCCGAGCACGGCGACGGGGCCGTGGGCGGTGCGCGTCATGACGTCACCCCCCGGGTCTCCTTGACGACCCGGTAGCGCAGCGACTGCCGCTGGTCGACGAACTCGCGCAGCGGCGCGACCAGTTCACGGTGCTCCTCGCTCTGCTGCCAGGCGAAGAACTGCTCGGCCGACTGCCACTCGCTGGTGATCACCCACTGGCGGGAGTCGTCGACGGGGCGGCCGAGCCTTTCCACGATGTGGCCGGGGGTGCCGGCCACGGACTTCCGGAGCTGTTCGTACAGGTCCAGAAAGCCTTCTTCACGGCCTTCGATGACGCGGACCGCGAAGACGACGCCCAGCTTGTCGGCCGATCGGCCCTGGTGGTTGGTGCCCATGTCTCCTCCTGGGTGAGATCCGGTGGGACACGACTCCCACGGACTCATGTCGCCCGTACGGCCGCAACTCCGAACGGGGGAGGCCCCAGTGGGCACAAGGGGTGCACGCTGCGTCATTAGTCGGTTCGGGTGAGTGGGGGGCTGGTCGGGGCCCGGTCGCGGCGCCACCGGGACGGTCCACGGACGAGGCTCTCCGGTATGCCCCTTTCGAGTGGCGAGGCGTTTCGGCCCGCTCCGTGCGCGCCGCCCGGCCGAAATCCGGGTGCGCGGGTGCCGCCGGGCGTGTCAGGCTCCGCCGGTGGACCGTGAGGAGATCTCCAGGCGCGCTCACGCGGATCATCCGATAGCCGCGCCGCTCGACGACGACGCGGTGCGCGGGCTGCTGGACCGGGCCCTGCCGCACGACGGCGGACGCGTGCTCGACCTCGGCTGCGGCGGCGGGGAGTGGCTGCTGCGGGCCCTGACCGCGCGCCCCGGGCTGCGTGCCGAGGGCGTCGACCTCTCCGAGCGCGCGCTGGCGGACGCCCGCCGGGCCGCGGGCCGGCTCGGTGTCGAGGACCGCCTGGTGCTCCACCGGGAGGACGCCGCCCGGTTCACCGCCCCGCAGGCCTTCGACCTGGTGCTGTGCGTGGGGTCCAGCCACGCGTTCGGCGGCCTGCTCCCGGCCCTGGCGGCGGCACGCGGGCACCTCGCGCCCGGCGGACGCGTCCTGGTCGGCGACGGGTACTGGGACCGCGAGCCCTCCGCCGAGGCCGTCGCGCTGCTCGGTGACCTCGACGACCTGCCGACCACGCTGGCCCGGGTCGGCGCGGACGGCTGGACACCGGTCCACGGACATCTCAGCACCCGCCGGGAACTGGACGACTACGAGTGGGCGTGGACGGGGACGCTCGCCTCCTGGGCGCTGGACCACCCCGGCCACCCGGACAGCGCCCAGGCGCTCGCGACGGCCATGGCCCACCGCGACGAGTGGCTGCGCGTCTACCGCGACGCCTTCGGCTTCGTCTGCCTCGTCCTGCGCCCGACGACACACTGAACGCCGGGGCATCGCTGACACCGGCTCCCGCTGACACGAAGCCAGGCGCAGGGCTGGGCCGGCCGGGCGGGAGCCCGGTGACGCCACGACACTTCATGAGCCGGGACGATGCCGCCGGGACCGGCCATTTCCTTTGACGGTCATGGCCCTCTGGTTGTCGTCAAACACCGCGCCGACCTGGACGGGATCGCGGCCATGGCCCGCCCGCTGCTGCCCGCCCGGATACAACTGTCCCGGATCGGCCCGCCCCACCCGCAGGTACGGCTGCTGCTCCCTGCCCCGCACTTGCCACACCCCTCCAGCCCCCTGTGCCGGGCGGCGTAGACGGAATCGTCTCCTCCGCGCGCTGACTGCTGCCGCACGAAAAAGATCCTCAAGTCCGGCTCAGAAAAAGGATCACCTGCTTGTAGCAGACATAACTGTTCCGTAGTGTCCCGGTTGCCGCCCGTGACCACGGCGGATATCAGAAGAGGGGGGATACACATGAATCTCGGTATGCGCCGGACTGCCATGGCATCCGGTACCGCACTGCTGCTCTGCCTGGGAACCGTGGGCACCGCGATCGCCGATGGGGAGCTTCCCGCACCCGCGGCAGACGCCTCGGAGCGGCCCGTGTCCACCGATGACATAGCGGCGCAGGACGAAATCGACATCAACGACCGGACCGGCTGGGAGAACGGCGAGGTCACCAGCGTGGTGACTCCGCAATACTGCGACGGCCCGCAAACCTGGATCGAGATCACGTCCAAGAAGAACTACCACGTGCCGTCGTGGTGGAATGGCACAAGCTACAAGGACGGTCCCGGCGGCAGTATGACCGTGAGCGTCACCAAGGCCGGCACCGTCGGCATGGAAATATCAGCCGGAGCGGAAGCCGAGGCTGACGCAGTGCTAGCCAAGGTCAAGGCGAGCGTCAGTGTCAAAGTGGTCGGAAGCGTGACGATCACCACCGGTCACACCTATAGCCACACCATTTCCAGCCGTAAGTACGGCCACCTGCAATACGGTTCGTGGGGCTATAAGGTCTCATGGAAGAAGTGGCGGCGCAGAGGCAGCGGCTGCGGCAGCCCGACCCTCGTCACGAGCGGCACGGCTACCCTTCCGACGAAGGAAACAGGCTGGAAATATTGGGAGACCTCCTCATGAGGCCGGTGCCTGTATGGCTGCTCGGCATCGCCTTGGCCCCGATGCTGTGCCTGACGGCTTGCACATCCGACAACGACCCGGCACCCGGCCACGCTGCCACAACGTCTCCTCACGCAAGCGCGGAACCCTCCGGGGAGAAGAAGCTCACCGCGCAGGCGCAGTCGGCATTGGACGCGGTCACCGAGCAGGGTCAGTCCATGGTTGAGTCGGGTGTGGAACGAGTCTCCGACGGGGTACACACCCAGCCCGACCTCCCGGCAGGACGTTCCTACAAGCTGACGGTGGTCTGCGCCGGTAAGGGAGAAGCGCAGATCGTCATCACTCCGAGCAAAACTGTGCCGAAAAAGGCCGTACCCTGCGATCGCTCCGTTGTCTTCCAACGCTTCACCGGCGGTAAGGACGTGCGCATCGATGTCGAAGGTGATGCCCGGGCAACCGGAATGATCGCCTGGCGGATCAACACCATCTGAGTCGCTATTCGGGGCTGCGTCTCCGGCCGGAGACGCAGCCTCTCACCGCTACCGCCCACGACACTGCGCGTACGCTCCGCTGGGCCGGACGCCAGCACCGCGTCGAAGGCGGTATCCACTGGCGCCACCAGCCAGACCCACCGCACCCTCGTCC
Organism: Streptomyces achromogenes subsp. achromogenes; assembly: GCF_000720835.1. Taxonomy (GTDB): domain Bacteria; phylum Actinomycetota; class Actinomycetes; order Streptomycetales; family Streptomycetaceae; genus Streptomyces; species Streptomyces achromogenes. Next base: position 213,071 of record NZ_JODT01000003.1, on the reverse strand, counting down.
TAGCCTCGCGTTCTCCGGCGACACCGTGCTGGTCAGCTTTGTCGCGGGCTGTGGCGTAGGCGGTAGCCGCCCGGTGCATGTCGCCGTGACCCCCACCGGCTCCACGCCGCCGTCCTGGGCGGCCTCGCCATCCCGCCCGTCACCGAACGCGTGCTGTGGCGCCTGGAGAACAGCACTCCGCACCGTGCCGAGATCCTCGTCCTCACCGAGAAGCGGCCCTCCTGGCAGCACTTGGTGGAACAGGCCGGCTGGCCGGACGCCGACGGCGCCGGACCACTCATCGCCGACTACACACCGCTGCGCAACACCGCACCGCCGACGAGGAGTTCGCCTTCCGGCTCACCGCCAACCCCGTTCAGACCGTGCAGCGCCCCGACAAACCCAGCGAACAGCAGACGCAACGTCTGAAGATCCTTGCCGGCGCTCAAGAAAAGCGGCGCGGCTTCCGCGTCGCACACCGCACCGCCGCACGACAGCCCGCCTGGCTGCTCGCCCGTGCCGAACGCCACGGCTTCCCCATCCCCGCGGCCCGCACCGCCTCCGCCATCGATCTGGGAACCTCTGCCCCGGCCGAGCCTGCCGCCGGGCCGGCGCCCGCAGTCTCCCTCATCGCCCGGGAGACCCAGCGCTTCGCCAAGAGCAAGAACGCCCCCGCATCACGCTCTCCTGCGCCACCTTCCAGGGAAGGATCAGGGTGACGGACCCCGAGGCACTGAGGGCCGCCCTGCTGGGGGGCGTCGGGCCCTCCAAGGGCTACGGGCAGGGCTTGCTCACTCTCGGCCCGCTCCCGCCGGAGGCACCCCATGCCTGAACCCTGGTGGCGTACCGGCCCCCAAGACGTCCACAGGATCGAGGACCGGGTCTCCAGCCTGTACGTCGAACGCTGCCACATCGACCGGGACGACAACGCCATCGTCCTGATCGACAAAGCCCGCATCGTTCACGTACCGGTCGCCTATCTGGTTCGCCACCCGGCCCAAGGAACGGGTCGCCGTCGCGCGCCGTATGCACGACCTGCGCTTCCCCGGCGAAGACACATCCGCGCTCACCCTCCAGCAGCTCCGCGGACGCGAAGGCACCCGCGTCCGAAGACACTACGCACACCATTCCGAACGCACCGGCGTCCCCTGGACCAAGCGCGAGTACAAGGCCGGAGACGCCTTCGCCGCCGACGACGACGTCAACCGTCTGCTGTCCGCCGCCAACTCAACATTTGCCACACGGTCATCACCGGCATCGGCGCCAGCCCCGCCCTCGGCTTCGCCCACACCGGAGCCACCCTGTCGTTCGTCCTGGACATCGCCGACCTCTACAAAGCCGAGTTCACCATCCCCCTTGCCTTCGACCTCACCACACAACGCGACGCCCACACAGCCCTGCGCGAGGCCGTCGTCCAGCACAAGCTCCTCGCCCGCATCGTCCTGACATCAAACAACTTCTTGTGCCCGACGAGGGTCACCTGCCCGAGACCGATTTCTCCGGCCTGTAGAACGAAGGTGAAACCGTGGTCAGCGCCGGTCGGAACTGGAGCGATCCCTTCAGCCCGGACCACCACATCGACGTCATCCCGCCCGCCCCCGAAAAGGAAGACGGCAAAGGACAGGGAGCGAACGAATGAGCGCGGGCACCACGGTCCTGATCCTGATCGCGGCACCAGGAGGCGGCCGCACGCCCACACTCGGGGACAGGGTCGTAGACGAAGGAGCGCGGGCAGCGTCCGGTACGCCCGCATGGTCGCGGTGCGGCGCCGTGCGCCGTCGTCGGCAGCGATCAGCCGGGCCGGGTGCTGGCATGCATGTGGGCCCAGCCGTAGCCGAGCTGAGGCGTCTTCCGCTGTTCCTACGCCGGATGCCGTCTTCCTCGGGCACGATCGAGTGCGGCCGGACGAAGGCAGAGCGAAGGGCCTGAGGCATGGGCGGAGGAACGCGGTGGCCGGGGCGGTTGTACGCGTTGACGGTGCTGCTGGCCGTGACCGGAGTCCTGTGGGCATGGGGTGTTGACCGGGTCGACGACATAGGCAAAGTGATCGGTGTGGTGGCCGCACTTCTCGGCTTGCCGCCGCTGGTGGTCACCGCTTTCCGGCTGCGGTGGGGAACGTCGGCACCCGGCGGTGTGTCACTGGCGGAAGCCGTGGACCTCCTGGCAGAGGCGACGCGACGCCAATGGGAGGCAGAGAGCCGGGTCCGCAGACTGAACGACCCCTACCCTTTGCCGGTCGCCTGGAATGCGGCCGGCCCTGACGTGACGGAGGACTGGCGCTTGTTGCGCACCTTCGCCGAGCAGGCCCCCGGTGGACCGTCGAACGACCGATGCCACTGGGTCGATGGCTCCGAGGGGCTCAGCGGTTCGGGAAAGGACATCGAGGACGTCTTCCTCCAGCGGATCCCCACACGCCGACTGGTCGTGCTGGGTGAGCCGGGATCCGGCAAGACGATGCTGCTGATCCGGCTCCTCCTTGCGCTGCTGCGCCCTGACTACCGCGAGTCCGGCGGGCCGGCACCGTTCCTGTTCGCCCTGGCGTCCTTCGACCCGACACGTCAGGACCTGCGTACGTGGATGACCCAACAGCTGGTTCAGGAGCACCCGGAGTTGCGCGCCCCTGTCGAAGGAATCGGCACGGGGTCCGGGCCGCGGGACGGCTCCGTGGCCCGAGCCCTGGTGGAGAGCGGACGGGTGATCCCGCTCTTCGACGGTCTCGACGAAGTGCCCCGTGCTTTCCGCACCCACGTTCTGCAGGCGGTCAACGAGGCATTTTCGTCCCATGAACCGCTCGTTCTGTCCAGTCGTACTACCGAATACGGGCAGACGCGCGTACCGGCATGGGACGCTCCCGCCGTACGGTTGAACGGAGTCGCCGGGATCGTTCTCCAGCCCTTGGGCGTTGAGGAGGTCATCAAGTATCTGGCCAGGGATGCCGGGGACGGACACGGTGCGAGCACCGGACGCTGGTCCAGGGTCGCGAACGTCCTGCGAGACGACCCCCACTCGCCGCTGGCAAAGGTGCTGAGCACTCCACTCGGGCTTTTCCTGGCCCGCACCATCTACAACCCGCGTCTGGGGGAATCAACTGGCGCGGTCCCGCACCCCGACGACCTCCTTTTCATCGACCGGTCGTCACGGAACACCGTCGAAGCCCACCTGTTCCGCGTGTTCGTACCCGCTGCCTACCGCCCCCATCCCTTCCACCCCTGTCCCTGGAGTCTGCGGCAGGCCGAGCGTTACCTCACCTTCCTGGCCCGACACCTGCAGAGCAAGCTGGCGGGCAGGCCCCACCTTGCCTGGTGGCAGATTTCGGCGTCCTTCCGCAATCGCCATCTGATCCTCGCCCCGGGTGTCGCCGGCCTGCTCATAAGCCTGCTCGCCGGTCTCCTTCTGGGATGGCCGGCGCTGGGTGGCGGTGTCCTGGTGGTGGCCCTACTGTGTGCCAGTACCGTCGTAGGAACCTTGTTCAGCCCCGTGTACGAGTACTCGGGACCCAACACCCGGATCGGCTGGCTGCCCAACCCCTTCGTCGCGGTAGGAGCCGTCTGCGGCCTCGCAGCAGGGCTGGCACTCGGCCTGCCGTTCGGCCTGCGGAACGCGGTCACGACCGGTCTGGCGGCCGCGTTGGTCGGCGGCCTCGCGGGAGGGTTGAGCGCCAACGTCCCCACCACCTCCGCCGTGGACAGCCCGCGCGACCTCCTGGCCGCCGACCGCCGCGCGTTCATCGGCCTGTGGAGCACCGGCGCTCTCACCGCCGGCCCTGTGTTCGGGTACGGCACCCGCCCGTGGCTTGGAGCCCTCTGCGGTCTGGCCTTCGGCACGTTGCTGGCCACCGGCGGAGCACTGTGGTGGCGCTACAGCGTGGCACGCCTCCTGCTGGCCGCCCGCGGACGACTCCCCTGGCGCCTCATGCATTTCCTCAACGACGCCCATGTGCATCGAGGAGTCCTGCGCCGCGTTGGGACCGTCTACCAGTTCCGCCACCTCACGCTGCAGCGTTATCTGGCGCACCCGGAACACCCCTCAGGCGAACGGGCAGCCGGCGCTCAACGGTCACCATGAAATGCGGAGGGCACGGCCACGGATGCCTTTGCACGCCGCGATCGTCCCCGGGGCATAGGGAGCTGCGGCTATGGAAGGCTCCACACCGAACGCTTCTCCAAGGCCGTAGAACAACTCGGCCCAATCTCCCCAGCGGTTCGACTCGGTGGCGTCCACGCCTTGGCCGGCCTCGCCACGACGCTCACAGGGGAACATCGAACGCGCCCGCGCCCGCAGGGAAAGGGCATCCGCTGGGGGACGCCCCCCGGCCTCCGCAGCTTGATCAGCGACTTCAGCGAGGGCGTCAGGTTCTCGCACCCCGGGCGATGCGGAACAGTACGTTCGGACGCAGCGGTCCGTCGGGTGCGCAGGGGTCGTCGAAGTCGTCGGCCGGGTCGCGGATCATGCCGATGCGGCGCATCACCGCCTGAGAGCGGTGGTTGGTGGATGTGGTTACGGCGAGGATCTCGGGAAGCCCAAGGGTGTCGAAGCCGTAGGCCAGGACCGCCCGCGCAGCCTCGGTGGCATAGCCCTGGCCCCAGGCCGAGCGGGCGAGGCGCCAGCCGATCTCCACTCCGGTGAACGGCATGCCGTCATCCACCGGATCCAGGCCCGCGAAGCCGATGAACTCGCCCGTGCCCCGAACCTCAACAGCCCACCAGCCATAGCCCCGCCGGTCGAAGTCGGCCTGGTACTGCGCCACAGAGGCATCGCTCCGGTCACGGCTGAGCAGGTCACCCAAGTGCTCTCGCACCTCGGGATCGGCGTTCATAGCCGCCCACGGTTCAAGGTCGGAGTCACGCCAGCGACGCAGGAGGAGGCGATCAGTATGCAGTTCGGCCATACTGCCCAGCCAACGTGAGCCCTCCCCCCGAAGCAATCCCGTTTCCGCGGTGCGACACCTCATGCAGAAGGGACCTCAACGACTCGCGCCGAAGATCGGACGAAGCGACGCCCGCCCCGGCGAACCTATGCGGTCACAACCGTCACACACGTTCCCTGACGTACCGTGGTCGTCGGCGCACACGGACGAAACAGGCCGGAGTCTCCCTCCCGGCGCTCGCGGAGCGAGCCGCCCCGCCTGACCCCGTGCCTGTCGGGGCCGACCGCTCGTCGGTGAGGAGAGGGGGCCGCCGCCACCCCGGCCGACACGGCACTGAGAAGATCGTCCGCGACCGTGGGTGCACCCGACCGGAAGGAAGCGACGAGATCATGTGTGTCATCGTGGCCGGTGGCCTGATGGAGGCGTTCGGATGACCGGCACCGCCGAACCCGTCCTGCTGCGCACGGAGGGACGGGCCGCGTACCTCACGCTCAACCGGCCCAAGGCGCTCAACGCCCTGAACCATGTCATGGTCCGCCGGATCGGCGAGGCCCTGACCGCGTGGGAACACGACCCGGCCGTGGAGACCGTCGTCATCACCGGCGCGGGGGAGCGCGGCCTGTGCGCGGGCGGCGACATCCGCGCCGTCCACGACGACGCCCGCGACGGCGACGGCACCGCCTCCGCCGCGTTCTGGCGCGACGAGTACCACCTCAACGCCCGCATCGCCCGCTACCCCAAGCCCTACGTCGCCGTCATGGACGGCATCGTCATGGGCGGCGGGGTCGGTGTCTCCGCGCACGGCGCGGTCCGCGTCGTCACGGAACGCTCGCACATCGCCATGCCCGAGACCGGTATCGGCTTCGTCCCCGACGTCGGCGGCACCCACCTGCTCGGCCGCGCCCCCGGCGAACTGGGCACCCATCTCGCGCTGACGGGAGCCGTGTTCGGTGCCGGGGACGCCCTGCTCTGCGGGCTCGCCGACCACTACCTGCCGTCCGAGTCCCTCCCCTCCTTCCTGGCGGACCTCGCCGCCCGCCCCGTGGCCGACGCCCTGGCCCGTCATGAACAGCGGCCCCCGGGTGCGTCGTTGTCCGGTCAGCGCGCCTGGATCGATGCTTGTTATGCCGCCGGCACGGTCGAGGAGATCGTCGCGCGGCTGTTCGCCCACGGTGGTCCGGAGGCGAAGGAGGCGGCCGAGACCCTGCTCGCCAAGTCGCCCACCTCGCTCAAGGTCACCCTGACCGCGATCCGCCGCGCCCGGAACCTCGGCTCGCTGGAGCGGGTCCTGGACCAGGAGTACCGCGTCTCCTGCGCCGCCTTGGACAGCCCCGACCTGGTCGAGGGCATCCGGGCACAGATCATCGACAAGGATCGTCGTCCGCGCTGGTCCCCCGCGACCCTCCCCGAGGTCACCGACACCGCCGTGGAACGGTTCTTCGCCCCGCTCGGCGACCGCGAGTTGGGGCTCGGGGGCAACGGAGACGCAGACGGCCCGCGCTGAGCACCGTGCCGGGGCGGGCGGCGCCTGTCGCCAACTCCCGCCGAAGGCACCGGACTTGAAAGCACGCCGAGCAGCTGGGCCCCGGAGGAGCACGGCCAGGTGTGCGTGCTGCCGTTCGCGGACCGGCGGCCGTACCGGTGTGGCCGCGTACTTCCGCACCTGGGACCGGGGCAGGATATGACAATGGAGTCGGTCCCGTCGGCCGAAACGGCCGGCCCGGGCCGTCGCGAGGGGTCCGGATGTCTTGGAGGAAGCCGTGCCGCCCAGTCTGCTCGCCGTGTTCGCCCACCCGGACGACGAGGCGCTCCTCGCCGGCGGGATCCTCGCCCGGTACGCCGCCGAGGGCGCCCGTACGGCCGTCGGCACGGTGACCTGGGCGCCCGGCAGCCCGCGCGCCGGTGAACTCGCCGACTCCCTGGCGGCCTTGGGCGTCCCCGGACCCCCGCGCCTGCTCGGCTACGCCGACCACCGGGTCCCGGCCTCCGCCCCCGGCCGGCCGCGCTGGTGCGACGCCCCGGTGGACGAGGCCGTCGGACGGCTGGTCGCCCACATCCGGGAGGTCCGGCCCGGGATCGTCCTCACCCATGACGCCTACGGGCAGCTGACCGGCCACCCCGACCACCGGCACACCCACCGGATGACCCTGCTCGCGGTGACCGCCGCCGGGCTCGGGCAGCTCTACCCCGAGACGGGCGAACCCTGGCGGCCCGGCGCCCTGTATCTGGCGACCCACCCCCACTCGGCCGTGACCGAGCTGGGTGAACTCCTGGACGGAGTGGGCAAGTCCGTGCTGAGCGTGCCCGACCCGCACGTCACCGACACCGTGGACGTACGGCCGTGGCGGGAGCGGAAGTGGGCGGCGATCCAGGCCCACCGCACCGAGGTGGCGCGGGACCGGTCGCTGCCCGCCATCCTCGCCCGCCTCCCGGAGGAGACCCGCGACCGCCTCCTGGGCACCGAGTACTACACCCGCGTCGGCCTCACCGACGGCGCCCACCTGGTGTGACGGCCCGCCGACGGCAGCTCAGCCGCCGACCAGGGCGGTGAAGCGGCCGACGTCGATGTTGCCGCCGGAGGCGATGACCCCGATCCGCCGCGGGAGGCGGTCGACGCGCCCGGCCAGCAGCGCGGCCAGCGCGCTGGCGCCGCTCGGTTCCAGGACGATCTTCAGGCGTTCGAAGGCGAACCGCATCGCGGTGACGATCTCGTCGTCGCCGACCACGGCGATGGCCTCGACCAGCCGCTGGTTGACGGGGAAGGTGAGTTCGCCCGGGGTGGCCAGCGCCTGGCCGTCGGCGATGGTGCGGGGCACCGGGATGGTGACGCGCGCGCCGGCCGCCAGGGAACGCCTGGTGTCGTCGCCCGCCTCCGGTTCCACGCCGACGATCCGGATGCCGGGGTGCAGCGCGGTGGCGGCGGTGGCGCATCCGGCGATGAGGCCGCCGCCCCCCACCGGCACCACGAGGGCGTCCAACGGGCCGGTCTCCTCCAGCAGTTCCAGGGCCGTGGTGCCCTGGCCGGCCATGACGTGCGGGTGGTCGTAGGGCGGGATCAGGGCCAGACCGCGGTCCTCGGCCAGGGCGTGACCGAGCGCGGTGCGGTCCTCGGTGTAGCGGTCGTAGGTGACGATCTCCGCGCCGTATCCGACGGTCGCCTCCCGCTTGGAACGGGGAGCGTCCTCGGGCATCAGGATCACCGCGTGGGTGCCCAGTTCGCGGGCGGCCAGCGCGGTGGCCTGGGCGTGGTTGCCGGAGGAGTAGGCCGCGACACCCTTCGCCAGCTGCTCCGGGGGGAGTTGGGCGATGGCGTTGTAGGCGCCGCGGAACTTGAAGGCGCCGATCCGCTGGAAGTTCTCGGCCTTGATGAACACCTCCGCTCCGACAAGGGCGTTGAGCGTGCGGGAGGTGAGGACGGGGGTGCGGTGGGCGACACCCTCGAGGCGGGCGGCGGCCTCGCGGACGTCGGCGAGCGTGAGGGGCGGTGCGGTGGCCATGTACAAGTCCTTCGGGCGACGGGACGGGGAAGGGGGGACTGAGGCGGTCACCAGCCGGAGACGCGCGGCCAGTACGCCTCGATCGCGGGGGGCGCCGACGTACCGCGGCCGCTGTCGACGACGTGGTAGCCGTGGTGCTGGGCGGCCGTGGCGCAGGCGTGGTTGGGCAGGACGCGCAGCCGGGTGCCGATGGGCAGTTCGGGCAGGGCCGCGCCGTCCCGGGCGGTGAGGGTGCCGTGCTCCTGGCTGGCGGCGGTCATGACCAGGCCCGGGATCAGGGTGCCGGACAGGTCGGTGACCAGGCCGTAGCCCTGGTCCTGCGGCTGGGCGGCGGTGCCCCGGTCGCGGGACAGGGCCATCCAGCCGCCGTCCGTGACGATCCACCCGTACTCCGGACGGTGCCCGATGACGGTGACCACCACCGACAGGGCGATGTCGGCCGGCGCGCAGACGCCGAGGCCCGCCATCACCAGGTCGAAGAAGACGTAGTTCCCGGCGCGCAGCTCGGTGACCCCGGTGAGGTCGTCGGCGGCGTGCGCGGTGGGCGTGGAACCCACGCTGACGGTGCGCACCGGCAGGCCGGCCGCGCGCAGCCGCCGTGCCGCCGTGACCGCCGCGTCGCGTTCGTTCCGGGCCGCCGCGCGCCGCTCCTCGGCGGTGAACGCGGAGTACGACTCGCCCGCGTGGGTCAGGACGCCGTCCAGGCAGCCCGCGTCGTGCAGGACGCGGCCGATCCCGGTGAGGCCCGGCGCGTCGGGCTTGAGGCCGCCGCGATGGCCGTCGCAGTCGATCTCGATCAGCGCGGGCAGGGCGAGGCCGGCCTCCCGGGCCGCCGCGGCGACGAACTCCGCCTGCTCGGTGCTGTCCAGCAGGACGCGCAGCGTGACACCGCGCCGCACCAGGGCGGTCACGCGCGGGAGTTTGCGCGGTTCGATGCCGACGGCGTAGGTGAGGTCGCGGTACCCCGCGTCGGCGAACGCCTCGGCCTCGGCGAGGGTGGAGACGGTGACCGGGCCGGGCGTGCCGTCGTGCAGGAGGGCGGCGGCGTCCAGGCTCTTGGCCGTCTTCACGTGCGGGCGCAGGCCGACCCCGAGGCGGTCCGCCCGGGCCCGCAGCCGGGCGATGTTGCGCCGGGCCCGGTGCGCGTCCACGACGGCGAACGGTGTGTCGGGGTCGGCCAGGGTCCGGACGGCGGTGGGGCGGACGGCGGCGGGGGAGAAGGCGGTGCTCATGGGCGGGTGACCCCTCACTTCGCGTAGTTGTAGACCGTCGCCCGGGACACGCCGAGCAGGTCCGCGATGGTCTGCGCGGCGTCGCGCGAGTCGAAGTAGCCGTCGCGCTGCAACTGCCGTACGAGGGCCCTCTTCTCCTCCCGGCTCAGCGAGCGCGGGGTGGCGGCGCGCTCGGCGGCACGGGCCTCCACCGCCTCGCGCAGCTCCCGCGCGGTACGGTCGCGCAGGGTCTCCAGGGGCCGCTCGCGGTGCTCGGTGTCCGTCGCCACGAGGTTGGACAGGGCGAGGGTGACGGGGGAGAGCACGGACACGTCGAGGTTCAGGCACAGGGCGGCGACGTACTCGCCGGCCGCGTTCTTGATGCCGATGGACGTGCTCTTCGCCGGGCGGCCGTCGGGGAACCGGTTCGGGTAGTTCTGCACGACGCCGGGGTAGTCCGGGTCGGAGATGCGGGCCAACCCCAACTCCGTTGCCGGATCGCCTATCTGACGGCCCGACAGGTTGTTCTCGATGGCGCGGATTGCGTGCTCCGGGTCGCGCAGGTCGTGCAGCACGACCTCGCACAGACCGGGGAACATGCGGCCCAGCGCGACCGCGATCTTCTCCGCCTCCTTCAGGAGGTGCTCGTCCGCGTCGTGCTCGTCCGTGGCGTCCACCCGGTGCTCCATGGGTCTCCCCGTCGGCCTCGACATACGGTCTACTTCTGGACGAGGAGTCTAAGTTGTGTGATGTCCGCTGTCCAGGGGATCCGGGCCGCACCGCCGCCGGACGTCAACTACCCTCCGTACCGGCAGGTTTCGCACACGGCACGTATCGACGAGGGGGACGCATGGCAGACCGGTCCAGCGGGGGGCGCCCGAAGTGGCTGCGCCGCTTCCACCAGCCGGAGCCGGGCGCGCCGCGGCTGCTGTGCCTGCCGCACGCCGGCGGCTCCGCGAGCTTCTACTTCCCCGTCTCCAAGGCGCTGTCGCCCGCGGTGGACGTGCGCGCGGCGCAGTACCCCGGCCGTCAGGACCGCGCCGAGGAACCCTTCGCGCACTCCGTCCAGGAACTCGCCCAAGGGGTGTTCGACGAGCTGGACGAGTGGGAGCGGACGCCGCTGGCGCTGTTCGGGCACAGCATGGGTGCCTTGGTCGCCTTCGAACTGGCCCGGCTGCTGGAGAACGCCGGCCGGCCCCCCGCGGTGCTCTTCCTGTCCGGCCGCCGGGGCCCGTCCGCCGAGCGGGCCGAGAGCCTCCACCTGGACGACGACGCGCGGCTCATCGAGGAGGTCGTCCGGCTCGACGGCACCGACGCGGCCGTCTTCCAGGACGAGGAACTGCTTCAGCTGGTGCTGCCCGCGCTGCGGGCGGACTACCGCGTCGTGGAGAGCTACCGGCCCACCCCCGGACCACGACTGGGCTGCCCCCTCGTCGTCCTGACGGGTGACGCCGACCCCAGGGTCACCCCCGACGAGGCCCGTGCCTGGGCCCGGGAGAGCGACGGCCCGTTCGAGTGCCACGTCCACCCCGGGGGCCACTTCTACCTGGTCGCGCGGCAGCAGGCCGTCCTGGCCGGGATCGAGACCGCGCTGCGGCGGTTCGCGCCCGGCGCCGGGGCGGCCCGCTGAGCGCGCCGGGCACATGCGACGGGCGGCACCGGTGGAGACGGTGCCGCCCGGCGGGAGGGTGTCAGCCCAGGATCTTGGCGGACTCGATGACCACCGGCTCGGTGGGGACGTCCTGGTGGCCCTGGCGGCTGCCCGTCTTCACGCCCTTGATGGCGTCGACGACGTTCTGGCCCTCGGTGACCCGGCCGAACACGGCGTAGCCCCAGCCGTTCGGGGTCTTCGAGGAGTAGTTCAGGAACGCGTTGTCCGAAACGTTGATGAAGAACTGGGCCGTCGCGGAGTGCGGGTCGCTCGTCCGCGCCATCGCCACGGTGTAGTTGTCGTTCTTCAGCCCGTTGTCGGCCTCGTTCTGGATCGGCGCCAGGGTGGGCTTCTGCTTCATGTCCTGCGTGAAACCACCGCCCTGGATCATGAAGTCGTTGATGACCCGGTGGAAAATCGTGCCGTCGTAGTGGCCGCTGCGCACATACGCCAGGAAGTTCTCGACCGTCTTGGGCGCCTCGGCGTCGTTCAGCTCCAGCACGATCCGGCCGGCGCTGGTGTTCAGCTCGACTGTCGACATGAAAAAATCTCCTCATTCCGGTGGGACTCGCCCACGCTACAGGTACGGCCCGGCCGGCCGTTCTCCGGTGCGACCGACGGGCACGCCGGTCGGACGGCCCGAGGGCCCCATGGAATATACGACCACAGAGCACCCGTACGACGCTGCGGCGCCCCGGGCCCCGGGCGGCCATCCGGGTCATGGCGAGGTGCGCGGACGGCCCCGGGCATCAGGACAGCCGGGGCGCGTCGCCGGGGACCGGGGGCAGCGCCAGATGGGCGAGATCGCCCGGCGGCGGCGTGGTCACCGGCCACAGCGGGGCGGCCTCCCCGTCGGCGAGCGCGGCCGGCGCGTCGGTGAGGTTCATCCGCTCCCGCAGCCGGCCGTAGAAGTCCATCGGACCGAGCCGGACCGCCTTCAGCCGGCGCGGAGCGGCGTACACCCCGATCCAGTCCCCGGGGCCGAGCACCCCGCGCAACTGGCCGTCGATGCTGACCGCGGCCCGCCCCGACCCCTGGAGCACCCGCAGCGCGACGGGCTCGTCCGGCGCCGCCACCACCGACCGGTTGAACACCATGTGCGGCGCGACCGGCGTGAAAATCAGACCCTCCGCGCGGGGCGACACCACCGGGCCGCCCGCGGCGAAGCTGTACGCCGTGGACCCCGTGGGCGTGGCCACCAGCAGCGCGTCCGCCGAGTACGAGGCCAGCAGCCGGCCCGCCAGATACACCCCGACCGACACCTGCCGGTCGCGGGAGAGCTTCTCCAGGACCACGTCGTTCAGCGCCGTCACGTCCAGGGCGACCCCCCAGTCCCCGCCCGCCTCGCACTCCGTGCGCACCGGCGGCGGAGGCAGCAGCGGCCCGCGCCCGTAGCTCAGCAGCGCCTCCATGTGCGCGGGCACCTCCAGCCGGCAGGACGCGCGCAGGGTGAGCAGCATCCGGTGCTCCACGTGGATCCGGTCCTCCTGTACGGCGTCCAGCGCGGCCCGGACCGCCGGGGCGGGCACCTCGGTGAGGAAGCCGACCCGGCCCAGGTCGACACCGAGCACCAGGGCGTCGTTCTCGGCGGCCAGGCGGGCACCGCGCAGGAACGTGCCGTCGCCGCCCAGGGTGACGATGAGGTCGGGATCGCCCGCGCTGTCCAGCTCCTCGCGGGCACTGTGCCGCGCGCCCGCCCGCCACACGTCGATGTCCGCGCAGCCCACCCCGCGCCCGGCGCACCACGCGCGTACCTCGCGCGCGGCGGCCACCGCCTCGGCGCGCCCGCCGTGCACGACCAGGCCGACACGGTTCACCGTCATACCCGCACACCCGCCTCCCAGCCGGTTTCCTGCCCGGCGTCATCCTCGCCGCCCCCGGCACCGGCCCGGCGCGCGCCACGCCGCCGGGCGGCACCGTCCCCGCGTGTGCCGCGCGGAGGGCCACCGTCCCGGGGGCGTGTCGTACGGGAGTCGCCCTTCCCGGGGGCCTGCCGTACGGAGAAGAGCAACTGTCCCCGGGGTGCGCCGTGCGGAGAGTCGCTCTCCCCACGGTGTGCCGGGCGGAGAGCCGCCGTTTCCCGGGCGTGCCGTGCCGAGGGGCACCGTCCCCGGAGCCTGCCGTCCGGAGAGGAGCCGCCGCCCTCGGGGCGTGCCGTCCGGAGAAGAGCCGCCGTCCCCGGGGTGTGCCGTACGGAGAGCCGCCGCGGAGTGCCGGGCGGTGGCGCTCACTCCCGGTCGTCGTCCTCCGCCGCGAGGAACGGCTCCAGCACCGCCAGCAGCGCCTCCGGACGGTCCAGCGGGATGATGTGGCCGCAGTCCGGGATCACATGGCCGGTCAACCGGTCGGCGTACGGCCGCAGTTGCCGTTCCAGTGACCGGCCCACCGGATGGGCGCCGAGAGTGAGTGCCGGCACGGTGAGACGGGCCCCGGACACCGCCTCCCGGATCTGCCGGGCACCGGCGGGCAGCGCCCGGTAGGGGCCGAACGCCGCGCGCAGCGCCTCGCCGCCGGTGTAGGCGCGGACGAACTCCGCGCGGACGTCCGGCCGTACACCCCGGCCCAGCGTCCCGCGCCGGAGGAACCAGTCGACGTACGCCTCCTCGTGCCCCACCAGCACCGACTCGGCCAGTCCGGGCACCGCGTGGAACCCGAACCACCACGGCGGCCCGGCCGCGAGGAACTCCTCGGCGCCCGGCAGATCGCCCAGCAGGGACTCCATCAGCACCAGCCGCCGTACCAGGCCGGGCCGCCGCATGGCCAGCAGGAACGCGGGCGGGGTGCCGAGGTCGATGCCGACCACGGCGGCCGGTCCCGCGTCGAGCGCCTCCAGCAGGCCCGCGGCGTCGGCGGCGAGGGTCGCGGCGTCGTAACCGTCCGCCGGCCGGTCGCTGTCGCCGAAGCCGCGCAGGTCCGGTGCGATCACCCGGTACCGGCGGGCCAGCGGCCCGATGACCTCGGTCCACAGCCGCCAGGTGTGCGGGAAGCCGTGCAGCAGCAGCACGGCCGGACCCGAGCCCGCCGTGGCGACGTTGAGTCCGGTCCCGTCGACGGTGACCCGGCGCAGCCGCACACCGGGCAGGGAGGTGACAGTCATGAGAGACCTCTCTCAGTCCCTTGAGTAACCAATGGTGACAAGGGAAGGCTAGGTAACTAGGCTCGGGGTCAACAGACCGCACTTCCCCGTCAGTTGGTGAGCTTCAGGTGACTTCCCAGGCCAAGGGCGCGCCCGCCGCGCGCGGTGACCTGTTCGACCCCGCGTGCCCGACCCGCCGGCTGCTCGACCGGATCGGTACGAAATGGACGTCGATGGCGGTGAAGGTGCTGGCCCAGGCCGCACCGGGAGAGGTGCGCTTCGCCGAACTGCTGCGCCGGATGCCGGGCGTCTCCCAAAAGATGCTCTCGGCGACCCTGCGGAGCCTGGTCCGCGACGGTCTGGCCGAACGCCGGGTGGAGCCCTCCGTGCCGCCCGCCGTGCACTACCGGCTCACCCCGCTCGGCCTGTCGCTCGACAGCGTGCTCGCCGCCGTACGGGACTGGGCCGAGGAGCACATGGCCGAGGTCGACCGGGCCAACGCGCTGAGCGACCGGCAGGAGAAGTGAGCCACGACGCTCCGGTCCGTCCGGTGTGATCTCCCTCCTTGCGGTCGCCGCACCACCCTGTGAGCCTCCCCTCGAACGATTCTCCGAAAATCCGAAGAACTGTCCCGCGAAGAAGTGTTATCGGCACCGCACCGGACGGTCTCCCAGGTGACGCACAGCATCGTTCGGCGCCGAGGACAGGGAAGCTTTGATGAGGACACAGCACACGGTGGACACGGCGGCACTGGTCGACGCCGCCCGCGCGGGAGACCCGGCGGCCCAGGACGCCCTGGTCGGCGCGTACCTCCCGCTCGTGTACAACATCGTGGGGCGGGCCCTGAACGGTTCGGTCGACGTGGACGACGTGGTCCAGGAGACCATGCTCCGGGCCCTCGGCTCGCTCGGCGACCTGCGCACCCCGGAGAGCTTCCGCTCCTGGCTCGTGGCCATCGCGATGAACCGCGTCCGCGCGCACTGGCGGGACCGCCAACTCGCCCCGGGCACCGTGGAGGAGGCCGCCCACGTCGCCGACCCGGGCGCCGACTTCGTGGACCTGACCATCGTCCGCCTCCAGCTGTCCGGCCAGCGCCAGGAGACCGCGCGCGCCACCCGCTGGCTGGAGCCGGAGGATCGAGAGGTGCTCTCGCTGTGGTGGCTGGAGTGCGCCGGCGAGCTGACCCGCGCCGAGGTCGCCACGGCCCTCGGGGTGTCACCGCAGCACACGGCGGTCCGGGTGCAGCGGATGAAGGCGCGCCTGGAGTCGGCCCGCGTGGTGGTACGGGCGCTCGACACCCGGCCCCGCTGCGCGGAACTGGGAGGGCTGCTGGCCTCCTGGGACGGCCTGCCCTCCGCCCTCTGGCGCAAGCGAATAGCCCGGCACGCCCGCGAGTGCGCGCGCTGCGGCGGCCTGTGGAGCGGTCTGCTCCCGGCGGAGGGGCTGCTCGCCGGGCTCGCGCTCGTCGCGGTGACCTCGACGCTGACGGCGGCGACCCGGTCCGCCGTGGCGGCCGGCCTCCACCCCACCGCGTACGCCGACTCCGCCGCGCCGGACACGGGGGACACGGCAGCCACCGGGCCGGACGCCGCGCGCGACCGGAGCGGTCCCGTCGGTGTGCGTGCCTCCCGGCGTCGTACGACCGCCCGCGGCGAGGCCCGGCGACGGCGGCGGATCCGGCGCCGGGCCGTCGGCGGCGCCGTGGTGGCGGCCTGCGTGGCGGGCGGCGGCCTGTGGTACTTCGGCACCGGCTCCGGACCGGAGACCAAGGAGGCGACCGCCGCACCCACCGCCGGCGCCTTCGTGGCGGACCTGTCCGCCCCGAGCCCCGTACGGACCTCGGCATCGCCCTCGGCCTCCTCGTCGCCGTCCCCCTCGCGGTCGAAGAAGCCGAGCCCCGCCATGAACCCCCGTCCCGCGCGCACGACCGGCACGCCGAAGGCCCAGCCGACCCAGCCGCCCACGCCCGCGTCCGCCACGCCCAGCCCCGCTCGGACGGCCCCGCGGACGCGTCCGGCGCCCGCCGGCACGGTCGCACAGGTGGTCGCGCTGGTGAACAAGGAGCGGGCGGCCGCCGGATGCGGCCCGGTCGCCGAGGACCCGCAACTGGACCGGGCCGCCCAGGGACACTCCGACGACATGGCCGCGCGCGGCTTCTTCGACCACACGAACCCCGACGGAGCCGGCCCCGGCGAACGCGTCACCGCCGCGGGCTACCGCTGGTCCACGTACGGCGAGAACATCGCGCGCGGCCAGCAGACCCCGCAGGCGGTGATGGACTCCTGGATGCACAGCCCCGGCCACCGCGCCAACATCCTCAACTGCTCGTTCAAGAACATCGGCGTGGGCGTCCACAAGGGCTCGGGCGGCCCGTGGTGGACCCAGAACTTCGGTGCGAAACTCTGAACGGCGGACAACACCGCGCGCGGGTGGGCGCGTTGGGGACTGCGGAGCTGCCGAGCTGTCGGCCTGCGGGGGTCCCGGCCGGCGGGCGGGCCTGCCGGCCGGCCCGGCTCAGCGGGCCGTGCCGAAGTCCTGCGTCCAGTAGCTGCCGGGCTGCGCCAGACCGACGCCGATCTCCTGGAACCCGCAGTTGAGGATGTTGGCCCGGTGGCCGGGGCTGGCCATCCAGCCCGCCATGACCTGCTCCGCCGTGGTGTAGCCGTAGGCGACGTTCTCGCCGTAGCTGCTCCAGGTGTAGCCGGCGCGCGTGATGCGCAGGCCCGGGTCCGAGCCGTCCGATCCGGTGTGCGACATGTTCTGGTGGGCGGCCATGTCCGCGCTGTGGTCCTGCGCGGCCTTGGTGAGCGCCGGGTCGAGGGTGAGCGGCCGGCAACCGGCCTTGTTCCGCTCGGCGTTCACCAGCCGCAGGATCTCCGCGCCGACCCCGGACGCCGGGGCGGCGGACGCCGGTGCGCTGGTCGCCGTGGCGGTGGGCGCCGGGGCGCTGGGCGCGGCGGCCGTCGGGGCCGTGGGGGTGGTGGCGGTCGTGGGGGTCGTAGCGGTGGTGTCGGGGGTGGGCCGAGGCGGCTGGGCGAGGGGCCGGGCCGTCACCGCCGGACGCGCCTTGGGCCGTACGGCCGGACGCGCGTGCGCGGGCCGCGCCTTGGCCGGGGGCGTGACCGGCGCGGAGGGGGCCGGTGCGGACGTGGAGGGGAACGGCGTGGACGACGGCGGCACGGTGGTGACCGGTTCCGTGGTGCGCGGCGCGGTGACCCGGTCCGTGACCGCGTCCACTCCGTTGCGGTGGTGATGCCTGTGAAGGTGCTGCCCCTGCACCCCGGGCGTGCTCGTCGCGCCGGCCTGCGGCCGCGGGTCCGTGCCGTACGGCCAGTCGGTACAGGCCAGGGCGACGGACGGCACGCCCACGGCGCCGACGGCGACGGCGGTGATGACTATGCGCCGGTAGTGCTTGGTCTTGCGGTGCTGTCCCATACGTCAACCTCACTCGGTGATCGCGGAGCGCCCATTCTTGGGACGGCCTCACACGGGACGCAAAGACACCGGCTACTACCCCGCCTCGTAGACCCTCCCGGCCCTTGCCAGTCACGCCGGGAGATGCAGAAGATTGCGACCGCGACGTTTGCGCATCACTGTCGGTTCCTCAGGAACCCGATGCCGACGAGGGATCCGGCGAGTTGCCCGCAGGCCGTTCAGGTGTCACGCCGGGTGTGTTCCATGGCTGCGGCAAGACGGACAAATCCCATATGTCGTGGGAGCGGCACCTACTATCCGGCACCCTTAGTCGCCGACAGCCCTGTGACGGTTGTCACCTCCGACCGGGACGCTGTTCTTAAAGACGGGGAAACGGCAGGGCAACACGGCGGCACGAACCTTCCCTGCAACCGGCCCGGCGCGTCCGGGCGCAGCGCAGGACGAGGGGAGCGCCGTGACGGACATCGTCGACAGCCAAGCGCCACCGGCCCCGCCCGGCAGCCGTACGTACAACGGCTGGACGCGGAACGACACGCTGGAGGACTACTCGCTGCGCTACGCGCCCAAGTCCTTCCGCCGCTGGACGCCGTACGTCGTGGCCACCACCGCCCTCGGCGGCATCGCCTACCTCGCGGACTTCGCCATCGGCGGCTCGATCGCCGTCGCGCACGGCTTCTCCAGCGCCCTGGTGGCCATCCTGGCCGCCGCGGTGGTCATCTTCCTGACCGGCATCCCGATCTCGTACTACTCGGCGAAGTACTCCATCGACATGGACCTGCTGACCCGGGGCGCGGGATTCGGGTACCTCGGCTCGACGCTCACCTCGGTGATCTACGCGAGCTTCACCTTCATCTTCTTCGCCCTCGAAGGTTCCATCATGGCGCAGGCGCTGGAACTGGGCCTGCACATCCCGCTCGCCGTCGGGTATGTCGTCTGCTCGCTGGTCATCCTGCCGCTCGTGGTCTACGGCATGACCGCGCTGTCGAAGATGCAGGTGTGGACGCAGCCGGTCTGGCTGGTGCTGATGGTCGCCCCGTTCGTGTCCATCGCGATCCAGGATCCCGGGAAGTTCTCGGAGTTCACCCACTTCGCGGGCGACTCGCCCACGGGCTCCACGCTCAGCGCGCTCGGTGTGGGCGCGGGTGCGGGCGTCGCGCTGTCGCTCATCGCGCAGATCGGCGAGCAGGTCGACTACCTGCGGTTCATGCCCGACAAGACTCCGCAGAACG
Organism: Streptomyces achromogenes subsp. achromogenes; assembly: GCF_000720835.1. Taxonomy (GTDB): domain Bacteria; phylum Actinomycetota; class Actinomycetes; order Streptomycetales; family Streptomycetaceae; genus Streptomyces; species Streptomyces achromogenes. The sequence goes on along the minus strand of NZ_JODT01000003.1, from coordinate 194,126 downwards.
GCAGGCGTTGGTGGACCGCCGTGCTGGGTGCCGGACCGGGCTGGGTGGTCCTCGGGGCGCTGAAGCAGATCGGGGGCGCCTTCCTGGCGTTCTGCATCGCGGGCAGCGCGGGGCTCGCCAAGGCCGACGAACCGATCCGGCAGTACGTCCACGGATTCGGCACATTCGCCGCACCGGTGGCCCTGGGCCTGGCGACCTTCTTCGTCATCCTCTCCCAGATAAAGATCAACTCGACCAACGCGTACTCCGGTTCGCTGTCCTGGTCGAACTTCTTCTCCCGCCTGACACACCGTCACCCAGGCCGTGTCGTCTACATCTTCCTCAACGTCGGCATAGCGCTCGCGCTGATGGAGGGCGGTGTCTTCGGCTTCCTCAACACCGTGCTCGGCTTCTACTCCAACGTGGCCATCGCCTGGATCGGCGCGGTCGTCGCCGACCTGATCATCAACAAGCCGCTCGGGCTCAGCCCGTCGTACATCGAGTTCAAACGGGCCCACCTGTACCACTTCAACCCGGTGGGCTTCGGCTCGATGCTGATCGCCTCCGGGGTGTCCATAGCCGCCTACTTCGAGGCGTTCGGCGCCTACGGCAAGGCGTTCTCGCCGTTCATCGCGCTGTTCCTCGCCATGGCGCTCTCGCCGCTGTTCGCGGTGCTCACCAAGGGACGCTACTACCTCGCCCGCCCCGACACCCTGGACGAGCCGCTGCTCGGCGCGGACGGGCTGCCCTCGGCCGCCGTACTGACCTGCGCCGTCTGCGCGACCGACTTCGAACGGCCCGACATGGCCGGCTGTCCCTTCCACCAGGGCCCGGTCTGTTCGCTGTGCTGCAGTCTGGAGAAGGACTGCCATGACTCCTGCAAGCGCGGAGCGGGCGCCCCGGGGCCGGTCGCCCTCGGCCTGCCCGCCGTCCGGGTGCGGTGACCAATCGCGTGCACCCGCGGCTCGTTACGTAACCGTGTGACCGTGTGCGCGGCGGCCGAGCCTGGATGGCCGGCCGCCGCGCACCCGTCTCACCACACCGTCGGTCCGTGGGCCGTCACTCGTTCCGGAAGACGGCCTTACTGACCTCGGCGGGGTTCTCGAACTGCTTCTTCCCGAGGTGGGAGATCCGCTCCGTGATCTCCTTCGGCGCGTGGTTCTTCTCGGCCGCCTTCCGAAGGTCGTCGGTACCGGCCGGGTACTCCACGCCGTGCAGCGCTTTCTGCAGATCAGGTGGGGTGATGCCCGCCATGGCTCCTCCTGGCAGTTAGTCGGTGAACGGCCGGCGCGAAAGGAGCGCCGGGACTGCTCAGGTACCCATCCCACGGAAGCGGATTCAGATATTCCGGTTGATGGTGGGCCGAGGCGCGCGCGGGTACCCGACGGTTGCGAACCAGCAAGGCACGGGACCGCGGATGAGAGGACCCGATGAGCGAGAACACCCCATCGCAGGCCGAGGGCGAGCGCGAGACGGACGCCCCGGACACGGAGCAGCCGACCCGCACCACCCCCTCCCAGGCGGAGGGGGAGAACACCGCCGACGAGACCCCGGACGAGGAGGGCGACGCGTAGGGAGGCGTCATGGGCACGGCACACACCAGCGACCCGCTGGTGTTGGACGCGCTGAAGGACGTGACCTACCCGGCCGGCAAGGAAGAGCTGAACTCGGCCGCCCGGCAGGCCGGAGCCGGGGACGAGGTCGTCAAGGCCCTGCGCGGCATGCCCGCCGAGGAATACGCCGGCCGCGCCGAGGTCGCGAGCTTGGCCCGGGTGGACCCGGACTCCGATCTCGGAACCGACGCCGGCCGGCGGGCCGGACAGGCACCGCGCGGCGGCAGACCAGGTCTCTCCCAGCACCTGCGGGAAGAGCCGAAGACACCCATCCAGGAGGAATTCGACCGCTGAGCCGGCCTGCGGGGACGGCCGCACCGGACGCGGCCGTCCCCGGCCGTGTCGATCGTTCGGGCCGTCCTCAGCCGCGCAGGCCCTTGAGGAAGTCGCCCAAGCCCCCGGCCACCGCTTCCGGAGCCTCCAGTGGCAGCAGATGCCCGCCCGGAACGGTGGTCAGCGTCGCGTGCGGAACGTAGGACAGCAGGCAAGCGCGCAGTACGGCGGGCGGTTCCACCTTGTCCCGCGCGCCCGCCAGCACGGTCACCGGGACCTCGATACGCAGGGCCTCCTCGGTGATGTCCCGGGCGATGCCCCGCAGCGGCCACTCCGTGCGGGCCTCGTCCGCCGCCGCCAGGCTGTCCCGTACGACCGCCTCCCGCGCCGGCCCGGGCAGGGGCCCGGCCGTCAGGACCCGGTCCAGGGCCTGGCCGACCGACTCGGGGGAGTCGTAGGCGTGGGACAGTGCCTGCCGGTACTCCTGCGTGACGGCTTCCGGCGGCCGTGGCGGAGCGGGCGCGACCAGGAACACGCCGGCCAGTCCGGCCGGACGCCGGGCCGCGACCAGCTGACCGACCTTTCCGCCCATGGAGTGCCCCACGAGGACGAACGGACCCGTGACGCATTCCTCGGCCACGCGCGCCAGATCATCGGCGAGCCGGTCCAGGTGGTACGGCCCCGGCAGCTCCCGTGAGGCGCCCCAGCCGCGCTGATCGAACCGGACCGTCTTCTGCCCGGGCGGCAGCCGCCGGACGACCTCGTCCCACGTACCGGCGGAACCGCCCCAGTAGTGCGCGAACACCAGCGCGGGCCCGTCACTCCCGTCCCTGATCCGGACCTTCATCGATCCGCCGGTGACGGCCACGGTCCTTGTGCTTTCCAACACTTCCACGTCTCCCCTCCGTATCGTGGCAGGCGTCGGCGACCCCGTGGCACACTCGCCGGGCCATGCCGTCCGCCTGCTTCCGGGCACGGGATAGACGCTAGGCCGGTGGCACACTCCGTCTTCGTGGAAAGAGACCGACCTGTTGTGGAAAACGGACACCCTGCCGTACGGCACCTGCGCTATCTCCCCCCGGTCGGAGCCACCTACGGCGTGGAGGTCCTCAGCTTCGCCGCGCTGCGCGAGACCGATCCCGACCGGCGGCGCACCCGGCTCCAACGCCCCGACTTCCACGTCCTCGCCCTGATCACCGGGGGGAGCGGCGCCCACGAAGCGGACTTCCATCACCACGAACTGCACGAGGGCAGCGTCGTGTGGATCAGGCCGGGCATGGTGCACCGCTGGAGCGACGTCGAGCGCCTCGAAGGGCCTCTGATCCTCTTCCAGCCGGGGTTCCTGCCCGACCCCGCCCTCGAAACCCGGGGCGTCGCCGCACCCACCTGCTGGCGCCTGCCGCCCGAGGTCCTCCGGCTGGCGGCACCGGCCGCCGACCACCTCGGCCACGAGCACCGCGCGGCGGTGCGCCGCCCGCACCTGGCCTCCTCCGCGGTGCTCTCCCATCTGCTGGCGGCCCTGCTCCTGCGCGTCCTGCCCCCGGCCTCCGCACCACCCACCCCCGGCGTGTCCGTGAGCCGGCAGTCCGAGGTCTTCCACGCCTACCGTGCCGCCGTCGAGACCCACTTCCGCCACCGGCACCGCGTGGCCGACTACGCGCGGGCACTCGGCTACGACGTGCGGACCCTGACCCGCGCCACCCGCGCGGCCACCGGACACGGCGCCAAGACCTTCCTCGACCAGCGCATCCTGCTCGAAGCGAAACGGCTGCTCGCCCACGGCGGGCTGCCGGCCGGTACCTGCGCACACCGCCTCGGCTTCCCCGATGCCGGCAACTTCACCACCTTCTTCCGGCGCCAGACCGGCCTCGCCCCCACCGCGTGGGCAGCGGCGCTCCACCAGAAGCCTTGACCACTCTCCGGGCCGCGACCTAGCGTGACGCACACATCAGTGCACGCAGTGCAGTCAGTGCAGTCAGGGCAGGCAGGACAGTGCAGTCGGCGCAGGAGGCTCGGTGACGGCCCATCCGCACGGCGTCCCGGACGGGGCGCCCGCCGGCCGCCCTCCGCGGGTGGAGACCCACGGCCTCGACGTGATCGAGGACGCGGAACGCAAGGGCACCCCGCGCACCCTGTTCTGGCCCTGGTTCGGGGCCAACGTCTCCGTCCTCGGCCTCGGCTACGGCGCGTTCGCGTTCGGCTTCGGCATCTCCTTCCGGCAGGCCCTCGCCGCCGGCGCGCTCGGCATCGTCGTGTCGTTCCTGCTGTGCGGCTTCGTCGCGGTCGCCGGCAAGCGCGGCTCGGCCCCGACCATGGTGCTCAGCCGTGCCGCGTACGGCGTGCGCGGCAACCGGCTGCCGGCCGTCGTCTCCTGGATGCTCACCGTCGGCTGGGAGACCGTCCTCACCGCGCTCGCCACGATGGCCACCGCGACCGTCTTCGGCGCCCTCGGCTGGGGCGGCGGCACCGGGACCAAGGCCGCCGCCCTCATGGTGGTGGCCGCGCTGACCGTCGTCGGCGGAGTCATGGGCTTCGACCTGATCATGCGGCTGCAGACCTGGATCACCCTGGTCACGGGCGTCCTCACGCTTGTCTACGTCGCCCTCGTCGCCGACCGGATCCACTGGAGCACGGTCGACGCCCTCCCGGCCGGCTCCGCCCAGCGGTTCATCGGCGCGCTGGTGTTCATGATGACCGGCCTCGGCCTCGGCTGGGTCAACGCCGCCGCCGACTACTCCCGCTATCTGCCCCGGGACTCCTCCAGCCGGGGAGTCATCGGCTGGACCACCTTCGGCGCCTGTCTGGCCCCGCTGGTGCTGCTGGTCTTCGGCCTGCTGCTGGCCGGATCCGCCCCGGAGCTGAGCCGGGCGATCGCGGCCGACCCGATCGGCGCGCTGGCCACCCTGCTGCCGGCCTGGTTCCTGGTGCCGTTCGCCGTGGTCGCCGTCCTCGGCCTGGTCGGCGGCGCCGTCCTCGACATCTACTCCTCCGGCCTGGCCCTCCTCTCGGCCGGCCTGCGGGCACCCCGCTACCTGGCCGCCCTCCTCGACGGCATCCTGATGATCGTCGGCTCGGTCTACATCGTGTTCTTCGCCGATGACTTCCTCGGCCAGTTCATGGGCTTCCTCACCACACTCGGCGTGCCCATCGCGGCCTGGGCCGGTGTCATGCTCGCCGACCTGGCGCTGCGCCGCCGCGACTACGACGAAGCCGACCTGTACCGCCCGCACGGCCGCTACGGCGACGTGCCCCTCCTCCCGCTATGTGTCACCCTCGCCGCCACCGGCGTCGGCTGGGGCCTGGTCACCAACACCGCGGCGCACTGGCTGACCTGGCAGGGCTACCTGCTGGCGCCGCTCGGCCTGGGCGGCCGGACCGGCCCCTGGGCGTACGCCAACCTGGGCGTCCTCGGCGCGCTGGCCCTCGCCTTCCTGGGCACGCTGTCGACGGGCAGGGCCCGGATACGGCACCAGGAGGCGCGGGCACCCGGCCCGGCCCGCGAGGACGTGCCGCACCCATGAGCCCCGATACTCGCTGACGACTTTGTGCGGCGGATGTCGCGGAAACGGCCCGTGACCGGCTCCCGACCCACACACATCCCGCGCGCTATGTGCCGGCAGGCCATGTGCCGGGGCCCCGCTGTGCCCGGCAAGCCATGTGCCGGCAAGCCACCATTCCGTCGATGCCGTCGATCCATGTGCCGGGGATCCACATGTTCCGCGTACGCATGCCCCGCACCCCACCGGGTACGCGAGGCGGGAGCACGTCCGGGGCGCCGAGCCGTCCCGGCAGCCCGTACGACCGCCGAACCTGGGGACCAGCCATGGAGACACCCGCACACGCCGACTCGCCGACGCCGGCCCAGCAGGCACTGGACGCGCTGACCGTCAACGCCGAGGACCAGGCCGCACTGGAGACCCTCGCGCACAGCGACGTACTCGTCCCGGTGCCGGACGACGCGCTGGACGGAGAGGGCGCCGATGCCACGACGGTGGCCCTGCCCGTCCTGGAACAGCCCGGCGGCGACGCGGTCGTCCCGGTGTTCACCACGGAGGGGGAGATGACCGATCTGCTGCCCTTCGTCTCGCGCTACCGTCTGATCCCGCTGGGCGCGCTCGCCGCGCAGTGGCCCGACGAGAACCTGTCGCTCGCCATCGACGGCAGTTCCTCGCACGCCCTGACGCTCACGTCACAGGGGGTCCGCACACTGCTGGCCCGCTGAGCCGCAGACCACCTTGCGAGGGCGCCGCCGGGGTACCGCCCCCGACGGCGCCCGGCTGCGCCGGTCTACAGCTCCTGCCCGGCCAGCATGCGCCGCAGGACCGCCCGCTGGAGGGGCAGTACCTCGGCGTGCAGGGCGCGGCCCTTGGGGGTGAGCGCGACCCACACCCCGCGCCGGTCCTCCGCGCATACCGAGCGTTCCACCAGGCCGTCCTTCTCCAGCCGGCCGATCAGCCGGGACAGCGCGCTCTGGCTGAGGTGGACCCGGCCGACCAGGTTCTGCACCCGGCACTGCTCACCCTGCTCGGGCGGCTCCGTGGCCAGCAGGTCCAGCACCTCGAAGTCGCTGGCGCCGAGCCCGTGCGGATGCAGGACGCGGTCGATCTCGCACATCGTGCGCGCGTGCACGGCGAGGATGTCCCGCCAGCGTTCCTCCAGCCGGGTCTCGGCCGTCTTGACTGCCATAACCGCACGGTAGCACCGCGCCGACCACTCGTTGAGTGCGCAACCAGTGCCGGGGCCGGCGGTCGCTCCCGGCTCAGGCCGACGGGCCCGACGGGTCCGACGGGTCCTGGAGCAGCCCCAGGTGGTTGCCGTCGGGGTCCTTCACGAAGGCGATCAGCCGGCCGCCGCCGACGTCCTGCGCGTCCTGGAGCAGTTCCGCGCCCGCCGCCAGCAGCGCCGCGAGCCGCTCCCGCAGGTCCGTCACGTGCCAGTACGGCACCGGCCCGGTCATGCCCTTGGCGTGCCCGCTCGGGTCCAGCCCGACGTCCTGGCCGGCGGCCTTGTAGCCCACGTAGTACGGCTCGTCCGCGTACGGCTCGACGCCCAGCAGCGCGCCGAACAGGGCCTTGGCCCGGTCCAGGTCCTTCACCGGGTAGATGATCGTCTGCAGGCCTGCGGCCATGATGCTCACTCCTTCGCACAGCGGTGCCCGGCTTCACGGGGCCGGGGCACCGACGCATTCCTCGTCGGTGCCCCCACGCTAGGACGGGCGAGCCCACGGCGGCTTCTCCGATCCTGACCGGTTGCGTGACCGGATGCCGTGTGCGGGTGCCGTGACCGGTTGTGCGGCACATGTCCCGACCGGTCGCCGCCACGCGCCGAGCGGCGGCGGCACCTGCTCACGGCCGCTCGCGGCGTTCACTCGTTGCGCAGCACCTCGGCGACGGTGAGCCGGGCCGCCCGTCGCGCGGGCACCAGCGCCCCCACGACGGCTATCGCCACCCCGGCGAGCGCGAGGACGGCCAGGAGAGGCGGATGCCAGACCGCCGTCATGGAGTCGGGCAGCGTGATGTCCAGCCCGGCCGCCATGCGCGGCACCACCACCCGGTGGGCGGCGATGCCGAGGGGAACCCCCAACAGCGATCCCAGCACGCCGAGCACCGCCATCGACGTCACCGTCATCACGGTCACCTGGCGCGGGGTCATCCCGATCGACTTCAGCATGCCGAGGTCACGGCGCCGGTCGTGGGTGTTGAGCACGGCGGTGTTGAAGACACCGAGGGCGGCGACCAGGGCCAGCATCAAGGTCAGGGCGGTCGCGGAGCCGACAATGGTGCCGGTGACGGTGTTCGGCCCGCTCACCTGGACGGACAGCCCCCGATCGGCGGCCCGGACCGCACGGGCGTACGCCTCCTGCTCCACGCCCTCGCCCAGCTTCACGTGGTACGCGATGGGCCGCACGTCCGGCATCAGCGCGGTGACCGTCGGCCAGCCGCCGATGACCAGCCGGTCGTCGGTGTCCATCGTCTCGCCCACGACGGTCACCCGCTCCTCGCGGCCGTCCTTGCGCAGCCGCAACCGGTCCCCGAGCCGCACCCCGTTGCGGCGCAGGAACGGCGACCCGGCCACCACCTCGCCCGTCCGGCTCATCCAACGGCCCTTCACGAGCACGCCGCCCAGGGACCGGCCGCCGCGCCGCCCCTCGAACATCACCACGTTCGTACTGCCCACGAGGAGCACCTCGTCGTCCGACCGCGCCGTGACATGACGCGCGCCCGGCAACGAGCCCAGCAGCGCCTGGAGTTCACGGTCACCGTGCACCGGCCGTACCTCCTTGCCGTGCCGGTACGCCCCCGCGTAGACGGTGACGTCATAGGTCCGGTCACCGCCGTTCCCGATGCTGTTCAGCGTCGCGGCCAGGCCGGTCGCGAAGGTCACCGTCGTCACCCCGAGGACCACGGCGGCCAGCGTGAGCGCGCTGCGCGCGGGCCGGGCGAAGGGGAGTCCGGCGCCGAGGCTCACCGAGCGGGGCAGCCGGGCCCCCGCCAGCCGCCGCTGGAGACCGAGCGCCCGCCCGGCCCGGGGCGCGCTGCCCGCGCTGATGGCCCGCGCCGCCGGCAGCCGCCGCGCCCGCACGGAGGGGCCGAGGGCGGCGAGCACACAGACCAGGGGCATGCCGAGCAGGGCGACCAGGTTCACCCGGAGCGGGATGCCCAGGCCGTCGTGCAGCACTCCCGAGGCCGGCCCGGAGAACACGAACTCCAGGAACGGCTCCGCCAGCAGATTGCCGGCCACGGTGCCCAGTCCGCAGCCCAGGACCGCGGGCACGGAGATCATCGTCAGATAGACGCCCAGTACCTGCCCCGGGGTGAAGCCCAGCGCCTTCAGGATGCCGATGTGCCGGAACCCGGAGACCACGGCCCCGCCGACCACGTTCGCGACGATCAGCACCGCCACCAGGATGCCGAGCACCCCGAACGCCATCAGATACGGCGCGTAGGCGCGCGCGTTGCCGCCGATCCGGTGCTTGAGCGCCAGGTACGTCTGTGATCCGGCGAGCGAGCCCGGCGGCAAGTCCCCTGTCACCTCGGCCAATTGCGCGCGCAGATCCTGCTCCGTCGCCGCGTCCCGGAACCGGAACAGCATCTGTCGGCCGGCCGGGTGCAGCGCACCGATCTGCTCCGGGGCGACCCAGGCGTCCGCCGTGTGACCGAGGTCGAAGGCGAACCCGACGATCGTGAGCCGCGGGCCGGACGGCACCTGGAACCTCTTGCCGAGGTCGTCGGCGGTCCAGTCCCGCTGCCGGTTCAGGACGATCTCGCCCGGCCGGGTGGGCCAGCGGCCCGCCCACACATCCACCCGGTCCACCGGCCCGCCGGGACCGGGGCGGCCCACCACCGTGATCTCACCGCCGAGCCCGAAGTCCGCCGCAGTGCGCGGAACACTGACCGTCGCCCGCGCGAACGGCCCCGCCACCGCCTCCACTTCCGGCCGCCGTGCCGCGCGCGTCAGCCGGGCGTCCGACACCTTGCCGCTGTCGAAGGCGGCCACGACGTGCGGCCCGTGCAGCTTCTCGAAGGCGCGGTCGAACGGCGCCGACGCCGCGTCGACCAGCCCCAGCGCCACCACCGTCGACCCCGTCGACACCAGGGTGACCAGCCAGATCACCAGCGTCTGCACCCGCCGCCGGCGCACGGCCGCCCGCGCCGCCTGCCACACCGCCCTCACGCGGACGGCTCCAGGGTGTGCCCGCCGGTCACCCGGCCGTCGGCCAGCAGCACCAGACGGCTCGCGCAGCGCTGCGCGAGCTGCTCGTCGTGAGTGACGATGACCAGGGTCTGGCCGATCTGGTTCAGATCGATCAGCAGGTCCATCACCTGCTCCCCGGCCCGGCTGTCCAGCGCGCCGGTCGGCTCGTCCGCCAGCAGCAGCGCGGGCCGGTTCATCAACGCCCGTGCCACCGCGACCCGTTGCCGCTCACCACCGCTGAGCACCGCCGGGTAGGCGTTGCGCCGGTCCGCGATCCCCAGCTCCGCGAACAGCTCCAGCGCCCGCCGCCGGGCCTGCCGGGCCGGTGTGCCCGTCAACTGGGCCGCCAGCGCCACGTTGTCCAGCGCCGACAGGTCGTCGACGAGGTTGAAGAACTGGAAGATCATCCCGATCCGCCGGCGCCGGTACAGCGCCAGCCCCTTCTCGCTCAACTCCCCGACGTTCTCACCGTGTACGACGATCCGCCCGGCCGACGGCCGGTCCAGCCCGGCGATCATGTTGAGCAGCGTGGACTTGCCGCACCCCGACGGTCCCATCACGGCGACCGCCTCCCCGGCCCGGATCTCCAGCGACACCCCGTCCAGCGCGACCGTCTCGCCGTACTCCTTGCGCACCCCGTCGAGCCGTACGACGGCGTCTTCCGTTCTCACCTCGGTGACCATGGGCAGGACGCTAGACGCGGGCCCGCACCCCGGGCATCCCTCCCCGGATGGCACTCGGCCGCGGAACTCATCCCGGGGATGCAGTGCGCTGGATCCCCGGGTCGATGCGGATGTCAGTGGCGTCTGCGAGAGTGGTGGCCATGGGGGAGGACGAGGTGCTGACGGCGGCGCTCGCGGTGGCGTGCGCGGCCGCCTCGGGACTGGCCGTGGCGCTGGCGCGCACCCGGCGCCGCTGGCAGGCGGTGGCCGGCGAGCGGGGGTGGCTGCTGGAGCGGGAGCGGGAGAGCGCCGCCGAGGCCGCGATCGCGGCCGAACGGGACCGGATCGCGAGGGAGTTGCACGACATCGTCAGCCACAACGTCAGCCTGATGGTCGTCCAGGCGAGCGCCGCCCGGGAGGTGCTCGGCACCATGCCGGACGAGGCGGCGACCGCGCTGCGCGCCGTGGAGGACGCGGGCCGGGGCGCGATGACCGAGCTGAGACACCTGCTGGGCCTGCTGGCGCCCGCACCGGACGGCACGGAAGGCACGGACGGCGACCCGGGACCGGGCGCGCGGGCGGTCGCTGCGCCGCTCGCCCCGCAGCCCGGCCTGGACCGGCTCGGCCCGCTGGTGGACCGCATATCGTTCGCCGGGCTGCCCGTGGAGGTCCACGTCTCCGGCGAGCCGTGCCCGCTGCCCCAGGGCGTCGACGTGACCGCCTACCGCATCATCCAGGAGGCCCTGACCAACGCGCTCCGGCACGGCGACGGCGGCAAGGCCCAGGTGACCGTGCGCTACGCCGGCCACGCCCTGCGCGTCGAGATCCTCAGCACCGGCCCCAGCGTGCTCACCGGCACCGCGCCGTCCGTCACGGGCGGCGGCAGCGCGCCTCCCGCTTCGCGACCGTACGGCGAGGGCACCGGACGCGGTCTGCTCGGCCTGCGGGAACGGGTCGCCGTGTACGGCGGTGAGCTGGACGCCCGGCGCCGGCTCGGCGGCGGCTTCCGGGTGCGCGCCCGCATCCCCCTGGACCGGCCGTGACCCCGGACGCGCCCGGGCGGGCGCCCCGTGTCCTGATCGCCGACGACCAGACGCTGATCCGGACCGGTTTCCGGCTGATCCTCACCGCCCGGGGCATCGAGGTGGCGGGCGAGGCCGCCGACGGGGCGCAGGCGGTCGCCGCGGTCCGTGAACTCAGGCCGGACGTCGTCCTCATGGACATCCGCATGCCGGTCATGGACGGACTGGAGGCCACCCGGCGCATCCTGGCCGAGGCACCCGGCTGCCGGGTGCTGATGCTGACCACCTTCGACCTGGACCGGTACGTGTACACGGCCCTGTCCCTCGGGGCCGCCGGCTTCCTGCTCAAGGACGTCACCCCGGAGCACCTCGCGGCGGCCGTACGGCTCGTCGGCACCGGTGACGCCCTGCTGGCCCCGCAGATCACCCGGCGGCTGGTGGAGCGGTACGCGGCCGAGGCCGACCGGACGGGCACGGCCCTTCCCGCCGATCTGGCCGCCCTCACCCCGCGCGAGCGGGAGGTGCTCACCCTGATGGGCCGGGGCCTGTCCAACACGGAACTGGCCGCCGAACTGACCCTCAGCGAGGCCACGGTGAAGTCCCACGTGGCCCGCATCTTCGCCAAGCTCGGCCTGCGCGACCGCGCCCAGGCGGTGGTCATCGCGTACGAGACGGGTCTGGTGAGACCCGGCGCGCGGTGACGAAGGCGCGCGGTGACGAAGGCGCGCGGTGACGAAGGCGCGCGGTGACGAAGGCGCGCGGGGAACCGCGCGACCGGGCCACGGCGAAGCGGCAGCCGCCCGACGGCCGAACCCGGCACCCCGGGCGGCCCGGCCCACCGTCTACGCGGACTCCCGCCGCACCAGCTCCGTAGGAAGGATCACCGCCGCCGGCTCCTCACCGCCCAGCTGGGCGAGCAGCACCCGCACCATCTCGCTGCTGATCCGGTCCCACGGCTGCCGGATGGTGGTGAGCGCCGGAGTGGCGGCGGTCGCCGCCGGGGAGTCGTCGAAACCGCCTACGGCGATGTCCTGCGGCACCCGCTTGCCGGCCCGGTGCAGGGCCGCCAGCACACCCTGCGCCATCAGGTCGGAGGCGACGAACACGGCGTCCATGTCCGGCGCCCGCTCCAGCAGCCGCTCGGCGCCCGCCTCACCGCTCGCGCGGCTGTAGTCGCCGGAGACGACGAGCCGCTCGTCGGCCGGCAGCCCCGCCTCGGCGAGCACCTCCCGGTATCCGGCGAGCCGCTCCACACCGCCCGGGGTGTCCAGCGGACCGGTGACCACGCCGATCCGGCGCCGCCCCAGCGACAGCAGGTGCCGCACCATGTCCCGGGCGCCGTCCCGGTCGTCGGCGGCGACGTAACTCACCTTCGAACCGAGGCCGATCGGCTTGCCGCAGGCGACCAGCGGCACCCCCGCCGCGCGCAGCTCCTCGGCCACCGGGTCGCCGGAGTGGCTGGAGACCAGCAGCACGCCGTCGACGTGCCCGGCGGTGATGTACCGCGTGATCCGGCGCCGTTCGTCCCGCGTACCCGCCAGCATCAGCAGCAGCGGGATGTCGTGCGCGGCCAGCGCCTGGGTGCAGCCGCGCAGCAGGACGTTGAAGTTCGGGTCCTCGAAGAACCGCTCCTGCGGCTCGGTCAGCAGGAAGCCGACCGAGTCCGAGCGCCCCGTTATCAGCGAACGGGCGTGCCGGTTCACGACGTAACCGGTCTTGCGAATGGCGGCGTTGACCGCCTCCTGCGCGGCGGGGCTGACATAGTGCCCGCCGTTGAGCACCCGCGAGACGGTGCCGCGCGAGACCCCCGCCTCGCGCGCCACATCGTGGATCGTCGGTGCTCTGCGCCGGCCCCCCGTGTTGCTCATGGTCATGACTTTACGGCCCCGGACAGCAGATCCAGGCTCCAGAACCGCTGGATGACCAGGAACAGCGCGATCAGCGGAAGCACCGCGAGGAACGCGCCGGTGATCACCAGGGTGTACAGCGCGGGCGTGTTCGCCCCCTGCTCCAGCAGCGTGTAGAGACCCAGCGTCAGCGGGAACTTCTCGTCGTCGCTGAGCATGATGTACGGCAGCAGGAAGTTGTTCCAGATCGCGACGAACTGGAACAGGAACACCGTCACCATGCCGGGGATCATCATCGGCAGCGCGATCCGGGTGAAGATCCGCCACTCGCTCGCCCCGTCCATCCGCCCGGCCTCCACCACGTCGGCCGGCACGGCGGCGGACGCGTAGATCCGGGCCAGGTAGACCCCGTACGGGGAGAGGATCTGCGGTAGCAGCACGGACAGGTAGGAGTCCGTGAGGTCGGCCTTCGCCAGCAGCAGGTACTGCGGGATCGCGAGGATCACCGGCGGCATCAGCACGCCCGCGAGCAGCACGTTGAACATCGTCTCGCGGCCCCGGAAGCGGTACGTGGCGAGCGCGTAGCCGCTGAACGCCGACACGGCGGTCGACAGTACGGCGCCCAGACCGGCGTACAGCGCGGAGTTGCCCATCCACGTCCAGTAGACCCCGCCCCGGTAGGCGTCGAGGTCCTTGATGTTGTCGGTGAAGCCGGTGCCGGGCAGGAAGGTGAACGTGGAGAACAGCTCGTGCCCGGACTTGGTGGACGCGATGACCACCCAGGCGACCGGCAGCAGGGTGTAGACCGCGCCGAGCAGCAGCGTGACCGTCGGCACCAGCGCGATCCGGCGCCGCAGCGGAGGCCGCCGCGCCGTACCCGGAGCGGTGCCGGCGGCCGGGGCCGCCTCGTGGACGGCGAGAGCACTCATCGCGCCCCTCCTTGACTGACGGCCCGCTTGTCGCGGCGGTTGGAGGCGCGCAGGAACCCGAACGACAGCAGCAGCGTGACCACGGCGATCAGGGTCGCCTCGGCCGCCGCCGAGTACATGTCGTTGCGGCCGAAGGCGTCCTGGTACACCTTCATCAGCGGACTCCAGGTCGTGTTGACGGAGTTGGTGAGCGGCTTCAGGGTGGTCGGCTCGTTGAACACCTGGAGCGTCGCGATGATCGAGAAGAAGAAGGTCAGCACCAGCGAGGGCGCCACCATCGGGATCTTGATCCGCAGCGCGATCTGCAGCGGGGTGGCCCCGTCCAGCCGCGCCGCCTCGTACACCTCGGCCGGGATCGACCTCAGCGAGGTGTAGATGACGATCATGTTGAAGCCGGTGCCGCCCCAGACCGCGATGTTCGACAGGGCGAGGTAGAGCGGTCCGCCGTCCAGCAGGTCCGGCTGCGGCAGGCCCAGCCTGTCGAGCACGAAGTAGAACGGGCTGACGTCCGGCAGGTACAGAAAGCCCCACAGCAGCGCGGCCACCACACCGGGGATGGCGTACGGCAGGAAGATCGCGAGCCGGGTGAACGGGGCGAGCCGCACCTTCTCGGAGTCCAGCATCAGCGCGAACAGCAGGGCGAGGCCGAGCATCACCGGGACGACGATGCAGCCGTAGCCGAGCACGCGCAGCGCGCCGTGCAGCAGCTCGCTGTCCTGGAAGGCCGCGCGGTAGTTCTCGAAGCCGGCCCAGACCTCCTGCCGCGCGCCCGATCCCAGGCCGAGGCCGGAGACGTGCACCTTGCGGAAGCTGAGCCACACCGCGTAGCCGATGGGCAGCGCGAAGAAGAGGGCGAACAGGATCGTGGCGGGGAGGAGGAAGGTGTAGGGGGCCGCCTTGACCCCGTACCCCCTCCGGCTGGTCGGGCTGCTCACCGCGAAACCCCGAAGCCCTGCTTCTTCATGTCGGCGACCGTGTCGTCCTGCATCTTCCTCAGGGCGGCGGCGAAGTCCGACTTGTCCTTGGCGGCGGCGCCGAAGGCGTCCTTGAACGACGTGTAGGCGACGTTCACGTTCGGGCCCCAGGAGGCGGGCGCGGTGGTCTTCGCTATGCCGGCGGCCTTGGTGTAGAAGTCCGGCTGGTTGGAGAAGTACGCCGGCGGGTTGGAGAAGGCGCCGCTGAGCTGGGCGGAGGTGGACGCCGGGTAGATGCCGCCCTCCTTCGCCAGCGCGTTCAGGGCGTCGTGGTCGGTGTTCAGCCAGACCGCGAACTTGGCGGCGGCCTCCTTGTGCGCGGAGTCGGTGGTGACCGCCGTGGAGGACCCGCCCCAGCTGCCGGTGACGTCCTGTTCCGCCGACCACTGGGGGAGCGGGGCCATGGCCCACTTGCCCTTGGTGTCCGGCGCCGCCGTGTTCAGGGTGCCGGGCGCCCACACGGCGCTGACCCAGGCGATCTGCTTGCCCGTGTTCAACGCCTTGTTCCAGGACGGGGTGTACATCGGCTGGTTGTCGATGACGCCCTCCTTGACCAGACCGCCCCAGAACTCGGCGACCTTCCGGGTGGCCGCGTCGTCGATGCCGACCTTCCACTTGTCGCCGGAGGTGGTCCACCACTTGGCGCCGGCCTGCTGGGCGAGGCCCGCGAAGAGACCGGAGTCGTTGGCGGAGAAGGTGGTCAGGTCCTTGTCGGGGGCCTTCTTCTTCAACTGGCGGGCGGTCTCGGCGAACTGCTCCCAGGTGGTGGGGACCTTGAGGCCGTACCTCTTGAACAGGTCCTCGCGGTAGTAGAACATCATCGGGCCGATGTCCTGCGGCACCGCGTAGACGGCGTCCGTGCCGAGCGTGGTCTGCTGCCAGACGCCCTCGGCGAACTTCTCCTTGACGCCGTCGACGTCCTCGGAGACATCGGCCAGGGCGTCGTTGCTGACCAGGGTCGGCAGCGCCTGGTACTCGGCCTGCACCAGGTCGGGGGCCTTCTTCGCCTTGTGCGCGGTGAGGATCTTGGTGACCAGCGTGTCGCCGGACGCCTGCTTCTTCACCGTGACGGTGATCTGCTCCTTCTTCCCCGGCCCCTTGTTCCACAGGTCGACGACCTTGTCCATGCCGGGTGTCCAGGTCCAGTACGTCAGCGACACCGGACCCGACTCGGCCTTGCTGTCGTCCCCGGACCCACAGGCGGCGAGGGCGGTGGCGCCGAGCGACACGGCGACGGCGGTTGTCACGAGGCGACGGCGCTTCGTGTGCGGCATGGTTTCTCCCCTGACCCGGGTCCCCGCCCGCTGCGGAGACCTGTCATGCAGTTGTGCACGCTCACATGACCCGGGCGCCCTGGTGCCGGGAGCCCCTGCCATGCTTCTGTGAGCGTTCACAGTAGAGAAACATCCCGGACACTTGTCAATGGTTGTTGCTGTGCGGTTATGTTGGCCTCGCAGCGCAGCCGCTGTGTGTGCACGTTCCCATCTGATCGATTTTCCGGGAGAGATCCATGCCGGACAGCGCCCCCAGGGGCCTCACGAGGCTCGCCTTCGGCGGGGACTACAACCCCGAGCAGTGGCCGGAATCCGTCTGGCGGGAGGACGTCCGGCTGATGCGGGAGGCCGGCGTCACGATGGTGAGCGTCGGCATCTTCTCCTGGGCCCTGCTGGAACCGGCGCCGGGGGAGTACGACTTCGGCTGGCTCGACCGGATCCTCGGCCTGCTGCACGAGGGCGGCATTCGCGTCGACCTCGGCACCCCCACGGTGGTGCCGCCCGTCTGGTTCTACCGGGCCCACCCCGAGGCCCTGCCGGTCACCGCCGACGGCGTGCGCTACGAATTCGGCTCGCGCGGCGCGATCTGCCACAGCAACGCCGACTACCGCGCCGCCGCCGCGCACATCACCACCCGGCTCGCCGAGCGCTACGGCGACCATCCCGCGCTCGCGATGTGGCACGTCCACAACGAGTACGGCGTGCCCGTCTCCGCCTGCTACTGCGACTCCTGCGCGGCCCGTTTCCGCGGCTGGCTCGCGGACACCTACGGCAGCGTGGACGCGGTCAACGAGGCCTGGGGAACGGCCTTCTGGGGCCAGCGCTACACGGACCTGGCGCAGATCAACCCGCCCCGCACCACCCCGACCGTCGGCAACCCGGGCCAGGCCCTCGACTACAAGCGCTTCACCGACGCCGTCATCCGGGAGAACTTCCGCGCCGAGCGCGACATCCTGCACCGCCTCTCACCCGGCGTCCCGGTCACCACCAACTTCATGACCGCGCTCAGCCAGTGCGACTCCATGGACTACTGGGCCTGGGGCCGCGAGGTCGACCTGGTCACCAACGACCACTACCTGATCACCGACGGCCGGCGCACCCACGTCAACCTCGCGATGGCCGCCGACCTCACCCGCTCGGTGGCCGGCGGCGCCCCCTGGCTGCTGCTGGAGCACTCCACCTCGGGCGTCAACTGGCAGCCCCGCAACCCCGCCAAGGCACCCGGCCAGATGGCCCGCAACTCCCTCGCCCATGTCGCCCGCGGCTCCGAGGGCGCGATGTTCTTCCAGTGGCGCCAGTCCCGGCGCGGCGCCGAGAAGTTCCACTCCGCGATGGTCCCGCACGGCGGCACCGACACCCGTGTCTGGCGCGAGGTCGTCGAACTCGGCGCGTCGGTGGAGGCGTTGAGCGAGATCCGGGGCACCCGCACCGAGGCCGACGCGGCCATGCTGTGGGACTGGCAGTCCTGGTGGGCGCAAAACCTCGACTGGCGGCCCAGCGAGGACCACGACCCGCGCGAGCGCGCCGACTCCTTCTACGAGGCCCTCTACGACCGCCACCTCACCGTCGACTTCGCCCACCCGGAAGCCGACCTGTCCGGCTACCCCCTGGTCGTGGTGCCGGCCCTGTACCTGATGACCGAGGCCGCCGGGCGCAACGTCCGGAGTTACGTCGAGAACGGCGGCACGCTCGTGGTGTCGTACTTCTCCGGGATCGTGGACGAGCACGACGCCGTCCACGAGGGCGCCTACCCCGGTGTGCTGCGCGATGTCCTCGGCCTGACCGTGGAGGAGTTCTCGCCGCTGCTGAAGGACCGGCGGGTGCGGCTGACCGGCCCGGACGGGCCCGGGCCGACCGGGGATGTGTGGACGGAGTTCGTGGTCCCGCGCGGCGCCGAGACCGTGTGGCGGTACGCCGACGGGCTCACCGCGGGCCGCCCGGCCGTCACCCGGCACCGGCTCGGCCGCGGCACCGCCTGGTACGTCTCCACCCGCCTCGACACCCAGGGCCTGGACGCGCTCCTCGGCCGGGCGGCCGACGACGCCGGACTCGCCCCGCGCGCCGAACTGCCCCGCGACGTCGAGGTCGTGCGCCGCCGCGGCGAGTCGGGCACCTTCCTCTTCGTCATCAACCACACCGCCGACGACACCAAGGTGCCGCTGGCCTCGCCCGGCACCGAGCTGCTGACGGGCGAACGCGCCGCGGGCCGCCTGGCGGTCCCGGCGGGAGCCGTCCGGGTCGTGCGACTCGACGGCTGAGCCGACCCCCCTCCGCCCGCGTGAGCCGTGGGAGCCGCGGGCGGAGGGGCCCCTCCTCCCGCCCCACCGCGGGAGGAGCCTCTCCCCAGTTACGTCGAAGGGACGACGGACGATGAAGTTCCATCCCAGACGCACCATCACCGCCCTGCTGCCGCCGCTCGCGGCCGGGCTCGCCCTCACCGCCCTGCCCGCCCAGACCGCCCAGGCCGCGAGCACGCTGGCCAACGGCGGCTTCGAGTCCGACGGCGCCGGCGTGGCCGTGCCCGCCGGCTGGTCCGAGTACGGCGACACCGGCGCCTCCTACACCGAGGCCGGCGGCCACGCCGGGAGCTACCGCCTCAGCCACTACTCGGCCTCCGCCTACAAGGTGGAGACCTACCAGTACCTGTCCGGGCTGGCCAACGGGAACTACAAGCTGACGGCGTGGGTGCGGTCCAGCGGCGGACAGAAGGCCGCGTACATAGCGCTCAGGAACTGCGGGGGTTCCGAACAGCGCACCGATCTGCCGGTCTCGTCCAGTGGATGGATCCGGATCGTCACGCCGGTCAATGTGACCAACAACCAGTGCACCATCAGCGTCAACAGTGACGCGAACGCGGGCAACTGGATCAATGTTGACGATCTGACCTTCACCTCCGGCACCACGGGTACCTCCATCCACGGCGCCGACATCTCCTCCCTCGCCAAGAGCGAGGCCAAGGGCGGCGTCTACCGGACGAGTTCGGGCACCGCGGGCGACGCCCTGCCCATCCTCAAGTCGTACGGCATGAACTACGCGCGCCTGAAGGTGTGGGTGAACCCCGCCGACGGCTTCAACGACAAGGCGCACGTCCTGGCGATGGCCAAGCGCGTCAAGGCCCAGGGCATGAAGCTGCTGGTCGACTTCCACTACTCGGACACCTGGGCCGACCCGGGCGCCCAGAAGAAGCCGGCCGCCTGGTCGGCCCATACATACAGTCAACTGAAGACCGACGTGTACAACCACACGTACGACGTGTTGAACGCCTTGAAGGCTCAAGGCACCACCGCCGACATGGTCCAGGTGGGCAATGAGATCAACGGCGGCATGCTCTGGTCCGAGGGATCAACGGACAACTGGACCCAGCTCGCCGGGTTGATCAACTCCGGCTACAGCGCCGTCAAGGCGGTCAACCCGTCCACCTCCGTCGCGCTGCACCTCGCCAAGGGCGCGGACAAGGCCGGCACCGAGTGGTGGTTCGACAGCGCGGTGGCCAACGGCGTCAAGTTCGACGTGATCGGTCTGTCGTACTACGGCTACTGGCACGGCGCGCTCTCCGACTTCCAGACCACCCTGGACGACGCGGCCGCCCGCTACGGCAAGCCGGTGTTCGTCGCCGAGACGGCCTACCCCTTCCGTCTCGACAGCGACGACGCGCTCACCAACCAGATCGACACCACCGGCGAACTCGTCCCCGGCTACCCGGCGACCGTGGCCGGCCAGACCAAGTGGCTGAACGACGTGGCGAGCATCGTGGAGGCCGTCCCGAACGGCCGCGGTCTCGGCGTCTTCTACTGGGAGGCCACCTGGACCGCCGTCCCCGGCAACGGCTGGGACCCGGCGGACGCCGGCTCCGGCAACGGCTGGGAGAACCAGGCCCTCTTCGGCTACGACGACAAGGCGCTCTCCTCGATGACGTGGTTCAGCCACCGCTGAGCCATCGGGACGGGGCCCGGTCGCGGCGCGGCGACCGGGCCCCCGCCACGGGCCTGGGGCGTTACAACCCTCCCTGGGAACAGGGCCGTTCCTTACCGGACAACGGGCGTCGAGTCCCGGACGCGGCGGCGTCGCCCGGGCCACAGTGGGAACACTGCGTAGGAGGCGGCCGGGGGACGGGAGGCGGACGGATGACGGTGACTTTCCCGGGGACTCCCACGGGCCGCATACGGCACACCATCCTGGAGTGGCTCAAGGACCCGGCGGCCCACTTCCCGGCCGGGCGCGGCCGTGACCTCGCCGCCACGGGCGTCACCGCGCGGGCCGTCGCCGGCAAGCTGGGCCAGCCCCTTCGGACCGTCCGCGCCCACCTGGACTTCCTCGCCCGCCTCGGAGTCCTGCGCACCCGCCGGATCCGCTGCCGCGTCCACTACCGGCGCGACGAGAGACGCATCGCCGAGGTGGCCAGGATGTTCGAGAAGGGCTGGTGAGGCGGACGCACCCCCGATGACGGCCGCATCACACGGCGAGCGCACCCGCACGGCACTGTGGGCGCTCGCCGACGACCGCCCAGGACGGTGAGGACAGGACGGTGAGAAGGTGACGCCCATGGACCGACCCGCGGAACTCGTGCCCCTGCACTACGTCTCCCTGGGGGCGCGCGGCCCCGAGGACGTCGTGCCCGACCCGCACGGACGCGTGCTGACCGGAGTGGCCGACGGGCGCATCCTCCGCGTCCACCATCTCGGCGACCCGCGCACGGCCCGTACCGAGGTGCTGGCCCGCACCGGCGGCCGTCCCCTCGGCCTGGAACTCCTCCCGGACGGCGACCTGGTGGTTTGCGACGCCGAACGCGGCCTGCTGCGTGTGGACACGGACAACGGCACCGTCCGCGTCCTCGCGGACTCGGTGGCGGGGGAGCGGCTCCGCTTCTGCAGCAACGCCGTCGCCCTCCCCGACGGCACCCTGTACTTCACCGTCTCCAGCCGCCGCCACCCCCTGGACCGCTGGATCGGCGACATCGTCGAGAACACCGGCACCGGACGCCTGCTGCGGCTGCCCCCGGAGGGCGGCGAGCCCGAGGTCCTGCTGGAGGGGCTGCGGTTCGCCAACGGCCTCGCCGTCGCGGCCGACGGCTCCTTTCTGGTGCTCGCCGAGACCGGCGCCTGCCGCCTCGTCCGCTACCGGCTCACCGGCCCCCGCGCCGGTCACGCCGAACCCTTCGCCGACCTGCCCGGCATGCCGGACAACCTCTGGCGCGAGGGCCCCGGCGGCCCGGTCTGGGTCGCCCTGGCCAGCCCCCGGGTCCCCCCGCTGGACCTGCTGCACCGCGCCTCTCCGGCCGTCCGCCGCGCGGCCGCCCGGGCCGCCGTACGCCTGCCGTACCGCCCGAGCGGGACCGCCGGCGTGGTCGCCGTGGACGACGAGGGGCGCGTCGTCCACCACCTCACCCGCCGCCGGTCCGGTTTCCGCATGGTCACCAGCGTCTGCGCCACCGGCGACCACTTGGTGCTGGGCAGCCTGGGGGAGCCCGGGGTGGCGGTCTGCGCCCGGCCGGCCGCCCGCTGACCCGGCGGTACGCTGGGTTCCGGCCTTGATCGCCCGACGGGTCAGGGCCGGCAGAGGAGACCTGACCGATGACAGCCCCGCAGACGCGGACCCGCGGCGTCCGCCCCGCGCCACCCCGGCGGTCCGAGTGGCGTGCGCAGGCGCCCGTCGTCGCGGTCGTGGCGGCCGGCGGCGCGCTCGGCGCGACGGCCCGCTACGCCCTCACCCTCGCCTGGCCCACACCCCCTGACGGCTTCCCCTGGGCGACCTTCTGGACCAATGTCTCCGGCTGCGCCGCCATGGGCGTCCTCATGGTGCTGGTCACCGACGTGTGGGCCGCCCACCGCCTGCTGCGGCCGTTCCTCGGCACCGGCGTACTCGGCGGTTACACCACGTTCTCCACCTACGCGGTCGACATCCGCGGGCTGACCGACGCCGGCCGCCCCGGCCCGGCGCTCGCCTATCTGGCCGCGACGCTGTGCGCGGCCCTCGCCGCGGTGTGGCTGGCCTCGGCCGCCGCCCGCCGGGTCTTCGTCGGGAGGCGGCGATGAGCCGGAAGACAGCGACGAGCGCGGAGGCAGCGACGGGCCGGAAGACAGCGACGAGCCCGGAGCCGGCGATGGTCCCGGAGTCAGCGACGGGCCCGCGGGTGGCGGCGACCCCCCGCACCGGCCAGGCCCTGCGGCTGACCGTCTACGTCGGCGAGAACGCCACCTGGCACCACCGGCCCCTCTACTCCGAGATCGTGCACCGCGCGCACGCCGCCGGACTCGCCGGCGCCAGCGTCTTCCGGGGCATCGAGGGCTACGGCGCCTCCTCCCGCATCCACACCTCCCGGCTGCTGTCCCTGAGCGAGGACCTGCCGGTCGCGGTGGTCGTGGTGGACACCGAGGAGCGGATCCGGGCGTTCCTGCCCCGGCTCGGCGAACTGGCCGGCGCGGGCCTGGTGACCCTGGAGCCGTGCGAGGTCGTCCGGTGGCCAGGGGCCTGCGCCGGCCCGGACGAAACGGACCCGAGGGGTAAGAAGTCGTTGTGAACTGGCTGCTGGTCGTCGCGGGCGCCGTGGTCGGCGCGCCCCTGCGCTACCTCACCGACCGCGCCGTGCAGGCCCGGCACGACTCGCTCTTCCCGTGGGGCACCTTCGTGGTGAACGTCGTCGGCTGCCTGGTCCTCGGGCTGGTCACGGGCGCCGCCTCCGCCGGGGCCGTCGGCCCCGACCTGCGGCTTCTGCTGGGCACCGGGCTGTGCGGCGCTTTGACGACGTACTCGACCTTCTCCTACGAGACCCTGCGGCTGGCCGAGGCCGGCTCCGGCCTCTACGCTGCCGGGAACATCGTGGCGAGTGTGGCGGCGGGGCTCGCCGCGGCCTTCACCGGTGTCTCACTCGCCGGTCTCCTGTGGGCCTAGGCATGCGCCGCGCGGCCCGCGGCAGTGAGTACTGTCTACGGCACTGTCGACCCAACTCTTCCCCAGAACTGGATCCCATGAGCGCCATCTCCGTCGGTCAGGCCGTCGTCCTCGGAGTAGTCGAGGGGGTGACCGAGTTCCTCCCGGTGTCCTCCACCGGACACCTAAAGATCGCCGAAGGGCTCATGGACATCCCCGTCGACGACTCCTCCGTCGTCGGGTTCTCCGCCGTCATCCAGGTCGGCGCCATCGCCGCCGTGCTCGTGTACTTCTTCAAGGACATCCGGCGAATCGTCACCGCCTGGTTCCGCGGCCTGGGCAACCGCGAGGAGCGCTACCACCACGACTACAAGTTCGCCTGGTGGGTGATCGCCGCCACCGTCCCGATCGTGGTGGTGGGCCTGGCCGCCAAGCCGCTGATCGACGGCCCGCTGGCCTCCCTGTGGGTGGTCGCCGGCTCGCTGATCCTCGGCTCCGGCGTGATGTGGGCCGCCGACCAGATGGGCCGGCACAAGCGCGGTGAGGACGACACCTCCTTCAAGGACGCGATGTGGGTCGGCTGCTCGCAGATCCTCGCCCTGCTCTTCCCGGGCTTCTCGCGCTCCGGCGCCACCATGTCCACCGCGCTCATCCTGGACCTGGACCGCGTCGCCGCCACCCGGCTGTCCTTCTTCCTCGGCATCCCCGCCCTGACCGGCGCGGGCCTGTACGAGCTGAAGGACGCCCTCGGCGCGGGGGTCGGCGCCGCCCCGCTCGCCGTCGGCACCATCGTGTCGTTCCTCGTCGCCTACGCCTCTATCGCCTGGCTGCTGAAGTTCGTCGCCAAGCACTCCTTCAACGCCTTCGTGATCTACCGGATCGTCGTCGGTGTGCTCCTGCTCGGCCTGCTCGCCACCGGCACGCTCGGCAGCTGAACCGCCCGCCGTCGTCCACCCACGGGGTGCGGATGCCTGTATTCAGGCATCCGCACCCCGTGAATCTTTTCTTACCGCACGCCTTGACAGTGTCCGCCCGCACCCCGCAGGATCGCTCCCGTGAACCTGTCAGACAGCCAGACAGGTGGTCTCGTCCCCCGGCGCGTCAGCGCGATGGAAGCGGTACTCGACCACCTCCGCGGCGCCATCGAGAGCGGCCGGTACGCCATCGGCGACAAGCTCCCTTCCGAAGCCGAGCTGTGCCGCACCCTGGAGGTGTCCCGGCCCGTGCTCCGCGAGGCGCTGCGCGCGCTGCAGACCATGGGCCTGACGGTCTCCCGCACCGGCAAGGGCACCTTCGTGGTCGCGAACACCGTCGAGGACCCCACCTTCGGCGACTACGCGGCCAGTGATCTGCTGGAGGTGCGCCGCCACATCGAGATCCCGGTCGCCGGCTACGCGGCCGTGCGCCGCACCCCGGAGAACCTGGACCACCTGGCCCATCTGCTCGACCGCATGGAGCGGGAGACGGACACCACCGCCTGGGTCGCGATGGACACCCTCTTCCACCTCGCCGTGGCCGAGGCCGCCCAGAACCCGGTCTTCCGCCGGGTCATCGAGGAGATCCGCGACGCACTGGCGCGTCAGTCGGCCTTCCTCAACGAGCTGGGCGGGCGCCGTGAGCAGTCCAACCGCGAGCACCGGGCGATCGTCGAGGCGCTGGTCGACGGCAGTGAACACGACGCCGTCCAGGCCATGAGCCACCACCTGGACCGCGTCGAGACGACCCTCACCGACATCGTCCGTCCCCAGCGGACGGACCCCCTCACGGAAGGCGGAGCCGAGGCGTGAGCGAACAGCACCTCAAAGACGAGACGCGCCCCTCGACCGGCCATGTCGACGCCGGAGACGCCGGCTACAGCAAGGGCCTGAAGCACCGGCACGTCAACATGATCGCCATCGGCGGCGCCATCGGCACCGGCCTGTTCCTC
Organism: Streptomyces achromogenes subsp. achromogenes; assembly: GCF_000720835.1. GTDB lineage: Bacteria > Actinomycetota > Actinomycetes > Streptomycetales > Streptomycetaceae > Streptomyces > Streptomyces achromogenes. The sequence goes on along the minus strand of NZ_JODT01000003.1, from coordinate 169,064 downwards.
GGCGCGGGCGGCCGGCTCGCCGACGCCGGGCCCTCCCTCTTCCTCGCGTACGCCGTCTGCGGCGTCTTCGCCTTCCTGGTCGTCCGGGCCCTCGGCGAACTCGTGCTCTACCGCCCGTCCTCCGGCGCCTTCGTGTCGTACGCCCGGGAGTTCCTGGGCGAGAAGGGCGCCTACACCGCGGGCTGGATGTACTTCCTCAACTGGGCGACGACCGGTATCGCCGACATCACGGCGGTCGCCACCTACACCCACTACTGGGGCATGTTCTCCGACATCCCGCAATGGTTGATCGCATTGATCGCCCTCGCGGTCGTGTTGACCGTCAATCTGATATCGGTCAAGATCTTCGGCGAACTGGAGTTCTGGTTCGCGATCGTCAAGGTCGGCGCGCTTCTCGTGTTCATGTGCATCGGCATCTACCTGCTGGTCACCCAGCACCCGGTCGACGGCCACCACCCCGGCCCCGCCCTGATCACCGGCAACGGCGGCGTCTTCCCGCACGGCCTGCTGCCCATGCTGCTGATCATCCAGGGCGTCGTCTTCGCCTACGCCTCCGTCGAGCTGGTCGGCGTCGCCGCCGGCGAGACCGAGAACCCCGAGAAGATCATGCCGAAGGCGATCAACTCGATCATGTGGCGGGTGGGCGTGTTCTACGTCGGCTCGGTCGTCCTGCTGTCGATGCTCCTGCCGTGGAACAAGTACTCCGCCGGCGAGAGCCCCTTCGTCACGGTCCTGTCGAACATCGGTGTCCCGGCGGCCGGCGGCGTGATGAACCTGGTCGTCCTGACCGCGGCGCTGTCGTCGCTGAACTCCGGCCTCTACTCCACCGGCCGCATCCTGCGCTCCATGGCGATGAGCGGCTCCGCCCCCGCCTTCACCTCCCGGATGAGCCGCAGCCAGGTCCCCTACGGGGGCATCCTGCTCACCAGCGGGATCTGCGTCCTCGGCGTGGGCCTGAACTACGTGGTCCCCGCCGACGCGTTCGAGATCGTCCTCAACTTCGCGGCGATCGGCATCCTCGCCACCTGGGCCATGATCATGGTCTGCCACCTGCTCTTCTGGCGGAAGACCCGGCAGGGCGACCTGACCCGGCCGGCCTACCGGCTGCCGGGCTCCCCCTGGACCGAACTCGTGACGCTGGCGTTCCTCGCCTCCGTCGTGGTCCTCATGTACGCCGACGGCGGCGCCGGACGCACCACCGTGCTCTGTCTGCCGCTGATCGTCGCGGCGCTGGTCGCGGGCTGGTACGCCGTCCGCGCCCGCGCGACCCGCACCTCCACCGGCGCCGGCGCGTGACCCGCGTTCCGGACGGCCCCGACCCCTTGATACAGGCAGTGATGTACAGCAGTTCCCCCGCCGACGCCCCCGTCGTCCGCGAACCCCTCCACGCCCCCGTCGCCCACCTCGTGCGCGGCGGGGTCGTCGAGGGCATCCACTACGGCTCCGTCGTCGTCCTCGGTGCCGACGGCCGGGTGCGCTTCCGGCTCGGCGACATCGAGGCGGCCTTCTACCCGCGCTCGGCCCTCAAGCCCGTCCAGGCCGTGGCCATGCTGCGGGCCGGGCTGCCGCTCGACGGCGAACTGCTGTCGCTGGCCGCCGCCAGCCACTCCGGCGAGGAGCGGCACCTGGCCGGCACCCGGCGCATCCTGGAACTCGCCGGCCTCGCCGAGGACGACCTGCGCAACGTGCCCGACATGCCGTTCGACCCGGTCGTCCGCGACGCCTGGGTGCGGGAGGGCCGCATGCCCTCGCGGCTCGCCCAGAACTGCTCCGGCAAGCACGCCGCCATGCTGTGGACGGCCAAGCTCAACGGCTGGTCCCTGGACGACTACCTGGACCCGGCGCACCCGCTCCAGCGGAAGATCGCCGCCACCGTCGAGGACCTGACCGGCCGGCCGGCCGCCCGGGTCACCGTGGACGGCTGCGGCGCCCCGCTGTTCGCCATCTCCCTGCACGGCCTCGCCCGCGCCCTCGCCCGGATCACCACGGCCGCCCCCGGCACCCCCGAGGCCCGGGTCGCCGACGCGATGCGCGAGCACGCCGAGATGGCCTCCGGCACCGGCCGGGACGTCGCCGCGCTCATGCGGGCCGTGCCCGGACTCCTCGCCAAGGACGGCTTCGAAGGCGTCCAGGTAGCGGCGCTGCCCGACGGCACGGCCATCGCCGTGAAGATCGCCGACGGCGCGAACCGGGCGCGGATCCCCGTCGCCGCGGCGGCGCTCGCCCGCGCCGGCGTCGACCCCGCGCTGCTCACCGAGTTCGCGGGGGAGCCGCTGCTCGGCGGCGGGGAGCCGGTGGGCAGCGTACGGCCCGTGCGCGCGCTCGACCCCGACCCGGCCACCGCCCGCGCCTAGTCCCGCCGGAATTCCGCACCCCAGAAAGAGGCCCGCACCCTCATGACCGCCGCCACCCGCCGCGAACACGACCTGCTCGGCGACCGCGACGTCCCCGCCGACGCGTACTGGGGCATCCACACCCTGCGCGCCACGGAGAACTTCCCCATCACCGGCACCCCGATCTCCGCCTACCCGCACCTGATCGACGCCCTGGCCGCCGTCAAGGAGGCCGCCGCCCTCGCCAACGAGGAGCTCGGTCTGCTGGCGCCCGAGAAGGCCGCCGCGATCGTCGCCGCCTGCCGTGAGATCCGCGCCGGGAAGCTGCACGAGCAGTTCGTGGTGGACGTCGTCCAGGGCGGCGCCGGCACGTCCACCAACATGAACGCCAACGAGGTCGTGGCCAACCGCGCGCTGGAACTGCTCGGCCACGCCAAGGGGCAGTACACACATCTGCATCCCAACGAGGATGTCAACCTGAGCCAGTCAACCAATGACGTCTACCCGACCGCCGTCAAGATAGCGACGGTCTTCGCGGTACGTGGACTGCTCAAGGCGATGTCCGTACTCCAGGACGCCTTCGCCGGCAAGGCCGTCGAGTTCCGTGACGTGCTCAAGATGGGCCGTACACAGTTGCAGGACGCCGTGCCCATGACGCTGGGTCAGGAGTTCTCCGCGTTCGCCGTCATGATCGAGGAGGACCGCAGCCGTCTCGCCGAGGCCGTCGAGCTGATCCACGAGATCAACCTCGGCGCCACGGCCATCGGCACCGGCCTCAACGCACCCGCCGGGTACGCCGAGGCCGCCCGCCGCCATCTGTCCGCCATCACCGGCCTTCCGCTGGTCACCGCCGCCAACCTGGTCGAGGCCACCCAGGACTGCGGCGCCTTCGTCCAGATGTCCGGCGTCCTGAAGCGGATCGCGGTCAAGCTCTCCAAGAGCTGCAACGACCTGCGCCTGCTGTCCTCCGGTCCGCGCGCGGGCCTCGGCGAGATCAACCTGCCGCCGGTGCAGGCCGGTTCGTCGATCATGCCGGGCAAGGTCAACCCGGTCATCCCCGAGGTGGTCAACCAGGTCGCGTTCGAGGTGATCGGCAACGACGTCGCCATCACCATGGCCGCCGAGGCCGGGCAGCTCCAGCTCAACGCCTTCGAGCCGATCATCCTGCACTCCCTGTCGAAGTCGATCACGCACCTGCAGAGCGCCTGCCGCACGCTGGCCGAACGCTGCGTCTCCGGCATCACCGCCAACACCGAGCGGCTGCGCGCGACCGTGGAGAACTCCATCGGCCTGGTCACCGCGCTCAACCCGCACATCGGCTACACGGCCGCGACCGACATCGCCAAGGAGGCCCTCGCCACCGGCCGCGGCGTGGCCGAACTGGTGCTGGAGAAGGGCCTGCTGCCGGCCGGCCGGCTGGCCGAGCTGCTGCGCCCGGAGATCGTCGCGGGCAGCGGCGCACCAGCCGCCTGACCTGCGACAAGGCCACCTCGACACGCCTCGGGGACCGGCCGGGAGGCACAATGGTGATCATGACAACGACGTCGTCCGCCACCTTCCTGCCGGTCCTGGAGCGCATCGCCGAGGAGATCAGCCACACCCCCGGGCGCGGCCGGCCCGCCGACTACATCCCGGCCCTCGCCTCCCGCGACCCGCGCAGCTTCGGCATGGCCGTCGCCGAGCCGGACGGCACGGTGTACGGGGTGGGGGACTGGCGGGAGCCGTTCTCCGCCCAGTCGATCACCAAGGTCTTCACCCTCGCCCTGGACCTGGCCCGCGAGGGCGACGAACTCTGGGAGCACGTGGGCCGCGAGCCCTCCGGCAACCCGTTCAACTCGCTGGTCCAGCTGGAGTACGAGAACGGCATCCCGCGCAACCCGTTCATCAACGCGGGCGCCCTCGTCGTCACCGACCGGCTGCAGACCCGTACCGGGGACGCGGCCGGCGAGCTGCTGGACTTCCTGCGCGCCGAGAGCGGCAACCCCGGTCTCGACTTCGACACGGAGGTGGCCGCCTCCGAGACCGCGCACGGCGACCGCAACGCCGCCCTCGCCCACTTCATGGCGTCCTACGGCAACATCGACAACGACATACCGGTCCTGCTCGACCAGTACTTCCGGCAGTGCTCCATCGCCGCCTCCTGCGCCGACCTGGCCCTCGCCACCGGTTTCCTCGCCCGGCACGGCGTCCGCGCCGACGGCAGCCGGCTGCTCAGCCGCAGCCAGGCCAAGCAGGTCAACGCGATCATGCTGACCTGCGGCACCTACGACGCGGCGGGCAACTTCGCCTACCGGGTGGGCCTGCCCGGCAAGAGCGGGGTCGGCGGCGGGATCATCGCCGTCGTCCCCGGCCGGTGCACGCTGTGCGTATGGAGCCCGGGCCTGGACGAACGCGGCAACTCGGTCGCCGGGGTCGCGGCCCTGGACCGCTTCACCACGCTCACGGGCCTGTCGATCTTCTGAACGCACCCGGCGCACGCACCCGCCGCCGGACGCCCCCGCCCCGTCCCCTGCCGGTCACCCGTCCGCTCCCGCCCGGCCGGACCGGCGTCGCCCACCGGCCACCCGGCGTTGCCACGCTGCCCCGGTGTTGGCCATGGCGTTCCCCGTCGATCTCCGCCACTGCCAGGCCCTGGGCCTGGCCGGCACCGGCTTCCTCGCGCTCGGCGGCGAGACGGCCGGCGCCCTGCCGGTCCGGGAGCTGTGGGCGCCCGCCTCGGTGCACGCGGCCGTCGGCCTGGTCGGGGTGTACGTCGGCATCGTCCTGCTGACAGCGGCCTGGCTGCTGCTCGGCCGGCTGGTACGCGGCCCGCGACCGCCCACCCCGCGCGCCCTGCTGCTCGTGCTGGCCCTGTGGGCGGCCCCGCTGCTGCTCGCACCCCCGTTGTTCAGCCGGGATGTCTACAGCTACCTCGCGCAGGGCGCCATGGCCGACGCCCACATGGACGTCTACGCCCATGGCCCGGACCGGCTCGGCGGCCCGCTCGCCGACGAGGTCGCCCCGATGTGGCGGCACACCGCCGCCCCCTACGGCCCCGCCTTCCTGGCCGTGGCCGCCGCGCTGTCCGGGCTGACCCACGGCGAGATACCCGCCGGCCTGCTCGGCATGCGCCTGGTCGCGCTGGCCGGTGTGGCCCTCATGGCGGCGGCGCTGCCCCGGCTCGCCCGGCACAGCGGCGCCGACCCGGCCGCCGCGCTCTGGCTCGGCGCGCTCAACCCGCTGGTGCTGCTCCACCTGGTCGCGGGCGCCCACAACGACGCCCTGATGCTGGGCCTGCTCGGGCTCGGCCTGGTCGCCGCGCACCGGCCCCGGCCCGCCGCCGGTGCCGCCGGTGCCGTTCTCGTCACCCTCGCCGCGCTGGTGAAGGTACCGGCGGCGCTCGGCCTGCCGGTCGTCGTCGCCCTGCGGATCCGCTCCGGGGACCGTCCGCTGCCGGCCCTCCTGACCACGGTGGCGGCCTCTGCCGCGACCACGGTCGCCGTCACGGCCGTGGCCGGCACCGGCTACGGCTGGATCGGTGCCCTGGGCACGCCGGTCTCCCCGCACAACTGGGCGCCGACCGGCCTGCTCGGCCGGGCGACCGGCGCGCTGCTCGGCCGCCTCGGCAGCGGACTGGCCCCGCTGGCCGTCCCCGCCTGGCAGCTGCTCGGGCTCGCGGCCGCCGCCGTCGCCGTGCTGCTGGCCGGGCGCGCACTGCGCGCCCGGCCGGTGTACGCGCTCGGCCTGTCCCTCCTCGCCGTCGCGGTCCTCGGCCCGGCGCTCCGGCCCTGGTACGTGCTGTGGGGCCTGTTCCTCGTCGCCGCCGCCGCGCCCGCCGCCCCGGTACGGCACCGGTCGGCCGCCCTGGCCGGGGTGCTCGCCCTCGCCGTGCTGCCGAGCGGCGGCCCCGCCGAGCCGGGGCAGCTGGTGCTGGCGGTCGCCGGCGGGGCGCTCGGCGTCGTTGTCCTGTGGCAGGCCCTCCTGGCCGCCCGGGCCCCGGTCGCGGGACGCCCGGCATGACGGGTCCGAGCCGGTCCGGGGGGTCACGCGCAGGGCTGGAACGGCTGGCACGGCTGGGACCGCGCACGGACCGGGGCCGGCTCCTGCTCGTCCTGCTGCTGGTGGCCGCCGTCACCGCGTTCACGGCGACCGTGCCGCTGCTGCGGGGCTTCTTCGACCTGCGGGTGTACTACGGCACCGTGCACACCTGGGCGCACCACGGCGGCCGGATCTACGACTACCGGGTGCCGGGCACGGTGTACGGCTTCACCTATCCGCCGTTCGCCGCCGTGGCCATGCTGCCGCTGGCCCTGCTCGGCAGGGCCGCGGCGATCGCCGTGTCGCTGCTGGTGAACCTGGCCGCGCTCACGGCGGTCCTGTGGATCCTGGCCGGGCCCGGCCGGCGCCGCGACTGGTACCGGTGGGCGCTGTGCCTGTGCCTGCTGGCCCTGTTCGAGCCGCTGCGGGACACCTTCAGCTTCGGCCAGGTGAACCTGGTGCTGCTTGCTCTCGTCCTCGTCGACTGCCTGCTGCTGACGACCGGCCGGGGCCGCTGGGCGGGCGCCGGTATCGGGCTGGCCGCGGCGGTGAAGCTGACGCCCGCCCTGTTCATCGGCCTGCTGCTGCTCGCCGGGCGGCGCCGGGCGGCGGCCCTCGCGACGGCCGTCGCCGCCGCCGCGACCGGGCTGGCCGCCTGGGCCGACCCGGCGGCCTCCCGGTTCTACTGGACCGAGGCGCTGTGGGACACCGGCCGGGTGGGGCGGCTCGACTATGTGTCGAACCAGTCGCTGCAAGGGGTGCTGGCCCGCCTCGGCGAGCCGGGCCGCCCGCTGTGGGCGTCGGCGGTCCTGCTGACCCTGGGCGTCTGGGCGTGGCGGGCCCGCCGGGCGGCCGTGGCCGGCGACTGGCCGGCCGCGTTCGCGCTCACCGGCATCGCGGCCTGCCTGGTCAGCCCGGTCACCTGGGTGCACCATCTGGTGTGGCTGCTGCCGTCCTTCGCGGTCCTGGTGCGCGCCGGGCGCCCACGGATCGCGGGCGCCCTGTACGCGGTGCTGTGCACCAGCGTGGTGTGGCTGTGGTCCGGCGACGCCTCGGGCCTCGGCGGGTTCCTCGGCGCCAATGCCTACGTCTGGGTCTCGCTGGGCCTGCTGTTCGCCTTGCCGGCGGGTCAGCCGCGGGCCGACCGGCCGCCCTTGGCCCGCAGCGCCAGCGCCACGGCTCCCGCGCCGAGCCCGGTGAGCCCCGCCACGACGGCGGCGGGGGACCAGTCCGAGTCGTCGTCCGAGGCCGGTGCCCCGGCCGCCGCCACCGGCGCGGCCGACGGCTCGGCGCGGGAGGGCGGGCGCAGTCCGTCCAGCGAGCCCACCGGGTCCACCTGCCCGGCCGCCGCGAAGCCCCAGTCGAGCAGCGCGCGGGCCTCCTCGTACACGGTCAGCCCGCCGTCGGCCTGAGGGTTGAGGACGCTCACCACGAGGGTGTGCCCGTCCCGGCGCGCCGCGGCCACGAGCGTGTTGCCCGCGTTGCTGGTGTAGCCGTTCTTGATCCCGATCAGGCCTGGGTACGGCGCCACACCGTCCTCGCCGGTCAGCAGCCGGTTGGTGTTCTCGATGGGATACGACGAGCCGTCACCGGGAAAGCGGGCCTCGGCGGTGCCGCAGTACCGGGCGAAGTCGGGGTCGCGCAGGCCGGTCCGCCCGAACACCGCGAGGTCGAAGGCGGAGGAGACCTGGCCGGGGGCGTCGTAGCCGTCCGGGGAGACCACGTGGGTGTCCAGCGCGCCGAGTGAGCGGGCCTTGTCCTGCATCCTGGCGGCGGTGGCCTCCCAGCCGCCGCCGAGCCGGGCGAGGACGTGCACGGCGTCGTTCCCGGAGCTGAGGAACACCCCCCGCCACAGGTCGGCCACCTGGTAGGTGTGCCCCTCCTCGACGCCGACCAGGCTGCTGCCCTCGCCGACGTCGGCCAGTTCGTCGTAGTCCACGGTGTGCTGGAGCCCGCCGGGCAGCATGGGCAGGACGGTGAGCGCGAACAGGGTCTTCAGGGTGCTGGCGGGGGGCAGTTCGCGGTGCGCGTCGTGCGCGGCCAGCACCTCGCCGCTGCCCGCGTCGGCGATGAGCCAGGAGAGCGCCGATACGTCGGGCAGCTCGGGGGCGCCCCGGTGCGGCCGGACCTGCGTGCCGGACCTGTACAGCAGGGACGGCCCGGGCATCACCGCCGGGGGGCGGGGCGGGGCGGGTTCCCCGGCCGGGGGTCCGGCGGCGGCAGCGGCCGGTGTGAGCACCAGCAGGCCCGCCACACACAGGGAGCAGGCCGACACTGCCGCGCGATACGAGAATCCGGTGATCATACGATCAACCTACGAACAGGGTGCGGGTCCCTCACCCCGCCGGGGCCGTTCGGGGTGCCGAGCAACCCGGATGCCGCACCGGGGCGCCCGGGGCCGGGGTCAGCCGGCCGGGAGGGTGGGCCGGATCTGCCGCAGGAACGCGGCGTTGTCGGGGGTGGCGCGCAGCCGTTCGAGCAGGGTCTCCACGGCGGACGGACCGCCCTCCCGGGAGCGCAGGGCACGGCGCAGTCCGCGTACGGCGCTCAACTCGGCCGGGGTGAGCAGCAGTTCCTCACGCCGGGTGCCGCTGGCGTCGATGTCCACGGCGGGGAAGACCCGCCGGGCGGCCAGCTCCCGGTCCAGGCGCAGCTCCATGTTGCCGGTGCTCTTCAGCTCCTCGAAGAAGTAGCCGTCGGCCCGGGAGCCGGTGTCCACCAGCGCCGAGGCGAGGATGGTCAGGGAGCCGCCCTCCTCGGCCTGGCGCGCGGCGCCGAAGAACCGCTTGGGGCCGATCAGCGCACCCGCGTCGACGCCGCCGCTCAGGGTGCGGCCGCCGGCGGCGGAGGCGTTGTTGTACGCGCGGCACAGCCGGGTCAGCGAGTCCAGCAGCACCACGACGTCCTCGCCGGCCTCGACCAGCCGCTTGGCCCGCTCCACGACCAGCTCGGCGAGGGCGATGTGGTCCTTGGGCGCGCGGTCGAAGGTGGAGGCGTACACCTCGCCGCGCACCGAGCGGCGCATCTCGGTGACCTCCTCGGGCCGTTCGTCGAGCAGCAGGACCATCAGCCGGCACTCGGGGTGGTTGCCGGCCACGGCGGCGGCCAGCTGCTGGAGCAGCACGGTCTTGCCGCTCTTGGGCGGCGCCACGATGAGGCCGCGCTGGCCCTTGCCGACCGGCGCGAGCAGATCGGCGAGGCGTCCGGTCAGCGCGGCGCCGGGGTGTTCCAGGCGCAGGCGCCGGTGCGGATGGAGCGGGGTGAGTTCGTGGAAGTGACGGCGTGCGCGGGGCTCCCCGGGGGCGCGTCCGTTGACGCGCGCGATCTCGGTCAGGGCCCGCTGGGCGCCCCGGACGCCCTCGATCAGGTCGCCCTTGCGCAGTCCGTGGCGGCGCACCAGTGCCGGTGTGACCTGCGGATCGGCGGGGGAGGGCAGCAGGCTCGCGGCCCTGAGATGGCCCTTGCCGTGCGCGTCGATGTCCAGGACGCCGGTGACGAGCGGGGCGGCCGGCGCCTGCGGGGCCTCGGGAGGGGTGGCGAGTGTGGTGGTCATGGGGGTGTCCTTTCGCGGACGGGACAGGGAGGAGAAGGGGGGTGAGGCCGCGAGCGGGAGGCGTCTGCGACTGCCTCCGGGCGGCGGAGACGGTGCCTCGGGTACGGCGGAGAAGCCCGTCACGAGGCGGTACCGGAAAGCTGACGCGCCGGGGACCGGGGGATCCGGGACAGCGGCGAACCGATCAGCTGAGAAAGAGAGAATGGCACCGGCGCCCACCTTGGGCGTGCACGAGTGCTGATAGCACGCTACCACCGGATGGGGTGCTGTGTCCGTGTCGCGGTCAACAAACCACCCGAACGTGGCATTCCCGCGGGGCCGGCCGCGCCTGCCGGGCCCCCGGCCGGCCGTGCCACACAAAGGCGAATGTCCGGAGGGGAGTTGCCGGGGCCCGGTGCGGACACCCGATCATCGGGACGGGTCCGTCACCCCGGCCGGTCGCTCGTGGGAGTGGTGCTCCGGCGTGGAGCGGGCCGCCGCCGCGGGTGGTGCGGAACAGTGGGCGCGTGCCTCGCCGACTTCTTCCCCTGGTGGTCGCCGCTCTGGTGAGCGTCGCCGGCTGCACCACCGTCGACCCCGTCCCCCATCCCGGTGCCGCCGGCTCCCGGCGCGCCCTCCCGCCGGACACCGCGGCGAGACCGTCGGTCCTGCGGGCCCCGGTGAGCGAGCCGGCCACCGGGGCGGCGCTCGTGCGCACCGGCGACGGACAGCCGGACCGGCCGGGCCCGCGGGCCCGGACCCGAGGGCCCGCGTCCGGCGGTGGTCCGGCGCCCGCCGCGCCCCGGACCGCCCCCGCCGCACCGGCCACCCCGCCGCGCGCCGAGCGCCGCTCGCCCGTGCGGCACCCGGCACCCCGCCCCCGTACGGCCTCCCGTCCGCCCACCGCCGTGATGCGCGACCTGTGCCGCCGGGCGGACGGCGTGGCGGCATCCGAGATCGTCCGCCTCTGCCGCGAGACCTACGGCTGAGACCGGGACGGGGGCGTGCGCGGGCGTGGGCCGTGGCGCCGTAGGCTGCCGGCATGTTCGGTCCCGAAGGCCCCACCCTCCGCGAACTCGCCGTACAGGCCCTGTCGTCCGTCGAGCACGGATACGACCTGCTCGCGCCGAAGTTCGACCACACCCCCTTCCGGACCCCGGCCCCCGTGCTGGACGCCGTGGCCGAGGCGCTCGCGCCGCTCGGACCGTTCACGGACGGGCTCGACCTGTGCTGCGGCACCGGCGCCGGGTTCCGGCCGCTCGCCCGGCTGTGCCGCCGCAGCGTCACCGGGATCGACTTCAGCGCCGGCATGCTCGACGTCGCCCGGCGGCGGGTGCCGCCCGCCGGACCGCCCCGGGTTTCCTGGGTACGCGGCGACGCCCGGGCCCTGCCGTTCACCGGCGCCTTCGACCTGGTGGTCTCCTTCGGGGCGTTCGGCCACTTCCTGCCGGGGGAGCTGCCGGGGCTGTTCGCCGGGGTCCGCGCGGCACTGCGGCCCGGCGGCCGGTTCGCCTTCCCGGTGTTCGCCCCGCCCCGCCCCACGCACCCCGGTTTCTGGCTGCTGTCCGGCTTCGACGCGGTGATGCGGGTGCGCAACGCGCTGTGGCGGCCGCCGTTCGTCATGTACTACCGGGCGCTCCGACTCGGCGCCGTCCTCGGGGAGTTGGAGCGGGCCGGGTTCACGGTCGAGCTGCGCGTGCTGCCCGGGTCCGGCCGGCGGGCCGACGGCAGCCCGCGCGGCCGGCTGGTGGTGGCCCGGAGCGACGGCGCGCCCGAACCCGGCGCTCACACCGCGGCGGGCAGGGTGAACTCGTAGACCAGCGCGTCCTGTTCGGCGTGCACCACCAGATCCGTGATCTCCAGCGGGCGCGCGTACTGGTCGTGCACGCGCCGGGTCACCCGGACCGACGCGGCCTGCGAGACCTGGCTGATGGAGTCCCGGTGGTGCAGGCACAGCCCGGCCTTGCGCATCCAGTCGTAGGCCCGCCCGAGCTGCGCGGGCGTGGCGCCGTCGGCCCGGTCCCGGTAGCGCGCCAGCTCGGCCACCTCGGCCAGGGCCACCGCCGAGAACGACGTCACCGCCGTCCGCAGCGCCCGGCCGTCCGGTGTGACCGACCGGTAGTGGTGTACCAGCGTCGGCCGGTGCGGGGCCAGGCCCAGTTCCCGCGCGTGCTCCGGCGGCGGCACCTCCCAGACCACCGTGGCCTGGTCCACCGCACAGGGGTCCGCCGGCCGGGCGCCGACCGGGAAGGCGAGCGAGTCCGGGGACTCCACCGGCCGGCCGGGCAGCATGGCGTGGCTGCCCCGCCGGTCGGTGGCCACCACACCACTGCGGCGCAGCACCTCCAGCGCCTGGCGGACGGTCTCCCGGCTGACCCCGAAGTGCGCCGCCAAGTGCCGTTCGCCCGGCAGCCGTTCACCGGGCGGGATCGTGCCGTCGCGCAGCTCGTCGAGTAACAGCGCCGCTATGCGTCCGTACAGCGGCCGGCCGTCGACGGGCGGGGGATCGTTCGGGGTGGTGCGGGCCATGCCGCGCCCTCCTGTCGGTGACAAGACGTAGTCGTGCGGGTTCATTGCGCGACCACAATTAGCATTGGTCTAAACCACGAGGGAAGGGCGGTCGGTGGTTTCGACCGAAATCCACCCGCCCGCCACGGCGGTCACCGGGCGCCGTGACGCGCGGCTCACAGGGCGCGGTAAAGGGCGTCGACCAGCGCCGTCTTCCGTGGATCATCGGCGAGGCGGTGCCCCATGCGATTCATCACGTAGCCCAGCGACACCCCGGCCTCCGGGTCGGCGAGTCCACAGGAGCCGCCGAAGCCGTCATGGCCGAAAGCCCGCGGGTTCGGCCCGTACAGCCCGTGGGGGCCGCTCAGCCACAGACCGAGCCCGATCTCGGTCTCCCCCTCGAAGGCCGCGCCGAGCACCAGGTCGCGGCCGGGGCCCTCGCTCTCCCGCGCCCGCTCCGCGGCCCGCGGCGACAGGAACCGCCGGTCGCCGAACGCGCCGCGCCCGGCGAAGACGCCGTACAGCGCCGCCACCGCCCGCGCCGTGCCGTGCCCGTTGGCCGCGGGGATCTCCGCCGCCCGCCAGTCGGCGCTGTTCGCCTGCGCGGGCCCGGTGGCCGGGTTGGCCAGAGCGGCCCGCGCGACCGGCGTCAACGTGCCGAGGCCGACGGCCTGTTCGGCGCCCTGCGGGGCCGGCGCGAGCACCAGTTCGGCCGCCCGGCCGGCGTCCCGCGCCGGCAGGCCCACCGTGAAGTCCACCCCGAGCGGCCCGGCCAGCTCCCGCTCCAGGAAAGCCCCCGGCCGCAGCCCCGAGACCCGCCGTATCACCTCCCCGACCAGGAAGCCGTACGTCAGCGCGTGGTACCCGGACCGGGTGCCCGGCTCCCACCAGGGCGCCGTCGCGGCGAGCCGGGCGGTGGTCGTCTCCCAGTCGTACAGCTGCTCCAGGGTGTGCGGTTCACGCAGTCCGGCCAGCCCGGCGCGGTGCGACAGAAGATGCCGTACGAGCACCTTCCCCTTGCCCTCGGCGGCGAATTCGGGCCAGTACGCGGCCACCGGCGCGTCCAGGTCGAGCAGCCCCCGGTCGGCCAGGAGATGGGCGCACAGGGCGACGACCCCCTTGGTGGTCGACCACACGTTGACCACGGTGTCCCGCTCCCAGGGCCGGGTCCGCGCCGGGTCCGCCCAGCCGCCCCAGAGGTCCACCACCGTCTCCCCGGCGACGGTGACCGCCACCGCGGCGCCCAGCTCCCCGCGTGCGCGGAAGTTCTCCTCGAAGGCGTCCCGGACCGCGGTGAACCGTGGATCGCAGTGCCCGTGGATCCGTAGGGGCGTCCGGGGTGTCTCCTGCGTGGACATAAGGCCTCCGTCGTCGCCGGGAACCCGGTTCCGCGCCCACCGCGGCCCGGGTGGCTCCGAACGTACCGACTGCCCGGTCTGCGGGGAAGGGCGCCCCGGCCGCCCCGCCCGCCGCCGGGCTCAGGCGTACGAGCGCAGCCAGCGCACCCGCGCCGCCTCGTGGAACGGGCCGCCGCCCTCGTGGTCGTTGAAGTCGTACACGTCGATGGTCTTGTCCTCGTGACCCCAGGCGTTGAACGCCGCGAACACCGTCGACGGCGGGCACGTCTGGTCCTCCAGGGCCGCCGAGAACAGGGCGGGCGCCCGGCCCCGGGCCGCGAAGTGCACCCCGTCGAAGTAGGACAGCGTGCGCCGCACCTCCGCGGCGCGCTCCCGGTGCGTCTTGAGGAAGAGGCCGATCTCGCGGTACGGGTGACGGTCCGTCAGCGTCACCGCGCGCGGGAAGTCGCACAGGAACGGTACGTTCGGGGCGACCGCGACCAGGTCGGGCACCAGGCCGCCGACGGCGATCGACAGGCCGCCGCCCTGGCTGTCGCCGAGCACCACGGTCCGCGTCGCGTCGGTCAGCGGGTGCGAGCGGGCCGCCTCCACCGCGCGCACGCCGTCGGTGATCACCCGGCGGTAGTAGTAGTTCTCGGGCGCGTCGATGCCCCGGGTCATGTAGCCGGGATAGGCCGGGGCCGAGCCCACCGGGTCCGCGGTGTCGCCCCCGCCGCCCCAGGTGCTGCCCTGCCCGCGGGTGTCCATCAGGAAGTGCGCCCGGCCCGTCGACGCCCACAGCAGGCTCTCGTGCGGCAGGCCGCGCCCGCCGCCGTAGCCGAGGAACTCCACTACCAGAGGCAGCGGTTCGGTGGCCCCGGCGGGCAGCCGCAGCCAGCCCTTGACGGGGTGGCCGCCGAACCCGGCGAACGTCACGTCGTAGACCTCGACCGTGGTCAGGCCGGTCTCCACCGGCTCGAACCGCGCGTCCAAGTCGTGTTCGCGGGCCTCCTGGAGCGTCTTTTCCCAGAAGGTGTCGAAGTCCTCCGGTTCGGCGGACTCGCTGCGGTAAGCGCGGAGTTCGTCCAGGGGGAGATCGAACAGAGCCATCAACAACCGCCTTTGTGAAGGGAGGGTATGCGGTCTCACGGTACGTGGGTGATCGGATCTCTGCCAGGGATCCAGGGGCGCCGGGCCCCTTTCCCGCCGCTCCACCCGGAAATCAACGGCCCAGGTCGGAGGTTGAGTAAGCGCTTGTTACCGGTGAACTCGCACCGACGCGGCGGGCTCCCGGTGATCGGACCGCTCGCCGGTCACATCCGTGGCTGGGTCCACCGCGGCCCCGTCCGCTCCCACTCCCGCTCCCACTCGGCGAGCCGGTGGCGCAGGGCGATCCGGCGCTCGATCACCCGGGCGAGGTACACCGCCGTCGCGGTGCCGCCCGCCGCGCACAGCCCGACGGTCACGGCGTGCTGCCACACCGCCACTTCGCCCGGCGGCGGAGCCACGCTGCGGCCCCGGGAGTCGAACCACACCGAGACCGGCTCCCCGGCGCGCGCCCCGGCGGGCACCTGGGCCCACGCCGTCCGGACACCCTTGCCCGGTTCGGTCCAGCGGATCTGGGCGCGGTAGGCCTGCCGGCGGTCGCCCTGGGGTGCGGACGGCTGCCCGGTCGGGTCGTCCACCACGACGGCGCGCACCTCGTGGCGCTCGGCCCGCTGGACCGCGGCGAGCGCCCGGCCCCGGTCATGGGCGTGCAGGCCGGCGAACACCCCGACCAGGGGGGCGGCCACACACAGCAGGACGGTGACCACCAGCACCGTCCACGCCTCCACGACGTCCGCCCGGCGCCGCAGCGGATTGCGCCGCCAGCGCCAGCCACGCACCCGGGTACGCATGTCCACCTCCTCGCCACCGCAGGAGCCGCCGAACCGGCTGCGCCGGATTCCCGGCCCACCGCCCGCGCCGCTCACGCGCACGAACGCCCACACCCGTCTCGTACCCCGTTCGGCGCACCTCGCGCACGCCGCGAACCGCGAGTTCCGGACCATATGGCGCACGGAGGACACCACGCGCCCCACGATCGCGCGCCGAGCGCCGCCGCGCGACCCGGGCGCCGGGTACCGCCCGGATCGGCGACGACCTCGCCAGGCAACTCCCGCCCTCAGTGGCCTGGGCGCCAGCGATCGTGCGCTGTGCCGGAACGCGTGCGCTCCTCTCGGACGGGCATCTCGGCGGCGGGCGCTGTCGCTCACCGGGAATACCTCGTGCCCGGCCGGGCACGTGTCGCAGCGGTGAGCGCGGAGGCTCGGCGGGCGGTCTCGCAGCGCGAGCGCCGATGCCCGGCCGGGGCGGGGGTACGCGCGCGGCCGGCCGCTCTCGTGCCCCGGCGGCCCTCGTCAGCCGAAGCGCTCGATGCGGATGCGTTCGACCGGCTGGCCCGACGCGACCAGCAGCCGGGAGGCATGCTCGGCGAAGGCGTTGGAGCCGCACACATAGGCTTCCCACCCACCGGCGGGCCGGTCGGCCAGGAGCGGCGCCACATGTGCGGCCGCCATACGTCCCACCGGCACCCCGGGCGGAGCGCTGCGGGTGAACACGGGGGTCGTCTCCGCGCCCAGCTCGGCCGCGTAGATCAGCTCCTCGGGGCTGCGCGCCGACACCAGCATCCGCAGCGGGACGGTGAGGCCGCGGGCCCGGTGGTGCCGCACCATCGACATCAGCGGTACGACCCCGGAGCCGGCCCCGAGCAGCAGCGCGGGCCGGTCGCCCGGCCAGGCGAAGAAGCCGCTGAGCGGGCCGCGCACCTCCACCGTGTCCCCGGGCCGGGCCACGGTGTGGAACCAGCCGGAGACCTCGCCGTCCGGCACCCGGTCCAGGGTCAGTTCGATGTGCCCGGACGCGTCCGGCGCCGACGCGATCGAGTAGTGGCGCTGTGCCGCATAGCCGTCCGGGGCGGTCAGCCGCAGCATCAGGTGCTGGCCCGGCAGATGCCCCGCCCAGCCCGGCACCGCCAGGCGGAACGTGGTCG
Organism: Streptomyces achromogenes subsp. achromogenes; assembly: GCF_000720835.1. Lineage (GTDB taxonomy): Bacteria > Actinomycetota > Actinomycetes > Streptomycetales > Streptomycetaceae > Streptomyces > Streptomyces achromogenes. The sequence goes on along the minus strand of NZ_JODT01000003.1, from coordinate 152,306 downwards.
CGCGCGGCGTCTCGCGGCGGATCTCCGTCAGCGTGGCGGTCAGCCACCGCGACGCCGCCTGACCGCTCACGGCGATCCGCCCGGGCACCGCGAACCGTGTCACGGGAGTCGTCGTCTCAGTCACCGGAGTACCGCTGCTCCTCCCACGGGTTGCCCCGCGCGTGGTAGCCGTTGCGCTCCCAGAAGCCCGGCTCGTCGTGGTCGAGGAGCGTGATGCCCGCGATCCACTTGGCGCTCTTCCAGAAGTACAGGTGCGGTACCACGAGCCGTGCCGGGCCGCCGTGCTCGGGCGGCAGCGGCGCGCCGTCGTACTCCCAGACGATCCAGGCCCGCCCGCCGGTGAGGTCGGCGAGCGGCAGGTTGGTGGTGTAGCCCGTGTGGGAGTAGGCGAGGGCATGTGTGGCGGACCCATGTGGCCGGGCCACATCGAGGAAGGCGTCCAGCGAGACGCCGCCGAACCGCACGCCGAACTTCGACCAGCCGGTCACACAGTGGATGTCGCCTTCGTAGGCCGACGCCGGCAACGCGTGCGCGGCGGCCCAGTCCCAGGTGTGCGGGCGTTCGACCAGGCCGTCCACGCGGAAGGTCCAGTCGGCGGGCGAGAGGTCCGGGGTGACCTCGGCGGACAGGACGGGCCAGTCCTCGCGCGCGTCGTACTGCCCGGGCGGCAGCCCGGGGTTGTGGACGCGCGGGCGGCCCGTGAAGCCTCGCGTGACGTTCATGGTTCAACCGTACGTTGTCGTTCCGGGTGCTCCGTCCCTGGTCGGCGCCCCCATCGTTGCGGCCGTATGAACTCTGCCGGGGCCCGGGAATACCGCCTCCGCGCCGGTCCTTGCCGATCGGTGCCGGCCCCGGTGGGCCGGTGAACCGCACAGAGACCGGCCGAGAGAAGCGAGGAAACGAGGATGCCCCAGGCGTATGTGTCCGACACCGTGATCGAGAGGGCCGCATGAGCGTCGTGAGCAGCCCGGACGCCGGCCCCGGCCGGACCGCCGCCGGCGTCCCGCACCTCCTCGACAACCCGGCCCTCGCCTCCCTGACCGGCCCGCACGCGCACTTCGCCGAGCGGCGCGGCCGGGTGCTGCGCTACCCCGTCGACGTCTCGCCGTGGCTCGCGCTGCCCGACGACCCGGACGAGCGGGACTGGGCGGACCTGGCCGCGCTGGCCGGCCCCGGCGCCGAGGTCCCGCTGCCCGGCTTCCGCGGCCGGCTCCCGGCGGGATGGGAGGTCACCTTCCGGCTGGAGGGCGTACAGCTGGTGGACGACGGACTGGCCGCCGCGCCCGATGCCGAGGCCGTGCGGCTGGGGCCGGCGGACGTCCCCGAGATGCTGGACCTGGTGGCGCGCACCCGGCCCGGCCCGTTCCTGCCGCGCACCGTGGAACTCGGCACCTACCTCGGCATCCGCCGCGACGGAGCGCTGGTCGCCATGGCGGGGGAGCGGCTGCACCCGCCGGGCTGGACCGAGATCAGCGCGGTCTGCACCGATCCCGCCTTCCGCGGCCAGGGCCTGGCCACCCGGCTGATCCTCGCGGTGGCGCACGGCATCCGGGAGCGCGGGGAGACGCCGTTCCTGCACACGAGCGCCGGGAACACGGGCGCCATCCGGCTGTACGAGTCCCTCGGCTTCCGGCTGCGCCGCCGCACGGTGTTCCTGGAGGCACGGGTACCGCAGGACCAGCCGGACGACCGCGCGGCGGTACCGGTTCCCTAGCCCCGCGACGGCGCTCGTGGTGGCCGGTGACCGGTGCCGGTGACCGGTGGCCGAGGCAGGGAGCTGTGTCCGCGTCGGGGGCGGTGGCCGACGCCGGCCTGGCGTCGTCGCCGGCGCCGGGCCGTCAGTGCGGTGGCCCGGCGCCGTGGGGCATGCTCCCGGTGGGCCCGTGCGGCCACCGCGGGTCGCGCCGAGGTTCCGGCGGCGACGGCGCGGGGGCCGCACCCGAGGCGTGCCATGAGCTGTCGGGCACATGCGCACCACAGTGAACTGCCGGCGCCGCTCCCTCCAGGGCGCGGGCGACAAACGCCCGCGCCTCCGGGAAGTAAAGGGCCGATTGCGCCCCGCTGGGCCGATGCGCCTCGCTGTCCGAAGAAGTCCTCGGTCGCCACTTCGTCCGGGCGGATCCGCTCGATCACCGGCTCGGTCCGCGGTTACTGCCGGAGCTGGCCGGTGGTCTTCACCCACGGCCGCGGCAGCCGGACGTACGACCGCGACGGCCGTGCCTACCTGGACTTCTTCGCGGGTGCCGGCGCCCTGAACCACGGGCACAACCACCCCGTGCTCAAGCGCGCCCTGCTGGACTACCTCGAGCAGGACGGTGTCACCCACAGCCTGGACATGCTGACCGCCGCCAAGGAGGACTTCCTCACGGAGTTCGCGGCCCGGGTGCTCGCACCCCGCGGCCTCGACTGCCGGGTGCAGTTCCCCGGCCCGACCGGCACCAACAGCGTGGAGGCCGCGCTCAAACTGGCTCGCAAGGTGACCGGGCGCCAGAACGTCGTCGCCTTCACCGGGGGCTTCCACGGCATGTCCCTGGGGTCGCTGGCCGTCACCGGGAACGCCGCGAAGCGCGCGGGTGCCGGTGTGCCGCTCGGACACACCTGGCGCATCCCCTACGACGGCTTCGCCGGCGGCCGGGTGTCCGGGCTCCAGCTGCTGGACGGCATGCTGGCCGACAGCAGCAGCGGCATGGACCTGCCGGCCGCCGTCGTCGTGGAGACCGTCCAGGGCGAGGGCGGTGTGAACCCGGCCCGCCTGACCTGGCTCGCCGACCTCGCGGAGCTACAGCACTCCGGAGAAGCGGACCACGGCACGGGACCGCCTGTTCGAGGAGTCGCTGGGCGAACTCGCCCGGCGGCACACCGGTCATGTGGCGGCCGCGCGGGGGCGCGGCCTGGTGTGGGGGGTGTCCTTCCGGGAGCCGGGCATGGCCAAGAGGGCCGCTGCCGAGGCCTTCGCCCGCGGACTGCTCGTGGAGACGGCGGGTTCCCACGACGAGGTGATGAAGGTCATGCCGCCCTTGACCATCACGGATGAGGACCTGGCCGAAGGGCTCTCGGTGCTCCAGGAGGCCGTGACCTCCGCCGTCGGCGGCCGGCGGACCTGCGCCGCGCGCACGCGCTGAGGGTACGGGACGTCTCCGGGCGTGCGCTGAGGCCACGGCACGCCGCCGGGCGTACGCCCCTCACTCCGCGTCCGCGCCCGCCGGTCCCGCGTTGTACCGCTCCAGGTAGGCCGCGAACCGCACCAGGTCCTCCTCCGGCCACTCGGCGAGCCGTTCCCGGAAGGCCGCCCGGCGGCTGCGGGTGACCTGGGCCAGGATCTCCCGGCCGGCCTCCGTCAGGTGCAGCACCTGGACCCGGTGGTCCTCCGGGTCCAGCCGGCGTTCGATCAGCGCGGCCCGCTCCAGCGCCGCCACCTGCCGGCTCACCGTGGACTTGTCCAGGGCGTAGTGGGCCGCCAGGTCGGTCGCCCGGCAGCCGTCGCGTTCCTCCAAGTGGCCGAGCAGGGTGTACGACACCAGGGACAGCTCGGGGTGCATACGGCCGGCCGAGGCGCGGGCCCGGCGGGCGAAGATGGTCATCTCACGCTGGATCGTCTCGACGGCCGACTCCGCTGCGCTCACGGGAAATACCTCCTCCGGGGTTTCTAGTTGTATAGTACAACTTGGACTGAAAGTTGTATAAGCCAACCTTTGGAGGTCGCGCGCGATGAGGTCACCGGCACTGCGCCATGTGCTCACGCACCTGATCACCCCGCTGCTGATGTGCGTGGGCATGGGGCTCGCCTACATGGGGGCGTTCGTCACCCCCGAGCCGCACCATCTGCCGGTCGCCGTCGTCGGCACCACCCCGCAGGCCAAGGTCTTCGCGCAGACGGTCAAGGACACCGCCGGCGAGAAGCTCGACGTGCGCACGGTGGCCACCCGCGCCGACGCCGTCGGCCTGCTCCGGTCCCGCGAGGTCACCGGCGCCTATGTGCCCAGCGCCAAGGCGCCCGAGCTGCTGGTGGCGAGCGCCGCCTCCGACATGGGCGCCATGGCCGTCGAGAAGGTCTTCACCCCGGTCGCCGCCGGACAGGGCGTGCCGCTGAAGATCACCGACGTGGCCCGGCCGGTCGCCGACGACCCCACCGGGCAGGGCCTGTTCTTCCTGATGATCGCCGTCAGTATCGGCTCCTACGCCTCGGTCGCCGCGATCGGCGCCGCCGGTGCCGCCCTCGCGCTGCGCGTCCGCGCGCTGCTCGCCGTCGGTGTCTCCGCGGTGGTCGGCTGCGTCGGCGCGCTGCTCGCCGGGCCGGTGTTCCACCTCGCCCACCACGACCTCGCGGGCGTGTGGGGCATGGCCTGGCTGTACTCGGCGGGCATCCTGCTGATCGGCGTCGGCCTGCACACCTTCCTGAAGCGGTGGACCACGCTGACCATGATGGTGCTGTTCGTGATGCTGAACTTCACCAGTTCCGGCGGCCTGTTCCAGCCCGAGCTGCAGAACGCGTTCTTCGGCACCCTGCACGCCTTTTGGAACGGCGCCGGCTTCGTCGAGGGCGTCCGCAGCCTGCTGTACTTCGGCGACGACGGCCTCGGCCGCACGGTGTGGACCCTGGTCCTCTGGCTGCTGGCCGGCGTCCTGGTGACCGCGGTGGCCGCCGTGCACGAGGGCCGCACCCGCCGGGAAGCCGCCCCCGCCGGAAACGGCGCGGAGGCCGGCGCCGCGTCCGCCGCGCCCGAGGCCGGACGGACGGGCCCGCGGCACGCCAAGGACGAGGCCGCGCGGCACGCCGAGGACGAGGCCGAGGAAGAGGCCGAGGAATCGGTCGGCGTCTGAACTCGCCGGGGCGGAACGCCCGTCGGGCCGTGGGGTAGGGTGGCCGTCCGGCCGCGGAGACCCGCGGCCCCGAGGACGAGGAGGTGAGACCCATTACCGCTGTGTCGGCTGGGGTGCTCTCTCCTCGTGACGGCGCGGTACACCGGCAGCGGTGACCGCGGGAGCGCCCTGCGATCTCGCGCTCCCGAAAGGCTTCCCGCCCCATGACCGTACCCGCCTCCCCGACCCCCTCCGCCGTCGTCCGCGCGCTGCGTGCCGCCGGGTGCGTCTTCGCCGAGGACGAGGCCGAGCTGATCCTCGCCAACGCCCGCACCCCCGAGGAGGCGGCCGGCATGGTGGACCGGCGCGCCGCCGGACTTCCCCTCGAACAGGTCCTCGGCTGGGCCCGGTTCCACGGACTGCGCATCGCCGTGGAACCCGGGGTGTTCGTCCCCCGCCGCCGTACCGAGTTCCTGGCCGGCCAGGCGCTGGCCGCCGCGCCGGACGCGACCGTCGTCGTGGACCTGTGCTGCGGTTCCGGCGCGCTCGGCGCGGCCCTCGCGCACGCCCTGCCCGGGGCCGAGGTGCACGCCGCCGACATCGACCCGGCCGCCGTACGCTGCGCCCGCCGCAACCTCGCCCCCGTCGGCGGCCGGGCCCACCAGGGGGACCTCTACGACGCCCTGCCGTCCGGCCTGCGCGGCCGGGTGGCCCTGCTGACGGCCAACGTGCCCTACGTCCCCACCGCCGAGGTGGCCCTGCTGCCGGCGGAGGCCCGCGACCACGAACCGCTGATCGCGCTGGACGGCGGGGCCGACGGACTCGACGTGCTGCGCCGGGTCGCCGCCGGGGCGCCCGAGTGGCTCGCGCCCGGCGGCAGCCTGCTCACCGAGACCAGCGAACGCCAGGCACCCGCCGCCGTACGGGCCTTCACCGACGCGGGCCTGACGACCCGTCTGGCCGTCGACGAGGACCTGTACGCGCACGTGGTCATCGGCGTACGCCCCGCACCGGCGGGGGAGGGCGCAGCGCGGTAACCGAGGCGGCCCGCCCGCTACCCCAGCTCCTGCGCCCGGGCGATGAGCAGCGCCACGTCGTCGTGGTTGTCCGGGTGGCGCAGCGTGCGCAGGAGGTGGTCGCAGGTCTCCTCCAGCGGGCGGGCGGGGTCGTCCAGCAGCGACAGCAGCAGGGCCAGCCGCTCGTCCAGCGAGTCCGAGCGGGTCTCCACCAGCCCGTCGGTGTAGAACACCAGCTCGTCACCGGGCTCGAAATCGACCGTGACGGTGGAGAAGCCGACCCCGCCCACCCCGAGCGGCACCCCGGTGGGCAGGTCGAGCAGCTCCGGCGGGCTGCCGGGCCGCACCCGGGCCGGCGGCAGATGGCCGGCGTTGGCGATCCGGCACTGGCGCAGATGCGGGTCGTGGACGGCGTACACACACGTCGCGATGGAGTGGTCCAGGGCCGAGGTCGTCTTGTCCAGGTGCTCCAGCAGCCGGGCCGGATCGAGATCGAGCGCGGCGAGGGTGGTGGTCGCGGTGCGCAGCCGGCCCATCGTGGCGGCGGCGCTGACCCCGCTGCCCATCACATCGCCCACGACGAGCGCGGTCTTGCCGCCCTCCAGCGGGATGACGTCGAACCAGTCGCCGCCCACCTCGCTGGTGGCCCCGGCCGGCTGGTAGCGGGAGGCCACCTCCAGGGCGGTGGTGACCGGCGGATGGCTGGGCAGCAGGCTGCGCTGGAGGGTGAGCGCGGTGTTGCGGGCGTTCTGGTACCAGCGCGCGTTGTCGATCTGCACGGCCGCGCGGGCCGCCAGCTCCCGTGCCAGCAGTACGTCGTCCTCGTCGAACGGGGCCGGATTGCGGGTGCGCTTGAGGTCCAGCGCGCCCAGCACCTCGCCGCGCGCGATCAGCGGCACCGCGAGGTACGAGTGCAGGCCCGCCCGGCCGAGCAGCACGGCCGCCTCGGCGGAGCGGGCGATCAGCGGCAGGTCCTCGTCCTTCACCCGCGGCACCAGCACCGCCTCGCCGGTGCGCACGCACTCGGTGACCAGCCGGTCCGGTCCGTACCGGGCGATCTGGCCGGGCGGGTCGGCGGCCCGGACCGCGTCGCTGCCCTCCGCCGGGCGCACGGCCAGCGCCCGGATCACCGCGGACTCCGAGGGCCCGAGCGCGCTGGGCCGGCCCTCGACCACCGCGTCCAGCAGGTCCACCGCCGCCACGTCCGCCAGCTCCGGCACCGCGACCTCGGCCAGCTCGCAGGCGGTGCGCTCCAGCTCCAGCGTGGTGCCGATCCGGGCCGAGGCGTCCGCGATCACCGCGAGCCGGCGGCGCGCGGTCTCCGCCTCCACCGAGGCGCGGTGCTGCTCGGTGATGTCGACCAGCGAGACGGCCACCCCGAGCACATGGCCGAGGGTGTCCTCCAGCCGGTACAGCGAGTGCGACCAGGTGTGGTCCTCGTCCGGGTCGGCCGGGGTGCGGCCGACCAGCGTGTCGTCGATCAGCGGTACGCCCGTCTCCAGCACCCGCCGGGCCGCGGCCTCCAGGTCGCCGACGTTCAGCAGCGGCACCACCTCCCGCAGCGTCCGGCCCACGTGCTCGGCGGCCGGCATCCCGTTGATCTGCTCCAGGGCCGGGTTGACGGAGACGAACCGCAGCTCGGTGTCCAGGACGGCGTAGCCGATCGGGGACTGCTTCACCATCCGCTCGGACAGCGCCACGTCCTGTTCCAGCCGCCGCACGGTCGACTGGTCGGCGGCCAGCCCGAGCGCGTAGACGTCCCCGCGGTCGTCCAGCAGCCGCATGTTGCGGAACTCCACCAGACGGGTGCTGCCGTCCTTGTGCCGGACGGGGAAGCCGCCCGCCCAGCTCTGCCCGGTGCGCATCACGTCGGCGAACAGCCTGCCCACCAGCCGGCTGTGCTCCTCGTGCACCATCAGCCGGGCGGCGTACTGGCCGAGGGCCTCCTCGGCGGTGTACCCGAACAGTTGCTCCGCCTGCGGGCTCCACAGCACGATCCGGCCGTCCGTGTCCAGCACCACCGACGCCACGCCCAGGACGTCCAGCAGGCCGCCCGGGGGAACCGGACCGCGCGCGGGCTCGCCGCTCTCCGTGGCCGGAGCCTCGGCCGCACTCATGCCACGCACCGCCTTCGCCCGTCCGCACGGCACGCCGTGTCTCGTACCGACTGCCCTCGTTCCACCGCGTTCACACCGACTCTCCGCCGCCGTCGCCGTTCTCCCTCCACCATCTCTCACCACGGCGGCGGACGTCCGCCGGAGCCGTCGCGCCGGTGGTGCGCGCGGCCCCGGACTCCCGCCGGGACCGTACCGCGCGGTGACGCCGGCCGTGAGAGTTCACACCCATGGTGTGTCATTGGTCTGTACATGACCATGACGCCACGCCACACTGTCCGCCGTCCGAGTGTCCCGTCACCCGCCCGAGGAGCCGGCCATGCCCGCGTCCGCCCGGTTACGCTGCCACACAGTCCTCGCCGGACTCGTCACCCTCGTCACCGCCGCCGTCGTGTCCCTCGCCGCGCCCGCCCCCGCCTCGGCGGCCGGCACCTGGACCGAGACCGGCTCCGACCGCGCCGACCCGCTGACCGAGAGCCAGGGGCTGACCTCGGTGGAGGTCCCGGCGAACAGCCCGAACCGCTACACCGGCGTCGGCACCATTCCGCTCGGCCTGGCCGGCCGCGGCTGGAACCACGTGGGCGACCCCGACGCCTCCTACGACGGCTTCTACATCGAGCCCTACCAGCGGGACTCCGGCAACTCGAAGATGTTCCGGGTGCAGGCGCCCGGCGGCGCCTGGTCGGAGTACGTCCACACGCTCGGCCCGGGCGAGGCGCTGAACAACTCCTGGGCCGCCGTCTCGCCCGACGGCCGGTGGATGCTGTCCGGCGAGTGGGGCACCATGACCCGCCTGCTGGTCTTCCCGACCCCGGGCGTCAACCCCGCCACCTCGCCCTCGGCGGACCTCCCGCTGGTCGCCACCGTCCGCCTGGACCACGCCGTCCGCGACGTGCAGGGCTGCGACTTCACTGGCCCCACCACCCTCATGTGCTCCTCCGACGATCCCGAGGGCAGCCTCTTCGGCCTCACCAAGCCGCTGCTCCAGGTCGACCTCTCCGCCCCGCCGGACGGGACCGCCGATGTCACCGGGCACGTCACGGCGGTGCGCCAGTTGCCGCTGCGCAGCTCCTGCCAGGGCTCTTTCGAGGCGGAGGGCATCGACTACGACCGCCGCGGCGGCGTCCTGCGGGTGATCGTCGTCTCGCCCGGCTTCTGCGTGCTGACGGACAGCAAGACGTACAAGTTCACCCGCGGCTGAGGTGTGCGCGACGGCGCGTGGTGTTTTCCTGGGGGTGGACGCGGTTCGGCGGGGTACCCCGTTCCACCGCAGCGCGGCCACGAAAGGAGCGATCATGGAAGACACGGAGCGGTCGCATCCGGAAACCGTCACGGTGGAGATCAGCGGCTCGAAGGAGGACGCCCGTCTCGTCTTCGAGGCGCTCAGGTCCTGCTTCGCCTCCGACCGGGGCGCGGACGAGGAGCCCCAGCAGCTCCACGAGACCCGGCCGATGGTGTGGCTCGGCACCTACGACGTCGCCCAAGCCCGGGGCTCCGGCTGCTCGCCGGTCCACCTCGGGCAGCCGGTCCAGGCGGACGTCCAGGGCGGCTACTGGGCCGTCGACCGGTTCCGCACCACCCTGGACGCGATGTTCACCGTGAAGGAGACCTGTACGGCCTCCGGCGACCAGGAGCGGGATCTGCACCTGCTCCTGGAGAGCCGCTGAGTCACCGCGGCGACGCCCCGGCCGGTTACCGACCGGCCGGGGCGTACTGCGCCTGCCCGTACCCGAAGGACCAGTCGGCGTCGCCGTTCTCGGTCAGGGTGACCAGCACATTGCGCGGCTCGGTACCGGTCCGCTCGTGCACCAGCTCGGCGATCCGCCGGTACAGCGCCCGCTTGCGGCCGGCGTCGCGGCCGGCCCGCAGGGTGATCGCCACGAAGACGACCGCATCGTCCCGAGGGACGCCCGGGTAGTCGCCGTAGCGCAGGGTGCTGCCCACGCCGTCGTGGCCGGTCAGCACCTGGAAGCGGTCCTCCGGCGGCACCCCCAGTGTCTCCACGAGGGCGTCCTGGACGGCCCCGCCGAGCGCGTCGAGGCGGGCGGGGTCGGAGCCGAGCGTGTCTATGCGGACGAAGGGCATGGCGGAGCGTCCTTTCGGGCGGCGGATCGGTCACGACTACTCGTACATACTAGTAGGTACACAGGCGACCGGTTGTGCAACTAGTTGCACAAACCCTCGGGCTTCCTCTACAACAAGAGGCGACGACACCGCGCACGGAGGGCCCGATGAGCCGTTACCCGCACCTGATGACCCCGCTCGACCTGGGCTTCACCACCCTGCCCAACCGCGTACTGATGGGCTCCATGCACGTCGGCCTGGAAGAGGCCGAGCGCGGCTTCGAGCGGATGGCGGCGTTCTACGCGGCCCGCGCGCGCGGCGGCGTCGGCCTCATCGTCACCGGCGGCATCGCCCCCAACGAGGAGGGGCGGCCCTACGAGGGCGGGGCCAAGCTCACCACCGACGCCGAGGCCGAGCGGCACCGGGTGGTCACCGAGGCCGTGCACCGCGAGGGCGGCCGGATCGCCCTGCAGATCCTGCACTTCGGCCGGTACGCCTACCACCGCGACCTCGTCGCGCCCAGCCCCCTCCAGGCGCCCATCAGCCCCTTCGTGCCCCGCGAGCTGACCGACGCCGACATCGAGCGGACCATCGACGACTACGCCCGCACCGCGCGCCTCGCCCGGCAGGCCGGCTACGACGGCGTCGAGATCATGGGCTCCGAGGGCTACCTGATCAACGAGTTCACCGCCGCGCCGACCAACCGGCGCACCGACCGCTGGGGCGGCTCGTACGAGAACCGGATGCGCTTCCCCGTCGAGATCGTCAAGCGGGTCCGCGAGGCCGTCGGCGAGGACTTCATCGTCATCTACCGGCTGTCCATGCTGGACCTGGTCCCGGGCGGCTCCTCGCTGGCGGAGGTGATCACCCTCGGCAAGGCGGTGGAGGCCGCCGGAGCGACGATCATCAACACCGGCATCGGCTGGCACGAGGCCCGCATCCCCACCATCGCCACCTCCGTGCCGCGCGGCGCCTACACCTGGGTCACCAAGAAGCTCATGGGCGAGGTGTCCGTCCCGCTGGTCACCACCAACCGCATCAACACCCCCGAACTCGCCGAGGAACTGCTCGCCGACGGCTGCGCGGACATGGTCTCCATGGCCCGCCCGATGCTCGCCGACCCCGACTTCGTCGCCAAGGCCGCCGCCGGCACCCCCGAGGCCATCAACACCTGCATCGGCTGCAACCAGGCCTGCCTCGACCACACCTTCAGCGGCAAGATCACCTCCTGCCTGGTCAATCCGCGCGCCTGCCACGAGACCGAGCTGGTCCTCGCCCCGACCCGGCTGAAGAAGCGCGTCGCCGTGGTCGGCGCCGGTCCGGCCGGCCTCGCCTGCGCGGTCTCCGCCGCCGAACGCGGCCACGCCGTCACCCTGTTCGACGCGGCCGGCGAGATCGGCGGACAGCTCAACGTCGCCCGCAAGGTGCCCGGCAAGCAGGAGTTCGACGAGACGCTGCGCTACTTCCGTCACCAGCTCGACGCGCACGGCGTCGACGTCCGCCTGGACACCTGGGTGGAGGCCGCCGACCTGGACGGCTTCGACGAGGTCGTGGTCGCCACCGGCGTCACCCCGCGCACCCCGGACATCCCCGGCATCGACCACCCCCGCGTCCTCGGCTACCTCGACGTGCTCCAGGGCGGCGCCCCCGTCGGCGACCGCGTCGCCGTCCTCGGCGCCGGCGGCATCGGCTTCGACGTCGCCGAGTACCTCACCGACGGCGGCGACAAGGCGAGCGAGGACCCGCGGACCTACTTCCGCAACTGGGGCGTCGACATGGACTACCGGGCGCCCGGCGGCCTCACCGCCCCCGAGCGGCCCGCCCCGCCCCGCCAGGTGCACCTGCTCCAGCGCAAGACCAGCAAGGTCGGCGCCGGCCTCGGCAAGACCACCGGCTGGATCCACCGCACCGAGCTGAAGCACCGGGGCGTGACCATGGTGCCGGGCGTGCGCTACGACCGGATCGACGACGCCGGCCTGCACATCACCGTCGGCGAGGAGAGCACGGTGCTGGAGGTCGACACGGTCGTGCTGTGCACCGGTCAGGAGCCGCGCCGCGACCTGTACGAGGCGCTGGTCGCCGCCGGTCGCAGCGTCCATCTCATCGGCGGTGCCGACGTGGCCGCCGAGCTGGACGCCAAGCGGGCGATCAAGCAGGGCACGGAGCTGGCGGCGGCCCTGTAGGGGCCGGGGCCCGCCTCCCTAGGATGAGCCCATGTCACTCCCGCACGCGATCCTCACCGCCCTGCTGGAAAAGCCGTCGTCGGGACTGGAACTGACCCGCCGGTTCGACAAGTCGATCGGCTACTTCTGGTCCGCGACGCACCAGCAGATCTATCGCGAGCTGGGCAGACTGGAGGCCGAGGGGCTCATCCGCGCGCTGCCGGCCGAGCAGCCGGCCCGCGGGCAGAAGAAGAGCTACGAGGTGCTGCCCGCGGGCCGGGCCGAACTGGCCCGCTGGACCGCCGCCGCGCAGGACCCCAAGCCGCAGCGGGACGTGCTGCTGCTGCGGCTGCGCGCGGCGGCCGTCGTCGGCACCGCGGGCCTTAAGGCCGATCTGCGCCGCCACCTGGAGCTGCACCGGCGGCAGCTGGCCGAGTACCGGCAGATCGAGGAGCGCGACTTCCCGCCCGGCCGGGACACCCCGCAGGACCGGCTGCGCCACCTGGTCCTGCGGGCCGGGATCGACCTGGAGACCTTCTGGACCCAGTGGCTCACCCACGCCCTGGCGGAGTTCGCCGAACTACCGGAGACGACCGAGGGCCCTTAGAGCCGGTACGGCCGGGAGCGGCGGCGCAGGATCCAGCCGGTGGCGACGACTCCGGCGCCGACCAGGGCCGCGCCGGCGCCGAGGGTCAGCGTGCCGTAGTCGCGGGCGGCGCCGCCGAGGCCGCCCATCACGCCCCGGGACGGGGCCGGGCCGGTGGTCGCCGAGATCGTCGGCCGGGTCGGGACGGGCGTCGGCCGGGTCGGGACGGCCGTCGGCCGGGCCGGGACGGCGGCCCCGGAGACGATCACCGACTGGCTGCCCGCGGTGGTGCCACTGGAACAGAGCACGACCACGGTGTAGGTGCCCGGGCTCACCCCCGTCCAGGCCGCGGACTGGCTGACCGACGTGCCGGACAGGGCCACCTGCCGGCCCTGGGAGAAGTTGGCCTGACGGCTGGTGAGCAGGGCCGCCGTGCCCCAGCTGCCGTTGACCTGGGTGCACGCGCTGGTGACCACCGAGACCGTGGAGCCGATGGTGCTGACCGAGATGCCCGACACCGCGGCGGTCGGCCCGGCGAGCGCGGCCGGGAGCGCGGCGGCGGCCGCCAGGGTCAGGCCGGAGCGGAGCAGGAGTCGCGAGTTGTCCATGGACGGGCCTCCGGCGGCACGGTCGGCGGTACGTCCCATGCGCCGCCGGGGGTCGGGAAGCGCCCGTGCTGCCTCAACCGCAGCCAACGCCCCGCCGGGCACGGCCGCACCCGGAGCGGCCCGATCAGGTGACGGCGGCCCGCGCCCGGCCGGGTGTGCCCTCAGCCGCCCGTGGTCACCGTCCGCTCCGCCGACCAGCCGCCCCAGGTGCCGTCGGGCAGCCGGGCCCGCAGCCGCACCCGGTGTTCCTCCCCGGCGGCGGCGCCCGCGTAGAAGCTGTGGTGTGCCCGGCCGCGCGGGGGAGTGCCGCCCCAGACCAGCGAGGTGGCCGGGGCGCCGTCCAGGCCGATCTGGTACTCGGTGATCACACCGTCCACGCGCGGCGGGTCCCAGGCGAGGTCGATGTAGTAGGCGCCGTCGGCGCGGTGGGTGGCGGCGGTGAAGCCGGTCGGCGCGGTGGCCTTGCCGTCGTCGCCGCCCGGCGTGGTCAGGCGCACCGGCGGGCCGGCGGGGGAGAGGTTGTCGGCCGCGTCCCGGGCGCGCACCGTGAAGACGTAGCGGGTGCCGGGGCGCAGACCCGTGAGGACGGTGGCGGTCTGGTTCCCGCCGACGCTGTGGATCTTCACGGCGCCCTGGTAGACGTCGTACGACGACACGCCCCGGTCGTCCCGGGAGGCGCCCCAGGTCAGCTGGACGGCACGGCTGCCCACGGCCCGCCCGGTGGTCGTCCCCGGGCGGGCCGGTGCCGAGTGGTCCGCCGCCGTCACGGCCGGCGTCCGCGCCCGGACCGCCCGGCTCGGCGGACCCAGCCGGCCCGCGCCGTCCCGGGCCCGCACGGTGAAGGCGTACAGGGTGGACGGCCTCAGCCTGGTGACGTCCACCATGTGCTGCGCGCCCGGTACGTCGGCCACTTTGGTGGTGTCCCGATATACCTCGTAGGTGCGGACCCCGGCGTCGGCGGGGGCCGCGTTCCACATCACGTGCACGCTCGTGGCGCTGCCCGCGGCGGCGGTGACCCCGACGGGGGCGCCGGGGACCCGGCCGTCGCCGTCGTCCGCCCGGTTCCAGCCGCAGGAGCCGGCCAGTAGCACGGCCCCGCAGACCAGCGCGAGCGGAAAGGGAACGCGTCGCACGGCACTGCCCTCCCCGGACGGCCTAGGCATCACGTAAAGGTCCGGACCAATAGTGGACCGGCCGGTGTGAACGCGGCAAGGGGGCCGTGTTGGTGACCCTCCCCCTCGGTTACGTATGCTGAGGCTCCCTACGGCTGAACTGCCTCCGAGAACAGGCAAGTTCACGCCCGTGGCGCGGGAACGCTGTCGTCGCCGATCCCGCGCCGGCGCGGGTGGCCGGGGATCCGGGACGGTCCCCGCTCCGGATCCCCGGCCCCTGGTGTCCCCTTCGCCGCCCCCGGCAGACACAGCGGGACTGTCCCCTGACGGAGTGTCAGCGGCGTGCTCCATCCAGCCCCTTCGCGGCGCACCCCGTGGCCGAGGACCCGAGGCCACAGCACAGTGGGGTCGGCGTCCGGGGCCGTGGCACAACGGGCCGGACGTCCGCCCTGTCCCCGACGAGAGGTTCCCCCATCGTGCGTGTCCCGTCGCTGACGCTGGCCGCGGCCGGCGCCGCCCTGATCGCTCCGGCACTGCCCGCGCCGGCCACCGCCGTCCCGCCCGCCGAACGGGTCGCGGCCCGTGACGCGAACGCGGTCCGTGAGGGGAGCGCGGCCCCTGACGGGGGCATGGCCGGTGCCGCCCGTGGCGGGCACGCGGCTCCCAGCCGGGGAGCCGGCCGTGCCGAGGATCCGGGCCGGGCCGGGACGGCGGGCCGTGCCGAGCGGACGCGCCGCGCCGAGGACCCGGTCACCGCCGCCCGCCTCCTCGCCCGGGCCGACAGGTGCACCCGGGTCTCCCGGGGCCGGTACCGCACCGACGCGGGCCGCCCCGCGACCATTCCCGTCTGCGGCACCCGCGACGCCGTCTTCTGGAAGGCCGACCTGGACATCGACTGCGACGGGCGCCCCACCGCCCGCTGCAACCGCCGTACCGACCCGGTGTTCGCCGCCGCCACCGCGGTCCTGGGGTCCGACGGCCGCCGGCTGAACGCCGAGACCCTGCCCTACATCGTCCTCCCGGCGCCCAGCCGCCGCTGGGACCACCGGGCCTTCGGGGTGCGCGGAGGCTCGGTCGCCGCCGTCGTCTACGGGGACCGGGTGCGGTACGCCGTGGTCGGCGACACCGGCCCGCGCGACCTCATCGGCGAGGCCTCGTACGCCACCGCGCGCGCCCTCGGCATCCCGCCCGACCCGCGCTCCGGCGGGGTGTCCTCCGGCGTGACCTACATCGTCTTCCGCGACTCCCGGATCAGCGCCGCGGAGGACCGCGCGGCGGCGGTGGCCGAGGGGGAGCGGCTGGCCCGGCGCTTCCTCGCACGCCGCTGACCGCCGCGCACGGAAGCCTCCGCACGAGAGCGCGGGCCCGCTGCCTTGGCGGGCCTCGCTCTGCGGTGACCGTCGCTCGTGCCGGTTCCCGCGCTTTCGGTGACCGTCGTCGCTGCCGGGCTCCGTCGGTTTGCCGGTGCCGGCCTTCCGGCGACGGTCGTCCCTGCCGGGCACCGTTTTCCGACGGCTGTCGCTCGTGCCGGCCCCCGTGCTGTGGTGACCGGCTCCGCCGCCAGGCCCGCCGGCTTCGCCGGTGCCGGCCTTCCGGCGGTCGTCGTCGCTGCCGGTCTCCGCCTTACGGCGACCGGTGTCCCGCCGGTCCCGCCGCCCCACGGTCCTCACCCCGGCCGGACCCCGACACCCCCGCCGGGCCCCGACACCCCGGCCGGGACCGGCGTCCGTTCCGGTCCCGGCGGTTCCTTCCGGTTGCGGCGGTTCCTTCCGGCCCCGGCGGTTCCCTACCGGGCGTTCTCACACCTTCCGGTAGCTGTACGCCTCCGCCGCCGCGGCCTCCACCGCGTCCAGGTCGGCTCCCGCGGCGGCGGTGACGACCGCGGCCACCGCGCCCTCGACGAACGGCGCGTCCACCAGGCGGGTGCCCTCCGGGAGTTCGTCGCCCTCGGCGAGCAGCGCCTTCACCGTCAGTACCGCGCTGCCCAGGTCGGTGAGCACCGCCACCCCGGCCCCCCGGTCCACCGAGGCCGCCGCCGCGGAGATCAGCTCGGCGCTGGTGCCGATCCCGCCGCCCTCGGTGCCGCCCGCCGGGGCCACCGGTACCTCGGCCGCCCCGCCCGCCAGGCCCTTCGCGAGCTCGGCGACGGCCGCGGCCACCTGGGCGCTGTGCGACACCAGTACGATCCCGACCGGGCCGCCCTCACTCACCGTCCGCCTCCGCCGTCTCGGCCAGCGCGGCGATCAGCAGCGCCGACGAGGTCGCCCCCGGGTCCTGGTGACCGACGCTGCGCTCGCCCAGGTAACTCGCCCGGCCCTTGCGGGCCCGCAACGGTATGGTGGCCGCCGCGCCCTCCTCCGCCGCGGCCCGGGCGGCGGCGAAGCCCGTGCCGAGCGCGTCCACGGCCGGCACCAGGGCGTCGATCATGGTCTTGTCGCCGGGTGCGGCCCCGCCGAGCGTCATCACCGCTTCCACGCCCGCGCGCAGCGCCGCCGCCAGCTCCTCCTCGCCGACCTCGGCGGCATCGCCGAGCGCCTTGCCCGTCCGGCGCAGCAGGGTGCCGTACAACGGCCCGGACGCACCCCCGACCGTCGAGATCAACTGCCGTCCGGCGAGTATCAGGACACCGCCCGGGGTGTCCGGTGTCTCCTTCTCCAGGGCCGTCGCCACGGCCGTGAACCCGCGCTGCAGATTGCTGCCGTGGTCGGCGTCCCCGATGGCCGAGTCGAGGGCGGTGAGCCGCTCGGCCTCCCGGCCGACGGACGCGGTTGCCGTCGTCAGCCAACGGCGGAAGAAATCGGCGTCGAGCACTGGAACTCCTTGCGTGACAGGGCCGTTGACCACGCGGCCGGAATGGTGGTGCGGGCACATCGCGCGCTCACATGCCCCAGCGCAGGGCCGGGGTCTTCACCGGCGCGTCCCACAGCCGCAGCAGTTCCTCGTCCACCTGGCACAGCGTCACCGAGACGCCCGCCATGTCCAGGGAGGTGACGTAGTTGCCGACCAGGGTGCGGGCCACGGCGACACCGCGTTCGCGCAGCACCCGCTGCACCTCGGCGTTGAAGCCGTACAGCTCCAGCAGCGGGGTCGCGCCCATGCCGTTGACCAGCACCAGGACGGGAGAGCGCGGCGGCATGTCCTCCAGGATGACGTCGACCGCGAAGTCGGCGATCTCCCCGGAGGTCATCATCGGCCGCCGCTCCCGGCCCGGCTCCCCGTGGATGCCGATGCCCAACTCCAGCTCGCCGTCCGGCAGATCGAACGTGGGACTGCCCTTCGCCGGGGTCGTACAGGCGCTGAGGGCCACGCCGAAGCTGCGGGAGTTGTCGTTGACCCGGCGGCCGATGGCCTCCACGCGCTCCAGCGGCTGCCCCTCGGCCGCGGCGGCGCCCGCGATCTTCTCCACGAACAGCGTCCCGCCCGTACCCCGCCGCCCGGCCGTGTAGAGGCTGTCGGTGACCGCCACGTCGTCGTTGACGAGCACCTTGCCGACCTGGATGCCCTCGTCCTCGGCCAGCTCGGCCGCCATGTCGAAGTTCAGCACGTCACCGGTGTAGTTCTTCACGATGAACAGCACCCCCGCGCCGCTGTCCACGGCCGCCGCGGCCCGCGCCATCTGGTCCGGCACCGGCGAGGTGAAGACCTCTCCGGGGCAGGCGGCGGAGAGCATGCCCGGGCCGACGAAGCCGCCGTGCAGCGGCTCGTGCCCGGAGCCGCCGCCCGACACCAGCGCGACCTGTCCGGGCACGGGGGCGTCCCGGCGGACGATCACGCGCTTGTCCACGTCCACGTTCAGTTCGGGATGCGCCGCCGCCAGACCGCGCAACGCGTCCGCCACGACCGTCTCCGGTACGTTGATCAGCATCCTCATAGGTGTCTCCTCGCGAACCTGGCCCTAGACTGCCGTGACGGGGCGTCAGGTGCCGACGGTCACCCGGTGGAGACAGCCGTTCGTCCCGTCTACGGGCAGTATCCGCCCTGCGGCAGCCCAGGTCACGTGTGATCGCCCGGCTTTACGTTCCGTAGCGAACCGTCGACCAAGGGGAACAGCACTCTACCGGGCCCCCCGGACCGCGCCGGCACCAACTGCCCCGCCCAGCCCGGCCGGTTGGTCGCCGGAAGCGCCGCCGAAGAGGCCGGGAGCGCCACCGAGGAGATCGTCCGGCGGTCGTACGCCTCTCCCGGCCTCCGGCACCGCATCGGCCGCCGCGTCCGGGGAACCCGGTGGCACGGAGCCCCGCAGGCCGCCGACCGAGGAGGTGCCGTCGCCGTGGACGAGTGGAAGATGTGGGAGCACGACGGGGTGAGACTGTCCGCGCGCGAGCGGCTGGCGCTGGCGCGGATCGAGGCGGGCCTCAGGCAGGACCGGCGGTTCGCCCGCCGGATGGGCGACGCGCGGTACGGCCTGTGGCTGCCGGTGGCGGTGCTGCTGCTGGCGGTCGCGTCGGTGTTCGTCGCCGTCATGGGCATCCGCACCTCGGACCCCGCGCTGCTGTGGTGCTTCGCGCTGCTGTGGCCGTTCACCCTCATCCAGGCGTTCCGGCTGCTGTGCCGGGCCACCCGCCCGCGCCTCCGGCGGCCCCACCGCCGCCCCCGGCCCACGCCGTGGCTGTGAACCCCGTGCCCTCGTAGCCTCACGGTCATCACATGACACGCGCCGCCCGGGCCACGAGGGCCGGGCGGCGCGTCGGGTGTCGGGCCGGACCGGGGTACCCCGGGCGGGCGTCAGCTCTCCTTGCCCCGCCCCGACAGCGCGTCCCGCAGCCGGTCCACCAGGCCCGCTCCCGGTGCCAGCAGCTTGTTGGCCGGGGGAGTGTCCGGGGCCGAGGGATGCGGGCGGGTCGGTGCCATCCGCTTGGCCCGGCGGACCTTGTCGCCGAGCTCCATCAGCGCGTCCGGGGGACAGGCCGCCTCCAGCCGCGGGAACAGGTTCTGCTCCTCGTCGGTCACATGGGAGCGGATCTCGCTCATCAGCCGCGTCATCAGCCTGTCCAATTCAGGATCGTCCGCCCGGCAGCCCTCCAGGTCCTTCATGATCTGCTCGGCCTCGGCGTGGTCCTCGAGTTCCTTGTCCGCCAGCGCGTCACCGCCCGCCACGTGCTCGCGCACCGCCGGGTAGAGGTAGGCCTCCTCGGCGACCGAGTGCCGGACCAGCTCGATCGTGGCCTGGTCGCACAGGTCCTTGCGCTCCGGCGAGCCGGGCGGCAGCGCCTCGAAACGGCCGAAGATCTCCTCCACCTCACGGTGGTCGGTGGTCAGCTCCTGGATAACGTTCCCGCCGTGACCCATGGTCGTTACCTCCTGCGTGAGACGCGGCGGCCCGGGAGGGGCCGTGCCGTCGCCGTGCCGAGTGCCCCGGGTACCGCGCGTTACACGGACCGCCGCGCGCGGTCAGCGGATCGAGTGACGGGCGGCGGCCGTCAGGCCCGCCCCGGACAGCGCCCACGCCCACCAGTGGTCCAGCAGCGACGGGGACAGCG
The DNA here is from genome assembly GCF_000720835.1 of Streptomyces achromogenes subsp. achromogenes. Taxonomy (GTDB): domain Bacteria; phylum Actinomycetota; class Actinomycetes; order Streptomycetales; family Streptomycetaceae; genus Streptomyces; species Streptomyces achromogenes. The sequence goes on along the minus strand of NZ_JODT01000003.1, from coordinate 132,364 downwards.
CGTCCGCCGCCACCAGCGCCGGCCAGCCCACCGCGCGCGCCTGCGCCGTGACCTTGGCCCCGCCCGCCACCGGATCGACCGCGATCACCGGGGTGCCGGTCCGCAGCGCCAGCACCAGACCGTGCAGCCGGGTGGTGACCACCAGGTCGCAGCGGGCGACGAGGGCGAGGAACTGCTCGGCGGTGGCGCACAGCCGCCAGTCGTCCACGGCCAGCCGGGTCTCGGCCGGCACCCGCGCGCAGTCCTGGCCGGCCAGCCAGCCGGTGATCGTGCCGTTGACCTCCGCGTGCCGCCGGCGCGCGCCGTACTCGCCCTGCCCCGAGGAGAGCACCACCGCGACCACCGGCGGCAGCGGGTCCACCGGGGCGTGTGCCGCGAGGTCCCGGCGGGCCGGGGCCGCGGTGCCGTCCCGGGCGACGATCGTATGGAAACCGGTGGCCGCCGGGTCCGCCGGATCGACCACCGAGACCCCGGCCGCCAGTCGTGTGCAGGACCTGAACCTTGCATGCAGCGCGGCGAATTGGGGGCCGTACACCGGCCCGCACACGAACAGCAGGGTGTCGTAGGCGTCCGGGTCGGCCGTCTCCAGGGAGAGCGCCCCGGGCCGGAACCCGGGGCTCCACGCCGTGTCGTGAGGGATGCCCGCCCCGGTCAGCGCCGCCGACATGTGCCGCTGGGCGAGCACGTCCCCGGCCGTCGCCTCCCCGTCCCGGAAACTGAACCAGCCGGTGAGCAGCAGCTTCTTCGGGGGCCGGCCCGGCCCGCGCAGGGTGTGCAGCACGGCTGCCGGGACGTCGTGGTGCATGGGGGTCTCCACCGTGGTAACGGGGGCGTCTGAGTCGCGCGAGTACCCGTGGTTCCGGAGAATAAGAGTCCAACGCGTGAATCCAACTGGCAGGGGAACCCAGCTGCCAGTGCCGTCCAGCCAGTGGCGGCCCCGCAGGGCGGTCCCGGACCTCTCCGGGACCCGGGCCCTGTCCTCTTCCTCCCCGACGGACCGGTGACGCCGGGCCCGGTGACGCGGCGCGCGTCGAACACCCGTATGCAGCCCGGCCGTACGCGAACGGCGCCTTTCCACGGCGCGCTTCCGGCCGCGCGCGACGCGGACGAAGGACGACGAAGGAGAAGCCCCATGACTGGTGCCACACCGTTCTCCTGGCGGCGCGCCCTCGTGACCGGCGGTGCCGGCTTCCTCGGCTCCCACCTGTGCGAGCGGCTGCTGGATTCGGGCGTCGAAGTCGACTGCGCCGACAACCTGGTCTGCGGCCGGCGCGAGAACATCGCGCACCTGGAGGCGCGGCCCGGCTTCCGGTACGTGTACTGCGACGTCAGCGCGGCCGACTGCGCCGACCACCTCCCGGGCCCGTACGACCTGGTCCTGCACTTCGCCTGCCCCGCCTCGCCCGCCGACTACCTCCGCCTGCCGCTGGAGACCCTGGAAGCCGGCAGCACCGGCACCCGCAACGCGCTGGCCGTCGCCGAACGCGACGGCGCCCGTTTCCTGCTCGCCTCCACCTCCGAGGTGTACGGAGATCCCCAGGTCCACCCGCAGCACGAGGGCTACTGGGGCAACGTCAACCCCGTCGGGCCGCGCAGCGTGTACGACGAGTCCAAACGGTTCGCCGAGGCCCTGGTCACCGCGCACACCGGCACCCGGGGCACGAACGCCGGCATCGTGCGGCTGTTCAACACCTACGGGCCGCGGATGCGCGCCCACGACGGCCGGGCCGTGCCCACCTTCATCTGCCAGGCCCTGGCCGGCGAACCGCTCACCGTGACCGGCGACGGCAGCCAGACCCGCTCCCTGTGCTACGTCGACGACACCGTGGACGGCATCCTGCGGGTCGCCGCGAGCAGGTCCGTACGGCCGGTGAACATCGGCGGCAGCGACGAGATCACCGTCGCCGACCTGGCCCGCCGGGTGGTCGCCCTCACCGGCTCCCGCTCCCCGATCGCGTTCGTCGACCGGCCCGTGGACGACCCCGGCCGGCGCCGCCCCGACACCACCCTCGCGCGCGAGCTGCTCGGCTGGTCGCCGCAGGTCCCCTGGGAGGAAGGGCTGAAGCAGACCATCGCGTACTTCACCGCCCTGCCCCCGGAGCCGGTGGCGCCCGCGCGGGACCCGGCCCCGCAGTCCTGACCCCCGCCCCTCACCGGCCCTGGAGACGCGCATGCACGTCCTCGGAATCAACGCACTCTTCCACGACCCCGCCGCCGCCCTGATCACCGACGGCCACGTCGTGGCGGCGGCGGAGGAGGAGCGGTTCTCCCGCCGCAAGCACGGCAAGCGGCCCGTACCCTTCTCCGCCTGGGAGCTGCCCGAGCAGTCGGCCCGCTGGTGCCTGGAGCAGGCCGGTCTCACCCCGTCCGACCTGGACGCCGTCGCCTACTCCTACGATCCCGTCCTCGCCCGCCCCGCCGCGGAGATGGGCCTGCACGACCCCTGGGACCACCTGCGCCAGGAGTACGCCCGGCAGGCCCCGGACTTCCTCGCCGAGGCGCTGCCCGGACTCGACCCGGCCAAGGTGCGGTTCGTCCCGCACCACGTGGCGCACGCCGCGTCCGCCGGGGCCGTCTCCCCGTACCCCGACTGCGCCGTGCTCGTCCTCGACGGCCGCGGCGAGTGCGGCTCCCACCTGGCCGGGCGGTACACCAACCGCGAGCTGACCGTCCTCGCCACCCAGCAACTGCCCGACTCCCTCGGCCTGTTCTACGAGGACCTCACCCAGCACCTCGGATTCCTGCGCAGCAGCGACGAGTTCAAGGTCATGGCGCTCGCCTCCTACGGCACCCCGCGCTTCGCCGCCCGGCTGCGGGCGTACGTCCACGCCGACGACCAGGGAGGCTTCCGCGCCCGCCCGGTGCCCTGGGCCGACCTCGTCCCGCCCCGCCCGGCCGGCGGCGCCTGGCACCAAGGCCACGCCGACCTCGCCGCCAGCGCCCAGCTGTGCCTGGAGGAGGCCATGCTGGCGCTCGCCCGCCACCTGCGCGAACGCACCGGCGAGGACGCCCTCGCCCTGGCCGGCGGGGTCGCGCTGAACTGCGTCGCCAACACCCGGCTGTGGCGCGAGAGCGGCTTCACCCACATCTGGGTGCAGCCCGCCGCGGGCGACGCCGGCACCGCGCTCGGCGCCGCCGCGCACATCGCCGGGCAGAAGGACACCCTGGAGCCGATGGAGACGGCCGCCCTGGGCCGCGGCTGGAGCGACGCCGAACTGCGGGCCTGGCTGGAGCGGGCCGCCGTACCCTACGAGGAGCCCGCCGACATCGCCGAGACGGCCGCCGAGGCACTGGCCGCCGACGGGATCGTGGCCTGGTTCCAGGGGCGCAGCGAGTACGGGCCGCGCGCGCTCGGACACCGCTCCCTGCTCGCCCACCCCGGCAAGGCCGAGAACCTGGAGCGGCTCAACGCGGTCAAGGGCCGCGAGGAGTTCCGGCCCGTCGCCCCCATGGTGCTCGCCGAACGCGCCGCCGAGATCTTCGACGGGCCGCTGCCCAGCCCGCACATGCTGTTCGTGCACGACGTGGCCGCCGACTGGAAGGCCCGCATCCCGGCCGTGGTGCACGTCGACGGCACCGCCCGCATCCAGACCGTCGACCGCGCCCGGGAACCCCTGGTGGCCCGGATGATCGACGGCTTCGAACGGCGCACCGGGCTGCCGGTGGTGGTCAACACCAGCCTCAACACCGCCGGACGGCCCATGGTGGACGATCCCCGGGACGCCCTGGAGTGCTTCGGCTCGGCCCCCGTGGACCTGCTGGTGCTCGGCCCGTTCGCGATCCGCCGGGGAAAGGCGTTCGCATGAGCGACGCGCCCGCCTACACCGTCGTCGTCCCCACCATCGGCCGGCCCTGCCTCGCCGAGTGCCTGCGCGCGCTCGCCGAGGGCACCGTCGAGCACACCCCGCACGAGGTGGTCGTGGTGGACGACCGGCCCGCGCCCGAGGGCGGCCTGCCGCTGGAGAGCGCCGGACAGCTCCTGGACCGGGTACGCACCCTGCGCACCGGCGGCAAAGGCCCGGCCGCCGCCCGCAACGCCGGCTGGCGCACCGTCCGCACCCCCTGGACGGTCTTTCTCGACGACGACGTCCAGGTGCTGCCGGACTGGTCCCGGCACCTCGCCGAGGACCTGCGCGCGGCCGGCCCCGACACCGGCGGCGTCCAGGGACGGCTGCGCGTCCCGCTCCCGGCGGACCGCCGGCCCACCGACTGGGAACGCACCACCAAGGGCCTGGAGAACGCCGCCTGGGCCACCGCCGACATGGCCTACCGCACCGAGGCGCTCAAGCGGACCGGCGGCTTCGACGAACGCTTCCCGCGCGCCTTCCGCGAGGACGCCGACCTCGCCCTGCGCGTCCAGCGGGCCGGCTGGAACCTCACCCGGGGCACCCGGATCACCCGGCACCCGGTCCGCCCCGCCCACTGGTGGGCCTCGCTGCCCGCCCAGCGCGGCAACGCCGACGACGCCCTGATGAACCGGCTGCACGGCCGGGACTGGTGGGACCGCGCCCAGGCGCCCCGCGGCCGGCTGCCCCGCCACCTGGTGGTCACCGGCGCGGCCCTCGCCGCCACCGCCTGCGCGCTGGCCGGGCGGCGCCGCACCGCCACCGCCTGCGCGGCCCTGTGGACCCTCGGCACCGCCGAGTTCGCCCTCGCCCGGATCATGCCCGGCCCGCGCACCGCCCGGGAGGTCGCCGGGATGCTCGGCACCAGCGTGCTCATACCGCCGCTCGCCGTGCGGCACTGGCTGCGCGGCCTCGTCCGGCACCGCAACGCCCGGCCGCTGGGGGGTGCCGGATGACCACCGTGTCCGCGATCCTGTTCGACCGCGACGGCACCCTCGTCGCGGACGTGCCCTACAACGGCGACCCGGAGCGGGTCCGGCCGCTGCCCGGCGCCCGGGAGGCCGTCGCGCTGGCCCGCTCCCACGGCCTGGCCACCGGCGTGGTCAGCAACCAGTCCGGCATCGGCCGCGGACTGCTCACCACCGGGCAGGTCCGGCGGGTCAACGAGCGCGCCGACGCGCTGCTGGGCGGGCTGGACCTCTGGCTGTTCTGCCCGCACACCCCCGAGGACGGCTGCCCCTGCCGCAAACCCCGCCCCGGCCTGGTCCGCGCCGCCGCCGTCCGGCTGGGCGTCCCGCCCGCCGCCTGCCTGGTCGTCGGCGACATCGCCGCCGACGTGCTGGCCGCCCGCGCCGCCGGCGCCCGGGGCGTGCTCGTACCCAACGCGGCCACCGCGCCCGAGGAGAGGCGGCGGTTCGCCGACGACAGCGCCCCCGACGTGCTCACCGCCGTACGAGACGCCCTCGGCGCCGCCGCGGGGAGGGCACCGGCATGAGATCCCTCGTCGTCCGCCTCGACAGCTTCGGTGACGTGCTCCTCGCCGGGCCCGCCGTCCGCGCCGTCGCCGCCCACAGCACCCACGTCACCCTGCTGTGCGGCCCGCGCGGCGCGGACGCCGCCCGGCTGCTGCCCGGCGTGGACGAGGTCCTGGTGTGGGAGGCGCCCTGGGAGGGCTTCGACCCGCCCCCGGTGCGCCCCGCCGACATCGACGCCCTCCTCGGACGGCTGCGCGCCGGCGCCCACGACAGCGCGCTCGTCCTCACCTCCTTCCACCAGAGCCCGCTGCCCACCGCCCTGCTGCTGCGGCTCGCCGGCATCGGCCGGATCGGCGCCGACAGCACCGACCACCCCGGCCGGCTCCTCGACGTACGCCACCGCCGGCTGCCCGGCCGGCACGAGGCCGAGGCCGCCCTCGACACCGCCGCCGCCATGGGCTTCACCCCGCCCCCGAACGACGACGGACGGCTGCGCGTCCTGCCGCCCCCGGACACCGGCGGCCTGACCGGCTACGGCCCCTACGTCGTCCTGCACCCCGGCGCCAGCGCCCCCGCCCGCGCCTGGAGCCCCGACCGCTGCGCCGAGGCGGTCGCCCTGCTCGCCGACGCCGGACACCGCGTCGTCGTCACCGGCGGCCCCGGCGAACGGGACCTCACCCGGCGGGTCGGCGGCGACGTGGCCGTGGACCTCGGCGGCCGGACCTCCCCGCGCACCCTCGCCGGGGTGCTGCGCCTGGCCGACGTCGTGATCAGCGCCAACACCGGCCCCGCCCACCTCGCCGCCGCCGTCGGCACCCCCGTCGTCTCCCTGTTCGCGCCGGTCGTCCCCGCCGAACGCTGGGCGCCCTACGGCGTCCCCGTCATCCTGCTCGGCGACCAGTCGGCGCCCTGCGCGGACACCCGGGCCCTGACCTGCCCGGTGCCCGGCCACCCCTGCCTGGACGAGGTCACCGGCCAGGACGTGGTGCGCGCGGTCCACAAGCTCATCCAGGAGCGGCCCTCATGAACATCCTCGTCTGGCACGTGCACGGATCCTGGCTCACCACCTTCGTGCAGGGCCCGCACACCTACCTCGTCCCGGTCACCGAGGACCGCGGACCCGACGGCCTGGGCCGCGCGCGGACCTGGGACTGGCCCGGGTCCGTCCGGGAACTCACCCCCGCCGAACTCCGGGACGCCGACATCGACCTGATGGTCCTTCAGCGACCGCACGAACCCGACCTGGCCCGGCGCTGGACCGGCCGCCGGCCCGGCCTGGACGTCCCCGCCGTCTACGTCGAGCACAACAGCCCCGACGCCGCACCCGAACGCCAGCGCCACCCGCTGGCCGGACAGTCGGCCGTCCCCCTCGTGCACGTCACCCACTTCAACCGGCTGATGTGGGACAACGGCCGGGCCCCCACCGAGGTCGTCGAGCACGGCATCATCGACCCCGGCCCGCTGTGGACCGGCACCGAGCGGCGCGCCGCCGTCGTCGTCAACGAGCCGCTGCGCAGAGGCCGTACCACCGGCACCGACCTGCTGCCCGGGTTCGCCCGCTGCGCCCCCCTGGACGTCTTCGGCATGCGCACCGAAGGCCTCGCCGGCCACCTCGGCCTGCCGCCCGACCGCTGCCGCACCCGGGACCTGCCCCAGCACGAACTGCACCGGGAGATGGCCCGGTGCCGCCTGTACCTGCACCCCGTGCGCTGGACCTCGCTCGGCCTGTCCCTGCTGGAGGCCATGTTCCTCGGCATGCCCGTGGTCGCCCTGGACACCACCGAGGTCCGCGAGGCCGTCCCCGAGGGCGCCGGAGTGGTCTCGAACCGCCCCGACGTACTGCGGGACGCCGTACGGGCCTTCCTCGCCGACCCCGAGCACGCCCGCGCGACCGGCGCGGCGGCCCGGGCCGCCGCCCGCGCCCGCTACGGAGAGCGGCGCTTCCTGGACGACTGGGAGCGCCTGATCAAGGAGGTCACCCGATGAGCCGCATTCCGCACTCGGCCGGGCGCGTCGCCATGGTCTCCGAGCACGCCAGCCCCCTGGCCGCGCTCGGCGGGCCGGACGCGGGCGGCCAGAACGTGTACGTGGCGCAGACCGCCCGGCAGCTCGCCAGGAAGGGGTACCGGGTCACCGTGTACACCCGGCGGGACTCGGCGGGGCTGCCGGACCGGGTGACGCTCATCGACGGTGTGCAGGTGGTGCACGTGCCCGCCGGGCCGCCCGCGCCCGTACCCAAGGACGAACTCCTGCCCCACATGGGGGAGTTCGGGAACTTCCTGGCCCGGCAGTGGGCGCAGCACCCGCCCCACGTGGTGCACGCCCACTTCTGGATGTCCGGCCTGGCCGCGCTGGCCGGCGCCCGGGACCTGAACATCCCCGTCGTGCAGACCTACCACGCGCTGGGCACCGTCAAGAAGCGCTACCAGGGCGCCGCCGACACCAGCCCCCCGCAGCGCCTCGCCGTCGAGGAGGCCATCGGCCACGAGTGCGCCCGGATCATCGCCACGTGCAGCGACGAGGTGGCCGAGCTGAAGGCCATGGGCCTGCCCGAGGACCGGATCAGCGTCGTGCCCTGCGGCGTCGACCCCGAACAGTTCGCCCCGGTCGGGCGCACCCGCCCGCCCGGCGCCCGCAGGCGGCTGCTCGCCGTCGGCCGGCTCGTGCCCCGCAAGGGCTTCGACCGCGCCATCCGCGCCCTGGCCGGCGTCCCCGACGCCGAACTCCTCATCGCCGGCGGCCCCGAGGCCGACCTGCTGCGCACCGAACCCGAGGCCGCCCGCCTGTACGGCATCGCCCGCGAGTACGGCGTCCTGGACCGGGTCACCCTGCTCGGCGGGGTCGGCCGGGCCCGCATGCCCCGGCTGATGTCCAGCGCCGACCTGGTGCTGTCCCTGCCCCGCTACGAGCCCTTCGGCATCGTCCCGCTGGAGGCCATGGCCTGCGGCACACCCGTCGTCGCCACCGCCGTCGGCGGCCAGCTCGACACGGTCGTGGACGGCACCACCGGTCTGCTCGTCCCGGCCGACGACGACCACGACCTCGGCGCGGCCCTGCGCGCCCTGCTCGCCGACCCCGACCGGCTCGCCCGCTACGGAGCCGCCGGCCGCGCCCGGGTCCTCGCCCACTACACCTGGGACCGGGTCGCCGACGGCGTGGCCGGGGTGTACGGCGCCGTGTCCCCGATCCGCTCGCTCTCGGGAGTCGTCCGATGAACACCGCCACCGACACCACGCACTGCGACGACCTCGCCAAGGCCCTGGAGGCGTTCCGCGACCACGCCCCCCTGATCGAGCGCTGGGGCACCGAACTCGCCCGGCGGCTCGGCTCGGGAGCCCGGCTGCTCGTCGCCGGCAACGGCGGCAGCGCCGCCCAGGCCCAGCACCTCACCGCCGAACTCGTCGGCCGCTACCGCGAGGACCGCCCGCCGTTCTCCGCCCTCGCCCTGCACGCCGACACCTCCTCCACCACCGCGATCGCCAACGACTACGGCGTCCAGGAGCTGTTCGCCCGCCAGACCGCCGCCCACGGCCGCCCCGGAGACGTACTCCTGCTGCTGTCCACCAGCGGCGCCAGCGCCAACCTGCTGTCCGCCGCCGAGCGCGCGCACCGGCTCGGCATGACCGTGTGGGCGCTGACCGGACGGCCCCCCAACCCGCTGCAACACGGCGCGGACGACGCCCTGTGCGTCGACGCCCCCCTGGCGGCCACCGTCCAGGAACTCCACCTGGTCGCCGTGCACATGCTCTGCGAGACCTTCGACCGGGCGGTGGAGAACGGCGAGACCGGGCGCGTGACCGCCGACGGCAGACCGGGGGTGGTTGGGCGGCTCGTCGGCCGGGCCCGCACCGTCGGCCGGACCCCGCCCGGCGGGCCCGTCGCCCCGCGGAAGGGGCAGGCATGACCGGCACACCGACCCCCCTGGCCCCCCTGGTCGTCGTCGGCGACGCCCTGCTCGACCACGACCTGTGCGGCCGGGCCGAACGGCTCGCCCCCGACGCACCGGTGCCCGTCGTGCACGGCACCCGGCGCAGCTCCCGCCCCGGCGGCGCGGCCCTCGCCGCCTGCCTCGCGGCGGCCGACGGACGCCCCGTCACCCTGGTCACCGCCCTCGGCTCCGACCCCGCCAGCGACACCCTGCGCGAACTGCTGGCGGGCCGTCTCCGGCTGGTCGAACTCCCCCTGGACGGCACCCTGGGCAGCAAGACCCGCGTCCTGGCCGGGGACCGGCCGCTGCTGCGCCTGGACGACGGTGAGGGCCGCGCCCGCGAGGCCACCCCGCAGGCGGTGGCGGCGGTCGCGGAGGCCGGGGGAGTCCTCGTCGCCGACTACGGCCGGGGCACCGCCGACGTCCTGCGCGACGCGCTGGCCCACACGGCGGCCCCCGTGGTCTGGGACCCCCATGTGCGCGGCCGGCCGCCCGTGCCCGGCGTCCGCCTCGTCACCCCCTCCGCCCAGGAGGCCCGCGCCTTCGCCCGGCGGCTGGCCGGGGACGACGAGGAGACGGCCGGCGACACGGCCGGACTGCGCACCGCCGCCCGGGACGCCCGCGCCCTGGTCCGGGCCTGGCGGGCACAGGCCGTCGCGGTCACCCTCGGCGACCGCGGCGCCCTGCTCTCGCACGGCGAGACCCCGCTGCTGGTGCCGACCCCGGGCGCCGCCACCGGCGACCCGTGCGGCGCCGGCGACCGGTTCGCCGCCGCGGCGGCCGGGCTGCTCGCCGACGGCACCCTCACCGAGGCCGCCGTCCAGGCCGCCGTGCACGCCGCCACCCGCTACGTCGCCGAGGGCGGCGCCCGCGCGGTCGCCACCCCGGACCAGCCGGAGACCCCCACCGACTCCCCGGCCGACGGCGACACCACCGCCGACGCCGTGCGCACCGCCGGCCGGGTCCGGGCCGCGGGCGGCACCGTCGTCGCCGCGGGCGGCTGCTTCGACCTGCTGCACGCCGGGCACGTCGCCCTGCTCCAGGCCGCCCGCCGGGCCGGCGACTGCCTGATCGTCTGCCTCAACTCCGACGCCTCCGTCCGCCGCCGCAAGGGCGGCGGCCGCCCCCTGGTGCCGGCCGCCGACCGGGTACGGGTGCTGCGTGCCCTGGAGTGCGTGGACGCCGTCGCCGTCTTCGACGAGGACACCCCCGAACGCCTCCTCGGCGAACTCCGCCCGCACATCTGGGCCAAGGGCGGCGACTACGCGCGGACCCCGCTGCCCGAACAGCCCCTGGTGGAGAGCTGGGGCGGACAGGTCCTGCTGCTGCCCTACCTCGACGGCCGCTCCACCACCGTCCTCGCCCGCCGGGCGGCCCTGACCCCCGCGGCGGGAGACCCCGAGTGACCCCCGCATCCACCCGGCCCGCCCCGGACCGAGCCGGCGCCTGGTACCGGTCCTCGCGCGGCCGTCCGGGCGAACGCGGGCCCGCCCGGCCCGTGCCGTCCCGCCGTCCCGGGGTACTCGCCGCTCACCTCGCGTTCCCGCCCCCGTCCCGAAAGGCCGCCCGGTGATCAGCACCCGCCCTCCTCCTCCCGCGGGCCCGCCCCACCGTCCGCCGCCGTCTCCCCTCCACCCCAAGGACCCACCCGGTGACCACTGAGCACACCCCACGCGTCCTGGTCCTGCGTGCGCTGGGCCTGGGTGACCTGCTGGCCGGTGTGCCCGCGCTGCGCGGGATCCGCCGGGCCTTCCCCGGGCACCAGGTCGTCCTCGCCCAGCCACCGGGCCTGACCGAACTCGCCCTGGCCACCGGGGCGGTCGACACCGTGTTCCCGGCCGAGGCGCCGGGCCGCGCGGTGCCCGACCTCGGCCACTGGCCGGGACCGCCCCCCGAGGTCGCCGTCGACCTGCACGGCAACGGACCCGAGAGCCGCGACGCGCTGGCCGCCCTGCGCCCGCGCCGGCTGCTCGCGCACGCCTGCCCGGACGGCCCGCCCTGGTCGGCGAACGTCAACGAACGCGACCGCTGGTGCGCCTTTCTGCGCGGCTACGGCATCCCCGCCGACCCCCGCGACCTGCGGCTGCCCCGGCCGGCCACGCCGTCCCCGGCGCCCGGCGCGGTCGTCGTGCACCCCGGCGCGGCCTCCGGCGCCCGCCGCTGGCCGCCGGAGCGGTTCGCCGCGGTCGTACGCTGCCTGCGCGCCGCCGGCCACCGCGTGGTCCTCACCGGCGGCCCCGGCGAGGACGCCCTGGTCCGCGAGGTCGCCGAACGCACCGGCCGGCCCGGCACCGACGTGCTCACCGGCGGCCTGTCGCCCGGCCGGCTGTCCGCCCTCGTCGCCGAGGCGTCCCTGCTGCTCAGCGGCGACACCGGCCTCGCCCACCTCGCGGTGGCCCATGGCACCCGCTCCGTCACCCTGTTCGGCCCCGTCTCCCCCCGCCTGTGGGGGCCGCCTCCCGGCCCGGACCACCTCGCCCTGTGGAAACCCGGCCCGCCCGGCGACCCGCACGGCCACGCCCCCGACGCCCGCCTGCTGCGCATCGGCACCGGCGAGGTCACGGCGGCCTGCCTGACCCTCCTGCGGGACGCCCGCGGCCGGCGCCGCCCCACCGGCCCGGAGGTGGCACATGTCCGCTGAGCACACCCTTGCCCCGGCCTGTCGGCCTACCGACCTGCTGGAGGGTAGGTGGCACATGTGCGTCACCCCACCGTTCCGGAGGCGGCGCATGTCCGTTGAGCACACCCCGGCTCGCGCCCGTCGGCCTGTCGGCTTGCCGGGCGGGAAGCGGCATATGTCCGCTGAGCACACCCCCGCTCGCACCTGCCGACCCGCCGGGCGGGAGGTGGCGCATGTCAGCTGAGCACACCCCCGCCCCCGTCCGCCGGGAGGTGGCGCATGTCCACTGAGCACGCGCCCGCCCCCGCCCCCGCCCGCCGGGCCACCGCGCCGGGCGACGCGCGGATCACCGTCGCGGTCATCACCCGCGACCGCGCCGCCAGCCTGCTGCGCACCCTGGACGCCCTGGCCGCACTGCCCGAACGGCCGCCGGTCGTGGTCGTCGACAACTCCCGCGACGACACCACCCGCCGGGCCGTCACCGGCCATCCCGCGCTCACCCGCCTGCTCCGCCCGGCCGGCAACACCGGCGCCCTCGGCCGCAACCTGGCCGCCCGCCACGCCCGCACCCCCTACGTCGCCTTCAGCGACGACGACTCCTGGTGGGAACCCGGCAGCCTGGCCCGCGCCGCCGACCTCCTCGACCGGCACCCGCGGCTCGGCCTGCTCGCCGCCCGCACCCTGGTCGGCGACGAGGCCGCCGAGGACCCGCTCAACGCCGTGCTCGCCGCCTCCCCCCTGCCCTCCGAGCCGGACCTGCCCGGCCGCCCGGTGCTCGGCTTCCTCGGCTGCGCCTGCGTGGTCCGCAAGGAGGCCTTCCTCGGCGTCGGCGGCTACCACCCGCTGCTCTTCTTCGGCGGCGAGGAGACCCTGCTCGCCTACGACCTGGCCGCCGCCGGCTGGGGCGTCGCCTACGAACCCACCCTGTGCGCCCGCCACCACCCCGGGGACCACACCCGCGCCGGCCGCTCCGCCCTCGTCCGGCGCAACCACGTCCTCACCACCTGCCTGCGCCGCTCCTGGCCGGTCGCGCTGCGCGCCGGCACCGGCCTGGCACTGGCCGCCGCCACCGGCCGGCCCGGCGCGCCCCGCGCCCTGAAGGAGACCGTCGTCCGGCTCCCGGCCGCGCTCGCCCGCCGCCGCCCCCTGCCCCCGCACGTCGAGCGAGCCGCCCGCCTGCTCGACCGGGAGGCGACCGGCCACTCCCGGGAAGGCACCGCACCATGACCACCCGGACCGGCCCCGACGACCGTACGACCGTCGTCGTGATCACCCACAACCGGCGCGAGGAACTGCTGCGCACCCTCGGCCTGCTGCGCCGGCTCCCCGAACGGCCGCCCGTGATCGTGACCGACAACGCCTCCACCGACGGCACCGCCGAAGCGGTCGCCCGGGACTTCCCCGAGATGACCCTGCTGCGCCCCGGCCGCAACCTCGGCGCCATCGGCCGCAACCTGGCCGTCCAGCGGGTGCGCACGCCCTATGTCGCCTTCTGCGACGACGACACCTGGTGGGCGCCGGGCTGTCTGCGCCGCGCCGCCGACCTGCTGGACCCCCGGCCCCGGCTGGCCGCCGTCACCGCCCGGATCCTGGTCGAGCCGGGCGGCACCGAGGACCCGGTCGTCCCCGAGCTGCGCGACTCCCCGCTGACCGGCCCCGACTGGCTGCCCGGACCCGCGCTCGGCTCCTTCCTGGCCGCCGCCACCGTGCTGCGCACCGAGGCCTTCCGGGCCGCCGGCGGCTTCCACCCCGGCCTGTGGCTCGGCGGCGAGGAGGAACTGCTCGCCTGCGACCTCCAGCGCCAGGGCTGGTGGCTCGCCTACGCCGGGGAACTCACCGTCCACCACCACGCCTCCCGGCTGCGCGACAGCACCGCCCGCCGCGTCCTCGGCCTGCGCAACACCCTGTGGTTCACCTGGCTGCGCCGCCCCCTGGGGCCGGCGCTGCGCCGCACCGGGCACCTGATCCGGACCGTGCCCCGGGACGCCGCCTCCGCCCGCGCCTTCGCCCACGCCACCGCCGGACTGCCGTGGGTGCTGCGCCAGCGCGACCCCGTACCGCCGGACCTGGAACGCCGGATCGCCACGCTGGAACGCGCCCGCCGGGACTCACCCGCACGGCGGTACGTCGGCTGACCGGCCGGCGCCACGACACGCCCGGGCACGTCGTTGCGTCCGGCATCCGGGTGCGGGCACAGTGAACCCCCGGTCAAGAAGCGGCCGGCCGATCCTTCCGCCCCGCCCAGGAAGCCGTCCGCCCATGGAAATCGGTCAGCCCTCCCCGGCCCGGGTCCGCCCCGGCGGCCCGGCCCCGCTGCTGCTGCGCACCGAGCGCGAGCACCGCACCGGCCTCGGCACGGTCAGCGTCCTGCGGGCCCGCGGCACGGTCGACGCCGACAACGCCGGACACCTGTCCGCCGCACTCGCCGCGCACCTCGCCGACGCCGAGCGGGCCGGAGAACACCCCCTGCTGGACCTGACCGAGTCCTACCTCGCCTGCGCCGCCGCGCTGCGCGCCCTGGCCGGTCCGGCCGGCGCCCTCGCCCGCGCCGGCCGCGCGCTGCACGTCGTACAGCCCCGGCCGCACGTCCGGGAGACCCTGGCCGCGGCCGGCCTGCCGGGCCTCCGCACCCACGCCACCCTGACCACCGCTCTGAGCGCCCTGGAATCCGCCGCGACGATGCCCACGGAACCCGGGACGGCACCTACGCAACCCCGCCCGCCCCAGGGGTAACCCGGGCGAACGCACGCGCATACGGGACCGACCAGCACCTGTGGCGCCGGGGGCGGCTCAGCGGCTCGTGCGAGCGAATCCGTCACCGCCGGGGGCGGCGCGGCCCAGGAGTCCGTACCCACGGAACCCGGCAGCCCCGGGCCGGTGGCCGTACAGCCCGGGTCGGTGGCCATGCGGCCCGGGCCGGTGGCCGCGCGGGCCGCCGTCCCCCGCCCGGCGCGGTGGATGGCGCGTCCGGCCGTCCGGGCCTACCGTGCGAAATGAGCCGGGGCCCGCAAGAGGCCGGGCGAGACCTCTGTGACGTCCTGTCTGGGTGATGCGATGAAACCTTCCTCCGGCCGGCCGGCCGCACCCGCCCGCCTCGTCATCGAGTCCTCCGTGGTGGAAGGGCTGCCCGCCGAGGGCGCGCTGCTGCTGCGCATGTCCGGCAGCCTGGACCCGCACGGCGCCGAACTCTGGTCGCAGGAGCTGCGCGGCCATCTGGAACAGGCCGACCGCGCCGGACTGCGCCCCGTGCTCGACATGGCCCATGTCCAGCTCGGCGGCGCCGCCGTGCTGCGCACCCTCAGCGAGACGACCCGGACGCGCACCGGACGCCCGGACCTGATCATCGTCCGCGCCCGCCCCGGGGTGCGCGAGGCGGTGCACCTGGCCCGGCTGACCGGCGTACGGCTCTACACCACCCTGGACGAGGCGCTGCGCGAGCTGGCCCGCGCCGCCTCCCGGGTGGAGGAGCTGCCCGCCTGGCGGTCCCAGATCGCCGACCCGGTCCGGCCCTCGTACGAGGACCTGTACAAGGAAATCCGCGCACTGCGCGCCCGGGTGCGCACGGCCCCGGTGATCGGTATGGCGCAGGGCGTGCTCATGGTCCGCTACGGCCTGCCGGACCCGGGCGCCGCCTTCCGGGCGCTGCGCGAGACCTCCCAGCGATTCAACGTACCGCTGCGCGTCCTGGTCTCGGCCGTGGTGGTGGCCCGCGCCCCGGCCGGCGAGGTGTGGTTCCCCGGCCGCCGCCCCCTGCCCGTTCCGCAGCTGCGGATCCTGGCCCGCGGCGGCCGGGACCCCCGCTACCGCCGGCAGATGATCGACGCCGTCCTGCACGAGGCGCTGGCCATCGGCCGGGCACCCGCCGGATACGTGCAGTCCGTGGACCCGGCGGTGAACGCCCTGACGCTGGAGACCCACCACGGCTGCGCGGAACCGGTCCTCGACCATCTGGTGCGCGGCCGGGGCGAGGGCACCGCCGACGCGGCGGCCCGCACCCGGGGCCGCCAGGTGAGCGTCCCCGACGTGGCCACGGACCCGCTGCTCGCCGACGACTGCCGGCGCGCCCTGCTGGCCGGCGGTGCCCGTGCCCTGCTCAGCGTTCCGGTGCTCTCCTCGGCCGGCTCGTGTACCGGCGTGATCAGCCTGCACTGGACCGACCCCGGCCACCGGCCCGCCGTCGCGCACGCCGAGGCGCTCGCCCTGCTGGCCGCGGACACCTCGGCCTGGCTGAGCTGGTACCACCGCTCGGTGCTCCTGGACGCCCTGGAACACCTCCACCGGACCCTGACACACGCCAAGCCCTGACGCACACCGGGCCCTGACGCGAACCGCGCGGTGACCCGGTCCGCCACGCTGTGCGTCACCCGCCCGGCCCTGGGAACCCGGACCGGGCACGTACCCGTACCACCGGAGGGAGGTCGGCGCATGCCCAATCCGCAGCAGCCCGAACAGCGGCGCAGCGACAAGGGAGGCGCCACCCCGCAGGACAGCGGCGGGCTGAAGGCCCGCCAGCAGGCCGAGCGCGGCTCGGGCGCCCGCCCGCACGGCTCGGACAAGGGCGGCAAGGGCGGGGGCGAGGGCGGCGGAGTGCCTCCGGCGCAGCAGCCGGACCACCCCTGACCGCACGCTTCCACACACACGAAACGGCCCGCGTCGGCCGCTCGGACGCCCCCGGGATCTCTCTGCGTCCCGGGGGCGTCCGGCGGTCCGGCGCGGGCCGGTCCTACGGTGATGACGGACGGGGATGACGTGCGAGGACGGTGACCGCGGGGCCCGTGTGGCTCAGTGGACCCCGGTGTCGCTCAGTGGGCCCCCAGCCCGCCCCCGCCGAAGGAGCCGCTGGAGCCCTTGCTCCAGCGCGGGCGCTCCTGCGACGCGCTCGGCCGGGTGTCCATGTTGGACAGGTCGTACGGGGTGAGCGGGCGTTCGCCCTTGGAGATCCGGGGGATCTCGGCGGACTCCCTGTTCTGCCGGACTTCGCGCACCGGCCCGCCCGGTGGCATCTTGGGCTGCTCCTCGGGGCGCGGGCGCGGGGATTCGCGGTAGCGGACGCGGGAGGTCATCCAGAAGCCGCCGCCGAGCAGCGCGAGCACGCCCACGGCCACGACGAACAGTACGAGGCTCATCAGGCCACTCGGCGCGGCCAGCTGCATCGATGCGGTGTTCATAGAACAGGAATACCCCGCCTATAGAGGTACAAATCCGGACACTATGGGTGAGCGATGGCGAGGTGAGGGGGCCGCGCGCACCGACGGCTGTGCGCCCCCGGTGCGGTGGTTTGCGCCCGCCCGCCCCGGCTACCCGACCGGCGTGACATCGCCGACTTCACAGCAGCTGTACCGGTTCCTTGAGGACCGTTTCACGTGTGCCCAGGCGTGCACGGAGTGCGCCCGGGCCTGTGCCGTGCGCGCGAGTCTGGTCGACCCGGACGGCGGCGAGGATCAGGAGCGCGTGCGCAGGCTGGGCATCATGTGCGCCGAGGCGTGCGATGCCACCTGCCGGGTGCTGAGCGAGGAGAACCAGCTGGACGAGGAGGCCATCCGAGTCCGGGTGGACTGGTGCCGCTCGGTCTGCCTGGAGTGCGCCCGCGCGTTCGACGGATATCCCGGCGCCGAGTCGGCCGCGGCCGGCTGCCGGGCCTGCGCCGACGCCTGCGCGGACTTCCTGGAGCTGCTCGGCTCGGCACCGTAACCCTGACCACTTGTCCCGCCGCGGCCGGCCCCCTGAAGCAGGGCTCGGCCGGCGCCGTCCTCCACGGCGAACTGGAACGTGGCTACCGCTCGGCGGTCGTTTCCACCCCCGACTGCCCCCGGCCTGCTCCCGCCGGTGCGCGGAGAGCGTCGCGTGGCCGCGCACGGAATGCGTCGTCGGCGTGTTCGACGCGCCCGTTTCCCGGGGAGGAGCCGGGAGAATCGACCGGTGGCGTCGACGGACCGACAAGAGGTGACGTGTGATGGCCGTGGCCACGTCCGCGGGCGCGGGTGATCCCGGGCTGTTCACGCCCGGCTCGGTGACCTGGCAGATGCACGGTGACCCGATGATGTGGGTCGCGGGGGTGCGGGCGCTGTACCTTCAGGCGCTGCATCCACGGGCGGTACGGGGGGTGACGCAGAACTCCGACTTCCGGCGGGACGCCTGGGGGCGGCTGCGGCGGACCGCGGACTTCGTGGGGACGACGACGTACGGCACCACCGAGGCCGCCGAGCGGGCCGGGGCCCGGGTCCGCGGGATCCACGCCAGGCTGACGGCGACCGACCCGGACACCGGCGCACGGTACGGCCTGGACGAGCCCGCGCTGCTGCTGTGGGTGCACTGCGCGGAGATCGACTCCTATCTGCACGTCCTGCGCCGCTCCGGCTTCCCGCTCACCGACGCCCAGGCCGACCGGTACGTGGCCGAACACCGGGCCGGCGCCCGGCTGGTGGGGCTCGACCCGGAGACCGTACCGGCGAGCCGCGCCGAGCTGGCCGCCTACTTCGCGAAGGTACGGCCGGAACTCGCCGCCGGCCCCGAAGCCCGCGAGGTGGACGACTTCCTGCGCCGCCCGCCGATCCACCCGCTCCTGATCCCGGCGCGGGAGCTGCTGTGGCGGTGGGTGGCACGCCTGGCGTACGCCTCCCTGCCCGCGTACGCCCACGAGCTCTACGGCAGACCCGCCCCCGCGCCCGCCACCGTCACCCGGGAACTGCGCGCCACGGGCGCCGTGCTGCGCGCGATACCCGCCCGGGTGCGCTGGCAGCTCCCCCCGAAGCACATCCTGCGCGCCATGGCCCGCCTCGGCCCCGACGCCCGCCCGGACCCGGACAAGCTCCGGCCGTGACCGTCCGTCGGCCTCCCGGCCGGTCCGAAAAAAGGGGCATGAGGAGCGCGTGCGGTGATCCGTCTGCGGCTGCCGGGCCGGACCGGCTCGTGTCCGGCGCCGGGGACGGGCCGGCCGTGATCCGCCCGACGGCGTCCGGGGCCCGGCTCTGGCCCTCGTGGATCAGCGCGTGCTACGAAGGACCATGTCCGCGAACGAGCCGACCCGCGCGTATGACGCCGTGATCGTCGGCGGTGGCCACAACGGCCTGGTCGCCGCCGCCTACCTGGCCCGGGCCGGCCGCTCCGTGCTGGTGCTGGAACGGCTGGACCACACCGGCGGCGCCGCCGTCTCCACCCGCCCGTTCGCCGGCGTCGACGCCCGGCTGTCCCGGTACTCCTACCTGGTCAGCCTGCTGCCCCGGAAGATCGTGCGCGATCTCGGCCTGGACTTCCGCGTCCGCCCGCGCACCATCTCCTCGTACACCCCGGCACAGCGGGCGGGCCGGCCCACGGGCCTCCTGGTCGGCGGGGGCGAGCAGCGCACCCGGGAGGCGTTCGCCCGGCTGACCGGCGGCGACCGCGAGTACACCGCCTGGCGGCGCTTCTACGGCATGACGGGTCACGTCGCCCGGCGCGTCTTCCCCACGCTCACCGAACCGCTGCCCACGCGGGAGGAGTTGCGCCGCCGCGTCGACGACGAGGCCGCCTGGCGGGCCCTGTTCGAGGAGCCGGTCGGCGTCGCCATCGAGGAGAC
Source organism: Streptomyces achromogenes subsp. achromogenes (assembly GCF_000720835.1). Classification (GTDB taxonomy): domain Bacteria; phylum Actinomycetota; class Actinomycetes; order Streptomycetales; family Streptomycetaceae; genus Streptomyces; species Streptomyces achromogenes. The sequence continues at coordinate 112,941 of NZ_JODT01000003.1, read as the reverse complement.
GTTCGCCGACGACCTGGTCCGCGGCATCGTCCTCACCGACGCGCTCATCGGCACCTTCGCAGACGCCCACGACCCCACCCTGGTCCAGAACCGCTGCTTCCTCTACCACGTCATCGGCGGCGGCACCGGCGCCTGGGACGTACCCGTCGGCGGCATGGGCGCGCTGACCGACGCGCTGGCCGCGGCGGCCCGTTCGGCGGGGGCGCGCCTCGCCACCGGGCACGAGGCGGTCCGGATCGACACCGACGGACACACCGCCGAGATCACCTACCGCACGGCCGACGGCGAGGGCACCGCCGCCGCCCGGTACGTCCTGGTGGGCGCCTCCCCGCACCAACTGGCCGCGCTCACCGGCGATCCGGCGCCCGAGCCCGCCGAGGGCGCCCAGCTCAAGGTGAACATGCTGCTCACCCGGCTGCCCCGGCTGCGCGACCCCGACGCCGACCCGCGCGAGGCGCTCGCCGGCACCTTCCACATCGCCGAGGGCTACCGGCAACTGGCCACCGCCCACGCCGAGGCCGCCGCCGGCCGGCTCCCGGCCACCCCGCCGTCGGAGATCTACTGCCACTCCCTGACCGACCCCACCATCCTCGGCCCCCGCCTCGCCGAACGCGGCTGCCACACGCTCACCCTGTTCGGTCTGCACACCCCGGCCCGGCTCTTCGACCGGGACAACGACGCCGCACGCGAGGAACTGCTGACGGCCACCCTCGCCCAGCTCGACGCCCATCTCGCCGAACCGCTCGTCGACTGCCTGGCCACCGACGCCGACGGCCGCCCCTGCATCGAGGCGAAGACCCCGCTGGATCTGGAACGGGACCTCCGGCTGCCCGGCGGCCACATCTTCCACCGGTCCCTGTCCTGGCCCTACGCCGAGGCGGGGACGGGCCGTTGGGGCGTGGAGACCCGGCACCCGAACGTCCTGCTGTGCGGGGCGGGCGCGGTGCGCGGCGGCGGGGTGAGCGGGGTGCCGGGGCACAACGCGGCGATGGCGGTACTGGAACGCGACCGCCCCGCCCCGCTCAGTCGGCCGAACCCTGCCAGCCCACCGCCGTGATCCGCGCCGCGTCCGCCGGGCGCGCCCCGTCGAACAGCACCGCCCCGCCCGCCTCCACGCGCAGCGCGTCCACGTACGCGCCCCGGCCGACGTACCGCGCGTCGGTGCCGTACCGCCAGCGCAGCGCGATGCCGGGGCCGGCCGGAAGCTCGGCCGTCACCCGGTGCCAGACGCGGCCCGACCAGCCGGAGACCGTGCCCGCCGGGTGCTCCTCGGGGCCGGCGCCGGGCCGGGCGGTGGTGAAGGGGACCGGCTGCCAGGTGGCGCCGCCGTCCGTGCTGGACTCCAACACCAGGCGGTCCGCGCCGGGTTCGGTGTCCCACCACAGGGCGCAGCGCAGCCGGGCCGCGCCCTGGGAGGTGTCCAGCGCGGGCAGCGTCAGCGTCGCGGCCGTGGCGTTCGCCATCCCCGAGAACCAGGCCGTACGGCCCCGGGCCGGGCGGACCGGCACCGCGCGGGCGAGCCGGTTGCCGGCCGCCACCCGGGGAGCGGAGCCGGAGCGCCAGGTGCGCACCGGGTGCACGGAGTTGCCGAGCACGACGAGGAACGAGTCGGTCGTGGGGTCCAGTACGAGCGAGGTGCCGGTGAAACCGGTGTGGCCGGCCGTGCGCGGGGTGGCCATCGCCCCCATGTACCAGTGCTGGTACAGCTCGAAGCCGAGGCCGTGCGCGTCGCCGGGGAAGGCCGTGTTGAAGTCGGTGAACATCAGGTCCACCGACTCCGGCCGCAGGATCCGGTTCCGGCCGTAGCGGCCGCCGTTGAGCAGCGTCCGGCCGAGGACCGCCAGGTCCCAGGCGCGGGAGAACACCCCGGCGTGGCCCGCGACACCGCCCAGGCTGTAGGCGTTCTCGTCGTGCACCTCGCCCCACACCAGCCCGCGGTCCAGGCCGGACCAGGGCTTGCGGGCGTCCTCGGTGGCCGCGATTCCCGGCTTCCAGGAGGCGGGCGGACGGTAGCGGGTGCCGTCCAGGCCCAGGGGGCCGGTGATCTCCTCGTGCAGCAGCGTGTCCAGCGGGCGGCCGGTGACCGTCTCCAGGACCAGCCCCAGCGTGATCATGTTCAGGTCCGAGTACAGGTACGCGGAGCCCGGCGGGGTGAGGGGCGCCTCGTCCCAGATGAGCCGGAGCTTGTCCTCGTGGGCCGGTGCCGCGTACAGCGGCAGCCACGCCCGCAGACCGGATGTGTGGGTGAGGAGCTGACGTAGCGTCACCCGCTGCTTGCCCGCGCGGCCGAAGTCCGGCAGGTACGAGGCGACCGTGCCCTCCAGGTCCAGCGCGCCCCGCTCGATCTGCTGCACGGCCAGGAGCGAGGTGAACAGCTTGGAGACCGAGGCCAGGTCGAACACGGTGTCCCGGGTCATCGGGAGTTGCCGGCCGGGCGGCAACTCGACGCCGGTGTCGGTCTTCTCGTCGTAGCCGGAGTAGCGCACCGCCATGCCGATCGGCTCGTGCAGGGCCACCGTGCCGCCGCGCCCGGCGAGCAGGACGGCGCCCGCGTACCACGGGTGCCGGGGGGAGGGGGCGAGGAACGCCTCCGCGTCCGCGACGAGTTGCCGCAGCTGCCCGGGGAGCAGTCCGGCGCGTTCGGGGGAGCCGTGCCGCAGGGTGGTGCGGCGGCCAGACGCGGCGGACGAGGCGGAGGTGGCGGACGCGGCGGCGGCCGGGCCCGCCGGGAACGCGCCGAGGGCCAGGGCGCCGCCCGCGGCCAGGGAACCCACGACGAGCCGCCGGCGGGTCGGTCCGCCCGCTCTTCTGTCTGCCAGGTCGTCCGTCATCGTCCGCGGCCTCCCGCCTGAAAATATCTTTCCGGACCCGTCCCGCACCGTGAAACTTTCCTGTCAGGCGAGGAGTGTGTCAACGGGGCGCGAGGCCGTCCGCGGAAACTGACGCAAGGCGTGGTCCGTCAACGAGCTCGCCGTCTTCGGCGAGGAGGTCACGGCCCTGGTCGAACCGGCCCCCGGCCGCGAGCCCGGGCCCCGGCTCGCCGCCGAGATGCCCCGCGACCCCCACGGCAAGCTGTACAGACGGCGGCTGCGGGAGCCGAACTGGGAAGGACGCACACGCCCGGTGTGACACCACTATGGGCTCGCCACATGTGCGCCGGGACCATGTGCCGGAACCATGTACCGGACGTTCCGCACTTCCCGGGTGCTTGACCCGCCCCGGTCGGCATGCCGAGGATCCTGAGGCATGACGCAGGGACAGAGCAGCACGGTCGACGGGATGCTGCGGCGCAGCGCCCGGCGCACCCCGGCGCGGATCGCCGTCGAGTACGGCGACCGGGCGTGGACGTACGAGGAACTGGACGACGCCGTCTCCCGCGCGGCCTCGCTGCTGCTCGCGGAGGGCCGCGCGCCCGGCGACCGGGTCGCCGCCTACGGCCACAACTCCGACGCCTATCTGATCGCCTTCCTCGCCTGCGCCCGCGCGGGCCTGGTCCATGTGCCGGTCAACCACCACCTGACCGGCGACGACCTTGCCTATGTCCTCGGTCAGTCCGGCAGCGCGCTCGTCCTCGCCGACCCCGGCCTCACCGGACGGCTCCCGGACGGGACGCGGACGCTGCCGCTGCGCGACACCGGCGACTCGCTGCTCGCCCGGCTCCCCGGGTCGCCGCCGTACGACGGCCCGGAACCCCGTACCGAGGACCTGGTGCAGCTGCTGTACACCTCCGGCACCACCGCCCTGCCCAAGGGCGCGATGATGACCCACCGGGCCCTGGTGCACGCCTACCTGAGCGCCATCACGGCCCTCGGCCTCGATGCCGGCGACCGGCCCGTGCACGCGCTGCCGCTGTACCACTCGGCGCAGACACACGTGTTCCTGCTGCCGTACCTGGCGGTCGGCGCGAGGAACCTCATCCTGGACGCGCCCGACGGCGACCGCCTGTTCGACCTGATCGAAACCGGCCGTGTGGACAGCCTGTTCGCCCCGCCGACGGTCTGGATCGGCCTCGCCGGCCGCCCGGACTTCGCGACCCGGGACCTGTCGGCGCTGCGCAAGGCCTACTACGGCGCGTCGGTCATGCCCGTCCCGGTGCTGCGGCGCCTGCGCGCACGCCTGCCGCACCTCGCCTTCTACAACTGCTTCGGTCAGAGCGAGATCGGCCCGCTGGCCACCGTCCTCGGCCCGGACGAGCACGACGCGCGGCCGGACTCCTGTGGGCGTCCCGTCCTGTTCGTCGACGCCCGGGTGGTCGACGCGGACGGCGCCGACGTCCCGGTCGGTGTCCCCGGCGAAATCGTCTACCGCTCCCCGCAGTTGTGCGAGGGCTACTGGGACCGGCCCGAGGAGACCGCCGAGGCCTTCCGGGGCGGCTGGTTCCACTCCGGGGACCTCGCGGTGCGGGACGCCGAGGGCTACCTGACCATCGTGGACCGGGTGAAGGACGTCATCAACTCCGGCGGCGTACTGGTGGCCTCGCGTCAGGTGGAGGACGCGCTCTACACCCACGAGGCGGTCGCCGAGGCCGCCGTGATCGGCCTGCCCGACGAACGGTGGATCGAGGCCGTCACGGCGGTCGTCGTCCCGCGTGCCGAGGTGACGGAGGATCAGCTCATCGCCCATGTGAAGGACCGGATCGCCCCGTTCAAGGCGCCCAAACGGGTCCTGTTCGTCCCCGAGTTGCCACGCAACGCCAGCGGCAAGATCCTCAAGCGCGAACTGCGCGACCGGTTCCGCGGCAGCGCGGCCCCCGGTCACTGAAACGGCACCCCTGGTCAGCCCGCGGCCCGGCGGCGCAGTGCCGCCTTCTTCGCGCGGTTGCCACAGGTGCCCATCGAGCACCAGCGCCGGGTGCCCGGCCGCGAGGTGTCCAGGAACAGCGCCCCGCACGCGGTCCCCGCGCAGTCGCGCACCCGGCCCACGGCCGGGGAGGTGACCAGGTCCAGCGCGTCCCGGGCGACGAGGGACAGCGTGGCGCGCACCGGGTCCCCGGCGTGCCAGGCCAGCCCGCCCGAGGCGGCGAGCGCGGGGACGGGCACGGGGTGGGCGGCGGCCTCGTTGACCAGGGCGCGCGTCCGTGCGTCCGGGGCCGTGCCGGTGCGGGCGGCGGCGATCAGCCGGTGGACCGCCTCGCGCAGCTCCTGTGCCGCGCGCACCAGGCCGGGCGCCACGTCACCGGGCCCGGCCGGGCAGGGCCCGCACTGCCGTACCCAGGCGGCCAGGGCCTCGGCGTCGGGCAGTTCCTCCACGGCCCCGGGCGTGCCCCGCAAGCGCAGGGTCCGGGCGAAGTCCAGACAGAGACGGCCCGAACCCTGGCGGAAGCGAAGCGTCGTCGGCACCCCCTCACCCTACAAGGGGAACCGGTTTGACTGGTACCGTGCGGGAACCGTTCAAACCGGTTCCCGAAGAGGTGTCCGCGTGTCCGCGTCCCCCGCACCGCCCACCCCGCCCCGCCGGGTGATCCTCGCGCTGGCGCTCGCCTGCGGAGTGAGCGTCGCCACCATCTACTTCCCCCAGGCCATCAGCGCGCTGATCGCCGCCGACCTGCACGTCCCGGCGGGCGAGGCGGCCCTCGTGGTGACCGCGGCCCAGTTCGGCTACGCGGGCGGCATCTTCCTGCTGGTCCCGCTCGGCGACCGGCTGCCGCACCGCCGGCTGATCACCACCCTGCTCGCGCTGACCGCGGCCGGCCTGCTCCTCGCCGGAGCCGCGCCCAACCTGCCCGTCCTCGTCGCCGCGAGCGCCGCAACCGGCGTCACCACGGTCGTCCCGCAGATCATCATCCCGATGGCCGCCGGACTCGTACCCGCCGAACGGCGCGGCGCCGTCACGGGCACACTCCTCAGCGGACTCATCGGCGGCATCCTGCTGGCCCGCACCTTCGGCGGCACCCTCGGCGAGTGGCTGGGCTGGCGCGCCCCCTACCTCACCGCCGCCACCCTGATCCTGGCCCTCGCCCTGCTGCTCGCCCGGGTGGTGCCGGACACCACACCGACGTCCCGGCAGCCGTATCCCGCCCTCATATCCGCCCCGCTGCGCCTGCTGCGCGAAGAGCCCGACCTGCGGCGTTCCTGCCTCTACCAGGCGACCGTCTTCGCCGGCTTCAGCGCCGCCTGGACCGCGCTCACCCTCCTCGTGACCGGGCCGGCCTACGACATGGGTGCCCAGACCGTCGGTGTGCTCGGACTCGTGGGTGCCGCGAGCATGTTCTGCACCCCCATCGCCGGACGTGCGGCGGACCGCCGGGGACCGGACGCGGTGAGCCTGTGGTGCCTGCTCGGGGCGATCGGCTCGGCGGGGGTGCTGGTCCTCGGGGGCACGGGCGGCACCGCCGGACTGGTGGGGCTGGCCGCCGGCATGCTGCTCCTCGACGTGGCCGTGCAGGGCGGCCAGGTCGCCAACCAGGCCCGCAACTTCGCGCTCCGCCCGAACGCCCGGGCCCGCGTCAACACCGCGTACATGACCTGCGCGTTCCTCGGCGGCAGCGCCGGGTCCTGGCTCGGGGTACGGGCGTACGACGGACTCGGCTGGCCGGGTGTCACGGGGCTGGTCGCCCTGATGGCCGCGATCGCGCTGGCCCGGCACCTGACCAGGCCGCGCGTGCCGCTCGTACCGTCCGAGGGCGCGGCGACACCGGGCAGGGTGCGGTGAACCTACCCGTCGTCCCGGGGCCGCAGGTCCACGATCCGGCGGATCTTGCCCACCGACCGCTCCAGCGACTCCGGTTCCACGATTTCCGCCCGGACCGACACCCCGACGCCGTCCTTGACCGCCGCGACGATGGACCGGGCCGCCGCCTCCCGCACCTCCGGCGGCGCGTCCGGGCGCGCCTCGGCCCGGACGGTCAGGGCGTCGAGGCGGCCCTCCCGGGTCAGACGCAGCTGGAAGTGCGGCGCCACCCCGGGCGTGCGCAGCACGATCTCCTCGATCTGGGTCGGGAAGACATTCACCCCGCGCAGGATCACCATGTCGTCGCTGCGCCCGGTGATCTTCTCCATCCGCCGGAACACCCGGGCCGTGCCGGGCAGCAGCCGGGTCAGGTCCCGCGTCCGGTACCGGATCACGGGCATGGCCTCCTTGGTCAGCGAGGTGAACACCAGCTCGCCCCGCTCGCCCTCCGGCAGCACCTCGCCCGTGACCGGGTCCACGATCTCCGGGTAGAAGTGGTCCTCCCACACATGGAGCCCGTCCTTGGTCTCCGCGCACTCCTGGGCGACGCCGGGACCCATCACCTCGGACAGTCCGTAGATGTCGACCGCGTCGATCGCGAACCGCTCCTCGATCTCCCGCCGCATCGGCTCGGTCCACGGCTCGGCCCCGAACACACCCACCCGCAGCGAGGTGCCGCGCGGGTCCACGCCCTGACGCTCGAACTCGTCCAGCAGCGTGAGCATGTAGGAAGGGGTCACCATGATGACGGACGGTTCCAGGTCCATGATCAGCCGCACCTGCCGGGCCGTCATGCCACCGGACGCGGGGACGACCGTACAGCCCAGGCGCTCGGCACCATAGTGGGCGCCCAGACCACCGGTGAACAGCCCATAGCCGTAGGCCACATGGACGACATCGCCGGGCCGCCCGCCGGCCGCCCGGAGGGACCGCGCCACCAGGTCGGCCCACACGGAGAGGTCACGATCGGTGTAGCCGACCACCGTGGGCTGACCCGTGGTACCGCTGGAGGCGTGCAGCCGGCGGATCCGCTCCCGGGGGACGGCGAACATGCCGTACGGGTAGTTCGCCCGGAGGTCGGCCTTCGTCGTGAAGGGGAAGCGGGCGAGGTCGGCGAGCGTACGGCAGTCCTCCGGGCGGACGCCCGCCTTGTCGAAGGACTCCCGGTAGAACGGCACGTGCTCGTACGCGTGCCGCAGCGAGGCGCGCAGCCGCTCCAGCTGGAGTGCCCGCAGTTCCTCGGCCCCGAGCCGTTCGCCCGCGTCGAGCGGATCCGCCGCATCCGTCATCGGTACGTTCTCCCTGCCCAGCCACACATTCCGGACGACCGATCATTCGGTCGTCGCTGCCTGTGGCAAGTAATTCAGGCCACTGGGCCCGAGGGCAAGGGGTCTGCTGAATTTTCGCGGAGAAGCGGCTGCACGCCACGGCCGCGGGAGCCGCGTGGCGGGGGACCCGGCGCTCCCCGGGGAACTGGTGACGACGCCGAAGACACCGAAGACGCCGGAGGGGCCGCGGTTCTCGGAGCTGAAGCGGCCGCACCGGCGTGCGCTGGAGCGGGTGGGCGAGATCGGCGCGTACCTGCCCGGTCGGCTGAACCTGTCGCGGATCCCGCCGAACCGGATGGCGGCGCCGGCCCGGCACGCGCTGTGATGACCGCGGCGGCCACAAAGCTCATTCTTCAACCTTCGGCGGCGGTGGAGCCTCAGTGACATCGGTAGGTTCTCCACGGTGACCTTGATGGAGACGCAGGGCCTCGCGTCGATGAGCGACAGGGCGCAGTTACGTTGGATGGCGCTGGGGGACACGGCGCGGCAGCCGCCCGTGGTCATGCTCCATGGCGGTCCGGGGCTGCCGGATTACCTGGGCGACGTCGCGCCCATGGTCGCGGACCTGGCGCCCGTGTACCGGTACGACCAGCGTGGCACCGGCCGATCCCCGTGGCGAGGCCGCCATTCCCTCGCCCGGCATGTCGACGATCTCGCCGAGCTGCTCGACGCTTGGGAGGTGTCCAAGGCCGTGCTGATGGGACACTCCTACGGCACCGACCTGGCGAGCCGGTTCTGTCTGGCGCACTCTGACCGGCTGGCCGGGCTGCTGCTGATGTGCGGGCCGTTCGTGGGTGATTGGCGCGCCGGGGACCGGGCGGAGCGTGAACGCCGCATGTCCGCAGCACAGCGGGAGCGGCTCCGCGACCTGGAAGAGTCGCCGCGCCGCACGGAGGAGGAAGAAGTCGAACTGCTCACGCTGGCCTGGTTCACCGACCATGCCGATCCCGGACGCGGGTGGCGCTGGGCCGCGCAGGGTGCCCGGCGGCGGCGCCCCGTCAACTGGGCTATGAACGGCGAACTCGGCACGGAGCGCCGCACGGACCCGCTTGATGAGCACCTCGCCGACCTGCGCGTGCGCCTGCCCGCGCGAGCGGAGCTCCTCGGTGGGGTCGCCGATCCCCGTCCTCTGTCGGCCCTCGAATCACTCGCGTCCCGGCTCGATCTTCCGCTGACGCGGATCGAGGGCGCTGGGCATGAGCCCTGGTTGGAGCAGCCCGACGCCGTGCGCGCGCACCTCCGGAGATTCGTGCAAGCCGCGGTGGACGCATAGGGCTTCACCGGGTTCGCTGGCCGGCGTCATCCCGGGTGCCGGCAGCGCGGATGCCGACCGGATCACTCCGTGAGGGGCAGGCACTCGGTGAGCAGGTCGACGATGTCCCGCCAAGCTCGCTGTGCGTGCTGTGGGTGGTAGCCGACGCCGGGTCGCACGGTGTGGTCGACCGTCGGGTGGTGGAAGGCGTGCAGGGCTCCTCCGTAGACCACGAGGCGCCAGTCGACGCCCGCGGCCTGCATCTCCGCGGTGAACGCGTCCCGTTGCGCGGGCGGCATGATCGGGTCTTCCGATCCGACCCCGGCCCATACCGGGCAGCGAATGCGTGCCGCCTCGCCCGGTCGGCCCGTGGTCAGTGCGTTGACTGTCGCGATCGCGCGCAGGCCGACGCCGTCGCGCCCGAGTTCCAGCGCGATTGCGCCCCCGGTGCCGTAGCCGACGGCGGCGATCCGGTCCGGGTCGGTTCGCGGCTCGGCGCGCAGCACGTCGAGCGCCGCGTGGCCGATGCCTCGCATCCGTTCGGGGTCGGCGAGCAGCGGCATGCAGCGGGCCAGCATCTCCTCCGGGTCTGCCAGATAGCGTCCGCCGTGGAGGTCGAAGGCCAGCGCCACGTACCCCAGTTCGGCCAGAGCCTCGGCCCGGCGGCGCTCGACGTCGCTGAGCCCCACCCCCTCGGGTCCGACCAGGACCGCGGGCCGGCGGTCGGCACCGGCCGGGAGCGCGAGATGCCCGGTCATCGTCAGACCGTCGGCCGCGTATTCGATCGTGCGCGTTGTAACCGTCGTCATGAGCCTGGACTGTAGTGATCACCGAGCCCGGTCTGGCCGGTGTTCTGCCGCCGGCAGAAGACGGGTCTCTGGCGTAGGCCGGAACCACCCCGTCAGCGGCAGCAAGCTGAGCGGTATTTCCATAAGCTATGAATATAAAAAGGCTATGCTTCGGGCATGAGTCGTCAAGATGCCGCTCCTGGCGCGTCCGCCGCCATCGGGGCGGCCCTCTACGGCCTGGCCACCAGGGCCGCGAGGCGCCTGCCCCGGGACATGAGCCTGACGTCCGCCGCCACCCTGGCCACCCTGGATCGGACCGGCCCGCGGCGCATCACCGATCTGGCCGCGGTCGAGGGCGTCACCCAGCCCGCGATGACCGCCCTCGTCCGGGTGCTGGAGGAATCCGGCCTGGTCGAGCGGCGGGGCGACGCGTCCGACAAGCGGGTCACGCTGGTGTGTCTGACCGAGGCCGGCGCCTCCTATGTCCGGACGCGGCGCGAGGCGGGCGTCCACGCGTTCGAGCGGTTGATCGGCGAGCTCACCGGCGACGAGGTCGAGGCGCTGGTGGCGGCCCTTCCGGCGCTGGAGCATCTGGCAGAGCTCGAAAGCCAGGACCGCGAAGGGCCGAAGCAGCGACCGGGCAGCCGGTCGACGGCGTCGCGGTGAAGCCCTAAGTCCGATGCATTCATCCCCATATTCATCCCACACTGGAGGTTCCATGCCCAAGGGCTACTGGGTCAGCGTCTACCGCACCATTTCCGACCCTGAGAAGCTGGCTGCCTACAACGAGCTGGCCGGTCCGGCCGTCAGGGTCGGGGGCGGTCGGACCCTCGTCCGCGGCGGTCGGGTCCTGGCGCATGACGCCGGAATCGCCGAGCGCACCGTCTTGGTCGAGTTCGACAGCTTCGAGCAGGCCGTCGCGACGCACGAGAGCGCGGCCTACCAGGAGGCGCTGGCCGCCCTCTCCGACGGCGTCGAGCGCGACTTCCGCATCGTCGAGGGCATCGACTGACCGAGGTCCAGCCGGATCTCCACCGCAGGACTCTTCCGGGAATCTCCGTGGCACCTTGTAGCCGGCCAGGCGGGTGCGGCGGTGGCGCTGGATGCCGGCCGGCGAGGGGCGCTGCGCGCCCGCCGCAGCTGGACCACGGCCGCCACGTGGTTGCCCCAGTGGGCGTCCGGCACGCCGGCCACCAGCGCGTCATACACATCCGGATGCGCCTTGAGTACCTGCTCGACCTCCTCCGGGTACACCTTCTCACCGCCGGTGCTGATGCACTGCGAGCCCCACCCCAGCACGGTGACCACGCCGTCCGTCCCGCTCGAAGAACGTCTGCGTCGATGTCACCGGGTCCTTGTAGTAGCCGAGCGGCACGTGCCCGCACGTGTACGGGAGTTGACCCGGACGCGGTGGAGTGGAAGTTGTTCAACAGCAGGGCGTGGGGCAGCAGTTAGCGGAACTGCCGGCGGACCGTCTCCGCCAGGACCGCGCCCGAGGAGGAGACGCTGAACAGGGACGAGCAGTACGTGCCCTCCAGCGGCCCGGCGAGCGCGTCGAGGAGCGGCCGCAGCATCCAGTCGCCGGCCAGCGACATGCTGGTGACCCGCTCCCGCTGCACGGTCCGCAGCACCTCTTCCGGGGCGAACTTGCGGCAAGACACCCGACTTCTTCGAGGGCGTCATGATGCCCGAGCTGTACCTCGCAGACGCCCCCGGCGCCGCGAACCTGATCGCCGCCCGCGTCCACCGCACAGTCCTCACCCTCGCCTTCGAAAAACAGTCCGAGTCCAACGCCATGTGGGGGCTGTCCCTGCCCATCCCCTTCCAGCAGCCGCTGCTCGCCGGAGCCGGCGGCTTCTTCGCCCTCCCATGTGCGCGCCTACATGCGGCACAGCGGCGCCCCCGACACCCTCGGCGCCCTCGTCGCCTGCAAAGACCGCCGCAACGCCCTGAAGAACCCCTACGCCCAGCTCCACGAACACGGCATCACCCTGGAAATGGTGGTGGCGTCACCCATGTTGGGGCCCCATCCGCTACTCCGAGACCTGTTCTCCCCACGGGCCGGCAAGGATCGCGCCACCGACGTCTACCGGCCGCCCGCCATCACCGACCCGCGCCGGGACATCGACGCCGTCGAGATGTACGTGCCGTTCTCCTGGTACGAGCCCATGCGGCTGGAGAACCTCGGCTTCACCGCGCCGGGCGAGGGCTCCTGACGGCCCGGCCGGGCACGTCCGCGGCCGCAGCGCCGCGAAGATCGCCCTCGCGCGCCCTGTCCGCCGTAGCGACCGGTCGCTAGGCTGACCCGCGGACGACGAACCGGGAGGAGCACGGACGTGGCCGAGAGCACCACCCAGCACAAGCCGCTCGCGGGCTGGGACAAGCCGGAGCTGGACCTCAGCAAGGCCGAGTGGCAGTCCAGCAGCCGAGGGCTGGGCGATGTCCAGATCGCCTTCGTCGAGGGCTTCATCGCGATGCGCAACAGCGGCCGGCCGGAGAGCCCCTCCCTGATCTTCACCCCCGCGGAATGGGGCGCCTTCGTCTCCGGCGCGCGCGAAGGCGAGTTCGATCTCACCTGAACCGGGGGTGTCACCCCCGGATTTCCGGACACGCGACCGGCAGCACCCCCGCCGGGGCCGGACCTGAGCCAGGCTGGCCCCAGCACGGGGAAGGCCGTACTTTCCGGAGGTGAGAAGGATGAACGCTGCGCCGGTCATCGCCGCGGTCGACGGTTCCGCGGACAGCCTGCGCGCCCTGGACTGGGCCCTGGACGCCGCCCGCCGCCGCGCCGCACCGCTGCGTGTGGTGCACGTACGGCAGTACGCCGCCTGGGGCCAGGCGGGCGTACTCGTCGCCGGACCACCCGACACCGAGGACGACCCGGTGCTCGACGAGGTGCGTACCCGGCTCGAAGGCCACGCGGGGGAACCGGCCGTGGAGTACGTCGCCCTGGAAGGCGTACCCGGCGCCGTCCTGCCCCAACTGGGCGACGACGCCCAGCTGTTGGTGCTCGGTTCCCGGGGGCGCGGCGGCTTCGCCAGCCTGCTGCTCGGCTCCAACGGCCTCGCCGCCGCCCGGGACGCCCGGTGCCCCGTGGTCGTCGTACCCCCACCCGGCCGCGAGGTGCACGGGGACGGCCCCGCCGAGCCCGGGCCCCGGGTGGTCGTCGGACTGCACGCCGACAGCCCCGACGAGGACGTCCTCGCCTTCGCCTTCACCGAGGCCGCCCTGCGCCACGCCCGGCTCCAGGTGATCGCCGCCTACCCCTGGCCCGTGCAGACCTGGTCCGCGCCCGGCCAGCCGGTGCCACCGCCCGCCGACCAGGACGCCGTGGCGGACGAGACCCGCACCCTCGCCGACGGCTTCCTCGCCCCCCACCGAGAGCGGCACCCCGGAGTACGCGCCACCGCCGAGGCGCTGCCCGGCGACGCGGCCGGCCACCTGGTCGCCGCCTCCAGGGACGCCGAACTCGTGGTCGTCGGCCGGCACCGACGGCGACTGCTCGCCCCGGCCCGCATGATGGGCTCGGTCACCCAGGCCGTACTCCTGCACGCGGCAAGCCCCGTCGCGGTGGTACCACCGGCCCCGCGCGGGGAATGACAGGGCGTCCCCTGCGGCTGCTTCGCATCTGCGGCCCTGGGATCACCGAGCGGCTGTGTCGGATGGACGCCGCGGTGAGCTCGACCGGTCCCGGTGGGCGATCGGTCTCGGCATGGGGAGGCCCCTTCCAGAAGGGGCCTGCCCAGCTTTCAGCGTGTCCCCCGCAGGGGACCGAACCATGAAGGGTCGTCCATCGCGCCCTCGTCCTCATGCCACTGAGGAGGCGCCGAGAGGACGAAGCTCCTCAAGCCACCACCCAGCACGAACAGGCGCCCGGGTTCGACCTCCACCCCGTAGTCGAGGCCGACCTGCTCACATTCCTCGTCGCCGGCCTGACGGATGACCAAACCGTCGTAAGCGGGACGGAGAAGCAGGAGATCGACGTTGCCGAAGTGGATGTCGATCCGGGTGTCCGGCGGCCTGTCCCGGCTGCTGCGGAGGAGCAGTTCTTTTCTGTAGAGCTGGGCTGGTCCCGGTGTGCGATCGGCTCGGTGAACCTGTGGGCCCGGACAAGGGAGACTGACAGGCCGAGACCTACGGCCGCTCGAGACGGCCGGTAAGACCGCTTAGCACACCCCACCGCACCCCGCAATCCCTCCGAAGCCGACCGGCGTTCCGTCGGCTGTGGGGTGGGACGCCATGGTGTCCGGACACACCCGCGCCTACGGTTCCGCCACCCCTGCCGCTTCCGGTGCCGCCCGTGCCGGAGCGGCCGGGCTCCGTGTGTCCACCGAAGGAGCCGCCATGCCCCTGCCTCCGCTGGGCGCAGCCCCCGGGGCGCGCCCCCGCACCCGGCCGCTGTCCCGCTTCCTGCCCCGCCTGCTCGCCGTCCTCGCCGTCGTCCTCGGCACCGCGCTCGCCGCCCCCGCCCCCGAGGCCCGCGCCGCCGTCACCCTCACCAGGGTGAGCGACTTCGGGTCCAACCCGGGCGCCCTCACCATGTACGTGTACCGGCCCGCCACCCTGCCGGCCCACCCCGCGGTGGTGGTGGCCCTGCACGGCTGCACCCAGAACGCCCAGGTCTACGCCGACAACTCCGGGCTGCCCCGGCTCGCCGACCAGGACGGCTTCCTGCTGGTGCTCGCCGAGACCGGCACCGCCAACAACGTGAACAAGTGCTTCAACTGGTTCCAGTCCGGCGACAACCGGCGCGGCCAGGGCGAGGCCCTGTCCGTGCGGCAGATGGTGAGCCACGCCGTCACCGCCTACGGCGCCGACCCGGGCCGGGTCTACGCCACCGGCCTGTCCGCCGGCGGCGCCATGACCGCGGTCATGCTCGCCACCTACCCCGACGTCTTCTCCGCGGGCGCCGTCGTCGCCGGCCTGCCCTACGACTGCACCAAGGACAACAGCCCCTACCTCTGCATGAACCCGGGCGTCGACCGGAGCCCCGCCGAGTGGGCCCAGCGGGTGCGCGACGCCCACCCCTCGTACACCGGGCCCTGGCCGCGCGCGGCCATCTGGTACGGCGACCAGGACACCACCGTCGTACCGCGCAACGCCACCGAACTGCGCGACCAGTGGACCGCCCTGCACGGCCTGTCCCAGACACCCACCCGGACCACGGCCATCGGACCGGACGCCACCCGGCAGGACCAGTACCTGGCCGCCGACGGCACCGTGGCCGTCGAGGTCGACCGGGTCCCCGGCATCGGCCACGGCACCCCGGTCGACCCCGGCACCGGCGCCGAACAGTGCGGCAGCACCGGCGCCCCGTACTTCCTCGGCTCCATCTGCTCCAGCCGCTGGATCGCCCGGTTCTTCGGCCTGGACACCACCGACCCCGGCGACCCCGGTCCCGGTGACCCGGACCCGGGCGACCCCGGCCCCGCCGCCTGCTGGACGGCGAGCAACTACGCCCACGTCCAGGCGGGACGGGCCACCACCCACGGCGGCTACACCTACGCCGTCGGCTCCGGCCAGAACATGGGCCTCTACAACACGTTCGTCACCCACACCCTGAAGGAATCACCCACGGGCTACTTCGCCCTCGCCGACAGCGGATGCCCCTGACCACACGTCAACGGCCATACACCCCCGCCATGGTGGCCGGCACCGCCGAACGGGACCCCATCATGGCGGCCCCGCACATGTCCCGAACCCCCACACCACCCCTAGCCTCCAGCGCGTCCCCAACCCGCCGGAGGAGCCGTATGTTTCCGCACCGCAGAGAACACCGCGCCCGACGCACCCCGCTCGGCGCCCTGTCACTCGCCACCGCCTGCCTGCTCCTGGCCACCCCGGTCACCCCGGCCGGTGCCACGACCGCCGGCCCCGGAAACCCGGACGCGCACTGCGCCGGCCGCGCCCTGGTCCGCGTACCCGGCGCCGCCCGTCAGCGGGCCGACTGCCTGGACGAGCTGACCACCGCCGGAACCGTCGCCTCCGGCCACACCGACCCCGCCGACTACGCGGGCCTCACCCCCAAGGACCTGCCCACCCCCACGGGCGTCCCCGGCATCCAGATCGACGGCTACTTCCCGGACACCTCCACCACCAACACCAACCACGGCTGGCACCACGACTCCCAGTTCGTGATCCGGCTGCCCGACCACTGGAACGGCGGCCTGGTCGTCGCGGGCACCCCCGGCAACCGCGAGCAGTACGCGGGCGACCGGGCCATCGCCGACTGGGTCCTCGCCCGCGGCTACGCCTACGCCGCCACCGACAAGGGCAACACCGGCACGGCCTTCCACCGCGACGGCCGCCGGCCCGGCGACGCCATCGCCGAATGGAACACCCGCCTCACCCAGCTCACCCGCGCCGCCCGCACCGTCGTCACCCGCCGCTACCACCGGCCCCCCGCCCGCACCCTCGCCACCGGCCTGTCCAACGGCGGCTACCTGGTGCGCTGGCAGCTGGAGCACCACCCCGAGCTCTACGACGGCGGGGTCGACTGGGAGGGCACCCTGTGGCGCGCCGACGGCCCCAACCCGCTCACCTTCCTGCCGGCCGCCCTGCGCCACTACCCCGACCACGCCGCCGGCGGCCCCCGGGCCGCCGAGGCCACGGCGGCGATGCACCGGGCCGGCTACCCGGCCGGCTCCGAGTTCCTGTGGCCGTACCACCACCAGGTGTACTGGGACCTCACCCAGCGCCTCTACCGCGAGGAACTCGACCCCGGCTACGACGGCGCCACCGAGGCGGGCACCCCGTACTGCGCCCCCGGCACCCCCGGCTGCGACGCCGACTACGCCTACCCGGCCCGCCCCGCCGCCGTCCACCGGGCGGTCGGCCGCATCGCCCTGACCGGCCGCATCGGCAAACCCCTGATCACCCTCCAGGGCACCCTCGACCTGCTGCTCCCCATCAGCCAGGACTCCGACGTCTACGCCCGCATGGTCCACGCGGCCGGCCGCGGCTCCCTGCTGCGCTACTACCGCATCGAGGACGGCACCCACACCGACGCCCTGGCCGACGTCTTCCCGGACCGGCTGCGCCCGATGGTGCCCTGCCACCGGGCCGCGTTCACCGCCCTGGAACGCTGGATCGCCGGAGCGGGCCGTCCCCCGGCGGACCACACGGTCGCCCGGCCGGCCGGCGCGGACCGGGCCACCCTGCTCACCAGCTGCCCGCTGCGCTAGCCGGTCTGCCGGGCGCCCACAGGTCACCTGGCGGTGCCCGGGCACGTACCATGGCCGCATGTCGTTCCTCCGCCGCCGCAGCGCGACCCCCGCCGGACCCGACTTCGACGTGCTGGCCATGGACCCGGGCGACTGGCCGGGCAATCTCGGCGCGGGCCTGCTGCCCGCCCCCGACGGCACCTGCCAGGGCGTCTTTCTGCGCTACGACCTGTTCGGCGGACGCGGCCCCGCCATGATCATCGGCAACCTCCCGGAGGGCTCCCCGGCCCGAGACGTCGCCGAGGGCGAGATCCCCTTCGAGGTGGGACAGCTGCTGCTGGCGCTGGAGAACGACGAGGACGTCACCGTCGTCGGCACCGAGGACACCCCGGTGCTCCAGGGCGACAACCTCCTCATCGTGCGGCGGCTGAAGCTCTCCGAAAGCCGCATCTCCTGCGTCCAGTTCGACCGCAGCGACGGCGTGCTGGTGACCATCGCCGCCTGGGACCGGCCCATCACCGACGACCTGTACGCCCTGCTGAAGCCGCTCCCGGCGGAACTGTTCCAGCAGGGCTGAGGCCTCACCGGCGGGCCGCGGCCCCGTCCTCGACCGTCACGTCCGCGGCCCGGACGAAGGCGACCCGGTGGCCGTACTGGATCTCGTAGTACCGGTCCTCGCCCACCACCACCCGGTGCGCCTCGGGGGTGAAGGTGACCGCGTAGTAGTACTCGCCCGGCATCTCGTCACCGATCACGTACCGCTGCCCGGCCGGGATCGTGTAGGGCAGCGGCACCACCGACTGGGCGGGGACACCCGCCGGATAGGCCGCCTTCTCCGGGTAGGCGCGGCCGTACACCGGGACGCTCGCCAGGCCCTCGCGCGGGGTCACCACCAGCCCCCTCGCGGGCACCGCCGTCCGCTGTCCGGCCGGGTCGCGGAACCAGGCCTTCTGCCCGAGGTACCAGACGGCCGTCCAGTCGCCCCAGCGGCCGGCCACCGCGTACTGCTGGCCGGTGGAGACCCGCGAGGACAGATCGTTCACCCCGTCGGTCGGGTCCGTCCTCAGCCCGATGTCCCTGACCAGCGGCGCGCTCTCGTCGTGGTCCGTGTGCAGCCGCACCTCGCCCGAGCCGTGCGCCGGGCACGGCTCGCCCTTGGTGGTGCAGCCGGTGTACACGGGCCGGTTCGTGTCGTAGTCCGGCAGCACCGTCAGCACCCCCGAGTGGGGGCCGGCCGTGCGCCGCAGCGGCCGGCCCAGCAGCCGGAAGTAGTGCCGCCAGTCCCAGTACGGGCCCGGGTCCGTGTGCATGCCGGGGATGGTGGAGGCGGTCGGTCCGGGCACGTTGTCGTGGCCCAGGATGTGCTGCCGGTCCAGCGGGATGCCGTACGTCCTGGCCAGGTAGCGCACCAGCCGCGCCGAGGAACGGTACATCTCCTCCGTGTACCAGGCGTCCGGAGCGGCCAGGAAACCCTCGTGCTCGATACCGATCGACCGGGCGTTGACATCCCAGTTGCCCGCGTGCCAGGCCACGTCCTTCGTTTTCACATGCTGGGCGATCAACCCATCGGTCGAGCGAATCGTGTAGTTCCACGACACATACGTGGGGTCCTGGATCAGGTTCATGACCCCTTCCCAGGCGCCCTCCGTGTCATGGATGACGATGTACTTGATCTGCTGGGAGGCCGCCCGGTCGCCGAGGTCGTGATTGCCGTAATCGTTGTCGCCGAACTCCTCGTACGGTGCCGGGACCGAGGTGCACGCGACCGACCGGGGACACTCGGTGCCGTCCGCCGGCAGCGTGCGCAGGCCCGAGCGCCGCAGCCGCCCGGCGTCGGGGGCCGGCCCGGGCCGGGCGGCCAGGGTCACCCGCTGGCCGTCGTCCGTGACCCGCTCCTCGCCGGTGCGCAGCACGTCGTACACGTCGTCGGCGTACGCGGTGGCGGTCGCCGTGTCGTCGGCGCCGGAGAACCGGGCCACCGCGGAGTACCAGTCGGCCGGGTCGGCGCTCGCCGGTGCGCCCAGCTCCCTCTGCGCGGCGGCGAGCAGCGCGGCACCGCCGGCCACGTTGGCCGCCGGGTCGGAGCGCAGCCGTGCGGCCGGGATACCGGTCAGCTCGGCGGCCTTCGGCAGCGTCCGCAGCCGGGCCGGGACCGCCGAGGGCGCCGGAGCCCCGGCCGCGGGGCGTGATGCCGTGAGGTGCAGTGCGGCACGGGCGGTGTCGCCGCGGGGATCCTCCGCACCCCCGGCGAAGTGCTCCCCGGCGAAGTGTTCCGGGGCGGACCGCGCGGCGGTGGCGAGCGCGGTGGGCGCGTCGGTGAGGTGCATCGGGCCGTAGCCGCCCGTCACACTCGGCGCACCGCCGTGGCTGTCCCAGCGGGACTGGAGGTAGGAGACGGCCAGCAGCACGCTCTGCGGTACGTGGTAGTCGGCCGCCGCGGTGGCGAACGCCTGTTGCAGACGGCGCGCGGAGGAGTCCGGGGCGGGATGGGCGGGAGCCGCGCCGAGCAGGGACAGCAGCAGGGCCGCGGAGGCGGCGAGCGGGACGGCGGCCCGCAACGGCCGTCTGTGGCCGACCGGGGCCGGGGGAGCGATGGCGGGTCCTCGCAAGACGGCCTCCAGTGAAGGGCGGGGCGTGCGGCGCAGGATGGCTCAGTCGTACCGGTTCGCCGACGACCCGTCAATGAGGCTGCTACAAAGGCGACTTGACACATCACGGAGGGCTCGGGTGATCCGTCCCGGGAAGTGGGACTGGCCGACTGGTGCGAGTGGCGGGTCCGGGAGACGCGACACGGCATCCTCCTGGCCGGACCGACCCTGCTGAGCGCGGAGGAAGGCGGACGCCGGACCGCCTTGTGCGGGCACCACTCAGCCCCGAACAGTGGCGTCGTGTCCAGCCCGGCGATGTGATCACCCTGCACGAGGGCGGACCGGCTGTCCGCACGGCCGTGATCATCCAGGTCACACCGCCTTCCGACCCTGAGCGCGAGGAAGATCAGCAGGCGCGGGCCCCGGGGATTCGAGGTGCTCGGCAGGCGGGGCAGCCCGGGCGGCCCAGGCTGGTCGCGCGACGCCCGCAGGGGGAAGGACACGCGTCGTCCACCGCTCGGCACGCCCGGCAGGCCGCGCGGTGCGCCGCCGCTGGGGCGCACCGCGCGGCCGGTCTCCGTCGTCAGCGGGTGCCGACCGCCGCGCGCACCGCCCTGCGGGCCAGCTGGCAGTCGTCGTGCAACCGCCGCAACAGCAGCCGCTGTTCCTCGCCGGACGGCACGGCACCAGGCAGCGTCGTGCCCGGGGGCACCGGGGCCGCCTCCTGCATCGAACGCTGCACGGCTGTCTCGTACGTGCGGATCTCCCGGGTCAGCAGCAGCATCAGGTTCACCAGGAAGGCGTCCCGGGAGGCCGGGCCCGCCGACTGGGCGAGCTGGCTGATGTGCCGCCGGGCCACCGGAGCGGCGTCCCCGAGGACCAGCCACAGCGTCGCCAGGTCGTACCCCGGCAGGTACCAGCCCGCGTGCTCCCAGTCCACCAGCACCGGACCGGCCGGGGACACCAGGATGTTCGACAGCAGGGCGTCGCCGTGACAGAACTGGAGCATGCCCTGCCGGCCCACCTCGTGGGCGATGCCGTGCAGCAGCTTCTGCAGGTCGCCGAGGTCCCGGTCGGTGAGCAGGCCCAGCTCGTGGTAGCGGGAGATCCGGGCCGCGTAGTCCAGCGGCATGTCGAACGTGCCCGCCGGGGGTCGCCAGGCGTTCACCCGGCAGATGGCGCCGAGCGCGGCCCGGATGTCCGCGCGCGGCGGTGCCTCCATCGGATGCCGCTGGAACGCCACCGGACGGCCCGGCAGCCGTTCGATCACCAGCGTGCAGTTGTCCGGGTCCGCCGCGATCAGCCTCGGCACCCGCACCGGCGGCCGGTGCCGGACGAACGAGCGGTATGCGGCTATTTCCTGCCGGCTCCGCTCCACCCACGCCGGCGAGTGGTCCAGGAGACACTTGGCGACCGCCGTACCGCGCCCCGTCGTCCCGACCAGAAGGACCGACCGCCCGCTCTGCCGCAGCACCTGCACCGGCACGAACTCGGGGCAGATCCGCTGCACCGAGGCGAGTGCGGCCCGCAGCCGCGCGCCCTGCGGCCCGGACAGGTCCAGCCGCCCGCTGAGCGGGGGGGTCCCGGGCCGTCCCGGCACCCGCCGCGGCCGGCCCACCCCCGGCACCGGGACGCCGGGACGCGCCACCGGGTCCAGGTACGGCCCGCCACCCGCAGGACGGGAGCGCAGCGGCCGGGCCGGGGCGGACACGGAGGACGATGCTGCGTACATGGGAAAGACAGATCCCTTCGTGTGCCTGCTGTGCCTGCCTGTACGTCCGCACTCCGAACCCGTGCTCGCGGGTGCGTGCCCCGTGAGCGTGGTTTCGGGAGCGTACGCCCACCCGACCCGGCCCTCCGGGCACACCCTGGGGAATGTGCCCGGCATGTGCGACCGGATGGCCGTCACCGGGAGGTGGCGGACCAGGTCGGGGTGGCGCTTTCCTACCTGACACCCGATGAGTGGTGGCACACCATCTGGCGCACCCTGGCGAACCGTGGCGAATAGTCGCCCGGCAACCCGCACCCGGCTACTGTCAACTCAGCCGAGAACCTGGGGGCTTGACGTGAGCGGACGACCCAACACCCGCCTTGCGGACCTGTTCGGCCTGGCCGGCTGGTCGAAGGGCGAACTCGCGAGACTGGTCAACCGGCAGGCGGCGGCCATGGGCCACCCCCAACTGGCGACCGACACCTCCCGGGTGCGGCGGTGGATCGACATGGGAGAGATCCCGCGCGATCCCGTGCCGCGGGTGCTGGCGGCCCTGTTCACCGAGCGTCTCGGCCGTGTCGTGACCATCGAGGACCTCGGTCTGGTACGGCAGGGGCGTGCGGGGAAACGGCAGGGCGACGGGATCGAGGAACACCCCGACGACCTGCCCTGGCCGCCCGAGCGGACCGCCGCGGTCCTCACCGAATTCACGGGAATGGACCTCATGCTCAACCGACGCGGCTTGGTGGGCGCGGGTGCCGCGCTCGCCACGGGCTCCACACTCAGCGGTGCCATGTACGAATGGCTGCACACCGACCCGGCCCTCAGGGCCGATGCCCCTGTTCTCGACGACCCCCTGCACGTCGACCCGGCCGGGTTCGACCGCTACGAGGCCGCCCCCGTCGGATCCCAGGAGATCGAGGCGCTGGAGCGCTCGGTCGAGGTGTTCCGCGCCTGGGACGCGGCCCGTGGCGGCGGCCTCCAGCGCAAGGCGGTGGTGGGCCAGCTCAACGAGGTGGGCGGCATGCTCGCATACCACCATCCCCCCCACCTCCAGCGGCGCCTGTGGGGCGTCGCCGCCAACCTCGCCGTCCTCGCCGGCTGGATGTCGCACGACGTCGGCCTGGAGCCCACGGCGCAGAAGTACTTCGTGATCGCCGCGCACGCCGCCCGGGAGGGGGGTGACCGGCCGCGCGCGGGGGAGGCCCTGTCCCGGGCGGCCCGGCAGATGGTGCACCTCGGCCGTCCGGACGAGGCCCTGGACCTGATGAAGCTGGCCCAGTCCGGCGCCGGGGACCGTCTCCAGCCGCGTACGAAGGCGATGTTCCACACCATCGAGGCGTGGGCGCAGGCGGCGATGGGCAAGGGCCAGGCGATGCGCCGCACGCTCGGTCAGGCGGAGGACCTGTTCGTCTCCGACCGGTGGGACGCGGCGACACCGGACTGGATGCAGACCTTCAAGGACGAGGATCTGTACGGCATGTCGGCGCTCGCCTACCGCACCCTGGCGGAGTTCGACCCGAACGCGGCCGGAACCGCCCAGCACTACGCGCAGAAGGCCCTCGCCCTGCGGGTGGACGGACGGGAGCGGTCGAAGATCTTCGACCATCTCTCCATGGCGTCGGCCTGTTTCATCGCCGACGACCCCGAACAGGCCGACCGCTACGCGCGCCTGGCCCTGATGGCGATGGGTTCCAACTCCTCGCGCCGGACCTGGGACCGGCTGCGGGAGATGTACCGGCTGACCGCGCAGTACGCCGGCTATCCGAGGATCCAGGAGCTGCGCGAGGAGATCAGAGTCTCCCTGCCCAAGCAGCGGGCCAGGAAGGACGGTTCCGACGCGCAGGTGTAGGGGACCCGCGCGCCGCCCGGCCCGCCGGGCCGGTTGTCGTCATGGGGTGACCTTGGCGGCGAGCACGCACGCGTCGTCCTCGCGCCCGGGGCCGCCGAACTCCTCGACGACCGTGCGCACACAGTCCCGTGCGGTCTGCGCGGGGCCGAACCGGGGAGCGAGGCCGAGCAGCCGGTCCACGGCCGCCGTCCCGTCGTGTTCCGGCAGCAGCGCGCCGGTGTGCAGCAGGAGCAGATCGCCCGGGCGCAGGGTGACGGCGGACTCTTCGTAGCGGGCGCCCGGGGAAGCGCCGAGGGGAGTGCCGTCCGGCGCGTCCAGCAGGCGTCCCGTCCCGTCGCGGTACAGCAGCGGGGCGGGGTGTCCGGCGCGTGCCCACAGGAGGGTGCGGGTCGAGGGGAGGTAGCGGCAGCAGACGGCGCTGCCGAGGGCGGGCTGCGCGGCGGTGTCGAGCAATCGGTTCAGCAAGGTGAGCAGCCGGCCGGGCCGGGTGCCGGCCATCGCCATGCCGCGTACGGCGCCGAGCAGCATCGCCGTGCCGGAGGCGACGGCCACGCCCTGTCCGGTGAGGCCGCCCACGGTGAGCAGGGTCTGGCCGTCGGTCAGTTCCAGCGCGTCGTGCCAGTCCGCGCCGATCAGGGTGGCGGTCGCGGCGGGGAGGCGGTGGGCGGCCAGGTCCAGGGCCGCCGGCCCCTGGTGCGGCGGCCGCAGGGAGCCGTGCCAGGGCGGCGGCACGGCTTCCTGCGGCCCGGCCGCGCCGCGGTGCCCGGTCCGCTCCCGCCGGCGGTGCCGGTGCAGCGAGTCACGGGTCTCGGACAGGGTCCGCTGGCTGCGGCGCAGTTCGCTGACGTCGCGCAGCACGGCCCACATGGAGGTCGTGCCGCCGTCGGCGCCGAGCACGGGTTCGCCCATCATGTGCACGGTCCGTACGGTGCCGTCGGGCCGTACGACGCGGAACTCGCCGTCGATCGGCTTGGCGTCGACCAGGCAGGCCGTCACCATCTCGGTGAGTTTCGGCCGGTCCTCCGGCAGGACCAGACCGGGCAGTTCGTCCAGCGTGAGGGCGGGGCCGGCCGGGTCGAGTCCGAGGATCCGGTACAGCTCCGCGGACCAGGTGGCCCGGTCCGTCAGCAGGTTCCACTCGGCGCTGCCGACACGGGCGAGCAGCGAGCCGTCCGGGGTGGCCGGCGGCGGGGCGGGCCGGGCGGGACCGGGCGGCGGGCCGTCCCGCAGCTGGGCCAAGTGGGCGTCGATGTCGTTCAGTTGGCGCAGGGCGAGGTCGTACAGGGCGCGCTGCCAGCGTTCCTCGGGGTCCGCACCGTCGCCGCGGGAGTCACGCCGTACGGCGTCCACGTCGCCCTTGAGTCGTCGCGTCTGCCTTATCAGCGCCTCGACCGACCCACGGCCGGGCGGCTGGGCGGCGGGGTGGTCCGCGGAGACTGGGGACGGCATGACGCACTCCGGAATGGGGGGATGGTACGGCGGGCGACGGCGGGGACCGTTACGACTCTGGCACAGCCCGCGACCGCCTGTAAGGGATTTGGCAACACACGTTACGCTGGTGCCTCAGGCATATGCCAGAGTCCTTCAGGGGGGATTCATGGGGACGAAAGGCGTGCCCACCGCAGTGCCCAAGTCGTAGGAATCGTACGTGTGTTGGGGGAGACGGGCGGTCCGGGCCCGGGGTTCGGGCGGGCGTTCGACACCGTGGTGTTCCTGGGAGGGCCGGAGCGGCCGGTACCTACCGAACTCTGACCGGAATTGACGGCATGCGACCGGCCCTCGCGGACTCCTAATGAGCATGGAGACCACCGTCGCACAGCCCGCCCACGCCCGCCTCGTCGCCGCCGGGGACCACGAGGTCCCGGTGCCCGCCACGCTGCGCTACACCGCGGACGACCCGCTCGCGGTGTACCTGGACTTCCCCGCCGAGGCCGCCCTGCACGGCGAGGAGGTCACGTGGATCTTCGCGCGCTCCCTGCTCGACGAGGGACTGGGGGCCCCGGCCGGCCAGGGGGACGTGCGGATATGGCCCTACGGCCGCACCGGGACCGTCCTGGAACTCCACTCGCCGCACGGGATGGCCCTGCTGCTCTTCCCGGCCCCGGAGCTGCGCTGCTTCCTGCGGCGCACGTACGAGGTGGTGGCGGGCGGTGCGGAGGACGTGACGGGGGTGGTGGAACGGGGGCTGAGCGCGCTGTTCGGCGGTGTGTGAGCCGGCGGTGCCCCCGGTCGCGCCGGTCCCGGCGTCAGCGGCCGGGCCGGGCGTACAGCGCTGGGCGCGGGGCCGCTTCGACGGCCACCCGGGCACCGGTCTCCAGGGACCGTACGCCCGCCTCGGCGACCACGGACGCCGCGTACCCGTCCCAGGCGCTCGGGCCGGTGACCTCGCCGCGCCGGGTGGCGTCGACCCAGGCCTGCACCTCGCGGTCGTAGGCGTCGGCGAAGCGGACGAGATAGTCCCGCGCCACCTCCTCGCGGGCGCCGTCCCGGGTGGTGACCACCATGGTGTGCGCCTCGCCGATCCGCGCGCTGCCCGCCTCGCACACCGCCTCGCAGCGCACCTGGTAGCCGAAACCGCAGTTGACGAAGACCTCGACGTCCACCAGGGCCCCCGACTCGGTCTCGAACAGCACGAACTGCGGATCGGACAGGCCCTCGGGCGCGCGCGAGGACGGCGTGGGCCGCAGCACGGTGACCGCCGTCAGCTCCTGTCCGAGCAGCCAGCGGGCCGCGTCGATCTCGTGCGACACCGAGCTGTTGATCAGCATGGCGCTGGTGAAGCCGTCGGGTGAGGAGACATTGCGGTGGGTGCAGTGCAGCATCAGGGGCCGGCCCAGACCACCGCCGTCCAGCAGCGCCTTCAGCCGCAGGTACTCGGCGTCGTAGCGGCGCATGAAGCCGATCTGCACCAGCCGGCGGCCGAGCGCGGCCTCGGCCTCCAAGACCCGCAGGGCACCGGTGGAGTCCGGCACCATGGGCTTTTCGCACAGCACCGGCAGCCGGCGGGCGAAGGCGGCGAGCAGGGCCTCCTCGTGCGCGGGGCCCGGGGAGGCGATCAGGACCGCCGTCACACCGGGCGCGTCCAAAGCGGCCAGTGGGTCGGTGTGCACGGTGACCCCGGTCAGGCCGGCCACCGCCGCCTCGGCCCGGGCGAGGTCGGGATCGGCGACGGCCGCGACCCTGGCGCCGCTCACCACCCGATCGAGGCGCCGTATATGGTCCGCCCCCATGTGCCCGGCACCCAGTACCGCCACACCCAGCAACTCACCCACGCGCACGCTCCCTCACGCCGACGATCAGGCCGTAGCGTACGCGGGGGGTGGGTTACGGGCTGGAGTCTTGCGGCTCAGTACCGCAGCACCCCGGCGATGCCGTCCGCGTCGCCCAGTGTGCCGTCCGGGACGAAGCGCACGTCGGCGCCGGTCTCCAGGCACTGCTCGACGATCTCGTCCACGATGTCGTCGCGGGCGTCCAGGTCGCCGGGCCGGGCCGGTTCCAGGTGCTCGCCGGTCTCGCGGACGGTCGTACGGTAGTTCTCCTCCACGGCGAGCAGCCGGACGCGGCCGTCCCGGGCGCTCTGCCACAGCTCGTCCACCCCGGCCGCGTAGGCCCGGCGCCCGCGCGCCGAGGTGAGCTCCCGCAGGACGGACGCGGCGTTCTTGCGGGACTCCTCCTCCAGGACCGGGCGGATGGCCTGCCACACCGCTTCCGGACCGGCGTGGGCCAGCCCGCCACGCCCTATCGGCACGGCGTGGCGCGCGACGGTGCCGGCCTCCTCCATCAGGGACAGCGCCGCCTGCTCGCCGGTGATGTACAGCGGCCGGGGCGCCTCGCGCAGGACCCTGCTCATGGCGGTGTCCGCCTCGCGCAGGAAGCGGCGCGTGCCCTCGTCGCGGAACGTGCTCGGCTGGTCGCCGATCCGCATGAGCCGCTCGGCGTCGAAGTTCTCCCGGGCGCGCGTCAGCGGGAAGCCGCCCCAGTGCTCCTCCACGACGCGGCCGGCACCGCCGTTCCACAGCGTGACGCGGTCGGCGGAGAGCGACAGTACCCAGAAGGGCCGCTCGGCAGCGTGGGCCGACACCAGGTTTCGGGTCAGGAAGGTGTCCGACAGCACCACCCGTTCGGGCACGGGCCGGGCCAGGGACCACACCTGGTGCTCACCCGGCGCGGCGAAGATCACCAGACCGTCCTCGGGGTGTGACAGGTCGACCTCGGCCAGGGCCCGGTCGAGTTGTGCCTCGACGTCGGCGCGGCGCTCGCGGGTGACGGAGGGATCGGACTCCAGCCGTCGGCGCGCCTCGGTCAGCGCGTTGCGCAGCCGGACCTGGTCCTGGCCGTCCCCGCGTTGCCGACGGTGCGTCGGGGTCAGCACGGAGACCGCCGGATAGGGGCGCGGGCGGCGCAGTTCGGCAAGGGTCGCGGGACTCAGTGCGTGCTCCATGACAGCACGATAGGGCGGATTCACCATTACGGCATTCGGGGTAATCCGGACCTCTGCGGCAGTCTCCTGTCCGGACTCTCGCGGCATCGCCGTACGCCTCCGGGATCTGTCCGCCCGGTTTCAGATCGCGAAGACGTAACACGCCGTTTACTTGAGGAAGTTTTTGCCTGTGGCCGGTTCCTGTCGGTCGATGTGCGACTACATGCCGATCCGTCGATTTTGCTGAGGCAAAACGCGGCCGAAACCGTGAACCGGATACCCGTCCGATGTTTCCGGCGCGTTGACTCGGCCGGACGCCTGACGGACGCTCGATATAGATGCTCGATACAACTGGTTTGCCCGGCCGGCCTCCCGCTCCCGAGGAAAACGCAGGTGAGCGGGGGTCTGCCGGCGGCCGGAGGCAGGAGGTAGCGCATGTGCGGCATCACCGGATGGGTCTCCTTCGACCGTGATCTGACCGCCGAGGCGGCCGCCTTGGAGGCGATGACCGAGACGATGGCCTGCCGGGGCCCGGACGACCGGGGCACCTGGAGCGAGGGGCCCGCCGCCCTGGGGCACCGCCGGCTCGCCATCATCGACCTGCCCGGCGGCCGTCAGCCGATGTCCGTGCCCACCCCCGAGGGCACCGTGGCCATGGTGTACTCCGGCGAGGCGTACAACTACACCGAACTGCGCCGGGAACTCACCGACCGTGGCCACCGGTTCACCACCGACTCCGATACCGAGGTGGTGCTGCACGGCTACCTGGAGTGGGGCGACGCGGTCGCCGAACGGCTCAACGGCATGTACGCGTTCGCCGTCTGGGACGGCCGGTCCGACAAGCTGGTGATGATCCGCGACCGCATGGGCATCAAGCCCTTCTACTACTACCGCACCCCCGACGGCGTCCTGTTCGGCTCCGAGCCCAAGGCGATCCTCGCCAATCCGCTGGCCCGGGCCCGCGTCACCCTGGACGGCCTGCGCGAGCTGTTCGTCATGATCAAGACGCCGGGACACGCCGTCTGGGACGGCATGGCCGAGGTCGAACCCGGCACCGTCGTCACCGTCGACCGCTCCGGCCTGTCCACCCGTGTGTACTGGCGCCTGGAGACGCGCCCGCACACCGACGACCGTGACACCACGATCGCCACCGTGCGCTCGCTCCTCGACGACATCGTGCGCCGCCAGCTGGTGTCCGACGTGCCGCGCTGCACCCTGCTCTCCGGCGGACTCGACTCCTCGGCCATGACCGCGCTCGCCGCCCGGCAGCTCGCCGCGCACGGCGAGAAGGTGCGCAGCTTCGCCGTCGACTTCGCCGGACAGGCCGACAACTTCGTGGCCGACGAGCTGCGCGGCACGCCCGACACCCCCTTCGTGCACGACGTGGCCCGGCTCGCCGGCACCGAGCACCAGGACATCGTGCTCGGCTCCGACGCCCTCTCCGACCCCGCGGTGCGTGAGCGGGTGATCCGGGCCCGCGACCTGCCGTCCGGCCTCGGTGACATGGACAGCTCGCTGCTGCTGCTCTTCCGCGCGATCCGCGAGAAGTCCACGGTGGCCCTGTCCGGCGAGTCCGCCGACGAGGTCTTCGGCGGCTATCTGCAGTTCTTCGACGAGGAGGCGCGGCACGCCGACACCTTCCCGTGGCTGGCCACCATGAGCCGGCACTTCGGCGAGGATGCCGATGTGGTGCGTGCCGATATAGCCAAGGCCCTGGACCTCGAAGGCTATGTGGCCGACGGCTACCGCACCGCCGTCGCCGGCATCGACCGGCTGGACGGCGAGAGCGACTTCGAGTACCGCATGCGGCGGATGAGCCATCTGCACCTGACCCGCTTCGTACGCATGCTGCTGGACCGCAAGGACCGCATGAGCATGGCCGTCGGCCTGGAGGTCCGGGTGCCGTTCTGCGACCACCGGCTGGTCGAGTACGTCTACAACACGCCCTGGGCGCTGAAGTCCTTCGACGGCCGGGAGAAGAGCCTGCTCCGGGAGGCGACGGCGGATCTCCTGCCGAAGTCCGTGTACGACCGGGTGAAGAGCCCGTACCCGTCCACCCAGGACCCCGGGTACGCCCGCGCGCTCCAGGAGCAGGTCAAGGAGCTGCTGGCCCGGCCCTCCCACCCCGTGTTCGACCTGCTCGACCGGGGCCGGGTGCGGGCGGCCTGCGAACGCGACACCCCGGTGAGCACCCAGGCGGCCCGGCGCGGACTGGAACGCACCCTGGACCTCGCCGGCTGGCTGGACCTGTACGCGCCGGAACTGGTGCTCGGCTGAGCCGGTGCGCCGGCCCCGCCGTGAACCGGGACGGGCGCCCGGTCCACCGCGGGGAGCCCGGTGCTCAGCCCAGCCCGATGATCCGGTCCGCGGCCCGTGCCGTCGGCTGCCACCAGGTGGTCACCGGCTCCCAGACGAGCACCTGCCGTCCGGTGCCGAGCTGCCCCGCACCGAAGGACCGGCCCCAGTGCGCGGCCGACGCCGCCACCGTGACCGAGTCCGCCCGGCGGGCCTCGGGGTCCTGCGGGTCGCCGATGGTCCGCACGGCGGCGTAGGCGGTACCGCCCGCCGCCAGCCGGTAGCCGCCGGTGCCGCCCTCGGGCACCGGCAGCGCGGCCCCGTCCAGGTCGCCGAAGGTCACCGTGGGCACACGGTCGACGACACAGGCGCGGGCGGTGCGGTTGGTGACGCTGACCCGCAGCACGGTCGGGTGGCCGGTGGCGGCCTTCGCCCGTATCGTCAGCGCCCGCTCGGTGCACTGGGCGGCCCGCTCGGGGCCGGCGGCGGCCTGGCTCTGCGGCGTGCTCAGCAGCACGGCCGCAGCGGCGGCGGATACGGCGATGGCGGCGCGGATGGGCATGAGGGTGTCCCCCTGTCGTGGTCGGGAGCGGGACGCTGGGCCCGGCTCGCGGAACGGGACGACGGCCCCGGGCCGGACGCCGTGGGCGAACGGCGGCCGGAACCCGCCTGCCCTGTGTGACGGCCGGAGCGGCCGGGAGGTTGCCCCGGTCCGAGGGCCCTCACCCGGTCGTGTCACGTCCGGCACCGGCGGCGGGCACGCGGCCGTCAGCCGGCGTCCTCCGGGCCGTCGGCCGCGGGGGCGTTGGCCGGGCAGGAGCCGCCGCCGGGCGGCAGCGTGCCGTAGAGCAGGAAGTCGTTGACCGTGTGGTGCACGCACATGGAGGAGGAGTACCCGGTGTGGCCCTCACCCTTGTTGTCCAGCACCACCGCCGAGGGGCCCAGCCGGCGGGCGGTCTCCACGGTCCACCGGTACGGCGTCGCCGGGTCACCGCGTGTGCCGACGAGCAGCATCTTCGCCGTGTGCACGTCCTTGACCCGTTCGCGGATGAAGTCGGTGCCCTTGGGGCGGCCGTAGCACAGCAGCAGCTGGGTGAGGCGGTACCGGCCGAAGACCGGTGAGGCGTGGTCGTACGCGGCCCGCAGTGTCCGCATCTCCTCGGTGAGCCGCGCCGCGTCGGGCCGGTCGGGGTCGTCCGCGCAGTTGATCGCCAGCAGCGCGGCCGGCAGGTTGTCGGCGGGGACGTCGGCGGCGTCCACCAGTCCGCCGTCCTCGCGATGGTGGGCGGCGGACGCACCGGTGCGGTCGCGGTCGTGGGACGGGCCGGTGCGGTCCGTGCCGTAGCGGGCGGGGGGCAGGCCGATGCCGCCCGTGGCGAAGCCGAGGAGCCGGCGGGTGTCGCCGTCCTCCACCAGGGAGGCCAGTGCGCGTTCCAGCGGGGGCCACGTCCGCTTGCTGTACAGGCCCTGCGCGAGGGCACCCACCAGATCCTGTCCGGTGAACGAGGCGCCGAAGTCCGTCGGCACCGGGTCCCGGTCCAGCGAGCGCACCAGCCGGAGCACCTCGTCCCCGGCCCGGCGCCGGTCCTGCCCGAACGGACAGCCGACATCCGTCGTACACCAGTCCAGGAAGTCGTCCAGTGCCTGCTGCTGCCCCTCGGCGCCCGCCAGGCCCTGTTCGGCCGGCGACTCGGTCAGCGTGTCCACCCCGTCCAGGGCGAGCCGGCCGACCTGGTCCGGGAACTGCGCCGCGTACACCGCGCCGAGCCGGGAGCCGTAGGAGAAGCCGAGGTAGTTGAGCTTCTTGTCGCCGAGCGCCTGGCGGATGACGTCCAGGTCGCGGGAGGCGTTCACGGTGCCGATGTGCGGCAGCACCGGGCCGGAGTTGCGCGCGCACTCCTCGGCCACCTGCCGCAACTGCCGCAGCAGGGCCTGCGGTTGGCCGGGCGCCGGGTCCTGCCTGGGCACCGCGGGGACCGCGACGCCGCCCTCGCCGCAGCTGACGGGGGAGGAGCGGCCGACGCCGCGCGGGTCGAAGGCGACCACGTCGTAGCCGTCGGTGAGGTCCATGAACTGCCTGCCCTCGGCGGCCAGTTCGGGGATGCCGGCGCCGCCCGGGCCGCCGAAGTTCAGCACCACCGAACCGTGTGACGGACCGGTCGCGCGGTAGCGGGCCAGCGCCAGGTCGAGGGTGCCCGCATCCGGCCTCGCGTAGTCGAGCGGGACGGTGACCTTCGCGCATTCGAGGTCCTTGGGCATGTCCGGGCCCGGGCAGCCGGCCCAGGCCGGCCGCTGCTGGTAGAAGCGGGTCAGGTCGGGCTGCGGCCGGTCGGCGGCGGCCGCGGGCAGCCCGGCTCCGAGCAGCGCCAGGGCGAGCACCGAGGCACCCGCGCAGCGCCGCACTAGGGGCCGCGTGGACAGCATGGCCAGCATCGATCGCCTCCCGGGGCACGCCCGCCACGGGCCGGGGGCGGCGCCCTCGGATCACCATAAGCGGCCCCCTCCGGGTCCGCCTCCCGAAGAGCGGGACGGCACCCGCCGTCGTATCCTGCGCACTCTCCGTGCCCGTCGGTGTTCATTCGATGGCTTTACGCGCGGTTCGATAACAGTGCCGCTCGATGGGGTGAAAGACCGATAAGCCATAACTCGGATGGTTCACACGCGTTTTAGGTGGTGCGGGTGAGTGCCCGCGCGATGTCTGGAAGGCAGGGAACCTATGAGACGGGCTACCCGAAACGGTGTGATCGCCGTCGCCGCCGCGTCCGGTGCGATGGCCGTGGCGCTCCCGGTGTCCGCCGCCTTCGCGGCCGACGGGGCCGGTGCCCGGGGCACGGCGGCCGGCTCGCCCGGACTGATCTCCGGCAACGGCATCCAGCTCCCGGTGGACGTGCCGGTGAACGTCTGCGGCAACACGGTGGACATCGTGGGGCTGCTCAACCCGGCCATGGGCAACGCCTGTGCGAACACCGGCAAGGCGCGGGCCGACGGCCCGGGACACGGTGGGGCGCCGTCCCGGCCCGGCGGGGCGACCGCCCACGGCGGCACCGCCGACTCGCCCGGGGTGGTCTCCGGCAACGGCATCCAACTGCCCGTCGACCTCCCGGTGAACATCACCGGCAACACCGTCGACGTGGTCGGCGTGGGCAACCCGGTGTTCGGCAACCAGTCGGTCAACGGCCCCGGCGACATCCACCGGCCCGCCCCGCACACCCCCGCCCGGCACACGCCGGCCCCCAAACCCCGGGCCCCGAAGCCGCAGCCTCCCACCCGGACCCACCCCGCCCCGCACGCCCCGAGCCCGACCGTGTCCGCACTGGCCCACACCGGAGCGGACGCCACCGCCCCCGCCGCGGCCGGAAGCGCCGCGCTCATCATCGCGGGCGCCCTCCTCTACCGCCGCTTCCGCCCGGCCCGCCCCCACTGAACCAGCGTTTCCGCCGGGCCCGCCCCGCGGATCCGCCGCTTCCGCCCGGCCCGCCCCCGCTGTTCCACCGACCCGGCGCGGACCGGACCCGGGACACCCGGGGCGTCCGGGCGTGGCGACGGTACGGGTGCGACTACGACTCCGGGCGCCCACCCGCCGACGGCGCCGCCCATGACGGTGACCGCGAGCCGGCGGGCCCATACGTACGCGCCCGCCGGCGGCGGGCCCCAGCCCAGGTGGGCCCGCCAGATGCGCGTCGGCCGATCTCCCCGTGGCGCGGCTCACGTTGATCCGGAAGGATACTGCGGGCGGCCGGCCGAGGGCCGCGCCGTACGGACAGCCCGACCCCGACGGAAACGGAGCGCACCGATGACCTCTGCGGCCCCCCAGGACCTCGTCGTCACCCAGGCCACCCTCGCCGACTGGCCGGTGATCAGCGGGTGGGCGGCGGCGGAGGGCTGGAATCCCGGACGGTCCGACGGCCCCGCCTTCTTCGCCCAGGACCCCGAGGGATTCTTCCTCGGCCGGATCGACGGGGAGCCGGTCTCCGCCATCTCCGTGGTCAACCACGGACCCGACTACTCCTTCCTCGGCTGCTACCTGGTCCGCCCCGGCCTGCGCGGCCGGGGACACGGCCTCACCACCTGGAAGACCGCGCTGGCGCACGCCGGGAACCGGACGATCGGCCTGGACGGGGTGGTCGCCCAGCAGGACAACTACCGTCAGTCCGGCTTCCGACTCGCCCACCGCACCATCCGGTTCACCGGCCCCGCTCCCGAGGCCGAGCCGCCCGCCGGCGTCCGCCCCGCCGGGCCCGCCGACCTCGCCGCGATCACCGCCTACGACAGCGCCTGCCACCCCGCCGACCGCCCCCGGTTCCTCGCCGAGTGGCTCACCACGCCCGGCCACCGCGCCGTCGTCCGCGACCACGACGGGCACCTGACCGGCTACGGCGTGATCCGCCCCGGCCAGGACACGCTGCGCATCGGCCCCCTCTTCGCCGACACCGACGCCGACGCCCGGGCGCTGTTCGCCGCCCTCACCGCCGACGTGGCCGGCCGCGAGATCGCGATCGACGTGCCCGAGCCGAACGCTGCGGGCGTCGCCCTCGCCGAACAGGCGGGCCTGCGGCCCTCGTTCGAGACCGCCCGCATGTACACCGGCCCGGTGCGCGCCTACGCCCAGGAACGGGTGTTCGGCGTCACCACGCTCGAACTCGGCTGACCCTCAGTCGAGTCGGGCCCGCCCGGCGTGGAAGCGGCGGTGCAGTTCCCGTACCTCGTCCACCAGCTCCGGCACCGGGCCCGCCACGGCCACCCCCGGCGCGATGTCCCGCACCGGCAGGGTCCGCACGGGCGGTGCGGGCACGCCCAACTCGGCCAGGATCCCGGCGAGTTGCACGGAGGAGACGACGTACACGATCCGGCCGAGCCCGACCCAGGCATGCGCCGCCGCGCACATCGGGCAGTGCTCACCGGAGGTGTAGACGGTCGCCGCCGCCCGCTCCTCGGGTGTCAGACGCGAGGCCGCCCAGCGGGCCAGCTCGAACTCGGGATGCCGGGTGCGGTCCCCGTCGGCCACCCGGTTGCGGTCCTCCGCCAGTACGGTCCCGTCCCCGGCCACGAGGACCGACCCGAAGGGCTCGTCACCGGCGTCCAGCGCCTCCTCGGCCAGTTCGACACAGCGGCGCAGATACCGCAGCTCACCGTCCCGGACCATCGGCTCACCTCCGTAGGTCATGATCTCCGGCCGGGCACATTACGGCCACCGCACCCGGCCCGGCCAGGGGCTTTGCCCCGGGGGCGAAGGCGCGCCGCCCGGTCGGGAAGGTGTACCGCCGCCTCGGCGCGACCGTACCGAGCGCCGGCGGCACCGGCGGGAGAGCCGGCCACGGCAGCGCCCCCGCGCCCGGCCGGTGTGCCACGTCGTCCATCCGCCCCCGGCGGCGCTCCGGCGCGCTCGCGTCTCCACCGGAACCCCCTGTTCACCCACCCTGGTCGCCATGTACATTTCAGCCAACCGACGCGCGGAGGACACCCCAGTCCGGTTCTACGCGCGCAGACTTGGCGCCCGCACCGCCTCTCCCCACCCTTCACGGAGGTTCGACGGATGCTCGGACGGAAAAGATCCCGCCGCGGTGGCACCACCGCCCTGGCCGGTGCGGCGCTGCTGCTCACCTCGGTCGCCGTACAGGCCGGTACCGGCACCCCCGCCCACGCGGCGACCACCCACCGCATCCTGTTCGACAACGCCCATGCCGAGACGGCCGGCAACGCCGACTGGATCATCTCCACCAGCCAGCCCGACCCGCTCGGCCAGGACTCCTCCCCGTCCGCCGAGACCGACTGGACCGGGGCCCTGTCCTCCTGGGGCGTCGCGCTGCAGAAGACCGGCGGCTACAGCCTGAAGACCCTGCCGTCGGGCTCCAGCCTCGGCTACGGCGGCACCTCCGCCACCGATCTGTCGAACTTCGACACACTCGTCCTGCCCGAACCCAACACGCTCTTCACCAGCGCCGAGAAGACGGCGATCATGAACTTCGTCAAGAACGGCGGCGGACTGTTCATGATCTCCGACCACACCGGAGCCGACCGCAACAACGACGGCTACGACGCGGTCGAGATCTTCAACGACCTGATGACGAACAACAGCGTCGACTCCACCGACCCGTTCGGCTTCTCCGTCGACTCGCTGAGCATCGGCTCCGACCACCCGGCCGCGATCAGTGACGGCACCGACCCGGTACTGCACGGCTCCTTCGGCACCGTCACCAAGAGCCTGATCGCCAGCGGTACGACCGCCACCCTCAAGCCCGCCGACAACCCCGGCGTCAAGGGCCTGCTCTACCGCACCGGTTACTCCGGGAACACCGGCGCCTTCTTCGCCACCAGCACCTTCGGCAGCGGCCGGGTGGCCTTCTGGGGCGACAGCTCCCCGGTCGACGACGGCACCGGCCAGTCCGGCAACACCCTCTACGACGGCTGGAACGACACCACCGCCACCAACGCCGCCCTCGCGCTCAACGCCACCGAGTGGCTGTCCGGCGCGAGCGGCACCGGCGGTGGCACCGGCGGCGGCTCGACGACCTGCACCGCCGCCCAGCTCCTCGGCAACAACGGCTTCGAGTCCGGCGGCACCGTCTGGACCTCGACCAGCGGGGTCATCACCAACTCCACCGGCAAGGCGGCCCGTTCGGGCTCCTACTACGCCTGGCTCGACGGCAACGGCGTAGCCACCACCGACACCCTGTCCCAGTCGGTCGCCCTCCCGTCCGGCTGCGCGGCCAGGCTGACCTTCCAGCTGCACGTGGACACCGCCGAGACCACCACCAGCACGGCCTACGACACCCTCAAGGTCCAGATCCTGAACGGCTCCGGCACGGTGCTGCGCACCCTGGCGACGTACTCCAACCTCGACGCCGCCACCGGCTACACCCAGCGCGCCTTCGATCTCGGCGGCTACGCCGGGCAGACCGTCACCCTGAAGTTCACCGGCACCGAGGGCTCCAAGTACCAGACCTCGTTCGTCGTGGACGACACCGCGCTCGACGTGAGCTGAGCCGGGCCCGGTGCGGCGGGGCGGGCCGGCGTGCGGCGCCGCCCCCACCCCGTCAGCCCGCCGGGACCGTCGTCTCCGGCGTGTTCCAGCCGGAGACGCGCACGCCCGGCGCGGAACCGCGCAGGTCGGCCGTCCGGTAGGTGGCGGTCAGCGTCACCGACTCGCCCGGCCACAGACTCACCTGGTTGTCCGACCAGCGCACCGGCAGCACCGGCCTGCCCTCCGCGCCCACCACATCGACATCCGTCAGCAGCGCCGGAGTCTTGCCGCTCCCGTGGTGGCGCAGGGTCACCGTCGTGGTCGACACGCCCTCCGAGGCGCGGGTGACCGCCGTCGCCGACACCGGCACCCGGGCCATCGAGGCCAGCCCGGTCAGGTCGGCGTACTCCGTCGTCGGGGTGTAGTACCAGGTGGTGTCGCTCCAGTCGAGGGTGTCGGGCCGGGTGGCGAGCCAGTACACGTTCCGGCTCACTTCCCGGCCGGCCGCGTCCGTCAGCACCAGCCGCAGCAGCCGGGTGCGCGCCGGCCCGTCCTCCGAGGGGGGCAGCGTGAGCGCGGTGGCATGCGCGCCGCCGCCGTTCACCGCCACCCCGCCGGCGCTCTGGTCGAACCGGCGCGTGCCGTCGGGATCGAACAGCGTGGCCCGCGCGGTGAGGCCCCGGACCGGAGCGGGGCGGTTGTTCACCACCACGATGGAGCGGTCGTCGTAGGAGAACTGCACATGCAGCGGCTCGTTGGCCTTCTTCGCGCCGAAGTAGGCGCCGTTCTGGTCCAGGTAACGGTCCGTCAGCTGCCAGTGCAGGCTGGGCCAGCCGCTGTTGAACATCCAGTGCACGACACCGGTGGCGGGCCGGTCGCTGTCGGTCGCGTTGCGCTGGTACGACTCGAACTGGGCGCGCACGGTCTCGTACGTGGCCAACTGGGCCTTGCGCACATAGTCCGCGAGGCCCGTCGGAGCCCCGTAGCGGCCGGTGAGCGCCTCGTCGTAGATCTTGAGCGTGCCGAAGGTGACCGACGGCGAACGGTGGTACTGCCGGGCGTCCGGATCCTTCCAGAGGGTGTCCAGTTCGGCCGGTGTCATCATCCGGCGCAGCGTGTCCAGGGTGGGGATGCTCGGGCCCGCGCTGGTCTCGGAGTTGAAGCCCGTGGCCCCGCCCTCCCGCTTGGCGTACCAGTAGCCGGGCGGCACCCAGTCGTAGGGGCCCGTCATCTTCATGCCCGAGTCGCCCAGCCGCGGGGAGGAGGTGTCGGAGGCGGCGGGGATCACGGGGACGGGCCAGTCGGCCGCCTCCAGCGCGTCCAGGTAGCCCTTCTCGATCGTGGCGTCCGGCGCGGCGTCGCTGCCGATCAGGAACGACAGCACGCTCGGATGGTCGCGCAGCCGGGCGGCCTCGGCTGCCATGGACGCCCGGGCCACGGTGTGGTCCGCCGCGGACCACGGCTCACCGGACCCGTTGGGGTTGACGTCGCCCTCCCACTTGCCGCAGCACTCCCAGCCCGGCAGGGCGAGCAGGCCGTAGCGGTCGGCGAGGTCGAAGAACTCGTCCGGCTCCAGGTGGCCTTCCAGACGGAGCGTGTTCAGGCCCAGGTCGAGTGCGTACTTCAGGCGGTCCTCGGTATAGGCGCGGTCCCAGCGCAGGAACTCGTCCGGGGACCAGCCGCCGCCCTTGACCAGCAGGGGCCGGCCGTTGACGCGGTACTGGCGGGCGCCGTCGGCGTTCAGCGGGGCCCGCACGTCCCGGATGCCGAAGCTCTCGTGCGCGGTGTCCGACGGCGTGCCGGCCACGGTGGCGGTGAGGTCCAGGCCGTACAGCGGCTGCCCGCCCATGCCGGCCGGCCACCACACCTTCGGGCGGGTGAGGTGCAGGCCGGGGACGTCGGCGGGGGAGAAGGAGAGCGTCTTCGACTCGTGCGCGCCGAGCGTCACCGTCCGGGCGAACCGGATGCCGCCGACGCTGCCGGCGACCCGCGTGGTGACCGCGGAGCCCGTGTCGTTGCGGACCTGGGCCCGGACCGTCAGGTCGGCGGTGGCGAGCGAGGGCACCGCCAGCTTCGTGACGACGTGCGCGTCACGCAGCGCGACCGGGCCGCCCCGGCGGACCAGGACGTCCCGGACCAGGCCCATGTTCCGGTCCGGCGGCGGCTGGAGCCAGTCGAGCCAGCCCATGGTCAGGTCGCGGTTCGGGTCGTTGGGCCGCACCCGGAAGGCGACCGTGTTCGTGCCCTG
The DNA here is from genome assembly GCF_000720835.1 of Streptomyces achromogenes subsp. achromogenes. GTDB lineage: Bacteria > Actinomycetota > Actinomycetes > Streptomycetales > Streptomycetaceae > Streptomyces > Streptomyces achromogenes. Next base: position 73,666 of record NZ_JODT01000003.1, on the reverse strand, counting down.
CCGGACCAGCGGGGTGATGTCCAGCTCATGGCGGGTGTAGGCGCCGGTGACCCGGGAGGCCGGTGCCACCAGCCGGCCGTTCACATAGACGTCGGCCGCCGAGACGACGCCGCTGAAGTCCAGGAAGGTGCGCCGCGCGGTGTCCTCGACCGCGAAGTCGGAGCGGTACCACCACGGCACCTCGAAGTCGGCCCGCGGGATCTGCCGCTGGTTGGTGGAGCGGAACGGGTCGGGATACACGCCGTTCGCCAGCAGTGCGGCCAGCACGGTGGAGCGGGGGCCGGCCGGATACCAGTCGCGCGCCGGATAGCCGGGGGAGGACACGGCCGCCGCCGAGTCGCCCACCTTGGCGGCGGACTGGATGGCATAGCGGGTCAGCGGAGTGCTGGTGCCCGCGGCGGAGGGGACGGGGGTGATCCGCTCCGGCCGGTGGGGCTGCGTCGCCTCCCCGCGGCCGGACCAGGCGCCGGTGGTCAGGGCGCCGCCCAGGGCGAGCAGCGCCGCGGCGGCCAGGGGGAGCCGGCGGGTGTGGCGAGGGAACACGGCGGTCTCCAGCCTCGTAAAGTTAGGAAACTTTACTAACCTGGGTCACGCTAAGTCGCGCCCCGGACACTGTCAACGAGCCTCGCGGAGACCGGCACAGCACGCCGCCGGCTTGGGCAGGATCGTTTCGCCGTCGAGAGGCTGACGGTGGGTCAGCCGCTGCCGGGTGCGCCGGATGCCCGCCGTGTCAGGAGTCCCATTGTCCGTTAGCCCGCCACCCACGGGTGGTTTCGTCCGCCGTGTCGGCCTGTTCCAGGCCACGGCGATCAACATGAGCCAGATGTGCGGCATCGGCCCGTTCGTGACGATCCCGCTGATGGTCGCCGCGTTCGGTGGCCCCCAGGCGGTCACCGGGTTCCTCGCGGGCGCGGTCCTGGCCCTGTGCGACGGACTCGTCTGGGCCGAACTGGGCGCCGCCCTGCCCGGCTCCGGCGGCAGCTACGTCTATCTGCGCCAGGCCTTCCGGCATCGCACCGGACGTCTGATGCCGTTCCTGTTCGTGTGGACGGCGATGCTGTTCATCCCGCTGATCATGTCCACGGGCGTGGTGGGCTTCGTCCAGTACCTCGGCTATCTCGCCCCCGGCCTCGGGCGGACGGCCGGCGACCTGACCGGCCTCGGCGTCATCGCCCTGGTGGTGCTCCTGCTGTGGCGCGGCATCGAGCGCATCGCCCGGATCACGGCCGTCCTGTGGACCGTGATGATCGCCTCCGTGCTGCTGGTGATCATCGCCGAGGCCACCCACTTCAGCCCACATATGGCCTGCACCTACCCGCAGGGCGCGTTCAATGTGATGAGCGACCACTACTGGCCCGGTTTCGCCGCGGGCCTGACCATCGGCATCTACGACTACCTCGGCTACAACACCACCGCCTACATGGGCGCCGAGCTCAAGAACCCCGGCCGGGCCCTGCCGCGCTCCGTGCTCTTCTCGATCCTCGGCATCATGGCGATCTACCTGCTGCTCCAGATCGGCACGCTCGGCGTGGTCGACTGGCACCGGATGACCGACCCGCACGACATCGCCTCCACCTCGGTGGCCTCCGCGGTGCTGGAGGACACCTGGGGCAGGGCGGCGGCGGACACGGTGACCGTGCTGATCCTCGTCACCGCGTTCGCCTCCGTCTTCACGGGCCTGCTCGGCGGCTCCCGGGTGCCCTACGACGCCGCCCGCGACCGGGTCTTCTTCCGCGCGTACGGCAGGCTGCACCCCAGGCACCGGTTCCCGGTGTCCGGCCTGGCCACCATGGGCGTGATCACCGCCGTCGGCTTCCTGGTCGGCCGCCACACCGACCTCGCCACCCTGATCCAGTTGCTGACCACGGTGATGGTGATCGTGCAGGCGCTGGCCCAGATCGTCGCGCTGACGGTCCTGCGCCGCCGCCGGCCCGACCTGCCCCGCCCCTACCGCATGTGGCTGTACCCGCTGCCGAGCGCCCTGGCCTTCACGGGCTGGTGCGTGATCTACGGCTACGCCGACCACAACTCCCCGGGCCGCCACCCCGTCGAGTGGTCCCTGGCCTGGCTGGCCCTGGGCTGCGTGGCCTTCCTGGCGTGGGCGCGGCACGAGAGGGTCTGGCCGTTCGGCCCGAAGGAGACCGGCGAGGACATCGGCGAGACCCGCAACGCCCTTGAAATGAACTAGAGTTGCGAGCATCAGCTCCCCGGCCGGACCGCGATCCGCCGGGGACGCTCTCGTTCATGAGCGAGAACACGACCGAGAGCATGGCCGGCGACACGGCCGAGAACACGACCGCGGACCTCGGTGTCCGCCCCGCGACCCCCGAGGACCGGCCCGCCGTGGAACGGCTGTGGCTGATGTTCCGCCACGATCTGTCCGAGTTCCGGGGCGGCCTGCCCGCCGCCGACGGCGGCTTCCGGAGCGACTGGGTGGCGTCCGCCTTCACCGGACCCGGCTGGGTGCCGTACCTGCTGACGTGCGACGACCGCCTCGCCGGGCTGGCGTTCGTCCGCGGACTCGACGGCCCGGTACGCGTGCTGAACAGCTTCTTCGTGGTGCGTGGTGCCCGGCGCCGGGGCATCGGGCTGCGGGCCGCGCGCGAGGTGCTCACCCGGCACCCCGGACGATGGAAGATCGCCTACCAGGAGGACAACCCGGTCGCGGCGCGCTTCTGGCCACGGGTCGCCACGGAACTCGCCGGCGACGCCTGGACCCGCGAGCCGCGCCCGGTGCCGGGCCGGCCGGAGCTGCCGCCGGACGTGTGGATCTCCTTCACCGTGCCGGGCCGGCCCGACGCGGACCTTTGACAGCGGACGATCCCCTCGCCGGCCTTGGGGCACCATGACCGAGCACCCGGCTTCGGGTACGTCACCTACCTCGCGAGCACTCCCGAGAAGGTCTGGGAGGCGCTCACCGACGCCGGCCTGACGGCCGTCTGCCGGGGGCGCCGGAACGTCTCCGACTGGTGGCCCGGCTCCCGCTGGGAGCATGTGCGTGCCGACGGCTCCGGCGTCGTCGACGTGGTCGGCCGGGTGGTGGAGGGCGAGCCGCCGGCCCGGCTGGTGGCCACCTGGGCCGAACCAGGGGAGGAGGGGCGCGAGAACCGGCCCTTCAGGGTCACCTTCGAACTCCGGCCGTACGAGGACATCGTCCGGCCGGCCGTCACGCCCGACGACCCGGCCGACGAGAGTGAGCGTGCCGCCGTCGCGGCCGGCTGGCCGGCCGTGCCGTCCCACCTCAAGACGCTGCTGGAGACCGGCCGGCCCCTGCCGCAGAAGCCGTGGCGGGTGCCGGCCGGCTGACCGGGGACAATGGGGAGGCCGGTCCGTCCGGCGGACCGGCCTCGATGTTCTTCTTCCTTGCCGATCTTCTCGTCTCCTTTCCTCGGTCTTCTCTTCCGTGGTCCGTGGTCCGGGGTCCGCGGTCCGGAACCCGGGCTCTGCGGCCGGGGTTCTGGACCGTGTTCCACGGCCTGCGGCTTGCGTACTACGGCCTGGGGGTGCTCTTCGCGGCCGTACCGGCGCACACCAGTCCGAGGACGAGGGCCAGGGCTCCGATGACGATGTTGTTGACGATGACGCCCGTGTCCGGGCGGCTGCCCACGATCCACGGGGCGATGATCATCCAGATGCCCATGGCACACATGGCCCAGCTCAGGCCGTACATGCGCTCGGGCGCCCGGGTGAATCCCAGGGCCAGCAGGCCGATCGCTGTGCCCACGATCAGATTGTGGGTGACGAGGGCGGGCTGGCTCGCCGTGTAGTGCAGGATCCACGGGGACGCGGCACAGTACAGGCCGAGCAGGAACACCGGCCCGTCCACGAGCGCCACATCACGACCACCGAGTACGCGGGCGTAGCGGTCCCGCATCTCGGAGGCATCGGGGTGGCTGGAGATGTCACCCCTGTGCAAGTCGGCCATGAGTCGTCTCCTTTGACTTCACAGGCCAGACCCGGACTGGTCCGGTGCCTGGTGAGCGCGCCATATGGTCCATTTTGCTCTTATTGGCGGCTTATGTGTAGAGGCTGGAGGAGGTGCGATGGAACGCCCTCGCGGTGGCATGTCCGCGCCTGTCGGGGGCAGGCGGATCAGTACAAGCCGTACATTCCATGGCGCGTCCCGTTCGGGCCGGTGAAGAAGGAGGTGGCCGCCGTCGTGAGTGCGAGGGTGCTGGAGCGTTTTCCCGCCGGGGCTCCGCGGGGTTCGTGGCCCGCGGAGGAGTACGCCGCCGCCCGACGTGCCGAGGGCGAACCGGCGACCGTGGTGATGGACCTCAAGTCGGACGCCTTCCTCGTGGTGGTCGAAGGCCGGGAGGAGGACGGCGGAGTCTGAGGGCCGGCCGCCCGTGCTCGGCCGCCGCGCGACTCCGTGCGGCGGCCGAGCAACATGTGGGTCCGCGATACGGGAACGGCCCGTGGTGTGGGTCCGCGATACGAGAACGGCCGCGATCTCCTTGACTGTCGTCGCGGGCTGCTGACACGATCGATGGCATGACCATGCGACTGGATCTCACGCGGCGACGCCATGTCGATCTCGCACGCGTCTCCAGCGCCTCCTGTCGCGCCGCGGCCTGATCCGCCCTCCTCTTCCCTCTCCTCCGGGCCTCCGGCACGGCTGAACTCCCCTGATTCCCACGGGAGTCGGCGTGCCCGGCGTCCCGTCGAGCGCTTCCGCTACAGGGGTTCCGCGGGCCCGGTCCGGCTCGGGACGCGGTGCTCCCGACCGCCTTCTCCCCGGGCGCCCCCTCGCGTACGGCCGTCCGGCGCACCCCAGAAACGAGATCCCCATGGCTACCGTCCTGTCCGTCTCCGGCAGCCCCTCCGCGTCCTCGCGCACCGGCCTCCTGCTGCGCCACCTGGACCAGCGGCTCATCGCCCAGGGCCACGAGGTGATCCCGCTCGATGTCCGCGCCATCCCGGCCGAGGCCCTGCTCGGCGCGGACTTCGGGCACCCCGCCATCGTCGAGGCCGCCGGGCTGTTCGCCCGCGCCGACGGCGTCGTGGTCGGCACGCCCGTCTACAAGGCGTCGTTCTCCGGTGTCCTCAAGGCGCTCCTGGATCTGCTCCCGCAGTACGCGCTCACCGGCAAGACCGTGCTCCCGCTGGCCACCGGCGGCTCCACCGCACATGTCCTCGCCATCGACTACGCCCTGCGGCCGGTGCTGAACTCCATGGGTGCCGCGCACATAGTCCAGGGCTGGTTCACCCTCGACAAGGACATCACCGTGCGCGAGGACGGCTCCCTGGCCGTCGCACCGGCCACCGCGGAGGCCCTGGGGCACGTGGTGGACCAGTTCGCCGCCGCCCTGGACCGCACGCCGGTACTGGTGGCGGCGACCGCGAGCTGAGCGCCCGCCCACCCCACGGACACAAGCGATCGGAGACCCCCGTGTCCCTCACCTTCCACTGGTTCCTGCCCACCAACGGCGACAGCCGTGATGTCGTCGGCGGTGGCCACGGCAGCCCGGCGACCGCGTCCGGCCGGGACCGGCCCCCGACGGTCGCCTATCTGAGTCAGATCGCGCGCGCCGCCGAGGACCTGGGATTCGTCGCCGCGCTCACCCCGACCGGTGCCTGGTGCGAGGACGCGTGGCTGACCACCGCCATGGTCAGCCAGCACACCGAACGGCTGAAGTTCCTCGTCGCCTTCCGGCCCGGCTTCGTCTCGCCGACGCTCGCCGCGCAGATGGCGGCCACGTTCCAGCGGCAGACCGGGGGACGGCTGCTGCTCAACGTCGTCACCGGCGGGGAGAGCCGGGAGCAGCGGGCCTACGGCGATTTCCTCGACAAGGACGCCAGGTACCGCCGTACCGGTGAATTCCTGCATGTCGTACGGGAGTTGTGGGACGGCAAGAGCGTCGACCTGGACGGGGAGCACCTGCGGGTCGAGGAGGCGCGGCTCAGCCGGGTGCCCGATCCGGTGCCCGAGGTGTACTTCGGCGGCTCCTCACCGGCCGCCGGCGAGGTCGCGGCCCGCCACGCCGATGTGTACCTCACCTGGGGGGAGCCGCCCGCGCAGGTCGCCGGGAAGATCGCCTGGATCCGCGGGCTCGCCGCCGCGCACGGCCGCACCCCGCGCTTCGGCATCCGGTTGCACGTCATCACGCGGGACACGGCGGCGCAGGCCTGGGCGGAGGCGGACCGGCTGCTCGACGGCTTCGACCCGCAGACCGTACGGGCCGTGCAGGAGGGGCTCGGCCGCAGCGAGTCGGAGGGGCAGCGGCGCATGCTCGCGCTGCACGGCGGCAGCCGCGACGGCCTGGAGATCCACCCCAACCTGTGGGCCGGGATCGGGCTGGTGCGGGGCGGTGCGGGGACCGCGCTGGTCGGCAGTCACGAGGAGGTGGCCGAGCGGATCAAGGAGTACCACGCCCTCGGCATCGACGAGTTCGTCCTCTCCGGCTATCCGCACCTGGAGGAGGCGTACTGGTTCGGCGAGGGCGTGCTGCCCCGGCTCGCCGCGCAGGGACTGTGGACCCACCCCGACGGGCGGGCGTCCGCCGCCGCCCCGGAGCTACCGGTCGCCATCTGACCGACCGAGCGCGTTCCTGTGGGAGGGCCGGGGGCGGAGCGTGCCTCTCAGGCGTTCCGTCCTCCGGTGTCCGCCGGCGCCCTGCCCAAGGCCCGCAGATGTGCCTCGCGTGACTCGGCGGTCTGGCCCTGCACCAGCAGGAACAGCCCCTCCCGGGCATGGCGTTGGGCGCGGCCGGTCAAGGCCATCGCCCGGCCGCCGCCGGCCACCACCGCCGCCGTGGTGGCCGTACGCAGCAGCTCGTAGGCCTGCGCGCGCACCGCCAGCCGTTCCCCCGCCCACGCGTCGACCGCCCTCGCTCCCGACTCGGCCCCGGCCCCTCTGGCGCGCGTCGCCGTGGCCGGCCGCCCCGTCCACCCCTTCGGCGGCGACTCGTCCGCCAGCTCGTACGCCCTGCGGCGGATCCCGGCGAGGCGGGCGCGGAGCGGGGCGGCCGTGCCGGTGTCCAGCAGGGAGAGCGCGGCCTCGGCCACGCCGAAGACGGCCGGGCTGGTGTGCAGCGTCCTGACCCGGTCCCCGGCGGCCCAGCGGTCGTACGGAGTGCGCAGGGCCACCGCCTCCGCGGGCAGCCACAGACCGTCCAGCTCCAGTGACACCGTGCGTGCGGCGGTGAGGGCGGCCAGCCGCATCGGCTCCGAGGCACGCAGCCCCGGCTGCTCGCGGGCCTCGGCGAAGGCGAACAGCGCCTCGCCGGAGTCGGTGACCCCGGCCAGCAGCATCACGTCGTTCAGCCCCCAGCCGGTGTACCAGGGCACCGTCCCGTCGAACCGCCAGCCGCCGCGCTCGGGACGGACCCGTACCGGGCGGCGCGGATACGACCGCAGATGCGCGTACGCCACCCCGGACAGCAGCTCCCCACGGGACAACGGGCCCAACAGCCTTTCCCGCGCCGGGTGTTCGCCGCGCGCCAGGGTCTGTACCGGCGTGTGGTGCTGGGTCTGCACGAACCAGGTGGCACCGCACGCCCCGGCCAGGATCTCCGCGACCTCCCGCGCCACGGCGGGCGGCGCCCCCGCGCCCCCGTGGTCCGCCGGCGCGGTCACCCCGAGCAGGCCCGACCGCTTCACCGCCTCGATATGGCTCCGGGGCACCCCCTCCTGGTCGACCCGCTCGGCCTCGGGGGCGAGCAGGTCCGCGGCGAGGCGGCGGGCACGGACGACGAGCGGATGCGGAGTGAGGTCCATGCGGAAGATTCTTCCGGGCTTCGGGACCTCCGGGCTTCGGGACCTCCGGGCCTTCGGCCCGCCGTGACCCTCGTCACTCCTCCGGTCCCACCGGAATCAACTTGAGGACATGAAAGGTTGCTATATGCATCCGACTGTCCCTACCTGATCCATCCGAGGCACCGTGAACCACTCCCTGCCTGAGCGGCCCGCCGATGTCGTGGCCCGGCTGCGCGCCACCTTCGCCACCGGCCGTACGAAGTCCGTCGACTGGCGTACCGACCAGCTGCTCCGGATGCGCGCCCTGCTCACGGAACGCGGCGCCGACCTCGCCGCCGCCCTCCGCGCCGACCTCGGCAAGAGCGACACCGAGGCCTATCGCACCGAGATCGACTTCACCGTCCGCGAGATCGACCACACGCTGGAGCACCTGGCGGACTGGCTGCGCCCCGAGCCCGCGCCCGTCCCGCCGCACCTGGGCGCCGACGCCACGGCCTGGACGCAGTACGACCCGCTCGGCGTCGTCCTCGTCATCGCGCCGTGGAACTACCCGGCGCAGCTCCTGCTCGCCCCCATGGTCGGCGCGCTGGCCTCCGGCAACGCGGTCGTCGCCAAGCCGAGCGAGCTGGCCCCGGCCACCTCCGCCGCGCTGGCCGGGCTGATCCCGGCCTACCTGGACCGGGACGCGGTCGCGGTGGTCGAGGGCGGTGTCCCGGAGACCACGGCCCTGCTGGCCGAGCGCTTCGACCACATCTTCTACACCGGCAACGGCACCGTCGGCCGTATCGTCATGCGGGCCGCCGCCGAGCACCTCACCCCGGTCACTCTCGAACTGGGCGGCAAGTCCCCGGTGTTCGTGGACCGCAGCACCGACCCGGAGGCGGTCGCGGACCGGCTCGCCCGCGGCAAGTTCCTCAACGCGGGCCAGACCTGCGTCGCCCCCGACTACGTCCTGACCGACCCGGAGACCGCACCGGCCCTGGAGGCCGCGCTGGTCCGCGTGATCGAGAAGCTGTTCGGCGCCGATCCGGCGCGCTCGCCGGAGTACGGCCGGATCGTCAACGAGCGGCACTTCGACCGGCTGTCCGGCCTGCTCGGCTCCGGCCGGGTCGCGGTCGGCGGCGTCGGCGACCGGGCGGCGAAGTACCTCGCGCCGACCGTCCTCGCCGACGTCGACCCCGCCTCGCCCGTCATGCGGGAGGAGATCTTCGGTCCGATCCTGCCGATCGTCACCGTGGCCGGCCTGGACGAGGCCATCGGCTTCATCAACGACCGCGACAAGCCCCTCGCCCTGTACGTCTTCAGCGAGTCGGACGAGACCCGGGCGCGCATCGCCGCCGAGACCTCCTCCGGCGGTCTCGGGTACGGCCTTCCCGTCGCCCATCTCACCGTCTCCGACCTGCCGTTCGGCGGGGTGGGGGAGAGCGGTATGGGCAACTACCACGGCCGCTACTCCATCGAGACGTTCAGTCACCGCAAGGCCGTCCTGGCGAAGCCGCTGAGCTGACCGTTTCGCATGCCTCTCGGTCCCGGCCACGTGTGCGGCCGGGACCGATTCCCGCGCACCGCGGGGGAGTTCACCCTTCCGGTCGTCCGTGATCAACTGGTCTAAACCCTTGACTGGTACATACCAAAGCGGTTGAGTGTGCCCAACCCCCCACCACGGCCGCTCCCGACTCCGGCGGGTGCGGCCGTGCCGTACAGAGGAGTTGGTCCATGTCGAAACACCGCATCGCCGCACTCCTGGCCTCGCTCGCGATCGGCGGCTCCGCCCTGGCGGTCCAGGCGTCCCCGGCCTCCGCCGCCGGTTTCGTGGTGAGCGAGTCGCAGTTCAACCAGATGTTCCCGAACCGCAACCCCTTCTACACCTACAGCGGTCTGACCGCCGCGCTCGGTGCCTACCCCGCCTTCGCGAACACCGGCAGCGACACCGTGCGGAAGCAGGAGGCCGCCGCCTTCCTGGCCAACGTCAGCCACGAGACCGGCGGACTCGTGTACATCGTCGAGCAGAACACCGCCAACTACCCGCACTACTGCGACCAGAGCCGCCCGTACGGCTGTCCGGCGGGCCAGGCGGCGTACTACGGGCGCGGCCCCATCCAGCTGTCCTGGAACTTCAACTACAAGGCCGCCGGCGACGCGCTCGGCATCGACCTGCTCAACAACCCCAACCTGGTGCAGAACAACGCGTCCGTCGCCTGGAAGACCGGCCTGTGGTACTGGAACACACAGTCCGGGCCCGGCACCATGACCCCGCACAACGCCATGGTGAACGGCGCGGGCTTCGGCCAGACGATCCGCAGCATCAACGGCTCGCTGGAGTGCGACGGCAAGAATCCCGCGCAGGTGCAGAGCCGGGTCTCCGCCTATCAGCGCTTCGCCCAGATCCTCGGGGTCGCACCGGGAGCCAACCTGTACTGCTGACGTGGGGCGGGGGCGCCGTGTGCGAGACTCCGCCGATGACCACGGAAACGATCACCGCGGACGCCTCCGGCACCTTCGCGCTGGGCGATCTGCCCGTCCGCCGCATCGGCTTCGGCACCATGCGGCTGACGGGCAGCGCCGCCTTCCACCACGGCACCCCGAGCGACCGGCAGCGGTCGCTGGCCGTACTGCGCGAGGCCGTCGGACTCGGCGTGAACCACATCGACACGGCGGCCTTCTACTTCTCCGCGCTGCGTTCCGCCAACGAACTCGTCAACACCGCGCTGTCCCCGTATCCCGACGACCTGGTCATCGCCACGAAGGTCGGCCCTTACCGCGACTACCACGGCGCGTGGGGCCCCTCCGCCCGTCCCGACGAGCTGCGCGGCCATGTCGAGGAGAACCTGCGCCAGCTCGGACGGGACCATCTCGACCTCGTCTACCTCCGCCGGATGCGCCAGGACTCCATCGCCGAACACTTCGGCGCCCTCGCCGAGTTGCGCAGCGCGGGGCTGATCCGGTACCTCGGGATCTCCGCCGTGGAACCCCGGCACCTCGCCGAGGCGCTGCGGATCGCCCCGGTGGTCTCGGTCCAGAACCGGTACGCCCTGGACCGCCCCGACCCGGCCGGCGACGAGCTGCTGCGGCTGTGCGGCGAGCACGGCATCGCCTTCGTCCCCTTCTACGCCGTGGCCGGAGAGGCCGCGGAGCGCGGTGCGACCGCCGCGCACGACGACGCGGTGCTCTCCGTCGCCCGCGCCCACGGCGCAAGTCCCGCGCAGGTCCGCATCGCCTGGACGCTGCACCAGGGCCCGCACGTCCTCGCCATCCCCGGCACCGGCAACCCCGGCCACCTGGCCGAGAACGTCGCCGCCGGGGCACTGCGGCTCACCGACGGGGAGCTGGCCCGGCTCGACCAGGCCCGCGGGCAGGCGGGCTGACCCCCGCAGGCGCGGCTGAACAAGGGCCCCACCCCGGCCTGTTGACCGCATCGGAGACGGCCGACGAGCGCGCCGGCCGGTGTCACACGATCCAGGCGCCGTCCCGCATCAGATGCCGGCCGCGCAGCTCCGGCACCTCGTGCCACGCCTGCACCGCGACCGGCCGCACCTGGAAGAAGACGTACGCCGGGCTGTCCGCGCGCGGATCCCAGCCCGTCTTCGCCGTGAACGCGTCGGCCGCCGCCACCGGCACCTCACCGGCGCCGAAGGCCCGCGCCTCCCCGTCGACCAGCACGACGTCCCGGGTATGGCCGAGGGCGAGCCGGGTGCGGCCGCCGTCGCGCAGATTGCGGCCGGTGGGGTTGGTGCCGCGCGTGCACAGCCAGAACGACTCCTCGTGCCAGACGAACCACAGCGGGACGAGACACGGCACACCGTGCGCGTCCGCCGTCGCCACCCAGATGTCGGTCTCCCGCTCCAGCCGGGCCAGCAGGTCGCTCTTGCGCCGGGCCGGAGTGCGGACCCGTTCGTCGTTCGTCATGCCCGGCGACGCTACCGGCCCCGCCCCACCGGCACCTGAGGCCAGGGTCCCTGCCCACCTGCGACCACGGGCGTAGGTCCACGGCCCCGGCAGGCCCCCGCCGCCGTCGACCACCCACGCCCGGCGGGGGACGGCACCCCGCTGACTACGATGGCGTCGACGGCCTTGCGGACCGCACTACGAAGACGGGGTGAAGGACCTCCCCATGACCGACGCCCACGGCGGACGCCGGCCGGCCGGTGAACTCGAGGCGAGCGTCCTGGCCGCGCTCTGGGCCGCAGGCGCCCCCAGACCCCCGGCCAGGTCCAGCTGAGCCTCGGCACCGGCCTCGCCCGCACGACGGTGACGACGATCCTCACCCGGCTGCACGACAAGGGCGTGGTCGACCGACGCCGCCAGGGCCGGGGCTACGCCTACTTCCCCGTCCAGGACGCCCAGGACGCCCACGGCCTCACCGCCCGCCGGATGCACAGCGAACTCGACCGGGACAGCGACCGCGAGACGGTGCTCGCCCGCTTCGTCGCCCAGCTCGGCCCGGACGACGAACGCATCCTGCGCGCCCTGCTCGCCTCCGACGGCCGATGACCGCCCTGCTCCCGCTGCTGCCGTACGCCCTGCCGCGCCCCTGGCCCGCCGGGTGCCGGACCGGCTGACACCCGTGGCCGCGCTGTGATCCGTCGCGGGTTGCGCGCTGCTGCTCGCCGGGCGTACGGCGGTGGCCCTCGGCGTGCTGCTTCTGCTCGGGCCGCTCAAGCTGCCGTCCTTCGCCGCGCTCGGCGCACTCGTCCATCCGCTGCGCACCGCCCCGGCGCCCTCCTCGTCCCGGGCCGCCGCCTCGGCCGGCGCGCTCGCCCGGCGCGGCTGGACCCTCGGCCGTGCGGCCCTGGAGCAGGCCCGCGCCTACCGGGCGGCCCCCGCCGAGGCCGGGCGTCGGCCCGCCGCCGGTGACCTGTGCGCGGTGGACTCACCCCCCTCCGCCCGACGCCTACGCCCTGCCCGGCCGCCCGCACCGGGTCGTCGTCACCACGGCCATGCTCCGCGGCCTGGACGGCCCCGAGTGGGAGGCGCTGCTCGCGCACGAACGGGCGCACAACGCGGGCGGCCACCACTACGCCCTGGCCGCCGCCGGACTCGCGGCGCACTGCCGCCCCGCGTTGCGCCGGGTACGCGACACGGTGCGGCTCGCGGCCGAGCGGGCGCCGACGAGACCGCCGCCGCGCCGGTCGGCGACCGGCGGCTGACGACCCGGGCCATCGCCCGCGCCGGCCCTCGCCGCCCAGGCCGCGCACACCGCCGGGAGCGTCCGGCCCGCGCCCCCGGGCTTCGCGCCCGGCCCACGCGCCCGGGCTTCGTCCCCGGCCCGCGCGCCCGGGCTTCGCCTTCGGCGCCGCCACCGGGCCCGTCCCGCGGCGCGTCCAAGCCCTGCCGGCCCGCGCGCCCGGGCTTCGCCTTCGGCGCCGCCACCGGGCCCGTCCCGCGGCGCGTCCAAGCCCTGCCGGCCGGCCCGTCACGGCCACCCCGGGCCCGTCACGGCCACCCCGGGCCCTCCGCGCCCTCGCCGCCCTCCTCGTCGCCTGCGCCGCCCTGTCCTGTGTGTCCTCGGCCACCGCGACGGCCGACGTCCACCACCGGGTGGAGGTCGCGCAGGGCGAGGAGAGGAGCTGACCGACCTGCGCACCGCAAGGAGCGCCCGCACGAGGAGAGGCGCCGGCCGACCCGGGCACCGCAAGGAGCGCCCGCACGAGGAGAGGCGCCGGCCGACCCGGGCACCGCAAGAAGCGTCCCGCCCCTGACGCCCCACGGCCGCCCCGCCCACCCCACACCCGCCATCGAGCCGCCCCGCGTGACGCGCGTAGAAATCGGGCTGGCGTCCGTGTAGTTTTACGTATAACCTCACCCGCTAACCGCTCCCCGCCGGAAGGTAGCCATGCGCCGCGTCGCCCTGGTCACCCTCGTCGTCCACGACTACGACGAGGCGATCCGCTTCTACACCGAGGCCCTGGGTTTCCGCCTCGTCGAGGACAGCCCGCGGCCCGACGGCTCGCGCTGGGTCGTCGTCGAGCCCGGCGGCGAGGGACCCGGCACCGGACTGCTGCTGGCCCGCGCCAAGGACGCCGGCCAGAGCGCCCGGGTGGGCGACCAGACCGGCGGACGCGTGGGCTTCTTCCTGCACACCGACGACTTCGCCCGCGACCACGCCCGGATGACCGCCGCCGGCGTGACCTTCCTGGAGGAGCCGCGCCACGAGCCGTACGGCACGGTCGCCGTCTTCCAGGACCTGTACGGCAACCGCTGGGACCTGCTCCAGCCCGCCGCCCACTGACCCGACCCGTACCACCAGCCGAGGAAACGACACGCCCATGACCGCGTCCCGCATCGACACCGAGACCCTCCGCCGGCTTCCCAAGGCCGTCCTGCACGACCACCTCGACGGCGGCCTGCGCCCCGCCACCGTGGTGGAACTCGCCGACGCGGTCGGCCACACGCTGCCCACCACCGACCCCGACGAGCTCGCCGCCTGGTACGTCGAGGCCGCCAACTCCGGCGACCTGGTCCGCTACATCGCCACCTTCGAGCACACCCTCGCCGTCATGCAGACCCGCGAGGGCCTGCTGCGCACGGCCGAGGAGTACGTCCTCGACCTCGCCGCCGACGGAGTCGTCTACGCGGAGGTGCGCTACGCCCCCGAGCTGATGCTCAAGGGCGGTCTCGCCCTGACCGAGGTCGTCGAGGCCGTCCAGGAGGGCCTGGCCGCCGGCATGGCCAAGGCCGCGGCGGCCGGCACCCCCGTCCGGGTCGGCACCCTGCTGTGCGGGATGCGCATGTTCGACCGGGTCCGCGAGGCCGCCGAACTGGCCGTCGCCTACCGGGACGCCGGTGTCGTCGGCTTCGACATCGCCGGCGCCGAGGACGGCTTCCCGCCCGCCGACCACCTCGACGCCTTCGCGTACCTGCGCGCCGAGAACATGCCCTTCACCATCCACGCCGGCGAGGCGTACGGCCTGCCCAGCATCCACCAGGCGCTCCAGGTGTGCGGCGCCCAGCGCATCGGCCACGGGGTGCGTCTGACCGAGGACATCGTGGACGGCAAGCTCGGCCGTCTCGCCTCCTGGGTCCGCGACCGCCGGATCGCCCTGGAGATGTGCCCCACCTCCAACCTCCAGACCGGCTGCGCCACCTCCATCGCCGAGCACCCCGTCACCGCCCTGAAGGACCTGGGCTTCCGGGTCACCCTGAACACCGACAACCGCCTGGTGTCGGGGACGACGATGACCCGTGAGATGTCCCTGCTGGTGGAGCAGGCCGGCTGGACGGTGGAGGACCTGCGTACGGTCACCGTGAACGCCCTCAAGAGCGCGTTCGTCCCGTTCGACCAGCGCACGGCCCTGATCGAGGACGTGGTCCTGCCGGGTTACGCCGCCGCGCTCTGAACCAGCCCCCTGAGGTAGGCGGCCTGTCCGACGTGCTGGAGATCGTCGGACAGGACGCTCACCAGGCGCACCCCCAGGCCGACCGGGGGATCCCAGCGCTCGTCCACGACGCGTTCGAGGTCCTTGGCCGCCAGGGTGCGCAGCACCCCGAGGGTCTGCTCGTGGACGGCGTCGTAGTACCCGGTGAGCAGCTCGGCGGACTCCACCCGCACCTTGGCGACCTTGGCCGGTGTGTGCCCGTAGCCCGTGTCGTGCCGGGGCAGGTCGAGTCCGAACCGCTTCTGCCAGTCCTGGGCGAGCCACACCTGGTCGAGGTCGAAGGCGTCGGCGATGTGGTCGTCCTGTACCCGGGTGAGGTGCCACACCAGCCAGGCGATGGTGTTGGCGTCGGGGGCCGGGCGATGGTGCAGCTCCTCGGGACCGAGGCCGTCGAGGACGGCGTGGACTTCTTCCCGGATGCGGCCGTAGCCGTCGATGAGGATGTCCTTGGCATGCATACCGTCCACCATCGCAAACCGCCGCCGCTGCCGCGCCCGGAATCCGGCCACCGGTGCGTCAGGTTCCCGTCTCCAGCAAGGTGACCAGTGCCCGGGCGGCCGGGCTGGTGGCCCGCTCCGGCGGCAGCAGGGCCACCGTCTCGTACCGCGCCCCGCCCGTGCCCTTCAGCGGCAGCGCCGTGAGCGCCGGCCGCTTGTGCCGGAAGTGCCGGGGCACCACCGCGATCCCCAGGTTCTCGTCCACCAGGTCCAGCAGACTGTGCACGTCGTTGACCTCCAGCGCGACCGTGCGCCGGACCCCGGCCGCGGCGAACGCGGCGTCGGTGGTGCGGCGCGGTCCCCAGTCGGGGTGGAAGTCCACGAACACCTCACCGGTGAGGTCGCCCGGTCCGAGCACGGCCGGCGCCGCGGCGAGCCGGTGGTCGGGGTGGCACAGCACCGTCATGGGCTCGTCGGCCAGCGACACCGAGCGCAGCTGGTCGCTGTCGGCCCGGGTGCGGTAGGCGAAGGCCAGGTCCAGCCGTCCGGCCGCGACCTCCTCCGCCAGCTCGCCCGAACCGGCCTGCCGCAGCCGGATCTCCACATCCGGGTGCCGGCCCCGGAAGGCCGCCAGCAGCTCGGCCACCCGCACCCCGGCGATGCACTGCTCGGTGCCGAGGGCGAGCGTGCCGCGCAGCACCCCCTGCACCGCCGCCACCGCGTCGTGCGCCGCCCGCACCTGGGCCAGGATCCGCTCGGCCTCCACCAGCAGCGCCCGCCCCGCCTCCGTCAGCGTCACCCGGCGCGTGGTCCGTACGAACAGCGGCGCCCGCAACTCCCGCTCCAGCGCCCGGATGGACGCCGACAGACCCGACTGGGACACCATCAGGCGTTCGGCGGCACGGGTGAAATGCCGGTCCTCGGCGACCGCCACGAAGTGCTGGAGATGGCGCAGTTCCATGATTGAGCAGCCTAGCCGCTGAATCCCATCGGATTCTTCTGTTGGACCGCTGCCCACCGCCCGGGCAACAGTGGAACCGGTAGATCCCGTGCCCACCCCTCATGGAGTCGCGTTGTACACCGCACACCCCGACCGCTACGCCGACATGCCCTACCGGCGCACCGGACGCAGCGGCCTGAAGCTCCCCGCCCTGTCCCTCGGCCTGTGGCACAACTTCGGCCCCGACCGGCCGGTGGAGACCCAGCGGGCCATCCTGCGCCGCGCCTTCGACCTCGGCGTCACGCACTTCGACCTGGCGAACAACTACGGCCCGCCGCCCGGCGCCGCCGAGTCCGCCTTCGGCGCGGCACTGAAGGCGGACTTCGCCCGCTACCGCGACGAGCTGGTGATCTCCACCAAGGCCGGCTACCTGATGTGGCCCGGCCCGTACGGCGAGTGGGGCTCGCGCAAGTACCTGCTCGGCTCGCTCGACCAGAGCCTGAAGCGGATGGGCCTGGACTACGTCGACATCTTCTACTCGCACCGCCCCGACCCGGACACTCCGCTGGAGGAGACGATGGGCGCGCTGCACTCGGCGGTGCAGCAGGGCAAGGCCCTCTACGTCGGCGTCTCCAACTACTCCGCCGAGCAGACCCGGGAGGCCGCCCGCATCCTCGCCGGCCTCGGCACCCCGCTCCTCATCCACCAGCCGCGCTACTCGATGCTCGACCGGCGCCCCGAGGACGAGGGCCTGCTCGACGCCCTGGACGAACTCCAGGTCGGCTCCATCGTCTACTCCCCGCTGGAGCAGGGCCTGCTCACCGGCCGCTACCTCGACGGCATCCCCGAGGACTCCCGGGCCGCGAGCGACAGCCCGTTCCTGAACTCGGACGCGGTGACCGAGGACCTGGTCGCCCGGCTGCGCGCGCTGGACGAGGTGGCCAAGTCCCGCGGCCAGACGCTGGCCCAGCTGGCGCTGGCATGGGTGCTGCGCGGCGGCCGGGTGACGTCCGCGCTGGTCGGCGCGAGCAGCGCCCGCCAGATCGAGGACAGCGTGGCGGCCATCGGGAACCTGGAGTTCGACACCGAGGAACTGGCGCGGATCGACGCCCTCGTCAAGCCCTGACGGCCTGACCCACCGGAACCGCAGAGCCCGGCCGCCACCCCCCGGCGGCCGGGCTCGCCGTCTGCGCCGGTCCTCGGGCGCCCACGGGCGGCACACCCGGGCGGCACACCGGGCGGGCCCGTCGCCGGGCCGCCGGATTCCGGCCAGGGCGGGCGCGGAATATGCCGGAAGACTGTCCGGAAAAACATGGTGACAGTGGTTCAGCAGTGAACATACTCGACTGTGCGGGCTTCACTTCCAGCGAGGCCCCGATCACGCACCGCACACGAGCCGCAGCGAAAGCGAGGCCGGCCCGCAGGCGAACGACGCGACGGGGGAGTGCGCATGCACGACGAGTTCCTGTGCCATGTCACCGCGTACGGCACCTGCGGCGGACAGCGCATCGGAGTACCGCTCGGCACCTACCGGGCCCCCACGCTCGCGCTCGCCCTGTGGTGGCTGCGCGACCGGGCGAACTGGATCGCCGACCGGCTCGACCCCCATCCCGAGGCCGCGCACTTCCCGCCCGGCGCGCTGGTCCCCGTCGCGGACACCGTCCCCGACGTGCCGGCCGTCCTGCGCGCCTGGTGCGGCGATGTGGACCGGCAGGAGCTGGTCGCCGACGAGCTGGCCGCGGGCAGGCTGGTGCGGATCGCGACCGGCGACGACACCACCGAGTACGAGCTGCTCGCGGAGTCCGTCGACGCGGTGCGCATGCAGCGGACCATACCGGCGCTCGTCGTCCCCGTCGCCTGACCGCCGCGCCGGGTACCGTGTCCGCGCCGCCGGGTACCCTGTCCGCGCAGCCGGATACCGCGTCGCGCGAGGCCCCGCCGTCACCGGTGTCCCGTGCGCGGTCGGCGAACGCATCGGAGGGACTGCCGGACCGGGCTCGGGGTACGAGGACTGGAGCGACGGCGACCGGCCGCACCGGGCCTTTCCGAGAGAGAACAGCATGACCGAGCACCTGGGCGGGGAAGTGATACCGACTGGCTTCGACGTACCCGTGGAGCCGCTGCGGCGCGCGGCGCACTACACCGGCGCGCCCGGCAGCATCGCCGAGGCACGCGCCTTCGCCGACCGGTTCCTGGAGCAGCTGCGGACCGAGTGGTGCGCCGGCGTCGACGACCGCGTCGCCGGCGAGCTGCTGCTGGTGGTGAGCGAACTGGTCACCAACGCCGACCGGCACAGCAAAGGCCCCTACATCCTGGAGCTGGAGGGCACGGCCGGCTCGGTCGTGGTGTCCGTGTACGACAGCAGCACGGCCCTGCCCCGCCGTTTCCCGAAGAATCCCGAGCGCGTCGGGCGGCACGGGCTGGAGATCGTGCACGCGCTGGCCGGCGAGGTCACCGTGGAACGCGTTCCGGTCGGCAAGCGGGTACGGGCCGTCTTCCCCTTGAGCCGCTGATTCCGGTTGAGTCGCTGACTTGAGCCGCTGATTCCGGTTGAGTCGCTGACTCCGGCAAGCTTGTGAAGGCGCCGTGGCCGAGCCCCCCGCGTCATCCTGCCCGCGGAGGGACCCGGCCGGACCTGCCGCGGTCCCCGGATGTCAGGCGCAGCCCAGTTCGCCGAGCATCCCCTGGCGCAGCCGGGTGATGATCCGCTTGATCAGCCGGGAGACGTGCATCTGGGAGCAGCCCAGCCGCTCCCCGATCTCGGCCTGGGTGGCCTCTTCCACGAACCGCAGGTGGATGATCTGCCGGTCGCGTTCGCTCAGCTCCGCCATCAGCGGGGCCAGCGCGTGGAAGTCCTCGACGAGCCGCAGCCCCTCCTCCTCCACACCGATGAAGTCGGCGAGGACCGCCTCGCCGTCCTCGGGACCGTCACCGGTGAGCGCGGCGTCCAGGGAGGCGGAGTTGTAGCCGTTCGAGGCCAGCTGGGCCTCGACCACCTCCTTCTCGGGGAGGTTCATCAGCGTGGCCAGCTCCGCCACCGTCGGGTCCCGGTCCAGCCGGCTGGACAGCTCCTCGCGCGCCTTGGCCAGCTCCACCCGCAGCTCCTGGAGCCGGCGCGGCACGTGGACGGCCCAGGTGGTGTCCCGGAAGAACCGCTTGATCTCGCCGACGATGTACGGCAGCGCGAACGACGTGAACTCGACCTCGCGCGAGAGCTCGAACCGGTCGATGGCCTTGATCAGGCCGATCATGCCGGTCTGGACGATGTCCTCCATGTCGTCGCCGCGGCCCCGGAACCGGCCGGCCGCGAACCGCACGAGCGACATGTTCATCTCGATGAGTGTGTTGCGCGCGTATTGGTACTCGTGCGTTCCCTCTTCCAGTTCGGCCAGGCGGCGGAAGAACTGGCGGGACAGCGCGCGAGCGTCGCGCGGGGCGACGGACGCCGGGTCCGTGATGCCAGGCAGTGACCCCTCGCCCGTCGTGTCCTGCTCGGTCTGCTCGACGACCACGGCTTCCGGCCGGATCCCGGCGGCGGTGTCCATTACCTCTCCCACGAAAGTCACGGTTCGACGTCTCCCTGTGCGGCCTCCGGGCCGGTACCCGGTGGGGCCGGCTCCAGTGTCCAGGCAGCGTCTCCGGCGAGTACCCGCTATGCGGCGGGTCATGCCTGCTCGCGGAGCCGCTCACGGCCCGGGTACCCATGGTGACGCATCGCATGCCCCCGCCACTGCGCACTGGCGTGAAACGGCCGGTCGGGCGTGGTCCGGACCGGGATTTCCCTCAGGGCGCAACACCCGGTCCTTGCCCCGGACGGCACCGCTCCTAGGCTGACGGGATGAGCAACCCGGTGAGCGAAGAAGCCCGAGTGATCCCCCTGCGACCGGCGCCGGCCCGCCCCGAGGCGCCGGAGACCGAGCCCGCCCCCAGGGAGCCACTGTGGCGTGATCTTGTCGGCGAGGTGCTGCGCCGCGAGCGGCGGGAGCAGGAGCGCACCCTGAAGGACGTGGCCGACGCGGCGCGGATCTCGCTGCCGTACCTGTCGGAGGTCGAACGGGGCCGCAAGGAGGCGTCGTCCGAGGTCCTCGCGGCCGCCGCGCACGCCCTCGGCCTGAGCCTCGGCGACCTGCTGGCGCGGGCGCACGGCGAGCTGTCCCGCCGTACGGCCGGCCACCACCGGGCGGCGGCCCCGCGGCACCGCTCGTACCGCGGTCTCTGCCTCGCCGCCTGAGCCCGGCACCGGGCGCACCGGGGTCCGGCCACCCGGCCGGGCCCCGGCGCGCGGGAATCTTTCACCTGTTCGAAGGAACCGGTGGCCCGGCCGATGAGTTCCGGGGCGTGGCACGGTCTGCCTCCATGACCGTGTTCCCCGACCCGTTCCACGCCCCGGGAGGCGCTCATGACCACCGACGCGTTCACCACCTGTCTCTGGTTCGACGGCAAGGCGGAGGAGGCCGCGCATTTCTACGTGTCCGTCTTCAAGGACTCCGCCATCGAGCGCGTCGTGCGGTGGCCCGAGGGCGGGCCCGGCCCGGCCGGTGCCGTGCTGTCCGTGGAGTTCACGGCCAACGGTCAGCGGTTCGTCGCGCTCGACGCGGGCCCCGAGTTCACGTTCAACGAGGCCGTCTCCTTCCAGATCCACTGCGCCGGCCAGCAGGAGATCGACCACTACTGGACGAAACTGACCGAGGGCGGCGAGGGCGGCCCCTGCGGCTGGCTCAAGGACCGGTACGGCCTGTCCTGGCAGGTCGTCTACGCCCCGCTGCCCGACATGATCGCCGACCCGGACCCGGAGCGGGCCGGACGCGCCCTGCGCGCCATGATGGGCATGGGCAAGCTGGACGCGGCCGCGCTGGAGCGGGCGTACGCGGGCGAGTAGCGGCGGCCCGGCGCC
This sequence comes from Streptomyces achromogenes subsp. achromogenes, assembly GCF_000720835.1. GTDB lineage: Bacteria > Actinomycetota > Actinomycetes > Streptomycetales > Streptomycetaceae > Streptomyces > Streptomyces achromogenes. The sequence goes on along the minus strand of NZ_JODT01000003.1, from coordinate 52,321 downwards.
GTCCCGGGATCCGGCTCGGCGCGCGGGCCGGACCCCGGATGGCTAGCGTGAACAAACGGGGACACACCACTCCAGGAGGGCCGTCGGCATGGCCGTACAACCCGAGGGAACGCCCTGTTGGGCCGACGCGATGTTCAGCGATGTCGAGGGGGCCAAGCGGTTCTACGGCGAAGTCCTCGGCTGGACCTTCGGCGAGTCCTCGTCGGAGTACGGCAACTACACCCAGGCCTACGCCGACGGCAGGGCCGTCGCGGCCGTCGTCCCGCCCATGCCCGGCCAGGAGGGCCGGTCGCAGTGGTGTCTGTACCTCGCCTCGCCGGACGCCGCGGCCACCGCCCGCAAGATCCGGGACAGCGGCGGCGAGGTGCTGCTGGAGCCGATGCGGGTCGGTGACTTCGGCACGATGTGCCTGGCCCGGGAGCCCAGCGGCGCCGTGTTCGGCGTGTGGCAGGCCGGCACCCACGAGGGCTTCGAGGCGACGGCCACGCCCGGCGCGTACTGCTGGGCCGAGGTCTTCACCAGGGAGCCGGAGCAGGCGGACGCCTTCCTCGCCTCCGTCTTCCCCTACCGGATGAAGGAGATCGAGGACGACGCGGTGGACTTCCGGATGTTCGACATCGGCGAGGACACCGTCCTCGGCCGGATGCGGATGACCGACGACTTCCCGCCCGAGGTGCCCTCGTACATCAACGTCTACTTCACCGTCGACGACTGCGACGCGGCCGTCGCACGCGCCGTCGAACTCGGCGGCATCCTCCGCTTCGGGCCGATGAGCAGCCCCTTCGGCCGGTTCGCGGCGCTCAGCGACCCGCAGGGCGCCGACTTCTCGGTGATCGACATCACCACCACCGAGGGAGAGATGCCCGGGATCAGGGACGTCTGACCGGCCCCGGCACGGCCCCGCCCGCGGCCATGGCATCATCGAGCGCATGCGTGAACGTGTGGTGGCCGCGTGCGACGGGGCTTCGAAGGGAAACCCCGGACCGGCCGGATGGGCGTGGGTGGTCTCGGACGGCGACGAGCGGACCCCCGCCCGCTGGGCGGCGGGCCCGCTCGGCCGGGCCACCAACAACGTCGCGGAACTGACGGCCCTGGAGCGGCTGCTCGCGGCCGTCGACCCGGAGGTGCCGCTGGAGATCCGGATGGACTCCCAGTACGCGATGAAGGCCGTCACCACCTGGCTGCCCGGCTGGAAGCGCAACGGCTGGAAGACCGCCGCCGGCAAGCCCGTCGCCAACCAGGACCTGGTGGTCCGCATCGACGAACTCCTCGGCGGCCGGTCCGTCGAGTTCCGCTACGTACCCGCCCACCAGGTCGACGGCGACCCGCTGAACGACTTCGCCGACCGCGCGGCCAGCCAGGCGGCCTCCGTCCAGGAGTCCGCCGGCAGCGAACTGGGCTCCCCGGAGCCCCCGCCGTCGCCCGACACCCCGGCGGCGGCCGGGGCGCCGCGCCGGAAGGCACCCCGGCGCACCGGCGCCGGCGCGGCCTCGTCGTCGGCCTCGTCGTCGTCCTCGTCCTCCCGGACCATCAAGGCCAAGTTCCCCGGCCGCTGCCTGTGCGGGCGGTCCTACGCGGCCGGCGAGAAGATCGCCAAGAACGCGCAGGGCTGGGGCCACCCGGAGTGCCGTACCGCCGAGGCCTGATCAGGCGTCGAACGTGTAGTACGCGGTGTGGTCCAGCAGATCCGCCGGGCGCACGGTGTTCCAGGGCTTCATGGTCTCGTTCAGGTCCACCACGTCCGGCGTGCCGCCCGTCGGCACATACGCGGAGTCCGGGTGCCGCCGCTGCCACTCGGCCCACAGCTTGTCGACGTAGGCGTGGTGCAGCCAGAACACGGGGTCGTTGGGGGAGACCCCGGTGGCCATCTGCCCGCCGACCCACACATGGACCCTGTTGTGCAGGTTGACCCCGCGCCAGCCCTCCAGGTGGTTGCGGAAGCCCTCCGAGGCGCTGTTGTACGGCGGCAGGTCGTACGCCGATATCGCCAGCACCGACTCCACCTCGGCGCGCGTCGGCAGCTCGGCCACGCTGCCGCCGAGCGAGCGGCGCAGGAACGTCCGGCCGTCGACGCGCACGTTGACCGGCCAGTTGCCCGTGGAGGCGGCGAACGGCCCGTCCATCACCCGGCCGTCGGTGCTGCGCCCGGTGCCGCCGAGGAAGTCCGGGGCCCACAGGGAGGCCCGCACGGTGCGGTCGGCGGTCCAGTCCCAGTACGGCAGCGTGACGGAGGAGTCCACGGACTGCAGCGCCTGTTCGAAGTCGAGCAGGAATCTGCGGTGCCAGGGCAGGAACGAGGGGGAGCGGTGGCCGGTCCGCTCCCCGCTGTCGGTGTCCGACATGATGAACTCGTTGTGCGTGCGGACGAACTCGTCGTAGCGTCCGTTGCGCTTGAGTTCGAGAACGGCGGCGACGAACCGGCGCTTCTCGTCGGCGGTCAGGGTGGCCTGGTTCTTGCGTACGGTCATGGTGCGCGGTGCTCCGAAGTCCTTGCTGGGGTGGTCAGTTGGCGGGGAACGGCAGCAGGGGGGCGCCCTGCAGCTCGTCCACCGCGGCACGGGCGGCGGCGCGCGGGGTGGGCACCGGGTCGTAGTGGCTGACCACGCTGATCCAGCTGCCGTCGGCGTTGCGCATCACGTGCAGCCGCACGCCGTCGATGAACACCTCGTATCCGCCGCCGTGTTCGTGGTGGTGCGCGCCGCCGTCCGCCGGACGGCCTTGTATCCGGCGGCCCTTGTAGACCTCGTCGAAGGAGTCGGGCGCGGCGGGCTCGTGATGGCCGGCGGCCGACGCGGCGGGGGCGGCGAGGGTGACGGCCACCGAGGCCGTCGCGGCGACGGCGGCTGCCGCGGTGAGCGCGCGGCGCCGGGTGATCTCGGGCATGCGGGTCCTCCGGAAGAGTGAAGATTTGGTGACGACGCATGCCTATCGACAGCACCCGGAGCGGAAGAAATCCGCCGGAACCGGTTGGCTGCGATCCGGACAATTAGCCACATGTCATACAGGGTTCAACAAAGATGATCTTGCTGGGGTGGTGCTCCGATCCGTACCGGAACGGGGAATTCCTTGCCGGGGCGCCCCGGTTTTCCTTGATCCTTTCCGGGGGCGGTCCGGCCGAGTGGCGCGGCTCACCCCTCCAGACTGACGCGATCACGCGGCGCCGCCCTGCTACCCTCCGGTTCCGTCCGGGCACATGTGGTGACTGTCAGGGGTGTGCGTGTGAAGGTCGTCTGCGTCGGCGGCGGGCCCGCCGGCCTCTGTCTCGCCCTCCTGCTCAAGCGGCAGGACCCGGGCCACGACATCACCGTCCACGAACGCGACCCCGAGGGCTCCACCTACGGCTGGGGCGTGACGTACTGGCGCGGCCTGCTCGACCGGCTCCAGGCCTACGACCCCGAGACCGCCCGCGCCGTCGAGGCGCACTCCGTGCGGTGGACGGACGGCGTCGCCCACGTCGGCGGCCTGACCACCCGGCACCACGGCGACGAGGGCTTCGGCATCGGCCGGCACCGGCTGCTCGCCCTGCTCGCCGCCCGGGCCCGCGCCCTCGGCGTCCGTCTGGAGTACGAGAGCGCGCCGGCCCGGCCGCCCGCCGGCGCCGACCTCGTCGTCGCGGCCGACGGCGTCCACAGCGCCCTGCGCACCCGCCGCGCCGAGCACTTCGGCACCCGCCTCACCCCGGGCCGCAACCCCTACCTCTGGCTCGGCACCACCAAGGTCTTCGACGCCTTCACCTTCGCCTTCACCGAGACCGCGCACGGCTGGATCTGGGCCTACGGCTACGGCTACAGCGGCGACCACAGCACCTGTGTCGTCGAGTGCTCCCCGCAGACCCTCACCGGTCTCGGGCTGGACCGGACCGGCACCGCCGAGAGCCTCGCCCTGCTGGAGAAGCTCTTCGCCCGCGTCCTGGACGGCCACCCCCTCGTCGCCCGCCCCGGCGCCTCCTGGGGAACCTTCCGCACCCTCACCAACCGCACCTGGCACGGCGGCAACGTGGTCCTGCTCGGCGACGCCGCCCACACCACCCACTACTCCATCGGCGCCGGCACCACCCTCGCCCTGGAGGACGCCATGTGCCTGGCCGACGCCCTGCGCGCGCACCCCCTGCCCGAGGCGCTCACCGTCTACGAGCGCCGGCGCCGGACCGCACTGCTGTCCGCGCAGAGCGCCGCCCGCTACAGCGCCCGCTGGTACGAGAACCTGCCCCGCTACATCCACCTGCCCCCGCACCGGATGTTCGCCCTGCTCGGCCAGCGCCACTCACCCCTGCTGCCGTACGTCCCGCCGCAGCTGTACTACGGCCTGGACAAGGCGGCCGGACGGCTGGAGCCCCTGCGCAGGTTCAAGCGCTGGCTCGGCCCCCGCGCCGCCCGCGCCCTGCACGCCCGCACCGAGCGCCCCCGCTGACCGGTCACCGGCGCGGCCGCACAACCCGCTCTGGGCCGCCCGGCGCGGCGATTGCTCGCGGTCCGGTGACACTACCGGCATGGATCTGCTGTCCCTGCGCTACTTCCAGGCCGTCGCCCGGCACCAGCACATCAGCCGGGCCGCCGAGGAACTACGGGTCGCCCAGCCGTCGGTGAGCCGGACCATCCTCCGGCTCGAAACCGAACTCGGCGTCCCGCTGTTCGACCGTCAGGGCCGCCGCATACGGCTCAACGACCACGGCGCCGCCTTCCTGGCCCGGGTCGACCGGGCGCTGGCGGAACTCGACGACGCACGGCGGGAGTTGGCCGACGCCGCCGGGCCCGGCCCCGGCCGTGTCGCCGTGGCCGCCGAGACCCTGCTCCAGCTGTCCGGCGTGCTGTCCGCCTTCCGCGCGCTGCGGCCCGGGGTGCGGGTACGCCTGTTCCAGGCCCCGGTGGACGCCATGCACCGGCATCTGCGCGCGGCCGAGGTGGACTTCGCCATCGCCTCCCAGCCGCTTGCCGGACCCGGGCTGTCCACGCTGGAACTGGCCCGCGAAGAGGTGCTGTTGGCCGTGCCGACCGGGCATCCGCTGGCCGGCCGGGGGAGCGTCGCGGTGGCCGAGCTGGCCGGCGAGGACTTCGTCAGCACCCGCGCCGGCCACTGGCAACGGGCCCTGCTGGAGCGGTTGTTCGCCCGCGAGGGGCTCACCCCCCGGGTGGTCTGCGAGGGGGACGAGGCGGCCGCCACGCCGGAGCTGGTCGGTGCCGGACTCGGCCTGTGCCTGCTGCCGGCCGTCGCCCGGCGGGCCATCGGCGAGGACGGACCGGTGGCCTGGCTGCGGCTGGACGCCCCGGACTGTCACCGCACGCTGACTCTGGTGTGGCGGCAGAACGCCTATCTCTCGCCCGCAGCCCGGGACTTCCGCCGGCTGGCCCGGGAACGGCTCATGTCCCCCGCGCCATGAACACATGGCCGAACCGGTCGTGGAAGGCAGGCAGACCTCCCCGTTAGCGTCACACCGTGCCCACCGCTTGAAGACGAGGGAGAACAGCCATGAGCGAGCGACACGCCCCCGCGGGGGCCGGATTCCGCAGCTACGTGGAGGCCGTCCTCGACGTGCTGTCCGACCGGCCGTCACGGGCGGCGGTCACCACCGCCGAGGGACGGGTGGTCGGCGCCGGCGAGTTCCGGGACCAGGTGCACCGGCTCGCCTGGGAACTGGCCGGCCGCGGGGTCGGCCGCGGAACCACGGTCACCCTGCTCACCGGCAACACCGCGGAGGCCCTGGTGGCCCGCTACGCCGCCAACCTGGCCGGCGCCCGGGTGGTCGTCCTCTACGAGGGCATGAGCCCGCCGGTCATGGCGCAGGTGATGGCGAGCGTGGACTGCACCCTGCTGCTGGTGGACGACCGGCAGCCGGAGGCGGCACTGCAGCTGTCCCGGCTCCCCGGCACCCCCGAAGCCCTGTGGCTGGGGCCGGACGGTGACACGGAGGACGTGCTCGCCGCGGCGGCCCGGCACCCGGCCCGGCCGATGGGCGGCCGGGTGGGCCCCGACGACGACTGGTGCGTCCGGCACACCGGCGGCACCACCGGCGTTCCCAAGGGCATCCGCATGACCCACGGCGCCTACCGGCTGGGCATGGACCAGGGATTCGCGGTCGCCGGCGACCCGCCCCGCTTCCTGGCCTGCACCGCCCTCGCCCATCTCGCCGGGATCTTCGCCGACCTGGCGCTGTACCAGGGCGGCTCGGTGGTGCTGCGGCACGGCTTCGAGCCCGGGGACGTGCTGGCCACGATCCAGCGCGAACGCGTCACCCACACCTGGCTGCTGCCGCCCCTGCTCTACCGGCTCCTGGACCACCCCGACCTGCCCCGCACCGACCTGTCCGCGCTGCGCCGGATCAGCTACGGCGGCACGCCCGCCTCACCGGCCCGGATGCGGCAGGCCGCCCGGGTCCTCGGGCCGGTGCTGCACGGCATGTACGGGCAGGCCGAGACCCAGCTCATCACCGAGACGGGCCCCGACGAGCAGGAGGTGACCGGCCGCGGCGGCCAGCTGACGGTCGGCCGGGCCCTGCCGGGCGTGGAGATCGCGATCCGGGACGCCGACGGCACCACCCTGCCGCCCGGGCAGTGGGGCGAGGTGCGGGTGCGCTCGCCCTACGTGATGGGCGGCTACTGGAAGCAGCCGGAGCTGACCGCCGAGGTGCTGCGGGACGGCTGGGTGCACACCGGCGACGTCGGCTATCTCGACGAGGATGGCTACCTCTACCTGGTGGACCGGATCAAGGAGATGATCGTGGTCGTCGGGGGCCACGTCTACCCGGCGGAGCTGGAGGAACTGCTGCTCGGCCACCCCGCCGTCGGCCGGTGCGCGGTGTTCGGCAGCCGGGACGACGACGCGGTGGAACACGTCCACGCCGCCGTGGTGCCCGCCGCCGGACAGCGGCCCACGCTGGAGGAGATCCGGGACTTCGTCACCGCCCGCAAGGGGCGCCTCTACGCCCCCGACACCCTGCACCTGGTGCCGGACATCCCGCTGACGGCGGCGGGCAAACCGGACAAGCGGCAGCTGCGCACCCTGCTGACCGGCTGACCGGCCCGTCAAGTGCACGTGATGCCGTACCGGATGACACACTGAGGCCATGGACGAACGTGTGATCGGCAGGTCGGGTCAGTGGGCATCGGTGGTCGGGCTCGGCACATGGCAGCTGGGCGCCGACTGGGGCGATGTGGACGACAAGGTGGCCCTGTCCGTCCTCGAGGCGGCGGCCGAGGCCGGGGTGACCTTCTTCGACACGGCCGACGTGTACGGCGACGGGCGCAGCGAGCAGACCATCGCCTCCTTCCTGCGCGGGCGGCCCGACCTGCACGTCCTCGTGGCCACCAAGATGGGCCGCCGCGTGGAGCAGATCCCGCAGAACTACGTCCTGGACAACTTCCGCGCGTGGAACGACCGTTCGCGCCGCAACCTCGGCGTCGACCGCATCGACCTGGTGCAGCTGCACTGCCCGCCCACCCCGGTCTACTCCTCCGACGAGGTGTTCGACGCCCTGGACACTCTGGTGGCGGAGGAGCGCGTCGCCGCCTACGGGGTGAGCGTGGAGACCTGTGAGCAGGCGCTCACCGCGATCGCCCGGCCGGGTGTGGCCAGCGTGCAGATCATCCTCAACCCGTTCCGCATGAAGCCGCTGCACGAGGTGGTGCCCGCCGCCCGCGAGGCCGGCGTCGGCATCATCGCGCGGGTCCCGCTCGCCTCCGGGCTACTGTCCGGGAAGTACACCAAGGACACGGTGTTCGCGGCCGACGACCACCGCACCTACAACCGGCACGGCGAGGCGTTCGACCAGGGCGAGACCTTCTCCGGGGTCGACTACGCCACCGGGGTGGAGGCCGCCGCCGAGTTCGCCGCGCTGACACCCGAGGGCTACACCCCGGCCCAGCTCGCGCTGCGCTGGATCATCGAGCAGGAGGGTGTCACCACCGTGATTCCCGGCGCCCGCGACCCGGAGCAGGCCCGCGCCAACGCCGCCGCGGCCAAACTGCCGCCGCTGCCGCCGCAGACGGTCACCGCGATCCGCGAGCTCTACGACCGCCGGATCAAGGACCAGGTCGAACACCGCTGGTAGCACCCCGTACGGACCCGCGCCGCCCGCCGCCCGTTTAACGAACAGACGGACGGTTACACGGCACCGCATGACGCGAGATGGGCGGCGCACAGGGCGCGACGAAACCGAGGAGGAGCGGGCCGACCGGATGTGGACCGAACTCATCCAGGAGGTCCGGGTCGCACAGACGGGCGTACAGATCCTGTTCGGCTTCCTGCTGACCGTGGTCTTCCAGCCGAAGTACGCCCGCCTGGCCGACACCGACCAGGTGATCTACATCGTGACCGTCGTCATGGGAGCCTGCGCCACCGGCGCCCTCATCGGACCGGTGTCCCTGCACCGCCTGGTCTCCGGCCACCGCGTCAAACCGCGGGCGGTACGGCTGGCCTCCCGCATGACCCTGGTCGGCCTCGCCCTCCTGCTCGCCACGATGACCTCGTCCCTGCTCCTCATCCTCCGCGTGGCCACCCACGACGGCTATGTGCCCTACCTGGTGACGGCCGTCGTAGCCTGGTACGTCCTGTGCTGGTACGCCCTGCCCTTGTGGGCCCGGCGGCGGAACTCGGGTGGGTCGGGGGACTAGAGGTCCGGCCTCGTCGGTCAGGCAGCCGTCGTGCTCGAGGAAGCTCCGGGTCAGGTGGCGGCCGCGGGGCGGATCAGTGTCTGCAGCATGCGATGGGTGGCGGCGTCGGTGGCGTGGACGCGGGTGGCGTGGGTGCCGCGGGTGAGCAGGACGCGGTAGGTGTTGAGGGCATAGCGCAAGTACTGCTGAGGGGTGAGATCGCGCAGCTGGCGGTCGTCGCTCTGATCGGGGCGGCCCTGCCAGTGGCCGTTGTCCCAGACGAGGTCGGGGCCGATGATGACGCCGGAGTGGTGGTATTCGAGGCCCTGGGCGGTGTAGATGCAGCCGATCTGCTGGTGCCCGCCGGAGTGACTGGCCCAGAGCTGGCTGCGAGGGGCGAGGACGCGGCCGTCGTGGGGGTCCGTGAGGACGGTGTCGGCGTTCCAGGCGGCGCGCCAGGTCCGGGCGGGTGTGGAGGGGCCGGCGGGGATCTGTATCTCGATGTCGTGGGGGAGGGCGGTGGCGCCGCGGGGGCGGTTGCGGGTCCAGGGCCAGCAGAACCCGGCGGTCGTGCGGGCGGTGTACCCCGCGGCGGTGGCGTGCTCGACCCACTCCTGGAGTTGGAAGGGGTCGTCGCACAGCCCGAGGTCGTAGCCGGCGTGCCCGGTCCAGGGGACGGGCCTGCCGTACAGCAGGGCGTCGACCCAGGCGGTGTACGCGGCTGAGCCGCCGCACCGGAAGGAGCCGGTCAGCTCCAGGTGATGGTGGGTCCGGCCCACGGCACGGACGGCGGCCCCGATCTCTTCGATGGTGGTGCCTTCGTCGGGGCGGATGATCTGCCGTTCGTCCAGGAAGATCACGGCCAGCGGTACGTGATCCACCACCGCGGCCAAGTCCTGCGGCAGTCCACGCGCGCCACCTCGCTTGACGCGCTGTGCCTCGTCGATGACGAGCGTGCCGGTCTGCCGCGCCACGCTGCGCATCGCACTGGACGCGGGGAACAGTTCGCGGGCGGCGTTGTGATCGCGGGTGGCGTCCAGAAGGTGGGCGCGCAGCGTGCCGGAGGGGGTGATGAAGCGGGGACGGGAGGAGGGGTGGGCGCGCATGAGGTGGCCCAGCAGCCGCACGGCGAGGGCCGTCTTGCCGCTGCCCGGGCCGCCGCTGACCGTGACAACGGCGCCGCCGGTCCTCCCGCCCCGGCTGTCCGGTGCCCGACGCCCGTCGGTGGAAAGCGTGCGCAGGTAGCGGTTGGCAGCGGCACGGAGCCGTACGAAAGCTTCCTGCTGATCTCCCACCAGCGCGAACGCGACGCTGCCCTCGAGGACGGAGCCGACGTGGTCCAGCAGCCGGGTGGAGGGTGTCCACCGGATGCCCTCGAAAGCGGCTACGTCATCGCTGGACGGAGCGCGGAGATCCCCGCACCCCAGCAGTCCTGCCAGTGTCCCGGCGGGCGCGGACAGGTCCTCGCCGCTGAGCACCGGGATGTCGGCGACCGCGGGTGCGTCCGGCCGCAGCGGCCGGGCCTCGGCGGCGGTGGCGTTGTGCAGCAACACCACGGCGCGCACATCCAGCCGCGGGGCCTTCCGCGGCCGCCAGTGCCGGAAGAAGCTCCGGTAGGACGCGACCTGGAACACGGGGTGGACTGTTACCTGCCCGTCGTCGCGCATCACCCGCTCCTGGTCGAGGACGCGGTACTGATGCCACTGCTTGAGCTCGACCACCACCAGGACTATGTCCCCGTCGGGTCCGGTGCCGACCAGCAACGCGTCCAGGCGTCGGCCTCCGCCCGGGGTTCCGTACTCCAGGTACACCTGCACATCCGACAGTTCCGCCCGCACCAGTGCTTCCAGCAGCGGCGGCCATGACCGGCGCCAGGCACGCACTTCCGCCTCGCCGGGATCACCGAACCCCGCTGCCCGGTACCGCGCGACGCACCGGTCGATGAACGAGCGGTTCTTCAACTCGTCGGCAAGCTCTCGTGCCCGCCCCGCGGCAGCGCATGCCACACCCGACCGCGCTGCCATGGACACCGCCCGGTCGGCCACCGGCGGTTCCGCGTCTGCCGCATCGCGGGACGGTGCGACAGCCGGCTTCAGTTCGTCCATGTTCCATCCCCTTCGTTCGCACACTTCCCTGGACGGGCCCTGCCCGTCTCTTCCGGGCTCCTGTGTCCTCACCTCGTCAGCGGACTTGCCTCGTCCGGCCGTTGGCGTCCGAAGCTCCGGACAGGGGAGACCGCCGTCAAGCACCCCGCTATAGAGCACTGTATAAGTGGGATTTTATGATGAACTGCATGACGAAGGCTTCGCAGTTCGTGATGGTTCACGTGGGTCAAAGCACCGAGGCGCAGCGGAACTTGGTGCATGGAATCGAGACGCGCTCGTGGGGGTTCCCCGAGTCCAAGGCCGAGTACGAGGGGGCGCAGCCGCGGTTCGCCGTGCTGGCGACGGGTGCGTCGCCGCGGGTTCAACTCGAGCAGTGGCTTACGGGTACGGCGACCCTCTACCTCTTCGAGGTCCGGAAGGGCTTCTACACCGGTCATGCGCCGCACTGGCCGGATGAAGAGGCGGAGATGCGCGTGAAGTATCCGCTCCGCTTCGGTATCGAGCCCTTGGCGGTGCTTCATGACGTACCACTGGGTCCCGAAGGGCCGTTGACCGAGGCCGGAAGCGATGCGATCCGCCGCTCCGGAACCGATCGCGGCATGGGCAAGCTCGTCGACATGCCGGTCCTGCCACTGCTGGACCTCGCGGGCATCCCGGTCGCCGCCGACGAGCCGGAGAATGTCCCGCTGGACAAGTCCCCCGGCTTCACCGGCGACCAGGTGGAGGGGAAGAAGAAGCCCCAGCGCCGACGCCGTGGCGCCGGCTACATATCCGATCCCAAGAAGCGCAAGGCGATCGAACTGCACGCCGAAGACATGGCTGTCGCCCACTACGAGGCCGAGGGCTGGACGGTGGATCGCCTCGGCAAGCCGTACGACCTGCGCTGCACGCGCGGCACCGAAGAGCGCCACGTGGAGGTCAAGGGCACCACCGGCGCGCCCACCAGCGTCGAACTGACCATCAACGAGGTGCTCCACGCCCGCGACAAGGAGACCACGGTGGATCTGTACGTCGTCAGCGACATCACGCTCGACACGCACACGTACGCCACCAGCGGCGGGGAGGTCAGCCACTACCTGGACTGGGAACCGGCCGAGCAGGACCTCAGGCCCCGGCGGTACGAGTACCGCCTGCCGTTGACCAGCGACTGACCGAGGGGGCCCGGCCGCGGGTCCGGAGTGTCACCGCGATGCCTCTTCCTCCGGCCCGCGGGCGGCCCGCGACCGGGCCGCCTAGGTGCGGGCCTCCCTACGAGCGGGTGCGGGGCTCGGCAGGGATTCGAGGTGGTGGTCGTGGAGGCGGCTGAGCAGGGGCAGGGAGAGCAGGGCGCCGGTCAGGGCGCAGAGCATGTCCCACTGGGTGTCCCAGACATCGCCCTGGGTCGCGAGGAAGGCGTCCGCGCCGTGGCCGGCGATCTCGGCCGCCAGCCACTCCAGCAGTTCGAAGCAGGCGCTGAAGGCCATGCAGGCGCACACGGTGAGCGGTGCGAGCCAGCGGCTGCCGCGCAACGGTGAGGTGCGCCACAGCAGTTCGCGGATCAGCACGGCGGGGACGAAGCCCTGCATGAGGTGCCCGAAACGGTCGTACGGGTTGCGGTCCAGGTTGAAGGTGTCGCGCACCCAGTCGCCCAGCGGCACCTGCGCGTACGTGTAGTGCCCGCCGACCGCGAGGACCAGCGCGTGCGCGGTGAGCAGCCCGCACAGCAGTCCGGTGAGCGGGAAGCGCCGCCAGGCCAGTACCACCAGCGGCAGCCCCACCAGCGCCCACACCGTCTCCAGGAACCAGGTGGTGCGGTCGTGCGCGCCGACCGCCGACACGGCCAGCGCCGTGGCCACCACCCCGGCGAAGACGGAGGGCGGCACACGGCGCGGCGCCCGGAGCGGGGCGGGGTGCACTGCGGTCACGGTGGGGCTCCTTGCCTGAGGCGTCGTAGAGCCCCCATGGTGGCGCCGGGCCGGGCGGCCGGACATGAGTACGGCTACTCAGCCCCGGAGAGGATCTCCGCCAGCAGCTCGTCCACGTCCATTTGCTCCCGGCCCGGCGGCACGACCTGGTGCGTCTCGCGCAGGAAGGCCGCCACCGCGGGCGCCCACGCCAGCACCACCGCGCGGTGCCGGCTGCCGTCCGGCCTGCTGTCCCCGAGGAACTCCAGCCGCAGCTCGTGGCACGGCCCGCTGCCCTGCGGCCGCAGCCGTACGTCGCCCTCGCCGACCGGTCCGGCCAGGCCCGCGGAGAGCATCTCCCGGTCCAGCCGCCAGCAGGCCAGCACCCGGCCGTCGTGGGCGAAGACGGCGGTGACGGCGAACGGGTCGTCGGCGGCGTAGCCGAGGTGGGCCAGCACCGGGCACCGCCCGGTGCCGGGCGCGAGAAGCTGCACCACCAGGGTCTTGTGCACGAACGGGTTCACGCGGGGCCTCCGGCAGACGATCGGCGTAGAGACCTCTAGTACCCCGACATCGCCCAGGATGCTCACCCAAGTGGCTGATTCCCGCGCCACACCACTGGACGGCCCGTCAGCCGAACGCCTTCCGCAGCGCGGGCAGCAGGGTCTTCCCCGACCAGTCCAGGAACTCCCGCTGCGCGTCACCGCCGATCTGCACCAGCGCGACCTCCCCGAACCCGGCCTCCGCGTACGGCCGTACGGCCTCCACGAAGGCCTCCGGGTCGTCACCGCACGGGATGGAGGAGGCCACGTCGTCCTCGGTGACGAACTGCGTCGCCGCCTCGAACGAGTCGGGGTGCGGCAGTTCGGCGTTCACCTTCCAGCCCAGGCCGAACCAGCGGAACTGGGAGTGGGCGCGCTTGACCGCCGTGTCACGGTCGGGGTCGTAGCACACCGGCAGCTGCCCCACCCGGGGCTTGCCGCTGCCGCCGTGCCGGTCGAAGGCCTCCAGCAGGCCCGCCTTCGGCTCGGTCGCGATCACCAGATCGGCCAGCTGCCCCGCGAGTTCGCAGGACTGGTTGCCGGAGACGGCGATCCCGATCGGCGGCGCCTGCTCCGGCAGGTCCCACAGCCGGGCCGACTCCACGTCGTAGTGCTGCCCGTGGTGGGTGACATGGCCGCCCTCGAACAGCGCGCGGATGATCCGCACCGCCTCCTCCAGCATCTCGTGGCGTACGTCCACGGGGGGCCAGCCGCCGCCCACGACATGCTCGTTCAGGTTCTCGCCGGCGCCGAGGCCGAGCCGGAACCTGCCCTCCGACAGCAACTGCACGGTCGCCGCCTTCTGCGCCACGATCGCCGGGTGGTAGCGCAGGATGGGACAGGTGACGTAGGTCATCAGGGGGATCCGCGAGGTGGCCTGGGCGGCGGCGCCCAGCACGCTCCACGCGTAGGAGGAGTGCCCCTGCGCGCGCAGCCACGGGAAGTAGTGGTCCGAGATCACCGAGAAGTCGAACCCCACCTCCTCGGCGCCCACCACGTGCTCCACCAGGTCCCGGGGACCTGCCTGCTCGGTCATCATCGTGTATCCGATTTGCACCATATCCAGCGAGTCCCCGGCTCGGCGCCGGGAAAACGGCCCATGGCGCGGGTCACTCCCGCGGTACCCGGAACGTCCGCAGGAATGTCGTCAGCGCCACCTGGTTCGCCGCGTCGCCCCAGGTCGCGGCCGGGGCGGTGAAACGCAGTGAGAAGCCGCGCCGGCCGCCCAGCAGCAGGCCGCGCCCGAAGGTACGCGAACGCGCGCTCCTGGTCCCGGCCAGCCACTGGAGGTCGGCGGCCCGGTGGCCCTGATAGGTGGTGGCCCGTACCGCGCCGATCCGGCGATAGCCCGGCAGCCTGGCCAGCCCGGGCTCGACGTCCCGCCGCCAGACGGCGACCGGGTCGGGGCCGACGCGCTCGCTGTAGGTGACGGCGAGCGTGGGCCCGCCGCCGCCCCGGCCGAAGGTGACGCGGTAGGCCGGACCGGCCACCCGCGAGGTGGCCAGCCGCCGCCACCCGCCGGGCAGCGCCAAGGAGAACCCCTCGGGGGCGTGGTACGGGCGGTAGCCGGTCGGGAGTGTGGGGGAGGCGGGGGCGGTCGGCAGTGAGGGGGAGGGGGAGGGGGAGGCGGGCGGCGTGGGACCGGGCGGGGTGCCGCCGGTGCGCCCGTCGGTGGGGCTGGCCGGGACGACGGGCCGGGGCGGAGCGGCGACTGGGCGCGTACCGGGCAGCGCGCCGGTCCCGGCCAGCACCACACCGGTCACGACGACCACGGCCAGCGCGGCACCGGCGACCAGAACCCTGCGCCCGCGCGGCAGACGGGTGAGATTGCGCGGCAGACGGAGAAGGCCGCGCAGCAGACCGCGGAGGCCCAGCGGCAGACGGCGGAGGCTGCGGGGCAGACCGGGAAGGGCGCGTGGCGGCCGGCGGGGGCCAAGCGGCAAACGGCGGAGGCTGCGCGGCAGGGCCCGGCCGTCGCGTGGCGGAACCTGGCCGGTCCGGCGCGGGGCGTGCCCGTCGCTCGGCAGAGCGTGGCCGGTGCGGCGCAGGGACCGCTCGCCGCGCGGCGTGACCGGGCTGCCCCGCTGCGGCCCGGCGTGCCGCAGCCTGGCGAACACACCGCGCGCCCGGGCCACCGGGGCCCACCGTCGGCCGGTGCCGCCGTGGGCATCGCGCGGCTGGGTTGCGCTGATGTCGGCGTGGGCCTCGCGTATCCGGATCGCGGGGTCCGGCCACCGGCCGGTGTCGCCGTCCGGGGCGGGGAGTCGGGGTGTGGTGGCCGGTTGTGGACCGGTGTCGTTCCGATGGGTGTGTGTTGCGGCCGTGGGGTCCGGCCACCGGCGGGTGTCAGCTTCCGGGTCGGGAAGTCGGGGTGTGGTGGTAGGCCGTCGGCCGGTGTCGTCCCGGAGGCCGTGTGGCCCGGCGGCGGGGTCCGGGCGTCGGCCCGTGGCGCTGTCCGGGGTGGCGAGACGGGGTCGGGAGGTCGTGCGTCGGCCGGTGTCGTCGTGGTCGTCGCGTGGCCGGGAGCGGGACGGTGGTCGGCCGGTGGTGGCGGTGGGCTCGTGCAGGGCCCGGGTCAGGGCCTCGCGGAGTGCCGGACGGGGCGGCCGGTCCCGTGGGTCCTTGCGGAGCAGCCCGCGCACGGCCTGGGTGAGCGGTCCCGCGCGCAGCGGGGTGCGCAGCGGCAGCCGGTCCACCGCCCGCAGTGTCGCCTCGGCCGGGCCGCGGTCCCGGAACGGCGGCCGGCCCTCGACCGCCGTGTACAGCAGCGCGCCCAGCGCCCACAGGTCGGCCGCGGGGCCGATGCGCTCGTCACGGGCCTGTTCCGGGGCGGCGTACGACGGTGCCGCGAGCCGTGGCGCCAGCGTCGCGCCCGCCGTTCCGAACCCGGTGACGACGGCCGGGCCGTCCTCGCGTACGAAGACCTGCCCGGGGCTCAGTTCGCCGTGCGTGAGGCCCTCGTCGTGCGCGGCCTGGAGCACGTCCAGCAGGTCCAGGCCCAGCCGGGCCGCCCGCGCCGGGTCCAACGCGCCGTCCCGGGCGAGGAGTTCACCGAGGGGCGTGCCGTCGATCCACTCGGTGACCGTCCACAGGGCGCCCCCTTCCACCACGGCGTCCACGACCGCGGCGACCCGGTCCGGGCGCAGCAGCCGCATGGTCTCACAGGCGTGCAGAACCCGGGTCGTGAGGCGTCGCCCCGTGTCCTCGCCGGCGGACTCGGGCAGTACCGTCCGCGCCACCAGGCGGGGCCGTCCCGTCACCAGGTCCTCCGCGTACCACCACAGGCGGTCGGTCTCGCGGGAGAAGACCTCCAGCAGCCGGTACCGCCCGGCGACCACCTCGTGTGCGAAGACGCGCGCCTCGGCCATGGTCATCCCTCGCAAACCCCGCCCGGACTTTCCCAGAGGTACGCGGGGCGCGGGGCGCTGCGTTCAACAGCCGCTCACAGCAACCCGAACCGGTGGGCCCAGCCCATGACTTCCGAGGGAGTGGTGTTGCCGCCGCACACCACGAGCCCGATCCGGGCGCCGTCACCGACCCGCTCCACCACCTGCCGGGCCGCGGGCAGCAGACAGCCCGCCGCCGGCTCGGCCCACACCTTGGCGTGATCGGCGAGCTCCAGACAGCCGCGCACCGCGTCCCGGTCCGGCACCACCAGGACCTCCTCGACGAGGGCGGACACATGGTCGTACGTCAGCTTAGACACCGAGGGCGCGCTCAACGTGGTGACGAGGGAGGACAACGGCACCCGCACCGGGCCGCCCGCCTCCAGCGCGCCGGACATCGCCTCCGCGCCCTCGGTCTCCACGCCCCACACCCGTACCCCCGGCCGTCGCGCGCGCAGGGCCGCCGCCACCCCGGCGATCAGGCCGCCGCCGCCCACGCTGACGACGACGTCGGTCAGCTCCCCGGCGTCCTCGGCCAGCTCCAGACCCACGGTGCCCTGTCCGGCGATCACGGCCGGGTCGTCGAACGGGTGGACCAGGGTCAGCCCCTCGTCCCGCAACCGCGTCACCAGTTCGAAGGCGCTGTCCATGCCGTCGGTCAGGCGCACCGACGCCCCGGCCTCCTCGGCGAGCGCGAGGGAGCGGGCGGGAGCGGTGCGCGGCATGACGACGGTGGCCTTCACATCGAGGGCCGCCGCCATCACCGCGAGCGCGATCCCGTGGTTGCCGCCGCTCACCGCGACCACGCCCGCCGCCCGTTCGGCCGCGCTCAGCGACAGCAGCTTCGCCGTGGCCCCGCGCGCCTTGAACGAGCCGGTGCGCTGGAGCAGTTCGAGCTTGGCGGTGACGGGGGCGCCGAGCAGGGCGGTGAGCCCGGGGCTCGGCACCGTCGGCGTGCGTACGACGTGGCCGGTGATGTGCCGGGCGGCGGCTTCGATGTCCGCCAGGCCGATCAGGGCGCTGTCCGGGATGTCGTTCAAGGCGTTTCGTCCTTCCGGCACGGGTCGGGAGCCGTACCGTTCGCACCTTGACCCGCCGGGCGGCCGGCGGTCAACGCCCTTTCGGATCATGGCCGGGTCCGCGTCCCGGCGCCGCGGGGCTCAGTGCTGCTGGTTCTTCTGGGGCGTCAGCTCGCTCGGCCGCACCACCACGAACCCCTCGCCCTGGAACATCAGTTGCACGGCCTCGCCGGAACCGCCGCGCAGCATCGAGCCGATGGACTGCGAGCGGTGCAGCGAGGTCTGCAGGTGCGTGGTCCAGCCCACCACCGCGTCCGTGTCGACGTACACCGGCGCCTGCGCGGACACGGGGATGACCAGCGGGTTGCCGTCGCAGACCAGACCGAGCCGGCCCTGCCCGGTGAACACGCTGTTGAACAGGCCGCCGCCGGTGATGCCCGACCCCTTCACCGTCTTGATCTCGTACGACAGCGACGCGTCGAAACACAGCACGTTGCGGCCGTTGACGGTGAACTGGTCACCGGGCTCGACATCGACGATGAAGCAGTTCTGCGCCTCGTGCGCGAACCAGGCCTCGCCTTGTCCGCGCACCGCCATCAGGGGCAGCCCCTCACCGGTCACCGCACGCTTGAGCATGCCGCCGACGCCCTGGCCCTTGCGTTCGAACACCAAGTCGCCGCGGTAGGCGACCATCGCGCCCTGCCGGGCGTACATTTCGCCGTTCACCGCGTACTTGATGCACTTGGCGTTCTCGACGGACATTCCCGGCGCCACGGCCGGCTGCACCACGTGCTGACTGGAAAAGAGATCACCCTTCATGCAGGGCATGGTGTCCCGGACGGTCTGATTCCGCCAAGGTCACCGAGCGTGTCGGCCGGGTCGCCCGCCGGTCATTTCCCGCAGAACGCCGACTCCAGCGCCCCGGCCAGGGTGTTGAGCACCTTGGCGTTGTTCGAGGTGTTCGCCATGGCCGTGAGGGTCCGCCCGCCGTCCTTGGTGCCGAAGGCGTACGTGTAGTAGCCCTGCACCGCCCCCGTGTGCCCGTACACCGACACCCCGCAGGACAGATCGCGCCGCCGCAGCCCGAGGCCGTACGCCGTCGTGCTGTTCACCTTGGTGAACCGCTCCATGTCGGCGAGCCGCGCGGGGGACAGCAGTCTGCCTCTCAACAGCGCGCCGTAGAAGACGTCCAGGTCCCGGGCGCTGGAGATGACCGCCCCGGCGCTCTGCGCCCAGGAGACGGTCTGGGCGGTGGCGTCGACCAGCGGGGCGCCCGCGCGGTCCGGGGTGAGGTATCCGCGAGTGTGCCGGCCCGGGATCGCGGTGTCCGGGTGGACGTAGAAGGTGTCGGTCAGCTTCAGCGGCTTGACGATCCGGTTCCGGTAGGCGGTGCGCACCGGCTGCCCGGTGAGCTTCTCGACCAGCAGCCCGGCGACGACGAAGTTGGTGTTGGAGTACGCGTAGGCGGCCCCCGGCGCGTTGGTGCGGGGCTTCTTCAGGGAGAGGGCGACCAACTGCCGGTAGGTGAAGACCTTCTTGCGGACCGCCTCGAAACCGGAGACGCTCGCGGCGAACATGTCGTCGCTGTAGTCGTACAGCCCGCTGCGGTGGCTCAGCAGATGGCGGACGGTGATCCGGTCGTCCGGCAGCAGACCCGGCAGATAGCGGTTGACCGGCGCGTCCAGTGCGAGCCGGTGTTCGTCGACGAGCTGGAGCAGCACCACCGTCGTGAAGGTCTTGGTGACGCTGCCGATCCGGAACCGGTCACCGGTGCTGATGGCCCGTCCGGTGACGCGGTCGGCGACACCGCGGGTGACCCGGTGGGTCCGGCCGTGGTCGTCGATCCGGGCCAGCGCCCCCGGCGCCCCCTGGGCCACCACCGAGCGCAGAACGGCGGCCAGGCCCGCGGTGTTCGGCGCCGGCAGCGCCGCCGCGGCCGGACCGCGCGGCGCCGCCGCCGGAGTTGCCGCTGCCAGCCGTGCCGCCGCCGCTGCCTGCCGTGCCGCCGCCGTCACCGCCGCCTGGCGTGCCGCCGTCGGTGCCGTCGCCGCCTGCCGTGCCGCCGTCGCCGGGGTCTCCGGCGTCCCCGTCGCCGCCCGTGCCGGGACCGCGAGCAGCGACAGCGCGACCGCGCCGAGTACCCCCGCCCGTCCCACAGTTGCCGAGACCATCCCCTACCCACTTCCGTCCGGTCGGTTCCTGATGCGATATCGGTCACACTTCGCCCTGGGAACCTAGGGGATGAGAACCTCATCTCCCCAGTCGACACACGATTGGTCATGCTGTGATCACTCTGTGGCTCCCATGTGTAAAGGATTGCCATAGAGGTTCATGAAATGGATCATTCCGGCTTTACGTGCCCATGACCGATCGGCAAGGGTTACCCCCGGGGCCAGACCAGCTCCCGTGGCGCCCAACCGCGCCATGTCTCAAGGCGGTTGACGACCTCGACCGCCTGTCTACGAAGGAACCCTGATCAGATTGCGTAGACCGCACATACGTACCGTGGCGGTCGCCGTCGCGGTGGCGACGGCTGCCACGGGCCTGGCCGGTACGGCCTTCGCCGGTCCCGGCACGGGGGAGCGGCACGCCGCCGCCCCGGCCGCCTCGAACGCCGCGGTGGTGGTGGAGGCCGCGCGCGCCGCCGCCTTCGCGCACGCCTCGGCGACCGGCGTTTCCAAGGGCGACGAACTGCACGCCCAGGACGTCATGATCGACCCCGAGGGCGCGCGGCACGTCCGCTTCGTCCGCACCCACAACAGCCTGCCGGTGCTCGGTGGCGACCTCGTCGTCCACCTCGACGGCAAGCTCGGCTACACGGGTGTGACCCGCGCGGCCGACCACACGGTCAAGCCCGCCGCCGCCAAGGCCAGGCTGACGGCCGCCCAGGCCGCCGCCAAGGCCGCCCGGGCGGCGAAGGGCGACGCGAGCGGCGCCCAGCTCGTGGTGGACGCCCGGGCCGGCGCCTCCGCGCTCGCCTACCAGGTCACCGTCACCGACCAGGAGACCGCCCGCACGGTCGTCGTCGACGCGGTCACCGGCAAGGTGCGCAGCAACACGCCCACCCGGGACGAGTTCCTGTCGCCGAAGCTGCTCGACGCCCTGCGCGAGCGCGGCGAGACCCTCGACCCGGCCACCGGCACCGCCTCCGCCGCGACCGCCTCCGGCCTGGCCGGCTCCGGCGCCACCGGCGCCACGCGCTACCCGTCGGCCGCCAAGGGCACCGGCAAGACCCTCTTCGTGGGCACCGTCGGCCTCACCACGACGCAGACCTCGCGCGGTCACTACCAGCTCAAGGACCCGAACCGGTACGGCACCGAGACCCGGGACGCCAAGGGCTCGTACACCGAGAAGTTCGGCTCCGGCGCCAAGTTCACCAACACGACCAACGTGTGGGGCAACGGCAAGACCACCAGCCGGGTCACGGTCGCCGCCGACGCCCAGTACGGCGTCACCAAGACGCTGGACTTCTACAAGTCCACGTTCCAGCGCAAGGGCATCCGCAACAACAGCAAGGCCGCCCAGGCGATGGTCCACTGGGGCAAGAAGGTCGCCAACGCCTTCTGGGACCCCACCTGCAACTGCATGCTGTACGGCGACGGCGACGGCCAGATGTTCAAGAAGCCGCTCGTCGTCCTCGACGTCACCGGTCACGAGCTGACCCACGGCGTGGTCGAGGCGACCGCCAACCTCCAGCCGACCTTCGTCGACTCCGACGGCAACCAGTACGGCGAGCCCGGCTCGCTGAACGAGTCGCTCGCGGACATCTTCGGCTCGAACGTCGAGTTCTACGCCAAGAACGCGAAGGACACCCCGGACTACCTGGTCGGCGAGAAGCTGGGCCTCGCCCAGAAGTTCCTGCGCCGCCTGGACCGCCCGTCGCTGGACAAGCTCGAGGGCACCGTCGACTACTGGTCGCCGCAGCTCTACGACATGGAGGTGCACGCCGGTTCCGGTGTCTCCTCGCACGCCTACTACCTGCTCGCCGAGGGCAGCGGCAAGAAGAGGATCGGCGGTGTCGACTACAACTCGCCGACCTACCGCAACCTCCAGGTCAAGGGCATCGGCCGGGCCAAGGCGACCGCCATCTACTACCGGGCGCTCACCCGCTACATGGTCTCCAGCACCGACTTCCACCAGGCGCGCACCGCGACGCTGAAGGCGGCCAAGGACCTGTACGGCGCGAACAGCACCGAGTACAAGACGGTCGACAAGTCGTGGGCCGCGGTGAACGTCACCGCCGCCAACACCCCGCGCGCCCACTGACGGACGGCGCCGCGACCCCAGCACCACCGGATGCCCCGCCCCGCGCGGGGCATCCGCCTGTCCGCCCCCGCCTCAGCGCAGGGTCCGCGCCCAGTCGTCGGGCACCCGTCCCGCCGGACCCGGCACCGGCTGGCCGGCGGGACGGCTCGCCGGGGGAGCGAGGTCGGGCCCGGAGGTGTACAACTCCTCGGTGGCGTAGTTCCAGAACCAGCCCTCGCCCGGCTCGAAGCTGCGGATCACCGGGTGCCCGGTCGCCCGGAAATGGGCGGTGGCGTGCCGGGACGGGGAGTCGTCACAGCAGCCGATGTGCCCGCACCGCGCGCAGCGGCGCAGATGGAACCACCAGCCGCCCGCCTCCTCGCACTCCACACAGCCCGGCCCGCTCGGCGGCACGGCGGGGTCGATCCCCTCGATTCCCCCGGCTCCTCCGACTCCTCCGGCTCCTCCTACGTCGTTCATGCCGGCTCCTCCTCGGGCGGTTCGGCGGTCAGCGGCAGCAGTACCTGGAAGCGGGTGTCACCGGGCACCGACTCCACCCGCAGGGTGCCGTGGTGCTTGTCGACGACGATCCGCCAGGAGATGTCCAGGCCCAGCCCGGTGCCCTCGCCGACCGGCTTGGTGGTGAAGAAGGGGTCGAAGATCCGGCCCTTGATCTCCGGCGGGATCCCGGGCCCGGTGTCCCGGAACTCCACCAGCAGCCGCTCGTGGTCGCGTGCCGTCCGCACGGTCAGGGTGCCCTGCCCGCCCGCGCCGTTCATCGCGGACACGGCGTTGTCGACGAGGTTGGTCCACACCTGGTTCAGCTCCGCCGGGTAGGCGGGCACCGGCGGCAGCGCGCGGTCGTAGTCCTTGACGACCTCGATGTCCGGCCCCAGCTTCCCGGACAGCATCAGCAGCGTGCTGTCGAGGAGTTCGTGCACGTCCACCACCCGGTACGGCGCCCGGTCCAGCTGCGCGTACTGCTTGGCCGCGTCGACCAGGTGCGAGATGCGGGCGGTGGAGTCCTCGATCTCGTTCATCAACAGCTCGGTCTCGACGGTGTAGTTGAGCCAGCCCACCGCGTTCGGCAGGATCTCCTCGCCCACCGCCGCGGCGATCTGCTCCAGCCAGTCCACGTCGAGTCCGGCCTGCACGAAGGCGGGCGCCAGCTGCCAGCCGTGGCCGATGCCGTGCTCGTCCAGCCAGTCGGTGAGCGCGTCCTCGCGGTCGGACGCCTCCAGCGGGCTGAGCGCCGGCGCCTTCGCCACCCGCTCCGCGGTCCGCTCCTGGAACTCCACCAGGCTCGCCAGCGTCTCCCGGGAGAAGGGGCCCTCGGCGATCAGGGCGAGCTTGTGCCGCATCTTCGCGACCCGCTCGCGCAGCGTGGCCGTCGCCCGGACCGCTGCCGCCGCCGGGTTGTTCAGCTCGTGCGTGAGCCCGGCCGACAACGAGCCCAGCGCGAGCAGCCGTTCCCGCTGCCCGATCACCGCCTGGAGGTTCTTCGAGCCGAAGAACAGGCCCTCCAGCAGGTGCACGGCCATCGGGAACCACTCGCGCATCACGTCCGCGAAGGTGTCCGCCGGCAGCACGAAGAACCGCGTCGGCTCGGTGACCCGCATCGAGTTGCGGTAGACCTGCCGCACCCGGTCGCCGAGATAGGCCTGCATCGCGCCCGCGTACACCCCGCGCTGCGAGGTCCGGGCGACCTCCACCTCCTCGGCGCCGACCCGCCGGGACAGCACCACCGTGCCCTCGATCATCACGAAGAAGCAGGTGGCGGGGTCGCCCTCGGTGTACACCGGGCCGGGCTCGAACAGCTCCACCCGGCCCGCCGCGCACAGTCGGCCCAGCTGCTCGGGGCTCAGCTTCTCGAAGAGGAACAGGGCGCCGATCTCCCGGGGGCTGCACGGCAGGACCCGCCCGCTCACGACTGCTCCAGGTACCGGTGGACGAGCATCACGGCCATGGCTCCCTCTCCGACGGCGGACGCGACCCGCTTGGCGGACTCGGCGCGCGCGTCCCCGGCGACGAACACGCCGGGCACGCTGGTCTCCAGGTGGTACGGCGGCCGGTCCAGCTCCCAGCCGGCCGGCGGCCGTCCGTCGGCGGTCAGGTCGGGCCCGGCCAGGATGAAACCGCGCTCGTCGCGCAGCACCGTCTCGCCCAGCCAGTCGGTCAGCGGGGCCGCCCCGATGAACACGAACATCCACCCGGCGCCGACCCGTTCGCGCTCGCCGGTCACCGTGTGACGCAGCGTCAGCTCTTCCAGTCGGCCGGTGCCGTGCGCCTCGTCGACCACCGTCCGGCAGCGCACCGAGATGTTCGGGGCGTCCTCGATCTGCTGGATCAGGTAGTGCGACATCGACGCCGACAGATCGGGGCCGCGCACCAGCAGCGTCACCGACTTGGCGAACCGGGACAGGTACATCGCCGCCTGGCCCGCCGAGTTGGCGCCGCCGACGATGTACACGTCCTGCCCCTCGCAGGCGGCGGCCTCGGTCAGCGCGGAGCCGTAGAACACCCCGCACCCGGTCAGGTCCGCGCAGCCCGCGGCCGGAAGCTGCCGGTACTGCACCCCGGTCGCCAGGATCACGCTGTGCGCGGCGATCGCCGAACCGTCCGCGAACCGTACGATCCGGGCGGCGCCATTGGCCTCCAGACCCGTCACCTCGCGGGCGGTCAGCAGCTCGGCGCCGAACTTGGCCGCCTGCCGCCGCGCCCGGTCGGTGAGCTGGGCGCCGGAGACGCCGTCGGGGAAGCCGAGGTAGTTCTCGATCCGGGAGCTCTGCCCGGCCTGCCCGCCGGTCGCCGACCGCTCCACCAGCACCGTCCTGAGGCCCTCGGAGGCGCCGTAGACGGCCGCGCCGAGCCCGGCCGGGCCGCCGCCGATCACCACCAGGTCGTAGAAGTCGGCCGCCGGCGTCGTCGCGAGCCCCACCCGCGCGGCCAGCTCGGGCGCCTCGGGCTCCACCAGGGCCGTGCCGTCCGGGGTCACCACCAGCGGCAGCCGCTGCCCGTCCTGCCCCGCGGCGGCCAGCAGCCGCCGCCCCTCCGGCTCGTCCACCGAGTACCAGCGGTACGGCACCTGGTTGCGGGCCAGGAACTCGCGCACCGCCGAGGACCGCGCCGACCAGCGGTGCCCGACGACCTTGGTGCTGGGCACCGGCTTGTACGCGCTGGAGCGCCAGGCCTGGAGGAGATCGTCCAGGACCGGGTAGAGCTTCTCCTCGGGCGGGTCCCAGGGCTTGAGGAGGTAGTGGTCGAGGTCGACGACGTTGATGGCGTCGATCGCCGCGTGCGTGTCCGCGTACGCGGTCAGCAGCACCCGGCGCGCGCCCGGGTACACGTCCAGGGCCTGTTCCAGGAACTCGATGCCGTTCATCCGGGGCATGCGGTAGTCGGCCAGGATCACCGCCACCAGGTCCCCGCGCAGCTTCAGCTCGCGCAGCGCGGCGAGCGCGGACTCGCCGGACTCGGCGCGCACGACGCGGTACGACCCGCCGTAGCGCCGCCTGAGGTCGCGGGCGACGGCACGGGAGACCCCCGGGTCGTCGTCCACGGTCAGGATGACGGTCCGCGCGGTCTCGGCGGCCTGTGCCATACGACTCCCCACCCATGTCACCGGTACCAGGCCATCGTATGTTCGATCGCCCGGGCCCGCTCCGCCGTGGCGGGGTACCGGGGGCCGGGAGCGGGCACCATGATCATGAGCACACGACGACACGCTCGTGCGCGCGGGACGACGAGGAGGCCCACGGATGACACGCCCGATCACGGCAGGGGTGGACGGTACGGAGGAGAGTCTGGCCGCGCTGGACTGGGCGGCCCGGGAGGCCGTGCGCCGGGGCCTGCCGCTGCGCGTGGTGCACGCCTGGCGGTACGCCGAGGCGCTGGCCGCGGCCGACCGGGACACCCAGCACGGGTGGGTCACCCAGGGCGTGGAGAATGCCGTGCGCTCCGTCGTGGAGCGGCACCCGGGGCTCGCGGTGACCACCGACCTGGTGGAGGGCGGGGCCGCCGACGCGCTGGCCGAGGCCGCGGCCGGGGCCGACATGCTGGTGCTGGGCTCGCGCGGGCACGGGCGCGTCGTCGGGTTCCTGCTCGGCTCGGTGGGCCGGCAGGTGATCGCGGAGGCGGTCCGGCCCGTGGTGCTGGTGCGGGCCGGGGACGAACCGGCGGCGGAGGCGGCCGGCCGGGACGTGGTGGTCGGCCAGCAGGGCGGCCCCGAGGACAGCGCGGCGGCGCTGCGGTTCGCGTTCGAGACGGCGGCGGCCCGGGGCGCCGGGGTGCGGGCCGTCCGGGCCTGGACCCTGCCGCCGGTCTTCGCCTACAGCCCGGGTTCGCTGCAGCTGCTGGACGAGGCGGGCGGGCTCGAACCGTACGAGAAGCAGGCGCTGGCCGACGCCGTACGGCCCTGGCGGGAGCGGTTCCCTCAGGTGCCCGTCACCGAGCACGTCGAGATGGGCAGCGCCGGGCAGGTGCTGCTGTCGGCGGCGGACCGGGCCCAGCTGATGGTCGTCGGCCGCCGGGCGCACCGTACGGCCGTCGGCGCCCGGATCGGCTCGGTGGCGCAGGGGGTGCTGCACCACGCCGGCTGCCCGGTGGCCGTGGTCCCGCACGACTGACCCGCACACGACCGGCCTACTCGGGCTCGGCCGGCTCCAGCGTGGCGCGGGCCCTCGGGAGCACGTTCTCGATGTAGTCCTGCACGGCGGTGTCCAGCCCGATGTCGTGCTGGGCGCGCTCGG
This sequence comes from Streptomyces achromogenes subsp. achromogenes, assembly GCF_000720835.1. Lineage (GTDB taxonomy): Bacteria > Actinomycetota > Actinomycetes > Streptomycetales > Streptomycetaceae > Streptomyces > Streptomyces achromogenes. The sequence goes on along the minus strand of NZ_JODT01000003.1, from coordinate 25,808 downwards.
ACAGGTACCAGCGGTGTTCGAGCAGCTGGTGGTAGATCTCCGCGGGGTCCATCGTGCCGCGCAGCTCCGGCGGCACGGCGCGCACGGTGGGCCGGAACACGTCGCGGACCCAGCGGTGGGCCAGTACCTCGGGGCGGGCCGCGAGGGGGTCGTCCGGGGCGTAGTCGTCCTGGGTGGCCATCCAGCTCTCCAGGTCGCTCAGCAGCCGCCGCGCCTGGTTCTCCTCGGTGTCCAGGCCGGTCAGCCGCAGCAGCTGCCGCTGGTGGTGGCCGGCGTCCACGACCTTCGGCACGAAGGTGACCGTGTCGCCGTTGGAGGAGTGCTCGATCTGCATCTCGGCGACGTCGAAACCGAGGTCGTTCAGCCGGCGGATCCGGCGCTCGATGTAGTGGTACTTGCCCGCCGGGTACACCGAGGTGCGGGTCAGCTCACGCCACAGCCCCTGGTAGCGGGTGCAGATCTCGTGGCCGAACTCCACCGGGTCCACCGACGGGTGCAGCGCGCCGGACGCCTCCAGGTCCAGCAGCTCGCCGCTGATGTTCACGCGGGCGAGGTCCAGGTCGTAGTCCCGCTGCCCGGGGCTGAGCCGCGGGTGGAGCTCGCCGGTCTCGGCATCGACCAGATAGGCCGCGTAGGCGCCCGCGTCGCGCCGGAACAGGGTGTTGGACAGCGAACAGTCGCCCCAGGCGAACCCGGCCAGGTGGAGGCGGACCAGCAGCACGGCGAGGGCGTCCATCAGCCGGTGCATGGTCGCCGGGCGCATGGTCGTCTCGAACATCGACCGATACGGCATCGAGCCGCGCAGGTGCCGGGTGATCAGCACCGGCTCCAACGGGGCGCCCGAGCGGTCGATGCGGCCGGTGACGACGGCGAGCGGGTCCACGGCCGGGATGCCGAGCCGGTCCAGGTCGCGCAGCAGCTCGTACTCGCGCAGCGCGGGCCGCTCGGCCAGCTCCTTGACGGCGACCACCTCGTCACCGGCGTGCGCGTAGCGCACCACGTGCCGGGAGATGCCGCGCGGGAGCGGTACGAGGTACTCCTCGGGCCACTCCTCCAGCGGGGTGTCCCAGGGCAGGGCGAGCAGGAGCGCGGGGTGCTCCGGGTTCGTGGCGCTGATCTGCAAGGACATGACACGAACCTTAAGGCCCCGTACGGGTGTTCCACGCTCCCGCGGATTTCAGGAGGCCCGCTCCCGGGCCCGCTCGGCCGCCGCGCGCACCGGGCCCCGGTGCACCGGCCCGTGGCCCGGCAGCAGGACGTCACCGTCGAGCGCGCCGATCACGTCCAAGGAGGCGACGACCCGGGCGCGTTCGTGGTGGAAGAAGTCGGGCAGGATCTGCGGGCCCTTGATCCGCGAGGTGGCGTGCCCGCTGACCAGCGCGTCCCCGGAGATGACGATGCCCGCCCGGGGCAGGTGGTAGACGCAGTGGCCGTCGGTGTGGCCGGGCGTGTGCACGGGCACGGGGCGGCCGGGCAGGTCCAGCGGGGCTCCGTCGGCCGCGGGGAACGGCTCGGGCGCGGTGACCGGGTGCTGCTCGGTGCCGCCGGCCTTGATCACGTGCACCGCCCAGGGCACGACCCCGGGCCGCCAGGCGTTGCGTATGACGTCGCCGATGGTGGCCTGCTGGAGGAAGTCCCGCCGCGCGTGCGGCACTTCGGCCGGGTGCAGGTACACCGGCGTGCCGTGGGCCGCGCGCAGGTACTCGGCCGAGCCCAGGTGGTCGTTGTGCGCGTGGGTGATCAGTACGGCGGCCACCGCCTCCGGGGAGGCGCCCACCTCCGCCAGCGATTCCAGCAGCGCCGGGCGGTCCCCCGGATAGCCGGTGTCCACGAGGGTGACGGCGTCGCCCTCCTTGAGGATCACCCAGTTGACGTTGTTGCCGTGCACCAGGTAGGTGCCGTCGGCGACTTGGCGTACCTCTGCGCGCATGTTCTCCCCGAGCCCCATGTGATCGTTGGTGGAAGGACAGCCAATCAGACCGGTCACCTCCCCGCGCAAGGCAGGGGCCGGCCGGTCACCGTACGCCGTGCGGCCGGAACTGCACGCTGATGCGCGGTCCGGCGGCCCGGCCGGTCTTGGGGACGCAGTGCTCCCAGGTGCGCTGGCAGGAGCCGCCCATCACGATCAGGTCGCCGTGCCCGAGCGGCCGGCGCACCGTCGCCCCGCCGCCGCCCGCCGGGCGCAGCAGCAGGTCCCGGGGCGCGCCGACGGACAGGATCGCGACCATGGTGTCCTCGCGGGCGCCCCGTCCGATGCGGTCCCCGTGCCAGGCCACGCTGTCCCGGCCGTCCCGGTAGAAGCACAGCCCCGCGGTCGTGAACGGCTCGCCCAGCTCCTCGGCGTAGTGGCGGGAGAGCGCGGCGCGGGCCTCGTCCAGCACCGGGTGGGGGAACGGGTCCCGCTCGCCGTAGTGGGCCAGCAGCCGGGGTACGGCGACCACGTTGTCGTACATCTTCCGGCGCTCCGCCCGCCACGGCACCTCGGCCGCGAGCCGTTCGAACAGCGCGTCGGCGCCGCTCAGCCAGCCCGGCAGGACGTCGATCCAGGCCCCCGCGCCCAGCTCGGTCCGGCGCAGCCCGTCCAGCGGGCCGAGCCGCAGCTCGTCGGTCTGGTCGAACAGGGAGCCCTGGAGGTGCGTGGCCATGGGGCCAGCCTACCCCTTTAATCGAAGCTTTGTTCTATTCGATCATCGATGGTGTTCGAACCCTTTCGATACATGGATGTATTCGATACATTCGCGTATCGAACGAGAGGACGGTCGGATGGAACCGGCGGAACGCCCACCCGCGCGCGTCACCCGGCGCCGGGCGCACACCCGGGCCCGGCTGCTCGACGCGGCGTTCGCCGTGTTCGCGGCCAAGGGGTTCGGGCGGGTCACCATCGAGGAGGTCTGCGAGGCGGCCGGATTCAGCCGGGGCGCCTTCTACTCCAATTTCGCCACCCTGGACGAGCTGTTCTTCGCCCTCTACCGGGAGCGCGCGGACCTCATCGCCGGCCAGGTCGCCGACGCGCTCGCCCAGGACGGGCCGGACCTGGACGTGCCCGCCTCCGTGGACCGGGTCACCGAGGTGCTGCTGCTCGACGTCGACTGGCTGCTGGTCAAGACGGACTTCCTGGTGCACGCCGCGCGGGACCCGGCCGTCGCCCGCGCCCTGCTCGACCACCGGGCCCGCCTCCGCACGGCCGTCGCCGACCGGCTCGCCCGGGCCCGCGGACACACCGCGCTGCCCGCCGTCCTCGGCGACGCGGACACCGCCGCGCGCGCCGTGATCGCCGCCTACGACGGCGTCGGCACGCAGCTGCTGCTGGACCGGGACGTCGAGGCGGCCCGGGCCTGGCTGGCACGGCTGCTCACCGCGCTGCTGACGGACGGCGGCCGCGTCCCGGTGTAGCCCCGAAGCGAGCCCGCCGTCGAGCACCCCCGAGGTCCACTGGAGAGCCCCCGAGGCCCGTCGGCAAGCGCCCCGAGGCCCCCGACGAGCACCCCCGAGGAAAGGACACACACCATGGACGCGGACGTCATCGTCGTCGGAGCGGGCCTCGCCGGGCTCGTCGCCGCGCACGAACTCACCAGCCGGGGCCGCCGGGTGGCCCTGGTCGACCAGGAGAACGCCGCCAACCTCGGCGGCCAGGCGTTCTGGTCCTTCGGCGGGCTCTTCCTCGTCGACTCGCCCGAGCAGCGCCGCCTCGGCATCAAGGACTCCTTCGGCCTCGCCTGGACCGACTGGCAGGGCAGCGCGCGCTTCGACCGGCTCGCCGACGAGGACTCCTGGGCGGTGCGCTGGGCCCGCGCGTACGTGGAGTGGGCGGCCGGGGAGAAGCGGTCCTGGCTCGCCGGGCACGGCATCGAGCTGCTGCCCACCGTCGGCTGGGCCGAGCGCGGCGACCTGCGGGCCGACGGGCACGGCAACTCCGTGCCCCGCTTCCACATCGCCTGGGGCACCGGCACCGGCGTGGTCGAACCCTTCGTCCGCTCCGCCCGGCAGGCCGCCCGGGACGGACTGCTGACCTTCCACCACCGCCACCGCGTGGACGAACTGGTCGTCGAGGGCGGCACGGCACGCGGGGTGCGCGGCACGGTCCTCACCCCCGACGACTCCCCGCGCGGCGTCGCCTCCGGCCGCGACCGCGCCGGCGACTTCGAACTGACCGCCCAGGCCGTCGTCCTGACCACCGGCGGCATCGGCGCGGACCACGACATCGTCCGCCGGTACTGGCCCGAGCGGCTCGGCACACCCCCCGCCCGCATGGTCACCGGCGTCCCGGCCTACGTCGACGGCCGCATGCTCGACATCAGCGCCGAGGCCGGTGTACGGCTCGTCAACCGCGACCGCATGTGGCACTACACCGAGGGCCTGCACAACTGGGACCCGATCTGGCCCGGCCACGGCATCCGCATCCTGCCCGGACCGTCGTCCATCTGGCTCGACGCCCTCGGCCGCCGGCTGCCCGACCCCTGCCTGCCCGGCTACGACACGCTCAGCACCCTGAAGTACCTGCGCACCACCGAGGACATCGCCGGCTACGACCACTCCTGGTTCATCCTCACCCGGAAGATCATCGAGAAGGAGTTCGCGCTCTCCGGCTCCGAGCAGAACCCCGACATCACCGCCAAGGACCGCAAGGCCGTGCTGCGCGACCGGCTGCTCGGCAAGGGCGCCCCGGCCCCCGTGCGCGCCTTCCTGGACCAGGGCGAGGACTTCGTCACCGCGGACAGCCTGGAACGGCTGGTGGAGAAGATGAACGGCCTGACCGGCGAGCGGCTGCTGGACGCCGCCGAGGTGCGCCGCCAGATCGAGGCCCGGGACGCGCAGATCGCCAACCCCTACAGCAAGGACGCCCAGGTCCAGGGCATCCGCAACGCCCGCCGCTACATCGGCGACCGGCTCGGCCGGGTCGCCGCCCCGCACCGCCTCCTCGATCCGGCCGCGGGCCCCCTCATCGGTGTCCGGCTGCACGTGCTGACCCGCAAGACCCTCGGCGGCATCCAGACCGACCTGGACTCCCGGGCCCTCGGCACCGACGGCACCCCGGTCGAGGGGCTGTACGCGGCGGGCGAGGTCGCCGGGTTCGGCGGCGGCGGGGTGCACGGCTACAACGCCCTGGAGGGCACCTTCCTCGGCGGCTGCCTCTTCTCCGGCCGGGCGGCGGGCCGGCACGCGGCCCGGCACACGGGCTGAACCAACGGCCCTGGCTCCTCAGCCCTGGAGCAGCTCCAGCAGGACCCGCGCGTGGCTCTCCTCCGGCCGCTTCGAGGCCGTCAGGAGAGTCACGGGCCCCTTGCGGACCGAGGTGCGCAGGCCGTCGAGCAGACCGGCGGCCTCCGGCGTGTCCAGCTCCGCCTCGTAGCGGCGGCGGAACTCCTCGTACGACCCCTCGCCCGCGTGGTACCACTTGCGCAGCTCCGCCGACGGCGTCAGCCCCTTGGGCCACTCGTCCACGTGCGCCTCGTCCTTGGCGAGGCCGCGCGGCCACAGCCGGTCCACCAGCACGCGCAGACCGTCGTCGGGCTCGGGCGGTTCGTAGATCCGGCGCAGGCGCACGCTCATGGCACCGGGCTCCTTCCGGGACGGGGACGGTGCCGCGAGCGTACTGCGCACCGCACCGCCCACCGGGCGGCGACGCGACACGACTTGACCGGAAGGAGGGGGACTCCCCGACGGCGGCCCGCCTACGCTGAACGGCCAGTCGATCACCGCCCCCGAGGAGCGCATGTGACGCCACCGCGCAGACAGCCCGTCCGCCGCCGTACCGCCGTCCTCGCCACCGTCCCCGTCGCCCTGGCCGCGCTCCTCGCCACCACCGGTGCCGCGGCCCCGGCCGGCGCCGGACCCACGGCACCCGGCAGCCCCGGCGCACCGGGCGCGGGCGACCCCTACTTCCCGCTGAGCGGCAACGGCGGCTACGACGTGCGCCACTACGACCTGACGCTCCGTTACGACCCGGCCGCCCGGCGTCTGGACGGCACCGCGGTCCTCACCGCCCGCGCCACCCAGCGCCTGTCCCGCTTCGACCTCGACCTGTCCGGGCTGACCGTCACCCGGGTCACGGTCGACGGCCGGGCGGCCCGCTTCGCCCGCGACGGACGGGAACTCGTCGTCACCCCGCCCACCGCGCGGGCGAAGGGCCGCGACTTCCGGGTCGCCGTCACCTACCACGGCACCCCGAAGCCGGTCACCGACCCCGACGGCTCGCCCGACGGCTGGATCCCCACCGACGACGGCGCGTTCGTCGCCGGAGAACCCCAGGGCGCCATGACCTGGTTCCCGGCGAACGGCCACCCCGAGGACAAGGCGTCGTACGACTTCACGCTCACCGTGCCGCAGGGCCACACCGCCGTCGCCAACGGCGTCCTCCTCGGCCGGCGCACCGCCCACGGCCGGACCACCTTCCGCTGGCGCCAGAGCGAGCCGATGGCCGCCTACCTGGCCACCGCCACCATCGGCAGGTTCCGTACCGAGCGGTACACCACCCGCGACGGCATCCAGGTGTTCAACGCCGTGGACCCCCGCGAGGCGCGCGCCGCCGCGCCCGTGCTGAAGAAGCTGCCGTCCGTGCTGGAGTGGGAGAGCAAGCTGTTCGGGCCGTACCCGTTCCGGGCGGCCGGCTCCCTCGTCGACCACGCCCCGGACGTCGGCTACGCCCTGGAGACCCAGACCCGCCCGGTCTACGACTCCGCGCCCGGCCTCGGCACCCTCGTCCACGAGAGCGCCCACCAGTGGTTCGGCGACTCCGTCTCCCTCACCGCCTGGCGGGACATCTGGCTCAACGAGGGCTTCGCCACCTACGCCGAGTGGCTCTACGCCGAGCAGCACGGCGGCCCGAGCGCCCAGCGGACCTTCGACGCCCTCTACGCCCGCCCCGCCGGCGACGCCCTGTGGGCCTACCCGCCCGGCGACCCGGGCGGCGGTGAGCGCCTCTTCGGCACGCCCGTCTACGCGCGCGGTGCCATGGTCCTGCACGCGCTGCGGCGGGCCGTCGGCGACCGCGACTTCTTCCGGGTCCTGCGGGCCTGGGCGGACGGGCACCGCGGCGGACACGGCACCACCGCGCAGTTCGTCGCGCTGGCCGAGCGGACCTCGGGCCAGCGGCTCGCGGGGCTGTTCCACACCTGGCTGTACGCGCCGGGCAAGCCGCACCGCGCCTGAGAGCCGGACGGGCACCGGCACCCCGGCACCACGGGAGCCGGGCCCCGGCAGCCAGGAGCCGGGAGCCGGGCGGCGGGCCCCGGAAACCGGAGCGGAGCGGAGCGCCGACGTCCGATTTCCGGAGCTCGGCGGGGGTACTCCGGTCGCGTCGCGTACGCGCAGCACAGGGAGGTCAAGCCATGAGCGCACCGGACGACCTGCCGGTCGTGACCACGCTCGCCGACGCGGCCGGTCTGGTGCGACGCCACCGGGGCCTGTACGTGCGGTGGTCCAAAGGGCCCGGCACCGATCTCCACAAGGTGTCCAGCACCGACGAGCTGACCGGCGTGCCCCTGCCCGGGCTGTCCGCCAACCCGCTCGACGTGGAGGAGTGGTGGAACGGCCGCTCGGTCGAGCTGTGGGTCGCCCGCCGGCTCTACGACTACGCGCACCTGCCGCACGAGAAGGGACCCGGCGTGCGGCCCTGGGTGCTCAGCGGCCGGGAGACCGGGCGGGGCCCCGACAACGAGCCGCTCGTGGCCGACGTCGAGCCGCTGTGCTGGATCGCCGAGAACGTGATCGAGGCGGCCCGGGACGAGGTGTCCCGCCAGGAGCGGGAGTGGGGGACCCTGCGCCGCAAGGGCGGCTGAGCCGCGCGGCGGGGGCCCACGGCGAGAAGACCGCCGCCCCGGGAACCACCGGCCCCGCGGTCAGCCGGAGCGGGGCCGGGAGCGGGCCCGGCGCCGTTGCAGCGCCCGGCGCTCCAGCTCCGTGGTGCCGCCCCAGACGCCGATGCTCTGGCCCGTGTCCAGCGCCCAGTCCAGGCACTGCCCGCGGACCGGGCAGCTCCCGCACACCGCCTTCGCCCGCTCGGTCTGGACCTGCGCCGGGCCGGTGGTCCCGATCGGGAAGAACAGATCGGGATCCTCGTGGCGGCACGCGGCATGGTCGCGCCAGTTGTCCATCGGAAGTCTCCTGGATCGGTGGAAGTCGTCCGTGCCTGTCGTAAGCGTTCTCGCGTCCGGGTGACCGGTCGGGAGGACGTGAAACGGCCCAACCGACGGGCGATCCGGGGACGGTTGCTCCCCGGCGGCCCGCACGCCGGCCGCGCGGACGGCCAACGGGCGGGAGCGCGGGGCCGGTTGAGGTGCGGCGGACGCGACCGGCCACCCCCGCCGGACAGTTCGGACGATCCCGGCGCCGCTCAGCGGCGCAGCGCCTCCGCCGCCGTGGCCGCCACCGCGTCGGCCAGGGCCGCCAGCGCGGGGGAGTCGAGCTTCCACTGCTGCCAGTAGAGGGAGACGTCCATGTGCTCGCCCGGGACGAGCACGGTCAGCCGGCCGCGCTCCAGCAGCGGTCCGGCCTGGGCCTCCGGGACCATGCCCCAGCCCAGCCCCGCGGCGACCGCGTCGAGGAACCCCTCCGAGGTGGGCACCTGGTGCCGCAGCGGGCCGGCCGAGGCGTGGCCGAGCCGGCGGGCGAAGCCGTCCTGGAAGTCGTCCTTGCGGTCGAAGACCACCACGGGCGCCCGGGCCAGCGCCTGTGCCGGCGGCCGGCCCGCCAGTTGGTCCGCGGCGAACCGCGGCGCGGCCACCGGCAGATACCGCATCCGGCCCAGCGAGCGGACCGTGCAGCCGGGGACCGGGTCGGGCGAGGAGGTCACCGCCGCCATCACCAGCCCCTCGCGCAGCAGCGCCGCCGTGTGGTCCTCGTCCTCCCGGTGCAGTTCGAAGCAGAGGCCGGCCACCCGGGTCAGGGCCGGCAGGAACCAGGTCGCCAGCGAGTCCGCGTTCACCGCGACCGACACCCGGGTGGGCTCCCCGGTGCCCTCCAGCCCCAGCTCGCCCCAGGCGTCCCGCTCCAGCCGGGCCAGCTGCCGGGCGAACCGCACCAGCACCGCGCCGGACTCCGTGGGCCGCACCGGTTTGGTGCGCTGGAGCAGCACCCGGCCGGTGCGCTGTTCCAGGGCCTTGATCCGCTGGCTGACCGCCGACGGTGTCACGTGCAGCGCGGCGGCGGCAGCGTCGAAGGTGCCCTCGTCCACCACGGCCAGCAGGGTCCGCACCTGTTCCAGGGGAAGCTCTGTCATCACACGTGCTAAGGGTACGTAAAAATCATTAGCTGTACTTGAGGTCGTGCTTTCTCTAGCGTCGTCGGCATGAACCACGCCCTGACCGCCGCTGCCGCCGGATTCGGCACCGGCCTGTCCCTGATCGTCGCCATCGGCGCCCAGAACGCCTTCGTCCTGCGGCAGGGGGTGCGCCGGCACGCCGTCCTCACCGTGGTCGGCATCTGCGCGCTGTCCGACGCGGTGCTGATCGCGCTCGGCGTCGGCGGGGTCGGCGCGGTGGTGGTGGCCTGGCCGGGCGCGCTTCGCGCGGTCGGCGTCGTCGGCGGCCTCTTCCTGCTGGGCTACGGCGTCCTGGCCGCCCGCCGGGTACTGAGGCCGGGCAGCACCGGGCTCAGCACGGAGGGCGAGGCGGCCGGCTCCCGGCGCCGGGCCGTGCTCACCTGCCTCGCGATGACCTGGCTGAACCCGCACGTCTACCTGGACACCGTGTTCCTGCTCGGTTCGCTGGCCGCCGACCGGGGCCCGCTGCGCTGGACGTTCGGGCTCGGCGCCGCGCTCGCCAGCGTGTGCTGGTTCACCGCCCTCGGCTTCGGCGCCCGGCTGCTCGGCCGGTACCTGGCCCGGCCCGGCGCCTGGCGGGTGCTGGACGGCCTGGTCGCCGCCACCATGCTGGTGCTGGGGGCGAGCCTGGTCGCCGGGGCCTGACCGGAACCCGTTCGGTGTCCACCGGTTGCCGCTGAGATAGTTAGCCTCTCGAAGCGAAAAGATGTAACGAGCAACCAGGACACCCGTGGACACCAGTGAGAGCAGCAGCACCGAGACCACGACCGGCGCTCCGGCAGGCGCGGAACCGCCCCGGCGCGGCTGGCGCCGGTGGGCGATGGACACCCGCCCCTTGCGAATCCCCGCCTACCGGCGGCTGTGGTCGTCGACCATCGTCACCGCCGTCGGCAGCCAGCTGACCGCCGTCGCCGTACCCAAGCAGATCTACGACATCACCCACTCCTCGGCCTGGGTCGGCTACGCGAGCCTGGCCGGACTGGTGCCCATGGTCGCCTTCGCGCTGTGGGGCGGGGCGGTCGCCGACGCCGTCGACCGGCGCAAGCTGCTGCTGGTGACCAACAGCGGTATCGCGGTCACCTCGCTGCTGTTCTGGGCGCAGGCCGTCACCGGCCTGGACTCGGTCCCCGTGCTCATGGTGCTGCTCGCGCTGCAACAGGCGTTCTTCGGTCTCAACGCGCCCGCCCGCAGCGCCTCCATAGCCCGGCTGGTCCCGGCCGAGCAACTGCCGGCCGCGAACGCGCTCGGCTCGACGGTGATGCAGACCGCGTTGGTGGCCGGCCCGCTGCTGGCCGGCGCGCTGATCCCGGTCGTCGGGCTGCCGGAGCTGTATCTGATCGACGCCCTCGCGCTGTGCGTGACCGTGTGGGCCGTCTTCCGGCTGCCCGCCCTGCCGCCGCTCGGCGGGAGCGGCACCCGCCGGGCCGGGCAGCGCGAGATCGCCGAGGGGTTCCGGTACATCTCCCGGCACAAGGTGCTGCTGCTGTCCTTCCTCGCCGACATCGTCGCCATGGTGTTCGGCATGCCCCGCGCCCTGTTCCCGCAGCTGGCCGCGGAGAGCTACGGCTCCTACGGCGAGGGCCTGGCGCTCGGCGTGCTGTTCGCCGGCATCCCGGTGGGCGCGGTGCTCGGCGGCCTGTTCTCCGGCGTGTTCTCGCGGGCCCGCCGGCACGGCTGGATGGTCACCGGTGCGGTCGTCGGCTGGGGCGTGGCCATCGCCGGGTTCGGACTGAGCGGCAACCTGTGGGTCGCGGTGGTCTTCCTCGCCGCGGCTGGCGTCGCCGACATGGTGTCGATGGTGTTCCGCGGCGCCATCCTGCTGTCGGCCGCGACCGACGAGATGCGCGGCCGGATGCAGGGGGTGTTCACGGTGGTCGTCGCGGGCGGGCCGCGGCTGGCCGACGTCCTGCACGGCACCGCCGGAGCCGCCTTCGGCCCGCGGGCCGCCGTCGCGGGCGGGGGCGCCCTGGTCGTGGTGGTGATGCTGGCCCTGGCCGGCGCCGTCCCGGCCCTGCGCCGCTACCGCGTCTGACGGCGGGGCCCAGGGCCGGTCCGACGGGAATTGTCAGACAGGACCTAGAGGGGACCGACCCGCCGGCGCATCGTGTACTGCTCCATCAGCTTCCCGCGGGTCGTCTCCAGCCGGTGGGCGAGGATCTCGGCCACGGTCCGCACCACCGAGAGCCCGAGCAGCGGATCCTCCACGCACAGCGCGAGCACCGACGGCCCGTCGAACTCGTAGGCGCGTACGTCGGTGAAGGCCACCGCGCCGAAGTCCCACTCGTAGGGCGGGAACAGCCAGGACCAGCCGAGCAGGTCGCCCGCGCCGAGCGTGGCCACGGTCACCCGCTGCCGGGGGGTCACCTGGGTGTCCAGGTGGACCGCGCCCGAGCGGATCACCCAGAACCGGTCGGCCGTGCCGCCCGCCTCGAAGATGCGGCTGTCCTCCGGGAAGGAGACCTCCTTGGCCACCTCCATGAGGCGCTCGCGCTGTGCCTGGGGGAGGGCGGTGAGCAGTTTGATCGCTTTGGTCATGGCGCGGGGCTCCTCGCCGGCGGCGGTCGCGGTCCGGGTGCTGTGCTGCCTCCCATTTCAGCCGCTGCCGCCGCGCCGGGCACCTCGAGGCGGGGCGCCCGCGGTGTTCCGTCCGCTTCCGGACAGGGGAAAGCCCTGGCTGGACGGGGGAGGCCAGCCAGGGCCGTATGTGGTGACGCGAGGAGGGGCACAGCGCGGACCCGCGCGGCTCCCGCATCACGTATGGGTGAACGATAAACCATTTACCGGGCCTCCTCATAGCCCATATCGGGTCAGGTGACCTGTTTCACTCCGTCCGCCTGTACGGGGGTCCCGCCCGGGCTGACGATCTCCTCCAGCACCCGCAGCACCGCCTCGAAGGCCCGCGCCCGGTCGGCCGCCTCCGCGGCGCCCTCCGGATCCGTCGCCGCCAGGCTCCGGGCCCGTTCCCGCCATGCGTCCTCCTGCGCCGCCGCGTGCTCCCGCCCGCGCCGGATGCGGCGCAACAACTCGTCAGCGTCCACGACATCCGTCATATCCGGCGGGTACCCGCACGCTCCCGGGTGATGACACCCGCACCGAGCGTGCCGGACCCGGAGCGCGCCCCGGTCCGCGTTCCGCTCGTACCGAAGCGGTTTCCCAAGTTCCGTTCACGGCGGTGTTTGCCCGCTGGGCGAGGGGGCAGGCGGAATCTCGTGCTTCGGACCGGAGGCGCGCGCCCAGCGGGGAGAAGACCCGCTGCCTGGGCCCCTCCCGCCGGGCCCGGCGGCGAACCCGCGGCGAAACCCTGACACCACCGTTCGGGCCAGAACCCGGAACCCCTGTTTCCGGAGGTGCCCTGCAACACGTTCAGGAGCGATTCCGCATGCTGACCGACATGTCGACAAGCCGTCCCGGCACCACCGCCCCCGCCGCCGGCGGGGCGCCGTCCCGCCGCAATCACGACGACGCCCCCGACACCGCGGCGATGTTCGCGCGGCTGGCCGAGCTGGAGGACGGCCCCGAGCGGGACGCCGTACGCGATGAACTCGTCACCGCCTGGCTGCCCATGGCCCACCGGATCGCCGGGCGGTTCCGCGACCGCGGCGAGTCCGTGGAGGACCTGCGCCAGGTGGCCGCACTGGGACTGGTGAAGGCCATCGACCGCTTCGACCCGTCCCGCGGCGCCTTCGAGAGCTACGCCGTGCCGACGATCACCGGAGAGGTCAAGCGGCACTTCCGCGACCGGATGTGGGCCCTGCGGGTGCCCCGCCGGGTCCAGGAACTGCGCAACCGGGTCCGGGTCGCCCGGCGCGAACTCACCCAGAACCCCGGCAGCCCCGAGCCCACCGTCGCCGACATCGCCGCCCACACCGGGCTCACCGAGGAAGAGGTCGCCGCCGGCATGGAGGCGCTGGAGAGCTTCAGCACCCTCTCCCTGGACGCCGAACTCTCCGCCGGTGACGACGGCTACAGCCTCGCCGACACCCTCGGCGAGACCGACACCTCCTACGACATCGTCGTCGACCGGGAGGCCGCCAAGGAGGGGCTGCGCCGGCTGCCCGAGCGTGAGCGGGCCATCCTCTACATGCGCTTCTTCGAGGACATGACGCAGAGCCGCATCGCCGACCGGCTCGGCATATCGCAGATGCACGTCTCCCGGCTGATCAGCCGCAGCTGCGCCCGCATCCGCGAGGAGGCACTGGGCACCCGCCGGCCCGGTCCGGCCGGGCGGCGGTAGCCGCTCAGCGGGCCGGCCCGCCGGTCACGCCGAGCGGACGCGCCAGACCGGAGACCGCCTCGTCCAGCCGCTGCAGATGGCGCAGGACCCGGTCGGTCACCCGGCCGTAGCGCGGGGTGCGCAGGGTTCCCGGCTCCAGCATCGACGCGATGCTGGAGCCGCTCTCGATCTCCACGGCGGCCCGCGGATCCGCGACATGCGCCGCGATGGCCTCGATGTTGTGCACGATCCGCCCGCACGCCCCGCGCAGCCGGGGATCGGCCGCGATGGAAGGGTGCGTCGGCAGCAGCTCCGCCGTGGCCGCGAGGGACCGCCCGTGGTACGCGCAGGTCTCCAGCAGCGCCACGACATACCGCACCGAGTCCCGGCGCGAGCGCAGCGGCGTGATCGGATGGGTCAGCGGCTGGGTGGCCGCCCGCAGGTCCGCCAGCGCCTGGTCCAGCTCCCGCGCCCGCTCCACCAGATCGCCGCCCGTCCCGCCGCTCAGCTGGTCGACGGCGCCCCGCGTGACATCGGCGAGCCGGTCCAGGACCGCCACCAGCAGCTCGTTGGTACGGCGGTCGGTGTGCACCGGCAGCACCACCGCCGCGGCGAACACCCCGCAGGCCGCGCCGAGCGCCGTCTCCTCGATCCGCAGCACCAGCACCTCCGCGCTGTAGGTGTTCAGCAGGGTGTACAGCAGCCCCAGCATCGCGGTGACGAAGAACGACATCAGGGTGTACGACAGCGGCGCGCTGTAGAACATCGCGAAGATGAACACCAGCACCAGGGCGAACGCCGTCCAGGTGTGGTGCCCGACCAGCCCGGCGAGCCCGATGCCCGCCACCACGCCGAGCACCGTGCCGAGCAGCCGCCGGTAGCCCTTCACCAGGATCTCGCCGGTGGAGGCGGTGTTCAGGAAGACGATCCAGCAGGTCAGCACCGCCCAGTACCAGCGCTGGCTGGACAGCAGCTCACCGCCGGCGATGGCCAGCGAGGAGCCGACGGCCACCTGGAGGGCGGCCCGGGTGGTGGGCCGCGCGAGCCCGGTCGGCTCCGTCGCCTCCGGGGTCCGTTCCTCGCTGATCTCGATCGCGGTGTCCTCCGCGTCCAGCTCCTCGCGCGAGCGGGTGGTCGCCGGGGTGTCCGCGGACTCGTCCTGCGGGCCGTCCAGGGCCAGCCGCAGACCGAGCGAGGCGCGGGCCGCCTCGCCGAGTCCCCGGAAGACGTCCTGCACGGCCGGCGACGCCTCGGGCAGGTTCTCCTCCTCGCGATACCCGAGCAGCCGGTTGCGCACCTGGGCGAGCGCGGTCCCGGACGCCTCCCCGGCCGGGCGCAGCATCAGCACCCGCAGCGCCCGCAGATCCCGGCGCAGCGCGGCCGCCGCCCCGTCCCGCACCGGGGACTCCACCCCCGAGGGCACCGGGGCGCCCGGCAGGTGCAGGGTGAGGGTGTCGGTCCGCTCGGCGCTGCGCGCGGTGAGCAGCAGCAGCCCCAGCCGCTCGGCCGCGATCTCGGCGTCCGCGACCCGGCGCTGGAGCAGCCGGGCCACCGCCGGGTCCGAGGTGCCGTCCTCCAGCCGGCCCTGGATCATCAGCGCCGTCTCGTGCAGCCGGGCGGTACGGGTGCGCAGTTCCTCCAGCACCTTCTCCACCTCCTCGGGCCCGGCGTCCGGCAGCTTCGCCTGGCTGGCGATCAGCTGGGCGAGCCGGGCGCGGAAGGCCCGCCGCAACCGGTCCAGGGTGCCCGCCGGGGTCTGCGGCAGCAGCACGAACCGGGCGGTGGCGCTGGCCGCGAACGCCACGCCGACGACGCCGTACAGCGCGGGCAGCGCACCCGGTGTGGCGCGCACGAACAGCGACAGGAAGTAGATCTGGAACCCGATCAGCCCGAGCGCCGTACCGCGGTCGCCGAACCGGCGGCCGTAGACGGCGCTGAAGATCAGGGCGACGAAGAACAGGTCGCCGGCGACGACGTGCTGGTTGAGCAGCGCGCCCAGCGACAGCGAGACCAGCGCCACCGGCAGACCGAGCGCGAGCGTGCCGGCCTGCCCGGCGGGCTGCTTCTCCCGGATGGCGAAGGTGGCGACCATCGCGGCCATGGCCCCGGCGACCAGCTGGGTCACCGGGACGCCGATCCCGGCCAGGACGGCGAGCGTGAGGGCGATGGCGGTGACCGTGCGCAGTCCCGCCGTCAGCCGGAGCAGCCCGGGGTCCGACGCCGCGAGCCGGTCCCACAGCCGTACCCGTCCCGACCGCCCCGCTGCCCTCACTTAGCCGCGCTCTCTCCCGTGCCAGCCATCGATTCCATGATCCAGCATCGCACGCGCGCCCGGACTACCTGCCCTCGGCCAGGGTGGCGGCCACCAGGGCGTTCGCGTGCCCGTGGCCGAGCCCGTGCGCCGACTTCAGCCAGCCGACCAGCTCCATGTGCCGGGTCAGCGGCGAGGACCGGATCAGCTCCTGCCACTCGCCGACCGGGCGGCCGTACTTCTTCTCGATCGAGGGGAAGTAACTCGCCGGGCCCTTGACGGTCTTCTCGGTCATGGTGGTGCGTCCCTCCGTGCGGTGTTTCCGTGATCACCTGGTAGGACGGCCGGCCCGGGCCGCACTCATCGGCGGCCGGTGGTGATCACGGTCACATCAGGACGGTTCGACGGCCGCGCCCTCCACCCGGGCCCGCACCTGTTCCGGTGTCAGATAGGCGTCGGTGAACTCGAAGTCCTTCAGCCGGGCGGGCTTGCGGGCCTGGAAGCCGGTGCGTACGAAATCGTCGCCCGCGACCGCGTTCAGCAGCCAGTTGGTCATCACCCGGGTCTTGGCGACATTGGTGCGCAGCGCCGACCAGTGGTAGCCGCGGGCCACCGCCTGCGCGGGCACCCCGCGCAGTTCCACACCGAGCGGCTTGGACACCGCGTCCTTGCCGCCGAGGTCGACGACCAGGCCCAGGTCCTTGTGCTCGTAGGGCCGCATCGGCTGTCCGCGCAGCGCCGCGATGACGTTGTCGGCGACCACCTTGCCCTGCCGCATGGCGTGCTGGGCGGTGGGCGGGCAGACCGCGCCCTCGTCGCCCTTGGCCAGGTCCGGCACGGCCGCCGAGTCGCCGAGCGCGAACACCCCGTCCTGGCCCGGCAGGCACATCTCCGCGGTCACCGCCAGCCGCCCCTTGACCGTCTCCGCGCCGAGCGTGGCGATCAGCGGGCTGGCGACCACCCCGGCCGTCCAGATCAGGGTGTGCGTCGGCACCACCCGGCCGTCGGTGAAGGTGACCTCCTCGGCGCCGGCCTTCTCGATCGACACCCCCAGCGAGACCTCGATACCGCGCCGGCCCAGGATCCCCTGCGCGCTGCGGCCCAGCTTCTCGCCCAGCTCCGGCATCAGCTTGGGGGCGATGTCGATCAGATGCCAGCGGATCAGGCCCGGGTCCAGGCGCGGGTAGCGCTGCACGGCGGCGTGGGTGAGGCGCTGGAGGCAGGCCGCGGTCTCCGTGCCCGCGTAGCCGCCGCCGACCACCACGAACTGCAGCCGCGCGGCCCGTTCGGCCGGGTCGTCGCTGGCGTCCGCCAGATCCAGCTGGGAGATGACGTGGTCGCGGATGTAGGCGGCCTCGGCGAGCGTCTTCATCCCGAAGGCGTGCTCGGTCAGGCCCGGGATGTCGAAGGTGCGGGTCACACTCCCCGGGGCCAGCACGATGTAGTCGTAGGGCTCGTTGACGATCTTGTCGGTGATGGTGCGGACGACGCACACCTTGGATTTCAGGTCCACCCCGATCGCACCGCCCGGGATGATCCGGGTGCGGTACTTCTTGCTGCGGCGCAGCGACAGGGCGATCGACTGCGGCGTGAGCACGCCGGAGGCGACCTGGGGCAGCAGAGGCAGGTACAGCTGGTAGGAGAACGGCGTCACCAGCGTGACGTCGGCCTCGTCGGGGGCGAGATTCCGCTCCAGGCGGCGGACGCACTCGACTCCGGCGAAGCCTGCGCCCACCACCAGGATCCTGGGTCGTGTCACGGTGTTCATCCCTTTCTGCGGCTCCGGGCGGTCCGGCTCGACGCTGTTCGCATGCCCTGGATCGCCGGGCGCCAACTTCGATCCCACCGCGCCCGCGGCCACCCCGCCAGCCGGGTGCGGCAGGCAGACGAACGCGTGGGGGGCGGCCTCGCCCCCGCTGCCCGGTGGAGTAACCGGTGCGCGCCCGCCTACACGTCGAACGGCCGGACCGCCGCCTACACGTCGTACGGCCGGACCGCCGCCTACACGTCGTACGGCCGGACCGCCGTCCCGGCGTCACCAGGGCAGGAACGCGTGGATGTCCTTGCCGGTGTCGTGCACGACGACGCTGACCTGGCTGCACAGCGTGTGCACCAGATGCCAGCCGATCCCGCCGCCACCGGTGCGCGGATGGAACGGCCGCGGCTCCGGGCGCGCCGTGTTGGTGTCCCGCATCGTCACGTGCACGCCGTCGAAGGTGCGGCGCATCCGCAGATCGAACGGGCCCGGCGCGTACTGGATGGCGTTCGCCGCCAGTTCCGTCACCACCAGCAGGATGTCGTCCCAGTACTCCTGGGCGCCCGGTGGCGCCTCACGGGAGAGGGCACGCAAGAACTCCTCCGCGGCGAGCCGCGCTCCCGTGACGTTGCGCAGCTCACCGGGAAAGGAGAACGTACGCTCGTACCTCTCCTCCGACGGTGGTGTGTCGTCCCAACGCGGCTCCGTCGTCATCTCGCTTCCCCGGCCCCGACCGGCCCCGCCGGCCCGGGTGGTCGTCGTCAACTGATCTCTTCGCTGCGCTGCGGGTTCCCCCTGCCGCGCGGACTATCCGTCCGCCCTCCCCGCCCGACTCCCCCGGGGGCCATCTCCTCGGCGGAACACGTCGTCCGGGTCGTCCCACGCGGCCGGTTCCACCGGCCGCGGCCGGGCCCGGGCGGCGTACATCGCCTCGATCTCGGCGGCGTAGTGCCGTACCACGGCGTCCCGGCGCGGCTTCAGGGACGGCGTGAGCAACCCGTCGACCGCGGCGAACGGTTCCGGGAGGACACGGTAGACCCTGATGGACTCCGCGCGGGACACCGGGCTGTTGGCGCAGGCCACCGCCCGCGCGATCTCCTCCCGCAGCGCGTTCTCCTCCCGGGCCTTCCGGGCCCGGGCGTCCCCGGGCAGCGCGAGCGCGGTCCGCCAGTGCGCGAGGAAGTCCGGGTCCAGGGTGATCAGGGCGCCGACACAGGGCCGGCCGTCGCCGATCACCAGCGCCTCGTGGACGAGCGGATGCGCGCGCAGCCGCTCCTCCAGCGGGGCCGGCGCCACGGACCTGCCCCCGCTGGTGACGATGAGGTCCTTCTTGCGCCCGGTGATCGTCAGAAAGCCGTCGGCGTCCAGTCGGCCGAGGTCCCCGGTGGCCAGCCAGCCGTCCCGCAGCACCGCCCGGGTCGCCTGCTCGTCACCGGCGTACCCCTGGAACACCGAGGGCCCGCGCACGAGGATCTCCCCGTCGTCGGCCACCCGGATCGCGGTGCCCGGCAGCGCGGTTCCCACCGTCCCGGACTTCTCCCGGCCCAGCGGCTGCATGGTGATCGCGCCGGACGTCTCGGTGAGTCCGTAGCCGTCGTGCACGAACACGCCGATGCCCTCGTAGAACAGGCCCAGTTCGCGGCCGAGCGCACAGCCGCCGGAAGCGCCGCGCACCACCCGGCCGCCGAGCGCCGCCCGCAGCCCCCGGTACACCGTCCGCTCGTACAGGGCGTGTTGCAGCCTCAGCTCCAGCCCGGGCCCCGGTCCGGCACCCAGCCGCCGGCGCTCCTCGGCCGCGGCGAACTCCCGCGCCGTACGCGCGGCCCGCTCGAACAGCGCGCCCCGGCCCGCCTGCCGGGCGGTGCGCAGGAAGGTCGTGTAGAGCCGCTCGAACACCGCCGGCACGCCGTACAGGTACGTCGGCCGGAAGGTGCGCAGCGCCGATGCCGGCGCCGCCCCGGTCACCTCCGGCTCGTGCGCCAGCAGCACCCCGCCGCGCACACACGTCAGCATGACCATCAGGCCGTACACATGGGAGAACGGCAGGAAGGCCAGCACGGACGGCCGCTGCCCCGCAGGTGCGGCGGTGTGCGCCCAGCCGGCCAGCAGGGTGTCGCACGGGTAGGCCAGGCCGCGGTGGCTGAGCGCGCAGCCCATCGGCCGGCCCGAGGTGCCCGAGGTGTGCACGACGGCCGCCGTGGCGTCCGGCAGCACGAGCCGGCGCAGCGACTCCACGGTGGTGCGCGGCACCGCCGCTCCGGCCGCGACCAGATCGGCGAGGGCGCCCGCGTCCAGCTGCCAGACGTGCCGCAGCCGGGGCAGCCGGGCGCACACCGTGCCGACGGTCATGACGCCCTGCTCGTCCTCCACGACCACGGCGACACAGCCCGTCTCCCGCAGGATCCACTCGACCTGGTCGCGCGAGGAGGACGGGTGGACAGGGACCAGTTCGGCACCGACGGTCCACAGCGCGTGGGCGAGCACCGTCCACTCGTGCCGGGTCCGGGCCATCAGGGCCACCCGGTGGCCGGGCGTGATCCCGGCGGCGACCAGCCCCCTGGCCACGGCCACCACCTCGTCCCGCAGCTCGGCCGCCGTCACCGTGAGCCAGCCGCCGCCGGATTCCGCACGGCGCGCCAGCACCGGCAGCGCGGGATCGCGCTCCGCCGCGGCGAAGACGCTGTCGGCGAGGCCGCCGGTGAGGGGCGGGGCGGCGGCCGGGGCGGGGGCGACGTTCCGCATGCGCTGCTCCCGGGGTACGGAGGTCACTCCGCCGAGCGGCTCGGTGTCGGCGGTGCTCGAATGTAGCTCAGGGGACAGCGTCCGGTGACCGGATCGGAGAAGTCGTGATCGGGCTGATGATGTGGGCGTGTCGGGGGGACTCGGGGGACATGAGTCATGTGAACCCCGATCCGGAGCCCGAGCGCAGCACCGGGCTGGAACCCGGCGGCTCGGTCCCGCCCGGCGAGACCCCGCCCGCCGAGAGCAGCATGCCCGAGGCCGGGCCCCGGGAGACGCACAATCCGACGAAGGGCTGGGGGAAGGCGCCGCTGACCGTGATCCTGATCGTGGTGATCCTGATCGCGGCGTTCTTCCTGGCCTACGCGCTGAGCCTGATCCTGTGACCGCCGCCGGGCGGGACGCTCAGCCCTGGGTGCGCCGGACGCACTCGGTGACGACGTCCCGCAGGCTGCCCGTGCGCTCCAGCAGCTCGCGCTGTTCCCGTGCGCCGTTGCCGCGGCGCAGCAGTTCCTCCATGCCCCGCGCGGCGCGGTCGGCGTCGCCGTTGGCCTTGAGCGCGTCCCCGGTGTGCTCCAGCAGGGACTCCAGCACCCGCGCGGCGGGCCGGGGCCGCAGGGTGACCGGGTCGAGCAGGTCCTCCTCCAGGCCGAACCGGGCGGCCTGCCAGTCGGCCAGCCGGAGCAGGCTGACCCCGGTGTCGGGCGCCGGCCGGCCCGCCCGCCACTCCGCCGCGGCCGTGTCCACCAGGGCGCGGACCAGCGTCGCGAGCAGGACGGCGGTCTCCGCGCACAGGCACACGTCCGCCACCCGGACCTCCACCGTCGGGTAGCGGGCGGACAGCCGCGCGTCGAAGTAGACCATGCCCTCGTCCAGCACGACCCCCGTGTCCACCATGTCGGTCACCCGCCGGTGGTAGCGCTCGGGGGTCCCGAACGGCTCGGTCGGCCCGGCGGACGGCCAGCGGTTCCACACCCGGCTGCGATAGCTGGCGTAGTCGGTCTCGCGGCCCTGCCAGAACGGGGAGTTGGCGCTCATCGCCCGCAGCACCGGAAGCCACGGGCGGAGCCGGTCCAGGACGGCGACGCCCTCCTCGTCCGACGCCACGGAAACATGCACATGGCAGCCGCAGACGAGCTGGTCCCAGGTGGGTATCCCGTACCGCTCGGCCAGCCACTGATAGCGCCCGTTCACACTGAGCGAGGGACTGACCGGCAGCGGCGAGGTGGCCAGCGCGGCGACCCCGCAGCCGATCTCCCCGGCGTGCCGGGCCGCCTCCTTGCGGCAGCGGACGATCTCGTCCCCGAGCTGCGCCATGTCCGACTGCGGATGCGTGGCGAACTCCAGCATCTGCCCGAACAGCTCTTTTTCGAAGACCTGCTGTCCGGGATCGTCCTGGGCGGCGCGGGCGAGGACGGCCGCGGCGAGGGCCTTCGGGTCGCCGCTGTCCGGATCGACCAGGAGGAGTTCCTCCTCCACTCCAACGGTGCGCACGTGATGCCGCCCTTCCATGTCGTGCCGCGAGGGGCAGTCGGGTTCTGTACGACCCCGAATGCCCCTCGGACGGCCACCGACACCTGCGCGGCGGCTCAGCCCTCCGGCACCAGCCACACCGTGGCCAGCGGCGGCAGCGTCAGGGTGAGGAACCCGTCCTCGGCCTTGACCGGCCCGCCGGCGCCGACACCGCTGCCGCCGTAGCGCACCTCGTCGGTGTTCAGCTCCTCCCGCCAGACCGCGCCGCCGTCGGGCACCCACAGGCGGTAGCCGTGCCGGACGACCGGGGAGAAGTTCGACACCGCCAGCAGCGGGCCGCCGTCCCCGGCGAACCGCAGGAACGCCAGCACGTTGTCGTCCGCCGCGTCGCACAGCACCCACCGGAAGCCACCCGGGTCGGTGTCCCGCTGCCACAGCGCCGGGGTCGCCCGGTACACCGCGTTCAGGTCCCGGACCAGCGACTGCACGCCCCGGTGATCGCCCGCCGAGTGATAGTCGTCGCCGAGCAGCCACCACTCCGGTCCGTGCGCCTCCGACCACTCCGCTCCCTGGGCGAACTCCTGCCCCATGAACAACAGCTGTTTGCCGGGGTGGGCCCACATGAACGCCAGATAGGCGCGGTGGTTGGCGCGCCGCTGCCACCAGTCGCCGGGCATCTTCGACACCAGCGCCCGCTTGCCGTGCACCACCTCGTCGTGGGAGATCGGCAGCACGTAGTTCTCGCTGTAGGCGTACACCATCGAGAACGTCATCTCGTGGTGGTGGTAGGCGCGGTGCACCGGCTCCTTCTGGATGTACTCCAGCGAGTCGTGCATCCAGCCCATGTTCCACTTCAGCCCGAAGCCCAGCCCGCCACCGTCGGTCGGCCGGGTCACCCCGTCCCAGGCGGTGGACTCCTCGGCGATGGTCACCACGCCCGGGCAGCGCCGGTAGACGGTGGCGTTCATCTCCTGGAGGAAGGCCACCGCGTCCAGGTCCTCCCGGCCGCCGAAGACGTTCGGCTCCCACTGCCCGGAGTCCCGCGAGTAGTCCAGGTAGAGCATGGAGGCGACGGCGTCCACCCGCAGCCCGTCGATGTGGAACTCCTCGCACCAGTACACGGCGTTGGCGACCAGGAAGTTGCGCACCTCGGTACGGCCGTAGTCGAACTCGTACGTCCCCCAGTCCGGGTGCTCGGCCCGGGAGGCGTTCCCGGGCTCGTACAGCGGGTCCCCGTCGAACCGGGCCAGCGCCCAGTCGTCCTTCGGGAAGTGCGCCGGCACCCAGTCCATGATCACACCGAGCCCGGCCCGGTGACAGGCGTCCACGAAGTACCGGAAGTCGTCCGGGGAACCCAGCCGGGGCGTCGGCGCGTAATAGGAGGTGACCTGGTACCCCCACGAGCCGCTGAACGGATGCCCGGCCACCGGCATCAGCTCGATGTGGGTGAAGCCCATCTCCCGTGCGTACGCGGGGAGTTCCTCCGCGAGCTGCCGGTAGCCGGCACCGGGCCGCCAGGACGGCAGGTGCACCTCGTACACCGAGAACGGCGCCTCGTGCACCGGGAGGTCACCGCGGTGCGCCATCCACTCCCCGTCGCCCCAGGCGTAGTGCGAGGCCGTCACCACCGACGCGGTGTCCGGCGGGACCTCCGTGCCCCGCGCCATCGGGTCCGCCTTCAGGAACCGGTGGCCGTACCGGGAGGTGATCTCGAACTTGTACCGGGTGCCCTCGCCGACCCCCGGCAGGAACAGCTCCCACACCCCGGACGCGCCGAGCGAGCGCATCGGGTACTGCGTGCCGTCCCAGTACGTGAAGTCCCCGGCCACCCGCACCCCCTGGGCGTTCGGCGCCCACACCGTGAACCGGGTGCCGGCCACGCCCTGGTGGACCATCGGCTCCGCGCCGAGCGCCCGCCACAGCTGCTCGTGCCGGCCCTCGCCGATCAGATGCAGGTCCAGCTCGCCCAGGGCGGGCAGGAAGCGGTACGGGTCGTGCACCTCCTGCTCCCCCTCGTCGTACGCCACCAGCAGGGTGTACGACGGGATGCCCGGGCCGGGCAGCACGCCGGCGAACAGCCCGTCGCCCTCCGAGCACAGCTCGGTGCGGCCTCCGTCGACGAGGACGCTCACCGCGCGGGCGTTCGGGCGCAGCGCCCGCACCAGCGTGCCGCCCGGCACCGGGTGGGCGCCCAGCAGGGCGTGCGGATCGTGGTGCGTCCCGGCCAGCAGCCGGCCGCGGTCGGCCGGGTCCAGCGGGGCGGCCACGGGCGGCACGGGCCCCGCGGCCTCGGGGCGCGTGGTGTCGCGCAGTGCCATGCGTCAGCCTCCCCACACGGCGAGCCGCTTGATCGCCGCCATCGGTACCGGCAGCCAGTCCGGCCGGTGTCTCGCCTCGTACAGCACCTCGTACACCGCCCTGTCCGTCTCGTGCGCGCGCAGCAGCGCGTGCTTCTTGCGTGGATCCCAGCCCGCGCGGACCGCGTAGCCCGCGCAGAACGCCTCCCGGCAGCGGCGCGCCCACTCGGGTCGCCAGGGGCGGCGCTGCCGGGCCGCGTAGTCGAAGGAGCGCAGCATCCCCGCGACGTCCCGCACCGGGGACTGCGGGGCGCGCCGCTCGGCGAGCGGACGGGACGGCTCGCCCTCGAAGTCGATGACGAACCAGTCGCGGCCGGCCCGCAGCACCTGCCCCAGGTGCAGGTCGCCGTGGACCCGCTGGGCGGGCGGCCCGGTGTCGCAGGTGGCCAGCGCCGCGAACGCGGCCCGCAGGCCGGGCGCGAAGGGCAGCAGCCCGGGCACGGCGTGCGCGGCGGCGTCCAGCCGCGCGCACATCGCCTCGGCGGTGCGGCCGTTCTCGCCCGGCCCGGCCGGCGGGAAGGCCTCGGCCAGCGCCAGGTGCACCTCGGCCATGGCCCGGCCCAGCGCGCGGGCCTCGGCGGTGAAGTCGTCGCCCGCCGCGAGCGCGCCCAGCGCCAGCGACCAGCCGTCGGTGGCGTCCGGCAGGAACGGCTGGAGCACCCCGAGGGTGGCCGGGCGCGGGCCGTCCGTGGTGAACCAGGCCACCGGCGCCGGCACCCGGGAGCAGCCGAGGGCGGCCAGCGCCGCCGGCACCTCCAGGTCCGGGTTGACGCCCGGCTGGATCCGGCGGAACAGCTTCAGGATGTACGCGTCGCCGTACACGATCGAGGAGTTGGACTGCTCGGCGTCCAGCAGCCGCGGCGGCAGCCCCCCGGGCACCCGCGCGGCCGGGTCCGCCTCGAACCGCAGCGGACCCGCCGCACCGGGGTGCCGCAGCCGCTCCAGCAGCAGATGGGCCGAGCGCGGGTCGTGCAGCGCGTCGTACACCGCGAGGCCGGCCAGCGGTCCGTCCACGGCCCGCCCGATGAACGCCCGCTCCAGGCGCGGCGCGAGGTGCCGGCGCAGGCTCAGCAGCAGCTGGTAGCAGTCCCCGGGCGGGGGCGTGCCGCCGGGGGTGGGCACCGGCACGTGCGAGGCGTGCACCAGCAGGTGCAGACAGCCCGGGAACAGCTCGGTCACGGACAGCACCGACAGCTCGGTGACGGGCCGGTCCTTGCCCGCGAACCACCGTTGCCTCGGCAGCCATTCGCGCAGCAGCCCGCCGAGCGAGTCCAGCGGCCCGTCGAGCCCGGTCGCGGTGCGCGGCCGGGGGGTGAGGGTGTTCGGCATGGTGACGCGTCCTTTCCTCGGCGCCGGACGGTCAGCGGCGGCGGCCGATGCGGGATGCGACTCGGGTGAGCCGGAACCAGTAGAAACCGTGGCCCTGCAGGGTGAGCAGGTAGGGCAGTTCGCCGATGGCGGGGAACCGCACCCCACCGATCAGCTCGACGGGGTGCCGTCCGTCGTAGGCCCGCAGGTCGAGTTCGGTGGGCTGGGCGAAGCGGGAGAAGTTGTGCACGCACAGCACCAGGTCGTCCTCGTACTCCCGCAGGAAGGCGAGCACCGCCGGGTTGGAGGAGGCCAGCTCCGTGAACGACCCCAGTCCGAAGGCGGGGTTCTGTTTGCGGATCTCGATCATCCGGCGGGTCCAGTGCAGCAGCGAGGAGGGGGAGGACATGGAGGCTTCGACGTTGGTGACCTGGTAGCCGTAGACGGGGTCC
>NZ_JODT01000002.1 GCF_000720835.1 Streptomyces achromogenes subsp. achromogenes | reverse complement strand
AACGACAGCAGCAGACTCACGGTCGGTACCCCGTCACCGCATCAGGAATGGTGCACTTTCATCCGTACGAGGTGGTGCACGTTCGCTTGTACGCCGACACCGGTTTCCGTGAGCTCCAGGAAGGCCAGAAGGTGAACTTCGACGTCACCCAGGGCCAGAAGGGCCCCCAGGCAGAGAACATCACCCCCGCCTGAGCCCACACACCCCTCGGCAGCTGACTTCGCCCGCTCCTGATCGACTTTCAGCCACTCGGTCGATTGTGCGCAAGTCGCTCCGTTGCGGTGCCTGTATGACTGATCCCCCTTTGGCCGCGGCCTCGAAGGACCTGCATGCATCCGCGCCGATAGGCCAGCCCCGGCCCAGCCGCGGGGCCGGATGTGGCCGTGGCCATGGGCCTGGGCAAGTCGATCACCAGGAGGGGACGATGGCGACGATCTGGGTCCTTACCCAGCCCAAGGACGAGAGCAAGCAGCGGGCGATACGGGCCGATGTGATCATGGGCGTCAGCGGTGACATGGCGTTGTCGAGAGGCAGGAAGCCGGAGCGGATCTCGGGTTGCGGCAAGCGGCAGGCCGGTTTGTTCCTGGCTGAGGATCGGCAGGTTCTGCCAGTTGTCGCCGCGGCAGAGTCCCGCCGGACTGCTAGCGAGTTCTCATCCGATGCCAAGGGGAATCCAATAGATACTTCCTGAAAGCCCCTCAGGGGCTCCGGTGCTCCCCCTCCAGCTGGCGAAAATTTCCGCCCTTTCACCTTTCCGGAGCAGGAGTGATACGCTCCCCTGATCCATGGGGTCGACGGTGGTCTTCACCTCCACCCCATTCGCCTTGAGTGTCGGAAAGAATTGAATTCCCGACCCGACCCTGGTGTTATTGAACCCAGCCACAAAAAGCATTCCGTAGCACTCGGCCGTGTGGTACCTCGACGAAATTCCAGCGTTGAAGTCGCCGATCGCCGTCGGGCTATCAACGGGCCCATTGGAGGTGAGTGTTCCGTTGAGGACGGTGTCTCCGTGGACGGTGAGGTTGCCGATGTCGAGGTCGGGCTTGATGACACTGACCTGGGCGGAGAGGATGCGGATGACGGGGTTGGTGGGGTCGCCGGTGGTGGCGCGGAGGTAGAAGGTGGTGTCGGATTTGATGCCTTCGAGGGGGAGTCTGGTGCGGTTGGTGACGTCGCGGTTGACGTCGCCGTAGAGAAGTTCGTAGGTGGCGTTGGCGGAGCGTTCCCAGGTGAGGAGGACGTCGCCGCCGTTGGGGATGATCGAGGGTTGGCACAGGAAGTTGCGCAGGTAGAAGTCGGCGGGGAATTTGCCGAGGTTGAAGACGCTGGGCCGGTTTTGGAAGGCGGCGCCTCCGGTGCGGGAGCGTTCGGTGACGGTGATCGGGGCGGTGCCGACCTTGCGGCTGATGGGGATGTCGGACAGCTGGATGGTGAATCCGGTGTCCGGGCCGATGGGTGCGTGGCTGCCGGTGGGCGTGCAGACGAACTCCTTGGCCGTAGCGTCCAGGCGTACGGTCCAGCCGGTGAGGCTAATCCGGGGGCTGATCTTGGTCAGGTCGGTGGCGAGGTCGGGTGCCATCGTCCCGGCCGGGACCTTTACCCTGATCCACTCGACGTCGGCCGGGGTGCCGCTCTGCCGGGCGACCGAGATCACGATCTCCCCGATCTCCTCGGGAGCCTGCGGATTCTCGGGCGACGCCTTCAGCGGACTCGGGGTGGTGGAGAGGGTGTACGACAGCAACGGGTCGTTGGCCGCGGTGGTGTCAGCATCCTGGGTCTGGATCACGACGGTCATAGAGCGCTCCTTCAGATTCGCGGGCGCGCTGCCCCGGGAAGGGACGGCGCGGTGGCATCGGGGTTGTCGTCTCAGTGGTCGGCGCGGGTATGGGCGGCGGCGTCGTCGAGGGTGAGGAACCCGGAGCGGATCTCGGGTTCGGCCAGGGGCAGGTCGTACTGGTCCTGGGTGAGGATCGGCAGCTTCTCCCATTCACCGCCACGGTTCTCCGACCAGGTCCAGGTGCCGAGGACGCCGGCTGGGGCCGGCATGAGGACGGTCTCCTCGCTCTCGCCCTGGGGGCCGCGCAGGGCGGTGGTGGCGGCCAGGAGGGGTCCGGTGCGGAAGTTCACGCTCATGCGGGTGATCGCTTGGTCGGTGAACTCCTGCGGGACGAACACCTTCTTGGTGGCCAGGATGTCGGTGGTGGCGTGCACGGCCGCTCGTGGGTCGAGCAGCACGGTGGTGACCGCGGTGCTGTTCTCACCGAAGTCCAGCTCGAGCCTGGGCTTGTCGCCGATGGGTCGCAGATACTCTCCGGCACCGGGGGCCGGGTCGATGACCGTCTCGAAGTGCTCGTAGTCGTTGTCGAGGACATAGCCGACCAGGCCGTCGTCGCTCTGCTGCGCCTCGCCGAGACGGATCGACCACGGGTAGCCGGGCAACTGGGAGAGGGTGGGTTCGAAGAGGTTGTGCCAGCTGACGTCGGTGCGCAGGGGGCCGCGGAGGTTCATGGTGAGGCGGGTGCGGACCAGCGCGAGGGGTCGGCCGAGGAGGAAGCCGAGGCCGGGGTCGGCCGGGCCGTCCGGGTCGATGGTCTCCAGGGTGCGGTCGAGGGTGGCGCGGAAGGCGTCGAAGGTCTGCTCGCCGCGGGTCTTGACCGCGTTCAGCAGCCGGTAGGTGTGCCGGCTGAATGCCTCCAGTTCCTCGAAGCGGGTCATGTCGGAGCCGGGCAGGGGCGTCCACTCGACCTTCCGCTGACCGGCGGCGTTCAGGATGACGCGCAGTTCGCCGAGCGTGGCGCCGTCGGGTGCATAGACGACGAGGGACTGGTCGAGGCGGTTGTGCAGCAGCCAGGCGCAGACGGGATTGGTACCCGGCGTCAGGTCGGTGTCCTCGTCGGTGGTGGCGGCGAGGAAGTCGAAGCGCAGGCGGGCCGGCTGGAGCAGGCGCGGTCCCAGCTCGACCAGCCGCTCGGGGGTGTCGTCGCTGACAGGGTGGGCCGGGCGCATGGTGTCCGGCATCTCGGGGTGGAAGCTGGTGGGGTCGGCCGCGATGAGGTTGACGGAGCGCCCGAAGCGGTCGACGACCGCGACGTCGAGGAAGGCGAGCTGGCCGGCGCGCAGGTCCTGGAAGGTGGAGACGGGGTCGGGGTCCCAGTCGTTGGCCTTCAGCGGCCCGGGGTCGGGCGGGGGGTAGTCGCCGTTGCCGATCAGGTCGGCGAAGTCGCCGGATGGCTGGAGGCCGGCCAGGGGTTGGCGTTGGGCGATCGCGGCGCCGAACCCGTCGAGGGTTTGGGAGAGGTAGTTCGCATTCCGGGCCTGGGAACGGACACGCAGCACGGCGTCGGCGGGCAGCTGGTCGCGGACGCGGGCGTAGGTCTGCAGGGTGCCGTCGATGATGTGACCGGCGGTGGGGGCGAGCATCTGGCGGCCGGAGACGACGAGCGGCGTGCCGGGCTCTCCGGTGCCTTTCCACTGGTAGCGGGAACCGTCGATGAAGTCCCAGTGCGCCGTGTCACCGTCACGGAACGGCAGGGGGAAGTACTCGGCCTTCCACAGCAGGAACAGCGGCTGCCAGGGCATCGCCCACGGTCTTGTGCCGTACTCGGGCAGCATCCCGGTGACGTCCCGGATCGCGCCGCTGCGCAGGGCGCGGTCGAGGATGAGGAACTCGCTGAGCAGCGCGGGGAAGCAGGCCGGCTGCTGGCCGGTGAGGTTGATCTGAGCCGCGGTCGCCGCGACGTCGGCGGTGGTGATGCCGGAAGCGCCGGTGACCAGGCGTTCGGGGGTGCGGCACGGCAGCGCGGTGTCGCGGCTGAGAGGGGCGTGGAGGTTGGCGCCCTCCAGGGTGAGCACCGGGTCGGCGCTGTACTCGAAGTCCTCGGCCGGGACGCGGATCAGGCGGCGGGCGGCCCGGGCGCCGTAGGCCGGGTACACGGCGTCGATACGCGCGGACAGGTCCTTCTCGCTCTTGCCCCAGGGCAACTCGGCACGCTGTGCGGCCAGGTCGCGGGCGAGGGCGACGACACGGCCGGCCGCGCCGTCCGCGTTGCCGGCATCGAGTTCGGCGTCGATACGGGCATTGAACTCGTCCGACCGGCGTTCCAGGCGGCTGAGCCACCACAGGTGGTAGAGGCGTTCGCGGGCGGCGTCGAGTTCGGCTTCGGTGGCGTCATGCGCGGCTTGGCGGCGGTTGAGGTCGGCGACGGTATCGGCCTCCGCCGCCCGGGCCGCGCGGGAGATGGTGCGGCCGGTCTCCTCGCCACGTTCACCGATGAACCAGCGGTACCCGCCGGCGACCGGACCGAAGGCGCTGTCGTGGGCGCGGCGGTCGATGAGAATGTCGGCCTCGGGCCGGTCACTCTCCTCCAGGGCATCGATGCCTCCCAGGAGGAAGGCCCGGAAAAGGTCGGCCTCATCCGCAGACAGCGCTCCTTGGCCGTCGGCCCGGACGCCGAGTTCGCCGACGGCTTCGGCGATGCTGTTGGACACGATCACGGTGACGTCGGCCGGCTGCGGGCAGGGCGAGTCGGGGACGGGGCCGGTCAGGTCCCAGTCCACGCCCAGGACCGTGCCGGAGTAGACGGAGGAGCGGATGCCGCTGCCGGAACCGACCGGCGACCGCCACTGCAGGCGCTCCAGCAGCGCGGCCAGGTCGTCGGTACCGGCGAGGATGTCGCGGTCCGGCTGGGCGTACCAGCCGGCGACGAAGTAGCTCAGCCGCTCCCGCGAGGGCAGTTCCCCCTCGGGGGTGTCCAGGAGGGTGTCGTGGAGGGAGAAGACGTTGGTGTTGTAGGGCTGGAAAACTGAGAAGGTCGGCAGGCCGGGGCCGATCGCGGTGAGGAACGGCTCGCGCCGGTCGGTGGGCTCGTGCCAGGGGCCGGTGAGTTCGTGGCACTTGCCGATCAGGGTCGCAGAGGGTTCTTCGCTGTCGGGGTCCTGGAAGGAGACGGTGCCGTCCATCGGGTCGAGGTAGTCGCTCTCGACGACCCACGCCTTGAGCCCCCGGGTGCTGTCGGCGTGGCGTACGACGAGCCACCGGTTGGGCACCAGCGGGAAGTCGCCGACGCCTTCCTCCTCGTCGTGGCGGCCGCGGGTGAGAGCGGCGGGAAGCTCCCACTGCAGGTAGACACCGAGGCGGTCCTCGCGGCCGGTCCATTCCTCGGGGCTGGAGAACGGGGCGGGCTCGGCCGGGACGCCCTGGCCGACGTCTTTGAAGTTGGTGATCCAGCGGTGGAACACGTGGGTGCCGGTGTCGCGGGTGGCCCTGTTCACGGCGAGGGCCGCCACTTCGACCGGCACGATGAGGGTGGTGTCCACGGACATGGCCCGAGGTCCTTTCGGTCAGCGCATTGGCAATGCAGCGCGGGGACGTGGAGTCAGGGCCGGGAGAAGGTCTGGGCCTGCGGCGCGTTGATCATCTGCAGGGCGAACTGCGCGGAGGAGATCCGCTGCCCACCGGTGAGCCCGTGCGCGCTGGACAGAGCGGGCACCAGGGCGTCACCGGTACCGTCGACATTGAGGACATCCTTCCCGCCCGGGCGCAGGAAGCGCCGGAAGCGGCTGTCGTCGGCAGGCGGTGGTGGAGGGAACTCGCCCATGGGGTGCCCGATGCGGTCTCCGGTGATCTCGCGGAGCTCGATGGTGCCGCGGTCACCGATGCCGAAGCACAGACCCCGAGGGGGCTCGGCAAGCTCGAAGCGGTCGATGACCTCGGGGAAGAGCGCCAGGCGGATCTGAGTGCCGAAGACGGCCTCGCGCAGGGGTTCGACGACTCCGGTGCCCTTGTAGGCGGTAACGATCGTTTTGGGCCAGTTCTCCACCAGGCTGGAGTTGACGAGCACAGCACACTTCGGCACCGGACCGCCGCCGGTCGCCAGAGCGTTGAGGTCGGCGTCCAGGGCGTGGCCGACTCCAACGCTCAGCGCCCCGTCCACCGCGGCCCGCACCCACGCGGGATCCACGTAGGCGAAGCGGATGCTCTCGGCCGGCAGCGCGCGGGGGTCGGGGACCAGGTGGGAGAGGCTCAGCAGTTCCAGGCGGCGCAGCGCCTCCAGCCAGTCGGTGACCTTCTTGAAGTCGTCCGGGGCGGCCTGGGTGAGCAGGCCGGCGAGGTCAGGCTGGGCGAGGACGGCACGCGCGTCGCCGACGATGCGGCGGGTGCGGGCCGCCGTGCGGCGGCGGCCGGCGCGCAGCTGGGGGCCGGCCTGGTCGAGGGCCTGGTTGAGGCGGGCGCCGCCGGAGCGGGTGTCGCCGTCAGTGAGGAGACGGTCGAATGCCTCGAACGCGAGCGGCGCGGTCAGGTGCCGGCCGCTCAGTGTGCTCGCGGCGGCGTGGGCGAGCTGCGGGTGGGAGGCCAGACGCCGAGCCGCGGAGCGTGCCGCGGAGCGGAACTCCATGAGGGCGTTGCGGAATTCGGCGTCGGCGAGGGCGAGGGTGCGGCCGGTGTTGAACGCTGCGGCGTAGGCGGTGTCGAACACGCCGTAGCGCTGCAGGTAGATCAGCGCCTCGCCGGGTGAGTCCAGGCGGCCTTCGGGGCCGGCGGCCGGGTCGGGCAGGTCCTGGGCGGGCTGTGCGGTGAGCGGGCCGCGGTAGAAGGCGAGTGTGCGCTCGCCGGTCTCCAGGCGCTGCGGCAGGGCCACGGCCCCGGACGCCATCCGGTCCACGGCTTCCTTCTGCGCTCCGGCGGGGTTGGCCGGTGCCGTGGTCGGAACCCGTAGGCGCAGCTCGTCCGCGGGACGCGGGATGGGCTCGTCGCCGGTGCCGTCGTCGGTGGCGGCCAGGTGCTGTGCGAGGTCGCCGAAGCCGACGCCGGAGTCGGGTTCCGTGGTGAAGGACCAGGAGGCGAGGGAGACCAGACGTACGCCGTCGGTGGGCGCCGGTCCGGTCAGGTGCCGGTCGTGGCCTTCCAGGGAAACGAGGTGAACGACGTGACGCCCGCCGGTGGCTGCGGGAAAGCGGTTGGCGACGAGGACGGCGTTGAGTTCGCCCTCGTCCGGCTCGGGGTCCGTGCCGGCGCGGGTGTGGTCGGCGTCGGGGCGCCCGCCCTCGCGCAGGTGCGCGAGGTAACCCATCTCCCCCGGCAGCGGTTTCACCGCGTCGAACAACGCGGCCGGAACGAGGACGGAGGCGCACTGCTCGTCGTACTCCTCGGGGCGCATGCTCTCCGGGTCGATGACCGGCACCGCACCGGGACCATGCGAGCCGTCGAGGAGCTCGCGCACGCTTTTGGCGATGACGAGGCCGACCGCCTCCTCGTCCTCGGGCAGTTCGTCCTCCCGGAACAGCAGGAGGGCCATCCACGGCACGGCGCCCGGCTGGCCGTCACCGAGCAGGCGGGCCCACGGCAGGCCGGGGGCGTCGAGGTTGATGTGGGCGAGAGTCTGGCTGTAGGTGCCCACCGCGTCCGGCACGGGGAACTGCGCGTTGATGCCGGTCGGGTCGAAGCTGAAGCGCGGCTGGACGACGTCGAAGGGCTGCGGGCTGGCATCGATGGTCCGGTCGCTGCCGCCGACGTCCCTGAGGACCTGACGGTTGTCGATCCGGTACCGGCCCGCATAGAGAGAGGGGATGCGATGGTCGAAGAACCGCGTGCGGTGCTGGGCTTCCGGCGTGCTGGTGCGCGGCTGGTGGGCGGGTTCGGACGTGGTGGTCACGGAGCGTGCCTTTCGACAGGACGCGGCGGGCGGGTGAGGGCGGGGCGCGGACGCGGGGCGCACGGCCTCGCGGACCGGCCCGGGGCACGGCCCGGGCGGCCTGCGGTGGCGCGCGGGGTCAGCCGGCCGCGATCAGCATCGGTTCGGCGGTGAAGGCGGTGCCCGCAGCCCGGGCGTACGCGCTCAGGTTGGTGTCGGGAGTGCCGAGGTTCGCACCGAGGCCGGTGAGCGCCTTGGCCAGGGCGGCCCGGTTGTCGCGGGTGGCGAGGGTGTCGATGCCGTCCTGGATAGCGGCGATGACGCCACCGGGGCGGGTCGGGACCGGGCCCGTGGCGGGCTCTGCGGAGAGCGGCTGGTTGCCGTCGGGGTTGATCGGGTCGAAGGAGATGGCCTTCTCGTCGAGGAAGCCGGTGGAGGTGCCGTGGTCGACCGGCGGTGAGGTCAGGCGGATCCCGAGGATCTGGTTGGGGATGATCCCGTCGTTCGGCGCGTCAGGCTTCTGGCCCCACAGGCCGTTGGGCACGTTGCCACGCTGGACGGAGCGGCCCCAGCGCGCCAACGTGGCGGCCTGGCCGTTGTAGGTGAGCCAGATGCGCAGCTCGCTGCCCTTGCCCCGCACGTGCATGGGCAGGATGTCCACCGTCGTGCCGGAGGCGGCCTCGACAGTGTCAGCGCCCTGATTCAGGTAGACCTTGCTGACCGGGGCCTGGGTGTCGGCGGTGAAGGTGAAGCCGCCGTTGCTGACCAGCCACGGCTTGACATCGCCGCGGGTGGCCGGGGTGCCCTCGCCGGTGTAGCCGGCGATCGCCGTGGTGCGGACCATGTTCTCCGGCGGCGGGAGCATGCCCTGGAACCCGCCCCAGTCCAGCGCCGGGGTGTGGTTGCGGCGGCTGGCGCCGAAGCCGATGGTGAAGGAGATGAACCACAGGTGGACGGTGGCCTCGCCGCCGACCGCGGGGCCCCAGATCCGGACGCTGACGCCGACCTCGACCGAGATCCTGATCTTGACGAACCAGACCTTGATGGTCGCCGAGACCCCGACCCGGATGCCCATGCCGACGTCGAAGTAGAAGGGGTTCCACTCCAGCAGGGCGTCCACCCGGGCAGTGAGCCAGGCGCGCAGCATGCCCGACTGGAAGACGACGTCCAGGGAGCCACCCGCCATCAGCGACTTGGGGGTGAACGCCGCGTAGGCGTTGCCAGTGATGCTGACGGTCGACCCGACGCCCCAGGTCAGGCCGGCAGGCTGCTGACGGGGGTAGCGGGCAGGCAATTCACGGCCCGCGGGGATCGCGCCGAGCATGAATGCGAAGTCACCGGCGTTGTCGTGGTTGCCGAACCAGAACTTCATGCCGACGCCGCCGCGCAGCTTGCAGTTCGGGTCGATGAGGAACGTCTTCTCGGTGAACGCCGCGCCGATGCTCAGCTCCCCGGCCGTCGGACGCAACGTCGCCTCGATGCCGATCTCCACCCGGGCGATCTTCTTGTCGCTCTTGGTGGGCAGCTGCATCCCGGCCGCACCGAGCAGGCTGATCGTCAGGTCGGAGCCGGTCTGCACCAGCGCCAGGGCGCGGCCGCTGAACGTCTCGAAGCAGTCGAAGGCCAGGCCCGCCGCGAACCACAGGTCACCCTCCTGCGGCCGCACCCACGGATTTGAGCCGCCGATCAGCGCCCCGAGTACCTCGACCGGATTGACCTCCTCGTCGTCGGCGCCGATCGCCCCGGGGTTGTCGAGCGCGACGAGGAACGGGAAGTCGTCCAGCGCGTCGGCCGCCGGCACCCGCACCCGGCTGTTCCAGCCGAACCCGGCCGAGATGCCGCGCACCTGGAACAGCGGCGGGCCGAAGCCGACCTGGCTGCCGAGGGAACCGTAGGCGAACAGCGACGGATCCGTACCGCTGCTCGGGACGACGTAGGCGCCCATTGCGGAGCCGTTGAACGCGCCGGTGTCCACCAGCAGCACTCCGCCGACCACCGCGTCGTAGCCCTCGGGGTAAGTCAGCGCGGTCAGCGCTCCGGCGATCCGCAGCGGTGGGTTGTAGTAGTCGACGCTCAGCCCGTTGTCACCTCCTGGGGTGCCGATCGGCGACCAGCCGCGCACCGACGGCGCCTCCAAGACCTGCATCCCCTTTCGGCGCCGCGGCCCCGGGCGGGGAATGAGGATTCCATGCTCGGTCACCAGCGCGCGGGGGGTGTGATCGCTGGCGGCGCCGCGGTGCCGCACGGCGGGCAGAGGCCGGCCCAGGCCGTCGAGACGCTCGGGGTCTGCCGGAGGCGTCGGCGTGCGCCGGGTCAACCGCAGCACCCGGCCGTCTGCCAGCGCCCAGGCCCCGGCAGACAGATCCGTACCGTCCGGAGCGCCGTCGACGAGGACCAGAGTGTGGCCCTCGCCGAGATCGACCACGGCCACCGTTCCCGTCACCCACTCACCGTCGGCGGTGAACGCGACGTCCACCGGGGCCGAGGACGCGGTGATCGTGGCCTGCCCGCCCACCGACAGGGCCCGCGCACCGCGCACCGCGCCGTCGATCCGCACGGTGCCGCCCGGAAAGACGAGCGCTGCGGCTTCCGGGTCGGCGAACACGGACGCCGGGATCTCAACCGTCCCGCCCGCCGCCCGCTCGAGAAGCTTCCGGATGTCGTCCACGCGTGTTGTCACAGCGATCCCGCCCTCGACTCGTGAGAAAAAGGGGAAGGCGGAAGCACCCCCTGCTACCGGCAACGGGCTGGCGTGTCCGCTCCGACGAGCCTAGCCGGGCCGGGCACACAATGAACACGAACAACCACTTTGAGTAATGAGGTTGGCTTAAAGGAAATTCGCGAACGCGTACGCAGACAGACGCTTCACGGGCTGCGCCGCGTGTGTGCAGAAGCGTTTCTACCCGCTCTGCAAGACCTCTGAGACGGCGATCCACCGAGCAAAGCCGGTGGGCGTCCCAGCGCCGACGTGCGAGACCGGAACAAGCCACCCCGGTGGGTCGGCCGCTGACTCTCGCGCCTGGGCCGTACAGGAACCAGTACGCTCCATCAGGTTCTCAGTCCCCGGCCGGATTCGCCGGTAGCGGCGCAAACAACACGGCAGCCTCCACCGGCGCATACCGGTTGAGCACCCGGCCTGTTGGATTGTGCTGCGGCGGCCTCCGTCCTGCCGGCGTCACCCTGCCGTGGGGCGTAAACCAGCATGGTGAAGGGCCAGTTGGTGCCTTTTCGGCCAGCTGATCCATAACGCCACGAAGGCGGCTCTGACGCCGGTTAGCGTGATGAGAGTGGCTCCGCCGCGTCCCGATCAGGGGAGGACCGCCCGCATGAGCAGGCATGCCACCGCCTACGTGCACAGTCTCGGCATCGCCGATGAGACCGCCCGCCGGGTTCTGGTCGTTCTGGCCGAACGCACCCACGCGCCCGGCGACCCGTACCGTCCGGAAGACGTCCCCGAGGTCATGGGCCTGCACCTTCAGGACTCCGACATCTCCGCCCTCGCAGCCCAGGCCGTGCTCGATCCGGATGCGTTCCGCCAGCAGCTACGCGGGCTCAAGGAGCACGCGAGGATGGACGTCCTCGAGCACACCGACGGAAGCTGGGAGATCGTCTACGGGCCCTCCTACACCCGGGCCGCGACGCCGCGACCGGCAACGCCGGACCTGACGCGAGGCGGACCGCACCCGTTCTGGCTGCCGGGCTGGGAGAAGTACAGCACCTGGGGGTACGAGCAGGGCCCTGGCGGACACCAGCACCTGTACGCGCAGCTCATCCTCAACCAGGACGGCGCCGATGCGGAGCCGCGGATCTGGATCACCCCGCCCCGGCATACGGCAGCGAGCTTCGACGAGCTCGCCGAAGCCATCGCCGCGGCCCTCGCGCCGTACGGTCCGGTCCCGGTGCCGGCCGCCGAGGTGGAGATGTGGCTGACCGCGCCGCCCTTGTCCTCCCGGTAGCTCTGAGTCTCATGTCCGGGTAGGCGCCGTTCACACGCAACGGCGCAGTTCAGAGGGCAGTGAAGCCGCAGCGCTGAGGGGCGGCACCGGCGCACAACGGCGATGACTGCGCTCCCGCTTCTTTTCGCCATTCACCGTCGTGGTACCGCCTGAGTTGAGCACGACCGTGTTTCGCAGGTGAGCGGTACCCGGTCAGTGAACCTCGCAGCGCTGGATTGGGCGGTCCAGCGGTGGCCGCACTGGGACCGGCAAGGTCCGTCTGCCGAGGTCAGCAGCCCGCGCTTCCCGCCAGTGGGACCGCAGGACGGTGCGACGTGGCTTGGCTTGATGGCGGCCTGACCCGCCTCGATCCCGTGATGATCCATCAGTTTCTGTCGGTGTCCGCTGCTAATCAATGTGAGGACGGGCTGCAACCGCGGCCTACCGACGGGAGGGGATGGACACCATGGCGAAGGTGCCGGACGGGTTCCACTACGTACGCGGGCACATCCGCCGCAACCCGAAGCCGGGCAGGGGGAAGCGGATGAGCGGCTGGATGATTGCCGGGCTGCTGGCCGGCGTCTGGTTATGGGGGCAGGTGTTCGGGTTCGGTGAAGCGGGCTCCACGCCTCAGCCCGCGCAACCGCAGCCGGCCATCTCCACTCCGGCCGCACGTTGATGGGACGCAAGCGGCTACGGGTTCGACGTCCACGCGGCTTGCCCGAGGTCCTGTCGGCGGCTGTCGTGGCACTGGCCGTTCTGTTCCTGGCGTTCCAGATGGCCGCCGCAGCCGTCCGAGCGCTCAAGGACGCGTGGCCGTTCCTGCTGGCCCTCGTCCTGCTGGCGGGGGCCATCGGGGCCTGGCAGATCGCACGCACCATGCAGCGCCGCCGGTCTGACGCCGAGCGGCTGGCCACACTGCGGATCACCCTGGCCGAGTTCGACGCCATGGACGACCGGCAGTTCGAGCACGCCTTGCGAGACCTCCTGATCCGCGACGGCTGGCCGGCACGCCGCGTGGGCGGCAGCGGTGATCAGGCCGCCGACGTCATCAGTGACCACACCCACCGTGGACGGATTGTCGTCCAGGCCAAGCACACCCGCGTCGGCGGAAAGGTGGGGTCTTCGGTGATGTACGCGGTGAAGGGGACGGCCGGCCCGGCCCACCGGGCCGATCACGCCGTCGTCGTCACCAACGGCACCTTCACCCGGGACGCCATGGCCTGGGGCGACCGGCACGGCGTCCACTGGGTCGACCGGGACAGGCTCCGGAGCTGGGCGGAGAAGGGCACCGCACTGCATGAGCTGCTGGCTCTGTCCGCCCGCACCCGCCGTGCCCGGTTCAGGCGTGCCGCCTGAACCGCCGTCCCCCGTCATCAACGTCTCGGAGGTGTGGTGTTCGACGAAGACGGGTCACTCGACCCGCTGCTGAAGTTCCTGTTGTATGCCGTCCTTGCGCTGGCCATCGGCAAGATGGTGTGGGAGTGGCTCACCGACGACGTCAGCCGGTGGATCACCGTGGACCTGTGGGGGCTGATCGCCGATCACCCCTGGTGGACCTCCCTCATTGCCGTCGGGGCACTGGTCGCGTTCATCCTCGTGGTGAGGCTGCTGTCGTTCCTGTTCGGCGCAGGCACCTACGCCTACGTTGGTGACGAGGAGGACTACTCCTCCACCGCTGGGCCGGGCGAAGCGCCCGGTCCGGATGTCCTGACCTTCAAGATGAAGCAGCTCGCCGCGATGAGCGCGACGGGCTTCGAGCAGGCGTGCGCCGATCTCCTGGCCCGCGACGGGTTCCGCAGCACACGGCGTGTGGGAGGGGCCGGCGACCTCGGTGTGGATGTCACCGCCCGCGACTCCGACGACCGGTTGTTGATCTTGCAGTGCAAGCAGTACAAGAATCCGGTCGGCTCGGGGCACGTGCAGAAGTTCAACGGCACGGCCCGCCTCCACCACGGAGCCGACGTCCCGATCATGATCGGCCTCAACGGCTTCACCCAGCCCGCGGTCGACTTCGCCGCGCACCACGATCTCATCCTCATGGGCCGCCCCGAACTGAAGAGGTGGGCCCACGGCCAGCACCTGTACGACGTCCTGGGCATTGCGAGCACGACCCAGTGACCTCGCAGCGGCCCCCATCTCGCTGCCGGGCCGGCAGTCATGCCTCGTCTGGACGTGGCGGGTGGGGCTGCTCGCGTTCCGGGGCGGACAGCACCGCGATGCCTTTGCGCCCGAGCCGCTTCTTCAGGGTGAGGTCCTCGGCGTAGAGGTTCGCCGTCACCGTGGCGAGCGCGTCGAGCTTGCCTTGAGTCTGTGCGGCCTGCTCCCTTGCCTCGCGTAGCTTCTTGCGAAGTTCGGCGATGGTCTCGTCGCGCTGGACCTCGCCTGGTGTGCGAAGGACGGGGCGGGCGACCCTCGCGTCCCACTCGGCGAGGATGTCTTCGGCACGGTGCACGGTCGCGTGGCTGACCTGGGCTTCGCGGGCGAGGTTCTCCTTGGTGAGGGCGCCGTCGGTGTGCACGGGCTCGCCGGCCAGCAGCCGGGCCATGGCCGCCCTCAGTTTGTCGGCGGATGCTGCGGATACCGGCATCAGGCGCGGCCTTCCTCTTCGAGTGCGCGGGTGATGCGCTGGACGTCGGCAAGTCGGACGAAGACCGCTTCTCGCCTCGGCGGTGACAACCGAGGGTCCTTGGACCGCTCGGTCAGGTCGTCCTCCTCGGCGACCCAGTACGGGGCGTGGGCGCGGGTGATGGTCGAGTTGCGGCAGCGGGCCGGCTGGCAGGCGCCGAGCAGTGGGGCCAGTCCGCGCTGGTCTTCGGGGAGCTCGTCTTGGCACTCGGCCTGCGGGGCGTCGAACATGCAGTGGTTGATGGTGCCCAGGTGCAGGTTGGGGAACTCGTCGGCGAGCAGGGCCTCCTCGACCCGCGCGTCGGCGATCTGCGCGCGGAGCTGCGGGTTGTTGTTGATGGTGTCGATGACCTTGTCGAGGCCGGCGTGGAGACGGGCGGCGCCGGGGCCGACCGCGACGCGTTCGCCCTGACGGCGGCCGCGGAGCAGGTCCACGAGCTTGCGGGCGGCGGCCTGCTGCAGTTCGGTGTCGAACTCTTTGGCCCAGCTCGCGTCCATCTGCGCGTACGCTTGGGTGGTGCGGTTGGCCAGGGCCCGACGGGCGGCGTGCTTGAGCTGCAGGCCGAGCGCGATCTCGGAGTCCGGTTCGCGTCCGGCGAGCTGCGACATGGTCTTGCGGAACATGTGCGAGCGGACGTGCGAGGGCGGGATCTTGGCCAGGCCGTGCCGGTGGGCGATGGTGTTGACGCCGTTGATGAAGAAGTCGATCTCGGCGTCGGAGGAGATCCCGGGCTCCGTGTGGGTCTGCTTGCCGGTGGGCGGGCGCAGGGTTGCGAACAGGTGGGTGGGATGCCAGGACAGCTGCTCGAGGACCGCGAGTGCCTCGCCGACCGGTTCGATGATCCACCAGTACAGTTCCGGTCGCGTGGGGTCCAGCTTGGTCTTGCGGGAGCGGACGGCCGGGGAGCCGAAGTGTGTCCGCACGGCGTCGCGCTGGATCTCTTGAACCTCCGAGTCACGCATCAGGGTCAAGGCCGCGACGAACACGTAGATCGCTGCTCGGAGCATGTGCAGTTCGAAGGCGACCTCGACGGCGCTGATCTGTGTACGCCACGGCGCCGACGTCCCGTCCGAACGCAGGATGTGCGCGGCGTCCGGGCTCTGAAGAGGGTAGGCGCGCCAGCCAGCCCACAGGTGCGAATCGACGGGAATTCCTCGCCCGTCGGCCACGGCCTGCGAGATCAGGCGGGCGCGTGCCGCCCCTGGCCGGGTGCGCCGGTCGAACCGCTTCCCGTTCCGGTGCCGGTTGACGCCGGGCGGGGTGGGTCCCCAGATTATGCGGGCGGCCATCCCCCAGATCGGCTCTCCAGCCCTCCCGTGCTCGTCGGCCGCGTACACCGGCACCACGGTGCCTGGGGCAGCGAGCCACTGCCGTACGTCGTTGTCCAGCTCCTCTCGGGTGACGCCCGTGCTGGTGCCCGGTGCGATGTAGCGGGGCGCGGTGGTGCCCTTGCCGCGGCCCACACTCGCCGTGACGGTCTGGACGCGGCCGTCGCTGATGGCGGCCAGCACGGTGGCTCGCCGCTTGCGGGGCCGGTCGCTCTGGTTGTCGGCGAAGATGTTCATGGTTCTGCCGTCGCTGATCATCTTGCTGAGCGCGGTCCACATCGGGGTGCCGGCTGTGATGTCGCGGTAGGCCATCTCGTGGACGGGCACCGCGTTGCCCGGCGTCCGGAGCCACTTCTCCAGCAAGGCGTCCGTGTCCTGAGGGCGCGCCGGCCGGGCCTTGGTGGAGCGCGGCTGGTCGGCGGGGGCTTCCTGCTGCTGGGCGAAGTGGTCGCGCCAGCGGAAGATGTCTGGCGCGAGGGTGTGAATGTAGGTCCAGGCGCCGCGCAGCAGCGGCCACCAGGTCTCGGGCGGGATCGCGGGAGTGGCGATGGTGTCGCGGCTGGGTTCTTCCTCGTCGTACGCCTTGGCGGCGACGGTCGAGGCGGGCTCGTCGCCCCAGGGGTCGTCGAAGGCGCTGATTCCGGTGAGGACCGGGGCGAGTTGGCGCAGGCGGCGGATGGCCGTCACATGGAAGGCGACGGTCTTGACGCCTTCGACCTGGGACGCCTTGTGGGCTATCTCGTCGTGCCAGTTCTCCGGGTCCCACAGCCCAAGGTCGTCCGGCAGTCCCTGTTCGCGGCCCCAGTTCATGATCTTTCTGATTTCCATCATCGAGGGGCGGATGGTGGTCACGGACAGCGGGACGGCGGGCAGGAAGATCAGGGATTGCCGCAGGACGGGGTGGGAGGGGTTCAGCAGGGCGAAGCAGTACTCGCGCAGTTGCAGGTTGGCCAGCGGGTCTTCCAGGGGGAAGACGAAGCGCCACTCGCCGGGCTTCTTGCTGGCGGGCCGGCCGATGCAGTCGGCCGGCCACCGGTGCGCATCGCCGAACCGCGGCACCACGACGTCGTCGAGGAGTTGGTACCCGCCGTAGCTGAAGCACTTCTCGTCGTCGCGGAAGGTCGACGACGCCAGCACTTGGGGTGCGGGGCGGGCCATCATCGGTCGAACTCCGTCCTCATGCCCAGGGGGAGGTCGAGGCGCAGGCCGAGTTCGGCGATCTCGCGGCGGGCCGCGGGGATGAGGTCGGCGCACTCCTCGAAGACCTCTGCCAAGGCAGCTGCCTGCCGCCCCCACAGGGCCTGCCATTGGCGCGGGGTGAGGCGGGCGCGCATGTGCTCGATCTGATCGGACAGCAGCAGGAGCCGCGGGATCTGTGAGGTGAACACGACGGCGTTGCGGCACAGCATGCACATCGCGGGTGCGACGTGGCAGACCTTGGCGTCGTTACGGTGTGGCGAGTCCCAGGGGTTACGGCAGTTGACCAGGCCCATGTCCAGCTCTCCTGTCCGCAGTGCTTTGGCCTGCTCGGCCTCCAGGCCGAGGTCCTCGGCGACCTGGGGCTCCTCCAGGTGCTGCTCGGCCTCGGCGGTGACGAGCACCGGCCGTGCGGGTGTGGTCATGCGGTCGAAAACCCACTTCTGGGCTCGGTTGATCGACCGGCCGGCCAAGATGTGCGCGGTCGTGCCGTGCGCGTAGTGCAGCCGGTAGACCTCCACGTGGTGGTCATCGCCGGCCAGGTCGCTCACGGTGCCGCCGAGCGCGACGGCGCGCACGACCTTCGCGGTCTTGCGCAGCCGCCTGATCTCGTGCGGCTCCGAGATCTTCAGCGCCTTCCCGGCCGCGTCGCGCTGCGCAGTGATCCAGCCGCCGAAGCGCCGCTCGCGGTCGGTGAAGTCGGCGAACTCGGCGTCCAGGACACCCTGGCGCCGTCGTTCCACCGCGAGGAACAGCCACGGGTCGGCGTCGGGGAAGGCCGTCCGGGACAGTTCTGTGGCGGCCAGCAGGCGCCGGAGCAGGCCCGGAACGTCCCAGGCACCGTCCCCGGCGAACTCCGGCGCCTCATGCTCTGGCTCCGAGTCCGGGTCCGGGTCCGGGTGCAGGTCG
Source organism: Streptomyces achromogenes subsp. achromogenes (assembly GCF_000720835.1). Taxonomy (GTDB): domain Bacteria; phylum Actinomycetota; class Actinomycetes; order Streptomycetales; family Streptomycetaceae; genus Streptomyces; species Streptomyces achromogenes. The sequence goes on along the minus strand of NZ_JODT01000002.1, from coordinate 349,273 downwards.
GCACGGACACGGTGGGCTCGCATCTTGCGCTGGACGAGGCGGACACCGCCGTCGGTGAACTCGATGTCGCCTAGCTGGAGGTAGTGGAGTTCTTCCGGGCTCGTGTCGCTCATGCCCAGCATCAGCAGCACCCGAAATGCCTGCAGATCCATTTCGGTCGGGAACAGAAGACGGCCCAACTCGGCGACGAGATAGCGGAACCCGCGCTTGAGGAGCGTGCCGTCCGGCGCGGTCGGGAGCAGGGCTTTCACCGGCTCTGGCCAGCTCAGCACGTTCTGCCGGAACTGCGGCTTGAGGATCTCCACGGTCAGCAGCCATGGGTGGGTCGCCGCCCACAGCAGGTTCGCCGGCTCGTGCCACCCGCCGTCTCGGGGATCGACTCCCTGCTCCAGCAAGTCCCGGCCCCGCGCCAGGCGGGCCTCCAGCGCCCGGACCGCGTCACGGGCCGCGTCCCGCAGAGCGATCCGCTCCGCGTTCGAGAACTCGTCCAGCGGCTCGCCCTGGAACGTCGGGTAGGCGGGCGGGGCCTGTGCACGCACCCGTAGCGCCTCCGGCATCCTCGTGTCCTTCAGCGCACGCTGCTCGATCAACGTCAACAGGGCATTCGTCTTCGCGTACGGGGAGTTCGAGCGGAGCCCGTGGTGCTGACGCAAGTCTTCCTCCCACAAATGGATGACCTCGACCAGATCAACCTTGTGCCCGTCCAGGCGGGCATCTGCCGGCTCCACACCTAGCTGGGGCAGGTGCTTGTCGACGAACTTCGCGAAGGACCGCACGGCGTGGGACAGGGTCGCGCCTCCGTCGGCCAGGGCCATGGAACGGGTGTAGGTGATCCACTCGTCGGCCAGCTGGGCCGCCAGAGTGCTGCACTGGTACTTCGCCGGGTTCACGAAGTGGCTGGACTTTCCGCCCCCACGCGTCCAGGTCACGGTCCGGATACCGACGTACTCAAGGTCCCGGCTGGGGAGCGGCTTCGGGGCGCTGCTGCGCACGCGCTGCTTGCGCTCGCCGCGGCGCGGCATCAGGCAACCCTCTGTTCGGCGATCGCGGCCGCGTAGTCGGCGTAGGTGGCGTTCTTGTTGTTCCACTCGGCGATCGCCTTCGCCACCAGCACGTTGGTGTCACGCATGTACCGGAGGTATCGCAAGGTCGATTGTGGACGGCGATGCCCCAATAGGTCCTGCAGTATCAGCAGGGGGTTCCGCGAGATGTGGTCCGTCAGGTAGCCGCTGTGCCGGCCGGCGAGGTACCCCTCGGCTTCTTCCTGGAGGATCAGCTTGGTCAGCAGCCGCAGCATGTAGACGGCGAAGGTGTGCCGGGTATCGTGGATCCGGACCTCGCGCGGCATAACGATGTCGACCTTGTGCTCCTCGCTCAGCCGCACGGCGCGCAGATGCGCGGCACCGAATATCTGCTCCCAGCGCTGACGGGTCGGCATTCGTCCGCCGCGGCCGACGAACATCGCCATCGGCTCCAGCCCGTGGTCTCCTTCGAAGACCGCACGACGGCGCTTGTCTGCGTTCATGGTCTCGACACGGAAGGTGCGGCGCCGACCATCGAGCCTCCCGCTCACCTTCATCCGCCGCAGGTCGATGTCATCGACGATGAAGAGCTCCTCGCGGCGTCTCCACAGGGCCTTCGCCGCGGCCCGGACCTGGGCCGCACGCTCGGTACGCCGGTACATGTCCAGCTCCCGCAGCGTCGGATCCTGGATCATCACCCCGCGAGGCAGGCCGAATTTCGCGATCGCCTGAAGCTGAACCTCCGCAGGAGAGGCGTCCCGTCGCGGGGGCCCCACTTCGATATCCAGCAAGCAGCTGAACTCCTGCAACCGCATGCCCGTCGTGATCGACAGTTCGGGTGCTGCGCTATCGCGCAGCGGCGAGCGCCCGCGGAACGTGCGATCGACGCGCCCGTCGGGCAGATAGCCACGCAGTCCGACCTGCTTGAGGAAGTTCCACTGCCGCCAGGTCAGGTGCCGCACGTCGAGCTGCGTAGTGGCACCCCAGGACAGCACGTCCCGGCCGTTACGACGGCGGAAGTAGGGACGCTTGTCGATCAGCTTCTCGTCGTCGGCCCAGCCGTAGAAGCCATTGATCATGGCCCGGCGCCGCTTCCAGGTCGCCGGCGCATCCGGCGACTCGCGATGCTCTGTGCAGTCCTCCCGGTACGCCAGGAGGTCTTCCTCAATCACCGACAACAGATCGACCGGTGGGTCGAGTTCGGTCTCCAGGAAGTCGGCCAAGTCGAGAGCGTCGTATGTGTAGTCCTGCAACGACTTCGCCTTCAGCGTCTTCGCCATCTCGAGAAAGAACGAGACCAACGGTTCCGCCGGACGCATCTGCGAGTCGAAGAAGAACGGAGTGCCCTCCTCCAACGCACCCTTCCGCGACACATACGCGAAAGCGTCAAGATCAACGCCGGGAGGCGCCTCGTAGAAGCGACGCACCTTGCTGCGTGACACAAAGAAGTAGTCCACCCCGCACCACCGTGATCATAAGACATCCAGGAGCGTGGAACCTAACAGCTGCACCTGGGCCCCATGTCACACGTGGATCACGGGTGAGACATCTGGACTTCCTTTGCATAACCGGTTCCGTGACGGGGTGCCGTTCCCTGGAGCGGTTGGCGCGCGAGCAGCCGCTCAAGGACTTCGCGGGCGAGGCGGCGATCCGCTTCGCCTCCCCCCTCCACCCGACATGAGTGGCCACCGGCGGGCCCGGTTGTCAGTGGCGGGTGGAAGACTGCCTGACATGATCGAAGCGAACCCGAAAGCGGACCTCCTCCGCTATCTGCAAGAGGCGCGGGACGCGCTGCTGTGGAAGCTCGACGGACTCTCGGAGTACGACGTCCGCCGCCCGCTGACCCCCACCGGAACCAACCTGCTGGGGCTGGTCAAACATGTCGCCGGCGTGGAACTGGCGTACTTCGGCGACACCTTCGCACGCCCGTACTTCGAGGAGGACCCGCCGCCCTGGTGGTACACGCGGGAGGCGGAACCCAACGCGGACATGTGGGCCACCGCGGAGGAGTCACGGGAGGAGATCGTGGGGCTGTACCGCCAGGCGTGGGAGCACTCGGACCGCACGATCGCGACGCTGGCCCTCGACGCGACCGGTCACGTCCCGTGGTGGCCCGAGGAACGGCGGGAAGTGACCCTCCATCACGTCCTGGTGCGCGTGCTCTGCGACACCCAGCGCCATGCCGGTCACGCCGACATCGTGCGCGAACTCATCGACGGGTCCGCGGGGTACGCGCCGGGCCAGGGCAGTCTGCCGGCCGCGGACCAGGCATGGTGGGAGAACCACCACCGCCGGCTGGAGCGCGTGGCCCGGGAGGCCGGCGACAGCTGACCGCGCGCCCCGCCGCGGCCGGCCCGTCGGCTCAGACCTCGGGACCGTCGTCCGGACTCCCGGCCCCCGCCCGCAGTTTCGCCGCCCGCTCGCGCGGGTCGTAACGCGGTCCCACACCCTCGACCAGTACCACGTCCCCCTCGATGTGGTCGGTGCGCAGCCTCAGGATGTCCTGGTACGCGGGGGAGACGTACCAGGCACGGGCCGTGGCCAGGTCGGGGAACTCGATCAGCACCATGCTGCCGGGCCAGGTGCCCTCCACCACCTCGGCCGGTGGGCCGTGGATGACGAAGCGTCCGTGAAAGGGGTCGAGGGTGCCTTGGATGCGTTCCAAGTACTCCAGGACGTCGGGGTGATGACGCCGGTTGCGGAGATGCGCGAAGCCGTAAGCGGGCACGACGGGTTCCTTTGCCGGATCGTTCGCGTCCCCCTGCGGGACGACGCTCCGAACGTAGCCGTGAGCCTCATGGCGGGGCGATTACCAGGGAGGTAATGAGGATGCCGGCCTGTCCGAGAGGCCGAGCCGCCGTCAGGAGACCACGCGCAGGTGGGTCGGCCATCCGATGCGGTTCAGCAGGCGGAACATCTTCTTGATGTCCGCGGGGCGCAGCTTCACGCAGCCGTTGGACTTGTAGTCCCCGTCGCCGTCCCACCGGCGGCTCTCGGTGCTGCCCTGGCCGCCGTCACGGTTCATCTCGGAGTGGATGAACATCTCCGTGCGCGTCAGGGTGCCCCGGGAGCACTTCATGTCCTGGAGATAAACGGCGTACCCCTTGATGAGACGGCCGTCGTAGAAGGGATCCTTGAGCTTGATCCGCCAGTTCCCGTTCGGCAGCCAGCCTTTGCCGCGGACGCAGTCGTCCTTGACGCCGGTGCCCGAGCCGGCGCGGTAGGTGGCCCAGAGCTTGTTCCCCTCGTAGACGGAGAGTTTGGAGTGGGTGGGGGAGTCCGGGTTCTTGTCGAACACCAGGGTGGTCGCCGGTCCCGCCGCCGCGGTCACGGCTTTCGCGGGGGCGTGGGCGGTGGCGGCCGGGGCGAGGGCCGGCACCGCGGTCAGGGCGGCCGTCACCGCCACGGCGGCCGTGATGCCGCGTACGCACCGTCGGTTGCTGCTCATGGGGGTACCTGCCTTCTTTCCGCACGGTCTCTTCGGGCCGTGCACACGCGGGTGTGGTGAGGGTGCCGGGGGCGGGCGCCGCGGCCCGCCCCCGGCCTGCCGGGTCAGGCGATGGCCAGCCGGACCTGCGCCGACCTCGTCCCGCCGAAGGTGTAGGAGAACTGCTCCCGGACCCCCGAGCCGCAGGCCGACTTCGTCTTGTAGCCGCCGTTGCCGGCGTTGACGCGGACCACCGCACACTTCGTGTCGGCCCGGGTGTCCTCCACCCAGCCGGACACCGTCACCTTGTTGCCCGAGCAGCGCAGGGACCAGGCGGCCCTCGCCCCGTCGATCACCGGCGCGGCCGACGAGGGGCACGTGGCCGCGCTCGCCGGGCCGGCGGCGGCCACGGCCAGGCCGCCGGCCAGAACGGCGGCCGACAGGGCGGACGTGAGGGTCTTGCGGACAGCGGACATGGTTGCTCCTCCAGGTGAAAGAGGTCATGGAAGCCGGACCGGAACGCCTCTCAGGGCGGGGCGCCGCCGACAGGGCGGGCCGCCCGGAACGCCGGTCGCGGCAGCAGCATGGCCGGAGGAGCCGGCCCGCGGAAGCCGATGCCGGCCGCCCGCCCAGGCACATCCATGCCGCGTCCCGGCATCGGAACCCAGGGCGCCGCCGACGTGCTGTCATGCCGGCGGGACGGCGGGCCCACGCCCTGCGGGCGGGCCTATGCCGCCGCTTGTCACGCGGACGCGGACGGGGGCATGCCCGTCGACCTCTGATACGCCGGGGCACTGGCGGGAGGACGCTGCCGCACCAGCAGCGCCAGCCAGGTGTCCGGGTCCGCCCTGCCGGTCACGGGCAGGTGGTGGGTGCGCTGGAAGAACCTCAGATCGTCGGCGGTCACCGCGCTGAACCGCCCCGACACCACCGTGCCGCCCTGGCCCACGTTGTCCAGGAGTTCCTGCACGGCCAGGACCATGTGCCCCGAGGAACCGGGCCCGACCGTCCGCACCAGCTCCGGCCAGGTGTCCGGGCCCACCTTGCCGTCGGACACCAGATGGCGCTTGCGCTGGAAGTCCATGACGGCGTCCCGGGTCTCCTCGCCGAAGAAGCCGTCCGTCCTCACCTGGTAGCCGTACGCGTTGAGCAGGTGCTGCAACGCGCGGGCACGGGTGTACTGGTCCTCCTTCCTCATCCGCAGCAGCGGCCACTCGTACGGCGACTCGGTGACGCGGAACGCACCGGGAGCGCCGTCGGCCGGCACGCCGTGGCCCGGGGCGAGCAGCGCGTGTACGGCGATCCCGGCGGCGAAGGACAGTACGACGGCCGACGCCACCAGCGCCGGGAGCAGCCGCCGGGAGCGGAGCCTGCCCCACGCGCCGTACCGGCCCGCCCTCACCGTGTCATCGGCACCGGTGGGGGCGCAGGCTCCGGAGGTGGTGCCGGGCTGTTCCACGAGGCCGGTCGCGGTCCTGCCGCCGGCCGGCCGTTGGCGGCTGCTCTCCTCCAGTGCGGCCCGGCACAGCGCCCTGGCCGGTTCCAGGTCCGCCGCCGGGGCCCGCAGCTGGGCGTGCAGGGCCTCCACCACCCGCGGGGGAGCGTTCAAGGGGTGCTTCGGATTGAGGTAGCGCGACAGCGTGGTCTGGTCGATGCCCAGGCGCGCGGCCAGCGCCTGCTGCGTCGGCCGGGCACCGCCGGACGCGCTTCCGGCCTCCTCCCACCAGCGGCGCAGCACCAGCGCCAACCGCGCCCCCTGCGCCCGGTCCTCTCGCTCCCGCATGTCCGTGTCCCCCAGTGGTCGTCAGGTGGGTCGGCCGGGCATCCGCACCGGTGCATGCACGGCATACGGCAGGCCGGCCGGGCATGCCTCGGCATGCATGGACGCATCGGCGTACAGCGGCGCAGAGCGTAGCGACACGGAAGCCGGCTCCCGGCGTGCCTGCCGCGAAGCCGTCGGCGGCCCCTCGCCGCCACGGGCACCGCGCGGCCGGGAGCGGAAGCGGGCTCGCGCCGGTGGACGGGCTCGGCGGCGAGTGCGCGAGTTCATCCGGACGAGTGCGCGGTACGGCACCGGTCTGACGTGCGTGGGTCACTCACAGGGAGGATGCGAGGCCGGGGGAGCCGCCCGCCGGGGCTCAGTTCGCCGCTGTCTTCCCCCGGCCGGGGTCGAAGTGTGCCGGGATGTGCCGGAAGAAGAAGTTGTGGATCAGCCGGGCGGTGGCCTTGCTGTCGCCGAAGTACTCCTGGGCCTGGTGGAACTGGCCGGGATCGAAGAGCACGAGCCGGTTCGGCACCATCGCCAGGGAGAGCAGCTCCTGCCACCGGGTGATGTCACCGCCGTCGGCGAGGATCTCCTGGGCGTCCGCACGGCCGCGCAGCTCGGAGAAGTGCCGCACTCCGGTGCGGCGGTGGGCGTAGAGGGAGGTGCCGCCGCGGCACTGCTCCGCCGTGTTCAGGTAGAGCACGCCCGCCCAGCGGGCCTCGTCGATGTGGATGCGGGCGCCGCGGTGCAGGTTGACCTTCCAGTCCATCGCCGTCGACATGTGCAGATGGTTGGCGATCAGTTCCGCCCGGCTGCCGGCCCCCAGTACCTCGCAGATCCGGCCGATGGCCTCCTCCTCCATCCAGCGGGGCGCAGGCGCGGTGCGATAGGCGAAGGCGCTGTCCGTGCGCGGGGTGAACGGGCGGGACAGCGCGGCGGCGCGGGCGCGTTCGAAGTCCGCGTAGACGTCGTCGACGACGATGAGGGAGGCGCGGTCGATGCCGGTGACGGTCATGGCGAGGCTCCTTCGGGGTCACGGGCGACAGCGGCGCGGTCCAGGACGAAGGCCGTCACCTCGGCCACGGCCCGGCGCGAGGCGCCCTGGCAGAACCGTTCCACGTGGCCGACGGGATAGCTGCTGAGGGTCACCGCCGCCCGGCCGCGCAGCCGTTCGGCCAGGCGCCGGCCGTGCCGGGCGTCGGCCCGGGTGTCGTGGGTGCCGGTCTGGATCAGCACCGGCGGCAGCGGACCGGCGGGCAGCGGCAGGTGGAGGGGCGACAGCGCGGCGAGGGCCGCGCGCTGTTCGGGGCGGGACGGGTCGCCGAGCAGGGACGTCCAGTACCGGCCGATGCCGAGCGCGGGGAAGCCGACCAGGTCGGTGACGGGGAAGCGCAGGATCCAGCCGTCGAACAGGCCGGGTTCCAGCAGCACCGCGCGTGCGGCGCCGACCGCGCCCATGCTGTGCCCGAGGACGAACAGCGGCCGGTCCGGCCCGGTGCGCTGGCGCAGGTGCCGGGCCGCGTGCAGCAGGTCGTCGTATCCGCGCCCGCCGGCCGGCACCCGATGGGCGGGGACCAGCGACCGGGTCACCGCCCGGGCCACGGTGAGCCGTCCCGCGCGGGCGAGGTCCTCCAGCGCGCGTTCCAGCGGGGCGTTGGCCAGGGCGGTGAGCCCGCCGTGCTCCAGCAGCAGGACGGGGCCCGCGGTGCCGGACAGCCCCACCGGGAGCCGGTGGCCGTCGCCCGCCGCGCAGAACCGGGTAGTGCGGGGCGCGGACGCGGGCCAGGGAAGCGCGCGGAGGGTGCGCGGGGCCGTCGTACCGTCCAGGAGCTGTTCCACGTGGCCGGCCGTACCGCCGTCGGGCCGGCGGCCGACCCTCAGCCACAGGGCGCAGTCGGCGTCGGGTGCGGCGGTGACCTCCGGGAACGAGTCGCCGGGCGCGCCCCCGGCGACCAGGCGCGGCTCGGGGCTGTCGGCGTCGATCCGGTACAGGGCCTCGGTCCCGCCCGCGACCACGGCGCGGACGACCACCCCCTGCCGTGTGCCCCAGAACCAGGCCGGTGCCGCCCCGTCCGGGAAGGCGACCGGTTCCCCGGCGGACGGGTCCGTCTCGCCGGGCGGAAGGGCGTACAGGACGGCGCGGGGCGTGCCCAGCGCCTCGCCGCGCCACCAGCGGTGCGCGCCGAGCACCAGGCGGGTGCGCGGGGAGGACGCCGCCGGCAGTTCGGTGACGAGGGGGAGGCCGGACCCGGGGGCGAGGCGCAGCAGCCGGTGGGCCGTCACACCGCGCGCCGTCGACTTCACGAGTACGGCGTCCGGGTCGGCCGTCGGCTCCAGGGTGACCAGCGCGTCCGGGGCGTCGCCGAGCGGCACCGGCCGGTCGTGCGCGAAGGGTTCACCGGCGCGGTGCACGGCGACCCTGATCCCGTCCACCGGGGGGTCCTCCAGGCGGGCGCCCGGCGGGAATCCGGTGTAGACGAAGCCCGGCCCGGCCGGTCCGCCGGTCGCCGACGGCACGCGGGGCAGGCGCACCAGGGCGGGACGCCGGGCGAGCACGCGGTCCGGCGCGCCGGCCTCGGTGAGATAGCCGTAGTCGCCGCCGGGATATCCGTACAGGGCGGCGCCGGGCCCGGCGTCGGCCGGATGGACGGCGAGGGCCGTGAGGCCGTCGGGCGGCTGGGGCAGGGCGACCTCGCGCACCCCGGAAGCGTCGCCGCGCAGCAGCCGGGACCCGCTCTCCGCGTCCTGCCACCAGTAGCCGGCCGCGCCGACGGCCAGCAGCCCGTGCACCGCCACCGGCTCCGGCCCGCCGGACGGACGACGCTCCCCGTACGCGCACATCCCGGGTCAGCCCTGCTCGTTGGAGGCGAGTTCGTGCCGCCCGGCGGCCAGGTGCAGGCCGCCCAGGACCAGCAGCGCGGCGGCGAGGCAGCCCGTGATCGCCTGGGCGGGGAAGCTGTCCGCGGCGGGGGAGCGGACCAGCAGCACGCAGTACGTGAACGGGTTCACCGCGGCCAGGACCCGCATGAACAGCGGCAGCCCGTCCAGGGAGTAGAACAGCGGGGCCGTCATGACCAGGGGCAGGCTGAACAGGGACGTCATCAGGTCCCGCTTGCTGTAGCTGTTGATCCCGAACCCGAGTGCGCATCCGGTCAGCACGGTCAGCAGACACACCAGCACCGCCAGGCCCGCCATTCTCAGGTCCTGGGCCGGACTGCCGCGCCCCAGCAGCTGCTTGAGCGCGCAGATGGCCGCGATCTGCACCGTCGCGACCACGGTGTTCGCCGCCAGGATCGAGCCGACGTACTGCGGGAAGGACACGTCCGTGGTCCGGGCGACCGCGTACACGCCCCACTTGCGGTCGTTGGCGACATCGCCCATGCACCAGAACAGGGCGCGTACGGCGATCACCACGAGGACGCCCGCGTAGGCGAAGTCGTCGTAGGCCATGCCGTCGACCCGGGTGCCGGCGACCAGGGTGTCCAGCCCGGTGACCATGAAGAGGAAGTAGGCGGGGGCCTCGATGACCCGGCTGAGATGGCTGGTCCGCCAGTTCCACACGCTGAGCAGGTGGAAGCGGGCCAGCGTCAGGGAGGTCTTCACTGCTGCACCGTCACAGTCTCGGTCTCGGGGGCGGGCGTGCGGTCGGCGTAGCGGGCGAGGTAGACATCGCGCAGGGACTGCTTCTCGGCGCTGAGGTCCTGCACCCGCAGCTCGGGCGGCAGCCAGGCGAGGACCGGGCGCAGTCCCGTGGCCAGCGGCACCTGCACCGCCAGCCCCGCGCGGTCCGGCGCCGTCGTCAGGGTCCACTCCGCCGGCAGTGTGCGGGCGAGCCGGTCCGGCACGGTGTCCGGCATCGGCTCGGCGAACACGACGCTCACCTTCATCGTGGCGCCGGCCCGGCGGACGAACTCCGCGACGGGCAGGTGGGCGCGCAGTCTGCCCTCGTCCAGCAGGACCAGGCCGGAGGCGGTCCGCTCGACGGCGTCCAGGTCGTGCGAGGAGACCAGCACCGTGCTGCCCGCGGCGGCCCGGCCGCGCAGATGCTCCATCACCAGCTCACCGGCCGCCGGATCGAGCCCGGCCGTCGGCTCGTCCAGTACGTAGACGGCCGCGTCGGCCACCAGCGCCCGCGCGATCTGGACGCGCTGCAACTGCCCGCCCGAGATGTACTCGGCCTGCCGGGAGCGGACCTTGTCCAGATCCAGCAGCCCCAGCACCCGGTCCACGGCGGCGACCGGCGTGCCGGTCAACCGCGCCACCAACTCGATGTTCTGACGCACCGTCAACGACCAGTCCACCATCGTCCGCTGGGGTGCCCACATGACCCGGCCGCGCCCGACGTCGGCGGTGACCGTGCCGGAGGTGGGGCGGATCAGCCCCGAGACGATGTTCAGCAGCGTCGACTTCCCCGCGCCGTTGTGGCCCACCACGGCCAGCACGGTGCCGGGCTCCACGGCGAAGGAGACGTCGAGCAGGGCCTCCGTCCCCGTGCGGTAACGCTTGGTGACGTGATCGACGGTCAGGCTAGGCACCGAAGTACTCCTCCACAAGATTCGCGCCCGCCTCCTCGCCGCCCTCGGCGGGCAGCGTCAGCAGGCTTCGTGCTCGGTCGGTCGCGAGCGTGCCGCCCAGCCACGACCAGGCCCCGGCCGGCCACACCCGCGGCACCGGCCCGCCCGGCTCCAGCGTCGGCGGGACGGGCGCGCCGGCCCGCCGTACGGCGACCAGGTGCACCGGCCGCAGCCGTCGTCCGACGGGGACGACCGCGCCCAGGCCCTCCGGCCGGGCGAGCACCACCTCACCGCTCACCGTGCAGAAGGAGCGGCGCTGTTCCAGCCCGGCCAGGGCGCCCTCGCGCATCGCGGCCAGCGTACGGCCGCGCACCCCGGTCGGCGTGAGATACGGCCGGGCCGCGCCGGTGGCGCGCTCGACCACCAGCAGCTGGTCCGAGGCCAGGGCCCAGCCGCGGGCCAGGAGCACCAGGCCGAGGCTGGTCTTGCCGCTGTGCGGTGCGCCGAAGAAGGCCACGCAGCGGCCCGCGCCCACCAGCACCGTGGCCTGGACCGTGACAACCGTGTCCCGCAGGGCCCGGAACGGCGGCAGCGGTGACGGCACCGAGGACCAGCGGGTGAAGCGGCGCTCCTCGATGAGGTCGCCGCCCGGCTCCGCGCACAGCCGGAAGGACTTCGGAGCGTCGTCCTTGGCCAGCAGCGAGCGCAGGAACCCGCCCTCACCGGCGACCAGTTCCACCCGGTACCGGGGCCGCGCCCCGCCTTGGACCCGGTGCGGACCGAAGAAGAAGTCCAGATCCACGGCGTCCGCGGGCCCGCACCGCACCCGGACCACGGTGCCGAAGAAGTCGAGGACGCGCTCGGCGCCCCGGTCACCCGGCATGGCGGCTCCCTCCTCCGGTCAGCTGTGCACACGTCTCCAGCAGGGGCGCCAGGTGCCGGTGCGGGTCCCAGCCGACGCGGGTGACGGGCCCGTCGGCGCGCGCGGTGAAGCGGTCGCCGCGGGCCAGATCGAGGCGCCAGGACAGTCGGTACGGCCGGTCGGCGGGGGCGCAGCGGCCGAGCCGCTGCGGGCGCACCATCCAAGTGCTGCCCCAACGGGTGGGCACACACGGCGCGCCGGCCAGGAGCGAGGCGTCGAGCCACGGCAGCAGCGGCAGGCTGCGCGCGCGGACACCGACGGGCCGGCCGTAGTAGTACAACCGCCCCCTGCTACGGCGGTCCAGCACCAGCAGGTCGTCGGAGACGAACCGCCAGCCGAGGCGCAGCAGATGGGCGACGACGACCGACTTCCCGGTGCCGCTGGCCCCGGTGACCGCCAGCGCCCGGCCCCCGTCGTCCGGGGCGGCCAGGGCGGCACCGTGCCGCAGGCGCACCCGGTCGCGCAGCGGCGGCAGACCGAAGGGCGGCACCGGCGACGGCAGCCGGGCCTGGACGCCCCACTCCTCGTACAGCAGCCAGGGCCCGCCCGGCGTGCGCCACCAGACGCGCTTGGGCGTCGCCGTGCCGAGGGCGGCGGTGAGGCAGCCGTCCCCGTCCGCCTCCAGCCGCACGCTCAACTCGGCCTCGCCACACGTCCGTTCCGGTACGAGGTGGTCGTCGAGGTAGTAGCGCAGGTGGCCGGCGTCGCGGGGGTGCGCGCAGTGGAAATCCACGGTCGTGCCGAGGAAGCGGGCCCGGACGGCCGGGAGCGTGCGGTCAGGCATCGAGACCGGCCTCCATGCCCTGTTCGCGCTGCCAGGCGGTGAGTTCCTCGCTGATGGCCCGCCGGTCGGCCCGGTAGCCGGGCTCCTCGAAGGGCATGCCCCGCACTCGGCTCGGGATCAGGGAGCAGGCGTGTTCTCGCGGGCTGAGGAGGCTGTCGAACATCCGCCACGGGAACTCCACGCTCAGCCCGAGCGCGGCCCGTTCGTCCCACAGCCCGCTGCCGGGGCGCAGCTCGCACTCGGTCAGGTACTTGGGCGCGGGGAGACCTGCCCGGCGGTGCGCGCGGATCTCCGCGAGCAGGCGCCGGCGGTGGTCCGGTGTCTCCTTGGGATGGCCGATCATCACACCCCACACGCTGCGCATGCCCAGCGAGCGGGCCGCGCGGAGCATCCCGACGCCCTCCTCGACGCTCTGCCGCTTGTTCATCAGCGCCAGATGGTCCTCCAGCAGGGTCTCGATGCCGAGCTGCACGGTCACCCGGCCGAGCCGGGCCAGCAGGCGCAGCCGTTCCTGGCCGAAGTCGGGCCGTATCTCGCAGAAGACGCGGTAGTCGTGCCGCTCCCCGGAGTCATCCAGCGCCTGGGTCAGCCGCGGGGGCAGCGCGGTGTCGAGGAACTGGAAGCGGCGCTGCCCGTACGTCCGGGCCAGGTGGGCCATCTCGGCCAGTACCCGGGCCGGGTCGTGCATCTTGAACCGGGCGTCGTAGGCGTCGTTGAAGTTGCAGAAGTCGCACCGGTCCCAGTAGCAGCCGCGGGACAGCTCCAGGCTCACCACCAGCCGGTCGCGCAGCCAGGGCCGGCGCGTTCCGGCCGCGACGAGGGCGGACTGCTCGGCGTACCCGTCCTTGAAGGTGTGCGCCCGGCCGGCCACGAGCCGGCGCCGCCCCTGGAGGGCGTGGTGCACGGCGTCGCCGAGGACGTCCTCGGCCTCCCCGTACACCACCACGTCCACCTCCTCGTGCCGGGCGAGGACGTCCCGGGCGACCTGCGAGGAGCCGAAGTAGCCCCCGAGCACCACGCGCGGCCGGGGCACACCCCGGGTCCGGGCGGCGCGGGCCACGCGGCGGGCCAGCAGCAGGCTGGGCAGCAACTGGAAGTGGGTGCTGGTCAGACACAGCACCTCGGTGCCCACGAGGCGTTCGGCGAGCCGGTCCAGATAGGCGTCGAACAGCTCCCGCAGCCGCGCCTCGTCCTCGGCGCCGGCGAGGATCTCGGTCCGCGCGAGCTCGGCGCGTTCGGCCCGGTGGGCGGGGGCCGGCGGCGACCACAGGGGCAGCAGGGCGACATCGGAGGCGAAGTGCCGGTTGGTGAACAGCTTGTACGCGCTCTCCGGCAGGCCCCGGCCGCGTGCGAAGGCGTAGAACTCCATGTGCGCCGGCAGGAACCGGGCCCGGCAGCCCAGCTGCCGCAGCCGCCGGGTGATGAGCACGGCCGGGTAGCAGGTCGCGAAGGGGGTGAAGAAGGGCAGCGAGACCACGGCGACGGTGGCCGCGGGCGCGGCCTGGGCGACCGGCGTCAGCGACAGGGGTGCGGGGCTTGGCGTCATCGGGGAGGGTCCCTCCGTGCCGTCCGGCGGTGCGAGTGACGTCGTAGGGGTGGTGCGCGATGATGAGGGGTGGTGCGGGTCCGGTGCACCGGCTTGGCCCCGGTGCACCGGACCCGTCCCGTGCCGGCGGATCAGTCCACGACGAACTGCTTGTGCAGGCCGGAGGCCATGATGGCCTCCTCGATCGTGGGCTCGAAGAAACCGTCGTCCTCGAACTCGACCTCCGCCGCGGCGGTGTCCGTCTGCTCCTCTGCCATGGGTTCACCTCCTTCCGGCGACTGGGTGCGCTGACCTGTCCGGGGATTCCACGGACAGGAACCGGGCGATCAGCAGCCGCCACACGAAGGCGCGCAGCCGCGGTACGGATCCCGGGGCGCAGCGCGCGGCCAGCGCGGCCCACCGGAGGCCGGCGCCGTCGCCGGCCTCGGCGTCGGCGCCTCGGCCCGCGTCGGCGTCTTCGCTCGCGTCGGCGATGAGGCGGGCGGCGGTGGCCCCGGAGGCGGACAGGCGCAGGCGCTGCCCGGTGATCCAGGAGGTCAGGAAGGCGTCGGTGCCCTCGTGGACGAGCCGCGTGCCCGGGGCGAGGCGCAGCAGCAGGTCGCCGGTCAGCTGGGCCGCCGAGGTCAGCGGCCGGGTGTCCGGGCCGGCGGGTTCCAGGCACCGGTGGTGCAGCGCGGCCCGCAGCAGCGTGCGTTCGGACCGGTCCCGGCACACGTCCACGGCGCGCCCGGGCAGGGCGTCCAGCAGTCCGCTCGGCAGGCTGAAGAGGGCGCCTTCCCGGGGCTCGTACAGGAGGGTCCGGTCGCCGTCGCGCAGCCGGACGACCCAGCCGCCGGCGGGGCGCAGCACCATGCGGTCCCAGTGGGGTCCCGGGCAGGGCACCTGCGGCGGGGCGGCCCGGTGGCCTCGGCGGGAGTCCGCCCGCAGGAAGAGGACCTCCTCGGCGGGGCGGTCCGCCGAATCGGGTGAGCCGCTCAGGACGCGGTCCGCCCGGGCGGCGATGTCCCGGTCCTCCGCGTCGCGCGGCTCCGGAACGGGGCCGACGTAGTCGTAGCGCAGCGCCATCTGGAGGTCCTCGCCCGGGTCCGGGGGCTCCAGGCGCACCTGGTACGTCTCCGGGGCGGCGGCCACCGGGGACAGCGCGTCCAGGACGAACGGGCCGATGCCGAAGGTGCTGTCCGGCACGCCGTACCGCTCCCGCGACCGGGCGAGGGTCGCGGCCGCGAACTCCACGGTGCGGGCCGTCTGCCAGCGCGCCTCGCCGGGGAATCCGGCGATCCCGAAGAGGTGGACGCTGATGCCGGACGCGAGCAGCGCGTCCAGGTTGGGCGCGATCCAGGAGGCCTTGATGTCCTTGCGCATGCGGTCGAGGACGCCCTGGTTGTACGACTCCAGGCCCAGGTCGAGCCGGCGGCACCCGGCGGCGTACAGCGCGTCGGTCAGACGGCGGTCGATGGTGGGGGAGAAGCGGGTCTCGCCGTACCAGCGGTAGCCGCGCCCGGCCAGCCCGCGGGCCAGTCCGCGCATGCTGCGGACGGTCAGGATCTCGTCCACGAACTGGAAGTGCCGGATGCCGTGGCGCCGGTGCAGCTCGTCCAGCTCCGCGACGACCGCCTCGGGGGCGCGCATCCGGAAGGCGTCCGAGGCGAAGGGGATCGCGCAGAACGCGCACTTCCAGGCGCAGCTGCGGGAGGCGATGACCGGCAGGACGGGGCCGGGCGCGAGATAGCCGTCGGCCAGGGGGTGGTCGGTGAAGTCGGGCACGGGCAGCTCGCCGAGCGAGGCGGTCACGGGCGGGCAGCGGTGCAGGGCGTCACCGTCGGGTACGACGATGCCGGGCACGCCGTGCGGGGACCGGCCCGTGAGCAGCCGGTCCACGAGGGCTGTGACCGACTCCTCGCCCTCGTAGCACACGAGGGAGTCCACAAGGGTGAAGAACGGGTGCCCCGGTCGCAGCCGGTCGGCGATCCGGGTGACGAAGTTGCCGCCGAGGGTGATGTGCGCGGCGGGCCGCTCGCGCCGGACCAGCCGTGCGGCCGTCAGCGCGGCGATGAGCTGGGAGTCGGCGGACACCGACAGTCCGACCACTTCGAGGTCCGGCAGCGCGCGCAGCCGGGGCACCAGGACGCGTTCGAAGACGTGCAGGTACGGGTTGTGCACGGGGTCGGTGACCGCGCGCATCACCTGCGCGCTGGAGACGGGGCGGTGCCGCAGGTCGAAGCGGTCGAAGCTCAGCCGGGCACCCGGGGTGAGGGCGGCCATGCCGCCGAGGACGGCATGGCATACGGCGGTGGCGGCCCGGTGACCGTCGATGTCCTCCACGGAGGCCGGCGAGCGCAGGAACGCCGCCGCGCGGTCCACCGCGGAGCGTGCCGCCTCGAACTGGTCCCGGGCCCGGCCGGTCAGCGTCTCCGGCCGGTGGGCCGCGTAGTCGCCGGACCCGGCGCGGCTGAGCAGGTGGCGCATCGTCTCCGCGGACAGGTCGAGCGCGCGGGCGGCCACACCGTGGCGGCGCAGCACGGCCAGCAGGAGGGGTACGGCGAGATGCGGGGCGTACGGGTTCCACAGCGGCGGGTTGACCAGCAGGACGCGGGTACCAGCGGTGTCAGCGGTATCAGCTGTGTCGGGGCTGGGGCTGGGGCTGGGGCTGGGGCTGGGGCTGGGGTTGCTGGGGCTGTCGTGGTTTTCGGGCGGGGGTGCGGGATTGCGTGGGTGCATGGGCTCACCTCGTCCCGTTTCCGGGAAATGGTCCGGCCTTCACGCCTTCACCGCTTCACGGCGAAGGCACGGAGGAGCGGTCGGTGTAGGTTCCCTCGCCGTCCCAGCGGCCGATGCGTCCGGGGACGAAGGTCTGCCGCACCGCGTCCGAGTGCGGGGTCCAGGGCTGCCCGAGGAGACGCCGGGTCAATTCTTCGAGGGGGCTTTTCGGTTCCGGACCGTCGGCGAGATTCATCGGTGCTTCGAGTGCCACGACCGGATTGGAGATGAATCGGGGCCGCCCCCGGGGATTGGGGGCCGACTGATGAGCGGTCAGCGGGTGCAGGATCCAGGCGTCACCCGCTTTGCCGGTCAGGGCGAGATGCCGCGCCGGGTCGCCGACGAAATCCCGGGCGGGAATGTGAGCGCTGGTCAGCCCGGCCGGATGGCGGGCCAGGTGCCGGAGAATGTCCGCGGTGGCCGTGGGTGCCGCGAGCGTGGCGCCCTCGTCCTCCGCCACGTCGGTCCACAGCACGAACAGCAGCAGCGCCTGTTCCGGGCTGTCGGGGTGGTGCACGAAGAAGTCACCGTCCACGTGCCAGCTGTCGGCCAGCGCGGTGGTACGGAAGTTGCAGATCAGGGCGTTGCCGAGACGGGCCGGCCGCCTGATCCGGCCGGCTCCGCCGAGCAGGGCGCACACGGCCTCCCAGAGGGTGGGCGCCACCTCGGCGAGGTCGGCGACGCGGGTCGGCGGCAGTGAGGTCACACCGGGCGGCACCTTCAGCCGGCCGTCCACGGTGAGTCCCTCCCGGCGGAGCGTGGTCTCGAAAAAGAGCTGGAGACGCGATCCGGGGCCGAGGTCGAGCGCATTTCTCACACGGACGTAACCATGCCGGAGAAAAGAGGAAACGAGAGAGACATGAGCCAACGGAGCCCCCGGTACTTCGTTTGACTGAGCCCTGAAGGGAATGGCATCGAATAAGGGAGTGAGGGGGAGGGTGGTCAATCCGCCCCGATTATCGGTGAACCGGTCCCAGTCGGAACCGAATCACCGGTGGAGTGCTGAATCTTCGGTGCGGTGGGATGCTAGCAGCGCCCACTTCGCGACGTCCATCAACGCGGCATTTCCGTACGGATCTTGGGGACTCCGCAAAGCGGACATCGCGCTTTTCAAACATGGGATTTTCTTGATCTGGTGGAGAGCCGCGAGCGGTCTCGGCAGGGCTCCTTTCGACAGGTAGCCGAGGGAATGACGGACAGCCCCGCCGCCGGGAATGGGCACCGCGCCAGGTGCCGTACATGGACTCCCGCGCATGCCCCGCGCCCACCGAACATCACCCGCACGAGTGACGACCGCCGGGCCTGGGGGAGCGGCCGGACGTGCGCTGCGGTCCACGGACCCGATGTGGCCGTCGCCTCGGCCGGAGCGCGGCTCACAGGCCGGGCCGACGCTTGTCGACGGTGACTTCGCCGTTCAGGATCACCATGCCGAGGTCGCGGATGTTGCCGATGTCCGCGGTGGGATCGGCGTTCAGCACGAGCAGATCGGCGCGCTTGCCGGGGGCCACCGTGCCGAGGTCGGGGCGGACGCACTGCCGTGAGGCGCCGCTGGTGCCCGCGGCCAGCACCTGTGCGGGCGTCATCCCGGCCGCCACCATGAGTTCGGCCTCTTCCAGCGTGTTGGCTCCGAACAGGCCCCGCCCGCTGAAGGTGTCGCTGCCGAGCGCGATGTGCACACCGGCCGCCGCGACCTTCCTGAGGTTGCCACGGGCGTCCGGGTGGGCGTGGTCGATCCAGAGTGTGGGCGTGTAGGTGATGCCGTGTTCGAGCATCAGGTCGATGAGCGAGTGGTCGGTGAGGGGCTCGATGGTGACACCGTGCTCCAGGCCGTCCGCCCCGGCCTCGATCGCCTCGCGTGCCGCGGCCTGCTGGGTGGTGTGGACGGTGACCCGCAGGCCCCGCTCGTGCCCGGCCTCGATCCCCGCGCGGAGGAGGGCGACGGGTAGCCGTACCAACTCCACACCGTCCGGGAACGCGGGATTCCGCCAGAGGTACGTCGGTCCGCCGGAGTGTGCGCACGCGCCCTCCGACAGGAGTTTGATCGCGTCCACCCCGCGGTCGGCGAGGTGGTGCACCAGGTCGCGGATCTGCCGCACGCCGTCGACCTCTGCCGTGAAGCGCTCGCGTGCCCACGGGTTGTCGCCGAAGACCGTGGTGGCGGGATGCCCGTCGCGTCCGGTGATGCCGCAGCCGGTCGCCAGCAGCCGCGGGCCTCCGAGCGCTCCCGCGGCGATTTTGGACCGTGTGTCCAGGATTCCGCCCGTCGGATCGCCCACCGACTTGATGGTGGTGACCCCGTGATCGAGGAACAGGCCGAGCTTTCGGGGAAGTTCGTTGTCCTCGAAGGCCCGCATCGAGTCGGGACCGGAGACCGCGCGTACGTCGTAGAGGTGGACATGTGTGTCGATCAGGCCCGGCATGACCCACCCTCCGGCCGCGTCCACCTCCCGTGTGCCCCTGAGCGGATCGGCCGAGACGGACGCGATCTTTTCGCCGTCGACGGCTATGTCGTACAGACCGGCGAGCGCCTGGTGGCCGTCGAAGACATGTGCGCGCCTGATCACGAGGTCGTAGGGCGCGGGGCCGTGAGCCCCGGCGTTCACGGTCGCTCCGGATTGCCGAGTCATCGCTCTCCTGTAGGCGTGTGGGGTGGGTCGTGCGTCGTGCCACGGATGTCTGTGCGCCACCGCTTGGGCGGTGGTCTCAGGGAACGGTCGGGCTGCCCGCCCACACCGTGGGGGTCCGTCCCGACCAGGGGCTCGCCTGCTCGAGCTGGCCGGCGAGGCGGAAGAGGCGGCCTTCGAGTCCGTGGCCCGCGGCGAACTGCATACCGATCGGGAGCCCCGTCTCCGGGTCGGCCGTCAGGGGCACGGACATGGCGGGGGTGCCCGCCACGTTGAACGCCATGGTGAACGGCGAGCGGTCGTTGATTCGGTCGATCCAGCCGAGGCCGTCCAGCGCCTCCGCGCCCTCGGCATAGGTGCCCAGGGGCACGGGCAGTTCCGGCAGCGTGGGGGTGAGCAGTACGTCGTAGGCGTCGAAGTACCGGGCCAGGCTCCGGGCGACCCGGTTCCGGATCGTGAGGGCGGTGACGAACTGGGCGCCGCTGACCCGCTGCCCGTAGTGGTAGCCGGCGAGGGTGATCGGTTCGAGGGTGGAGGAGTCGACCGGCCGGCCGAAGACGGTGGCCAGTTCGTCGACCTGGGCCGTCAGATTCGCCGTCATCAGGCGGGCGTTGGCCAGGACGAACTCCTCCCAGCCGGCCCCCAGGGCGACCTCGGCCTCCTCCACCCGGTGGCCGAGGGACACGAGCAGGCGCACGGTGCGGGAGAGGGCGTCGGCCACGGCCGGCGCGGTGCGGCGTCCGCCCCATGCCTGGGCGAGCACACCGATCCGCAGCGAGCCCGGATGCCGGGTGACTTCCTCCGCGTACGGCCGGGACGGCTGCCGGGCGGAGTAGGGGTCGCCCGGTTCCGGGCCGCGGATCTGGTCGAGCAGTGCCGCGCTGTCCCGTACGGTGCGGCTCAGGCTGCCGTGCACGGCCAGGCCGTTGAAGACCTCGTCGAAGTCGGGGCCCATGGAGACCCGGCCACGGGTCGGCTTCAGCCCGAAGAGGCCGTTGCAGGCGGCGGGGACGCGCAGCGAGCCGGCGGCGTCGGTGGCGTGTGCGACCGGGACCACCCCGGCGGCGACAGCCGCGCCCGCGCCGCCGCTGGATCCGCCCGCGCTCCGCGCCGGGTCCCACGGGTTGCGGGTCGCGCCGTACAGCAGTGGTTCCGTCGTGATGCTGTAGGCCATCTCCGGTGTCGCGGTACGCCCGAACGTCACGAGGCCGGCGCGACGGAAGCGTGCCATCAGGAAGGAGTCGGCGCGCGCGACGGCGCCGAGTGCGAGACGGCTGCCCAGCTCCATCCGCCTCCCGGCCATGGAGACTCCGATGTCCTTGATCAGGAAAGGCACCCCGGCCAGCGGTGCGCTGCCGGGACCGGGCGCGTCCTCGGCCGGCCATGTCTCCACGATGGCGTTGATCCGCGGATCGACCGCCCGTGCGGCCTCCCGTGCGGCCGTCTCCACTTCGGCGGGGGTCACCTCGCCGTTGGCCATCAGCTCCGCGAGTCCGACCGCGTCGAAGCTCACGTACTCGGACATCCTCACTACGACTCCCAGCAGACAGATCGATACCGTTGGGTCTCTGATGAGACCGAACGGTATCGCATGGAACGGGCTGGTATCTTGGCGGTGGGTGTGGGGGCCACACCGGACCTGACGTCACGGAGTAGTCATGGCAGCGACCGCCAGAAGGCCGAGCAGGGTGGCCAAACTGCCCCCTCGTGAACGCATCCTCGACGCGGCGGAAGAGCTCTTCCAGAGCGAGGGGATCCGGCGGGTGAGCGTCCAGGCGATCGCCGAGCGGGCCGAGACCACCAAGATGGCGATCTACCGGCACTTCGACACCAAGGACGCGCTGGTCGCGGAGTGGCTGCGGATCGTCGCCGCCGACTACCAGGCGGCCTTCGACCGGGCCGAGGCCGAACACCCCGGCCGGCCCAGGGAGCAGATCCTCGGCCTGGCCCGCTTCATCGCCGAAGGACTGCCGGGCATCTCGCACCGGGGCTGCCCGTTCATCAACTCCCTCGCCGAACTGCCCGACCGCTCCCACCCCGCACGTCGAGTGATCGAGGAGCACAAGGCGCTCCAGACCCGCAGACTGGTCGCCATGTGCGCCGAGGCCGGGTTGCACGACCCCGAGCAGGCCGCGGCCGAGATCACCTTCGTACTCGAAGGCGCGCAGGTCAGCACGCAGAACGGAAGCATCGGCCAGGCGGGGAACCGGCTGATGAGGACCGTCGAGGGCATCCTGGACCGGTACCGCTCCCCGCTCGGCGCAGCCCCCACGGCGACCGGCTGACCGCCCGCACCCGGTGTTCCCGTCACCGAGACCACCGGGTTCGCTTCCAGCGCCGGTGTCACCGACCCGGCGGACGCCGCCTGGCCGCGCGCCACGCTCCCGGGACTGCCGCCGCACGGCCCGCGGTGGCCGGCCCGGCCGTAAGGATTCCGGCCGGCGGCCGATGGATCACGCCGTGAGAGCGTGCGCGAGGAGCGTCTCCGCAGCCGCCCGCGCGTGCCGGCCGTAGTCCGCCTCGCCCAGCACCATGGCCCGGCTGGCCGCCCCGTCCGCGAGGGTGACCAGCTGTTCGGCGAGCGCGGCCGGCTCCCGGCAGCCCAGCTCCGTCACCAGTGCGGTGACCAGCTCCACCATCCGTAGCTTCTGCTCACGGGCGTAGGAGTGGACCGCGCTGTCCGGGTCGGGAAACTCCGCCGCGGCATCGATGAACGGGCACCCGCGCACCGGTGCCGCCTCCGGCGCGGACTGGTCGAACAACCCGAGGATCCGCTCCCGGGGCGGGATGTCCTCGCGGGTCAGCACGCTCTCCAGGGTCGCCCCCGACGAGGCGAGGTCCCGGAGGTGGGCGATCACCAGGTCGTCCTTGGTCCGGAAGTGCGCGTAGAGCGTCCGCTTGGACACCGGGGCCGCCTCCGCGACCTGCTCCATGCCGGTCGCGTTGATCCCCTGCACCGCGAACAGCCGGGCGGCGGCGGCCAGGATGCGCTCCCGCCCGCCGCGCCCGCGCCCCCCGGAGGCCGTAGTCGTCGCACTCATGCGCCAAGTATACGTCCGCGTTTACCTCGGCGGGTGGCGTCTGCTACGGTCCTGCCGTATCCGCAAAGTAAACGGTTCCGTTTACACCGTCTGTCGTCGAGGGAGTGCTCCATGACCCCGTTGGCCCCCACCGAACTGAGTGGCTGCGCGGAGAAGTTGATACGCGGCCGCCACGCGACCCGCGCATTCCGTCCGGACGCCGTGCCCGAGGACACGATGCGCGCGATCTTCTCGCTGGCCGGCGCCGCGCCGTCCAACTCCAACGCGCAGCCGTGGCGGGTGGAGGTGGTCAGCGGCGCCGCGCGTGAGCGCCTGGCGGACGCCTTGCAGGCGGCCCACGCCGCACAGCGCACCTCGGCCGACTTCCCGTACTCCGAGGACATGTACGCACCGGTGCACCGGGCGCGCCGGGCGGCGTTCGGCGCCCACCTGTACGGTGCGCTGGGCATCGGCCCCGACGACCACGAGGCACGAGCGGCCTACGACGCGCGGAGCCTGCGCTTCTACGGCGCGCCGCACGCCGCCTTCCTGTTCGTCACCGGGGACGGCGGACCCCGGCTGGCCGCCGACGTCGGCGCCTACATGCAGACCCTGCTCCTGGCGATGACCGCGTACGGCGTGGCGAGCTGCCCGCAGGGGCTGCTGAGCTTCTACGCCGACACGGTCCGCGCCGAACTCGCCGTCACCGCGGGGCGACTGCTCGTGGGCATCTCCTTCGGGTACGCCGACGAGGCGGCGCCCGTGAACCGCGTCACGACCGAGCGGGCCGCGCTCGAAGAGGTGACGGCCTTCCACGGCTAGGGGGTTGTCAGCGGTTGCCGTCGATCCGGGATCCGGGGACCCGCCCGACCGTGTGCGGCGGCCCGCACGGGCGACGCGGCACCGGGAGACAGGGAGCCGGCCGGACCCGCGCGAACCGCCGCCGTACGCTCAGGAGTGGTGCCGGTGCTCGGCGGCGAAGGCCGCCAGCCAGGCCAGGGGGGCGTTCCAGTTGATGGCGACCTCGTTGGTCGAGTACGAACCGATGTCGTCCACATAGCAGGCAGCCGGCCGGCACCCGGGCAGCCGCTCCTCGGCCACGGGGTCCTGAAGGGCGCTGTTGGGTCCGCCCGCCAGGGAGCCCGCGGGCGGGTTGGGCAGCGAGGCGTCGTACTCGTGCGCCCAGAACCGGTGGTGCTGGTTGTGGGAGTACCGGGTGCCGTAGCCGGTGACATAGGACGTACCGAGGGTATTGCGGCCCAGCAGGTAGTCCATCGTCTCCACGGCGCCGTCACGGTAACGCGGTCGCCGGGTCAGGTCGTAGGCGACCCCCAGGACGAGTCCGTTGTTCGCGACCTGGCTGTTGGAGCCCCAGACGTACGCCGACGCGGGAATCGGGGCCGGATAGCCCTGGGTGCTCAAAGTGGTGAGGTAGCCGTCGGCGGCGGAGACGACGGAGGCGCGCAGCCGGGCCACGTCCGAGGCCGGCAGCCCGTTCGGCACGGTGGCGAGGGTGAGACGGCCGAGGGCCGCGGTCTCGGCCCACCCGAAGCCGAAGGGGGTGAACACGTCCGAGGACGTGTGCCAGGGCGAGGAGGTGACGGCGTCGCGGTACGCCTTCTCCCGGGTGGTCGCGTACAGTTCGGCCGCCGCCCAGTAGAACTCGTCGGTCACCTGCCCGTCGCCGTACGCGCCGCCGCCCGTGCTGTCGGAGTCCGGCGCGATCATGCCGGGGTTCGCCTTGGCGGCGGCCCAGGCCTTGCGCGCGGCGGTCAGGCAGCGCGCCGCGAACGCCCGGTCGAACGGGGCGTACACCCGGGCACACTGCGCGGCCGTCGCCGCCAGGTTGAGGGTGGCCGCCGTGGAGGGCCGGTGCAGTTCGCGCGGCTGCGGATCCTGTTCGGGACGGGTGGGCAGCCCCGTCCAGTTGGCATCATGGATCTTGTGGAAGGCCATGCCGGCGTACGGCCGCCCGTCCGGTACCTGCATGCGCAGCAGGAACTCCAGCTCCCAGCGGGCCTCGTCGAGTACATCCGGCACACGGTTGCCGCGCTCGGGGACGCGCAGCGTGGAGTCGCCGAGGGCCTTGGCCGTGCCGGCCCGCGCCGCCCGGTCGTAGGAGTTGACCAGCAGCCAGGTGGAAATGCCGCCGTTCACCACGTACTTGCCCTGGTCACCGGCGTCGTACCAGCCGCCGCGGACATCGAGGGAGTAGTCACAGACCCCGGCCTGGCAGGGCACCTGTGTGTCACCCGTGTTGGGCGCCACGCCCAGGTGCCCGGCCGGCCGCGCGTACTCCGGCCCGGCGAGGGAGGCCTCGATCGGCGTGCCGCTGCGCTGCTGGTAGAAGAAGGACATCGAGTCCGAGAGCAGGGAACTGTAGAGGCCGGCGCGGATGTCGAAGACCGGACTGCTCTGTCCGTCCACCACCAGGCGGAAGCCCTTGCCGGTGCCCCTGTACGACGTGAAGTCGGCCAGATGGGTGGAGTCGCCGGACGCCTCGTCGGAGCCGCGCGGTGCCGTGGAGCCGGAGGCGACGGTCCGGCCGGAGGCGTCGAGCAATTGCCACGCCAGCGGCTGCGCCGACGAACTGACGACGGTGGCGCGCTTCGGGCCGTCCGGCAGGTACCCGAGCTGGTTGACCCGGACCGGAGAGTCGGCGATCGCGGCCGAGGGCGCCGCCACGGTAGGCGTGAGCCCCGCGGCTCCGGTGGCGTCGGTCAGCGCGCCGGTGAGGGTGAGTGCCGTCACCAGACTGACGGCCGCCACGCGATAACGGCGGCGGACGGCTGGGAAGCGGGAGGCCATGGGCTGCTCCTGGGCTGGACGGGACAGTATTGGGAGCGCTCCCACGCAGGGTTTCATGGCGATCTCACAGCGTCAATCGCTCCTGCGGCATTCGGCGGGACCCGGGCAGAGGGCGTGACGTCGGATGTACGGGGGTGCCGATGCCCGGCAGAATGCCGCGCTGTCCGCCGGGGGTAGTGCGGCCGGCGTGGTACGGCGCCTTGTCGGGCCGGTGTGCTCCCGTCAGGACTCGACCACCTCCACGTGGTCGCCCACGGCGACCACCAGGACCCGCGCGCCCGGCTCGGTGGAGCGCCAGCGGTGCCGGACGCCGCCGGACAGCAGCAGGGTGTCCCCACGCCCCAGCCGGTGGATCCGCCCCTCGGCCTCCACCTCCACCGAGCCGTCCGCCACGTACATCAGCTCGTCGTTGCGGTGCCGGAACTCGCGGTCCGCCTCGTGCGCGCCGATGAACTCCAGCGCGTGCAGCTGATGGCGTCCGCGCACCACCGGCCGGACGCGCGCCTCCCGGTCGAGACCGCTGTCGTCGTCCGCGCGCACCACGTCGACCGTGCGGGTCTCGTCCGAGGCCGCGAGGAGCTGCACCGCCGTGGTGCCGAGGGCGTCGGCGATCCGCTGCAACGAGCGCATGCTGGGGCGCGCCCGGTCGTTCTCGATCTGGCTCAGGAACGGGGAGGAGAGCCCGCTGCGCCGTGCCACGTCGGCGAGCGTCAGGTCGAGCGCCCGGCGTCGGCGGCGTACGGCAGCACCCACCCGAGGTGTGTTCCCGGCCTCCATGGCTGTCCCGCCCCTTCCCGCCGCGCGGCGCCGTTCTCCCTGGCCGACGGTGCCTGACGGCACCTTACGTGGCGCACGCCGAGAACCCGGAGGCGGTTTCGTACTGCCGACACACGCCCGTCACACAACCTCTCTACGGTCAAAGTCGATTGCTCTGATCAAAGAAAATTTGACGAGACGAGGAGTTCCGACGTGCCCCCGATCGACCAGAACTCACGCCGCCGGCGTCCCACCGGCCTCATCGCCCTCGACGAGACGGCCGTGTCCGACGGCTACACCCTCTACGCGCCGCTCACCGGCACCGGCGAGGTCTATCTCATCGACCTCCACGGCCGCACCGTCCACCGCTGGGACCTCCCCTACCGGCCCGGCCGCCACGCCCGCCTCCTGGCTGACGGAACCCTCGCCTACAACGGCGTTCTCCCGGGGGAGAAGGCCCTGTTCCCGATGTGGCACAAGTACCGGGGCGGCGTCATGCTCCGCGCGGCACCCGACGGAACGGTACTGAGGGAGCATCGCGACCCCCTCCAGCACCACGACGCCCACCACCTCGACGACGGCCGGATCCTCTATACGGCCCTGGAGGCCCTGACCGGGTCCGGGGCGGCGGACGTACGGGGCGGGGTGCCCGGCTCCGAAGCCGCGGGCGGCGTCGTCTGGGCGGACACCATCAAGGAGGTCGGCCCGGACGGCGAACTCCTGTGGTCCTGGCGCGCCGCCGAGCACCTCGACCGCGCGTCCTTCCCGCTGCACGAGGCGTACGCGCGGGAGCACTGGCCCCTCGTCAACAGCGTCACGCCCCTGCGGGACGGCAACATCCTCGCCAGCCTGCGCAGCGTCTCGGCCGTCGTCGTCATCAGCCGCGAGACCGGCGAGATCCTCTGGCGCAGCCGCCCCGGCACGGTCAGCCAGCAGCACGCGCCCACCGAACTGGACGACGGCCGGCTGCTGGTCTTCGACAACGGCGTCTTCCGGCCCGGCCACGACGTGCCGTACTCCCGCGTCATCGAGATCGACCGGGCGGGCGGAGACATCGTGTGGGAGTACCACGACCCGGCCCGCGAGTTCTTCTTCGCGCCGTTCATGGGCTCCGCGCAGCGCCTGCCGAACGGCAACACGCTCGTGACCGACTCGCCGTCCGGGCGATTGTTCGAGGTGACGAAGGACGGATACCTCTGCTGGGAGTACGTCGTCCCGTACTTCGCCGGATACCACGAGAGCGAGGTCCGGGGACTCTTCCCGTCCGAACCCAACGCCGTCTTCCGCGCCTACCGTTACACGGCGGCGGACATCCCGTGGCTGGAGACGACGGCATGACGGACATCCCGGCCCCGGCTGCCACCCGCCCTGCCGAACCCGTCGACGCGCGGGTGCCGTTGCGGCGGCTCGTACCGCTCGCCGTCCAGCACGTCCTGGCGATGATCGCCGCCCCCGTCTCCACCGTCTTCCTCGTCGCCGGCACCCTGAGGATGCCGCCCGGTGCGACGGCCTCCCTGCTGAGCGCCGTCCTGCTGCTGTGCGGCGCGGGCACCCTGCTCCAGTCCCTCGGCGTGTGGCGGATCGGTGGCCGCCTGCCGTTCGTCATGCTGCCCGGCGGTGCCGCGACGGCCCTGTTCCTCCAGATCGCCCAGGAACACGGCGCGCCCACCGCCACCGGTTCCGTCCTCCTGGCGGCGGCGCTGCTGCTCGCCGTACTGCCCCTGTACACCCGTGTCGTACGGCTCTTCCCGCCCCTGGTCATGGGCGTGACCGTCCTGCTCATCGGGATCGCGATGATCCGCGTCGCGGCCCGGCTGGTCACCGGTCCGGACGGTACGGGCGAGCCGCGCGCGGTGCTCCTGGCCGCGCTCACGGTGGCGGCGACCCTCGCCGCGTACGTGCTGCTGCGCGGCGTCTGGCGTCAGACCTCCGTCCTCATCGGGATGGCGGCCGGAACCGTCGTGGCGGTGACGACCGGCCTCGGGTCCTTCGCCCCCGCGGCCGGCGACGGCTTCGCGCTGCCCGCCTTCCTGCCCTTCGGTCCACCGCGCTTCGACCTGGTGGCCGCCCTTCCGCTGCTCGTGTTCAGCCTCACCACGCTGGCCGAGATCACCGGGCAGACCGTGCTCAACAGCGAGACCGCTGGCCGAACCCCCGTTCCCGAACGGGACGTTCCGCGCGTCGCCCGCGCCGATGCCCTCGTCTCCCTGGCCGGCGGACTGTTCGGCACGTCCCTCATGGTCACCAGCGCCGAGAACATCGGCATCGGCCGGCTCACCGGAGTCCGCAGCCGCTTCGTGACGGCCGGGGCGGGCGTGCTCCTGGTCGTCGTCGGCCTGGCCACGCCCGTGTCCCGGGCGCTGGCCGGCATACCCGAGGCCGTCGTGGGCGGCTCCTCGCTCGTCGTCTACGCCGTCATCGCCGTCATGGGCATCGAGATGCTCCGCCGAGCCGACCTCTCCGGTCCGGGGACGGGCAACCTGACGGCCGCGCTCGCGCTCACGATGGGGCTGCTGCCGTTGCTCAGCCCGCAGCTGTACGCGGGGTTCCCCGACTGGGCCCGCACGATCCTCGGCAGCGGTGTCGTCGCCGGGACCCTGACGGCGGTGCTCCTCACCGCGCTGCTCGGCCGGTCCGGCCCCGGGCGGGCGGGCCCCCGCTCCCGGCTCCCCTCGCCGCGCAGGCAACCGAGAAGTTAACAGTACATTTCGAGGAATGGGTGCAATATTTCTGAAACGAAAAAACACTCCTGTTGCGGTGGATGTTTGTGGCCGGTATTACCCTCAAAGCTCCGAAGTCTTCGTACGACGGGTCGAACGTGGCAGGTCACACCTTGATCGGTACTCGGTAGTAGGTATTCCGCTCTGGCGAGAACCCGTTGGTTGACCGATTAAGTGCACGCTCTCTATGATCTCTATGGGCTGATCATTAAAGAACCAGATGGTCATTGCAGGTTCTTGACACCATTCATCGCGCGCTGTCCGATTCACGAGGAAGGTGGCGGACGTGGGTTTGTTGGTCAGCGAGATCCTCCCGGAGTCCGATGGCGGTGCGTCCCGCGGCGTGTCCCTGCCCGTACGGATTGCGCACGCCCTGGCACAGCGCACCATCTGGCACCTCAACAGCACCGCCCGGGGCGGCGGGGTCGCCGATTTACTGGAGAAGTCCATAAGGCTGCACAACGAATCCGGACTGAGAGCACGATGGCTGGTGCTCACCGGTGAGCCCGGATTCTTCGCGGTCACCAAACGGCTCCACCACCGGCTGCACGGCAGTCCGGATCCGGCCGGACCGCTCGGCCCCGCCGAACGCGACGTCTACGAATCCACGACGCGGCGTCAGGCCCGGGAAGTGCTGGAACTGGTCGCGCCGGGCGATCTCTGCGTCCTGCACGACCCGCAGACCCTCGGCCTGGCCCCGCACCTCGTCGCCGCCGGCCTGGACGTCGCCTGGCGCTGCCACATCGGCACCGCCGCGCGGTCCGCCGTGGTCCGGGACACCTGGGACTTCCTCGACCCCTACCTGCGGGCTCCCGCACGGTGCGTGTTCACGGCCGAGCGGTACGCCCCGCCCGGCCTGGCCGGGCAGCGGGACAAGGTCGTCGTCCTGCGGCCGTCGATCGACCCCGCCGCCCGCAAGAACCGCCCGATGACGCGGACGGCGGCGCACGACCGGCTGCACGCGATCGGACTGCAGCCCGGACCCGGCCGGCCCACCGCCGCGCGCACCGCCCGCATCGTGCAGGACCGGCTCCTTCCGGCGGATGCCCCCATGGTCCTCCAGGTCTCCCGCTGGGACCCGCTCAAGGACATGGCCGGGGTGCTGCGCGGCTTCGCGGACCATGTCGCGCCGGCCCGGGACGACGTGCACCTGGTGCTCGCCGGGCCGGAGCCGGACGACATCCCCGACGACCCGGAGGGCGGACGCATCCTGCGCGAGCTGCGCGGGGTCTGGGAGGCGCTCGACCGGCCGGTTCGCGAGCGCGTGCACCTGGTCACCCTCTCGCTGTCGGACCCCGGAGCCAACGCCGACTCCGTCAACGCGCTGCAACGGCGCGCCGACATCGTCGTACAGAAAAGCCTGCGGGAGGGATTCGGGCTCACCGTCACCGAGGCCATGTGGAAGGGCAAGGCCATCGTCGCGAGCGCCGTCGGCGGAATCACCGACCAGATCCGCGACGGACACGAAGGCGCCCTGGTACGTAATCCGCATGACCTCGCCGCATTCGGTCGCTCCATTCTCCGGCTGCTGGCGGACGGTGACCTGCGCGAGCGGTACGGAACCGCCGCTCATCGCCGCTGCACAAAGGAATTCCTCATCTACCGGGAATTCATGGACTACTGCTCGCTGTACACCGGTCTGCTCCGGCGGACGCCGACCGCCACGCACCCGTGAGCGGTGCGCAACGCACACGGAGCCGGACCACCGCACCATTTCCTTTCCATCCGTAACCGATGAGGAAGCGACGACATGGAAAGTCTTGTGCAGTCCACCACCCGTACCCGCCCGGACACCGACGACCCCTCGGCCCCGGCCCTGATCAGAAACGGCGGAGACCGGCCCGAGTGGCTGGTCCAGGCCACGAAACCGGTCCGCTACGAAGTCCGCATGGTCGACGGACTGCTCGACCCGGCCCACCCCGACCTGGCCCTGGCCGGTGTCACCGAACGCACCGGCAACCGGCGGTTCATCGTTCTCGACGACCACGTGGAGCGCCACTACGGGGACCGGCTGCGCACCTATCTGGACGCGCACGGCCTGGAGCCCACCATCTGCGTCCTCGCCGCCGAAGAGCGCACCAAGACGATGGACAGCGTCTCCCATGTGGTCCATGCGCTCGACGCGTTCGGGATCTCCCGGCGGCACGACCCGATCATCGCCGTCGGCGGCGGCGTCCTGCTGGACATCGTGGGCTTCGCCGCGAGCCTGTACCGGCGCAGCACCCCGTACGTGCGCGTCCCCACGACGCTCATCGGCATCGTCGACGCAGGCGTCGGGGTGAAGACGGGCGTCAACTTCGGCAGCCACAAGAACCGGCTCGGCACCTACTTCGCCCCCGCGCTGGCCCTGCTGGACCGCGACTTCCTGGCCACGCTCGACGAACGGCACATCAGCAACGGGCTGGCCGAGATCCTGAAGATCGCCCTGGTCAAGGACATGCGGCTGTTCTCCCTGCTGGAGCGGCACGGCACCACCCTGGTGTCGAGCCGCATGCAGGCGCGGGGCGCCGACGGCGAGGTGGTGCAGGAAGTGCTGGAGCGGGCCATCCACGGCATGCTCGAAGAGCTCCAGCCCAACCTCTGGGAGAACGATCTGCAGCGCCTCGTCGACTACGGGCACACCTTCAGCCCCACCATCGAGATGCGGGCGCTGCCGGACCTGCTGCACGGCGAGGCCGTCGGCATCGACATGGCCCTCACCACCGCCATCGCCCGCCGGCGCGGACTGGTCGGAGCGGGGGAGCAGCGGCGCATCGGCGGCGTCATGCGCCGGTTACGCCTTCCGCAGTACCACCCGGTGTGCGAGGTGCACAGCCTGGCCGAGGCGCTGGAGGACACCGTCCGGCACCGCGACGGCCTCCAGCGGCTGCCGCTCCCGGTGGGCATCGGATCCGCCCGGTTCGTCAACGACGTGGTGGTGGACGAGATCGAGCAGGCCCTCGCCACGCTGGCCGCCGGGGGCCTCGATGCGGCCTGACCTCCAGATCTCCGACCTCGGCTCCCCGTCGGACGTCCACGGCGTGCACGGCGCGGCCGGCGTGACCCAGTGGCGGTCGCTCGCGGCCGGGCGGGGGCTGCGCGGTCCCTACGAGGCCGTCGAGTGGGCGTGCGTCCCGCCCGGCGGGCTCAGCGGCGAGCATCTGCACAGCCGCACCGAGGAGGCGTACGTCCTGCTCTCCGGCCGGGGCGAGGCGCTGCTCAACGGCGCGCCGCACCCGGTGCGGGCCGGAGAGGTGATCCTCACCGGTCTCGGCGCGACCCACGGCCTGCGCAACACGGGCTCCGGGCCGCTGAGCTGGCTGACGCTCGAAGTCCCCGCACCGCGCACGATGGCCCTCGCCCACACACCCTGGAAGGACGCGCCCATGGCAGAGCCGCACACCGGTGAAGCGGTCGTCGTCGACCTCGGAGAACTGCGGGACGTGGACCCCCGGCCCACCCTCCAGGGCCCGCTGCGCCGGATCCGGCTGCTGGAACTGGCCCCCGGCGCCAGCGAGGCCCTGCCCGGACAGGGCGCCGAGCACACGGTGTTCGTGCTGTCGGGCGCCGGAACGGCCACCAGCGGCTCCGGTGACGTCACCGTGCGGGAGGGCATGTCCGTGACCGCCTCCGGCGGCGAGGACCTGACCGTCACGGCGTCCACCGCGGGTCTGCGGGCCGTGTGCGCGAGCTTCGTCGTCGGGTCGCCGCACGGGAGGGAGACGGGCCTGTGATCGTCACCGACAGCGCCGCCGCCTCGACCGTGCTGGACGGCGACGGCCGCAGCCGGCTCTGGCGCTGCCTCGCGCGCCGCGGCATGCTGTTCAGCGAGTGCGAGTCCGTCGACCACGTGACCCTGGAGAAGGACTCCGTCCTGCACGCGGACCCCGAGGCCGGCACCGAATGCCTCTGGTACGTGGTGCGGGGGGACGCCGCGTTCCACACCGCCGGCCACGGCCCGGGCCGCCCCGTCCGGGACGGACATGCCGTCCTCCTCCCGGCCGGTGCCCCCGGCCGCCTGGTGGCCGGCTCCGCCACGGAGGTCGTCGTGGTGACCTGCGTACCGGACGCGGTGGCGCGCCGCCTCCCGGCCCGGGCGCCGTCGCTCCCGGCACCCGCCCGGGGCATCCCCACCGCGACCAACGTCGACCACATCGCCTACACCGTGCCCGACCTCGACGAGGCCGTGCGCTTCTTCGTCGACGTCCTCGGCGCCGACCTGCTCTACCGCGAGGACACCATCCGCTCCGACGACGACTGGATGCGCGAAGCGCTCAACGTGCACCCACGGGCCACCGCGGACATCGCCATGCTCCGCCTCGGCCCGGTCACCAACCTCGAACTGTTCCAGTACACGGCACCCGACCAGAACCGGGCCATACCCAGGAACAGCGACGTGGGCGGCCACCATCTCGCCTTCTACGTACGGGACATCGACGCGGCGACCGCGTACCTGCGCCGGCAGCCCGGCGTGCGGATCCTCGGCGACGGCCCCCGGACCGTGACGGACGGGCCCATCGCGGGAGACCGCTGGGTCTACTTCCTCAGCCCGTGGGGGATGCAGATGGAGCTGATCAGCCTTCCCGGGAAGCTGCCCTACGAGGAAACGACCCCGCACCGCCGTTTCGGGCCGTGCGCCGACTGGTCGGCCGCGCCGTGACCGGCCCGGTGCCCCGCGTCCGCGAAGGAGGTCTCGCGCCATGACGGGCAGCGGGGAACTCAGCTGCCGAGCCGTGCTGTTCGACCTGGACGGCGTCCTCGTGCGGTCCGGGGCCGTGGTGGAGCGGTCCTGGACCGAGTGGGCCCGCGACCGGGGCCTGGAGCCGGCCCGGGTGCTCGCCGCCTGCCACGGCCGACGGTCCGTGGAGGTGATCGCCGCCATCGCCCCGCACCTGGACGCGGCGGCCGAGGCGGCACGCCTGGAGGCCCGGCAGGCCGCGGACACCGACGGGCTGACGCGCTGCCGGGGCGCGGACGCCGTGCTCGCCGCGCTGTCCGGCGCGGCCTGGGCGGTGGTGACCTCGGGGACCAGCGCCCTGGCCCGCTCCAGGCTGCGCGCCACCGGGCTGCCCGTGCCGGACGTGCTGGTCACCGCCGACGACGTGACGAGCGGAAAACCCGCACCGGACGGCTATCTGGCCGCGTCCCGCGCGCTCGGTGTCCCGCCCGCCGACTGCGTCGTCGTGGAGGACGCGCTCCCCGGCGTCACCGCCGCGCGAGCCGCCGGCATGACCGTCGTCGGTGTGCGGGGACCGGCCCTCGGCCCCGAGGAGTCGCCGGCGCGGGTCATCGGCGCCGTGGGCGACCTCGCCCCCCGGCTCCGCGCGGGACGCATCGTCCTGCTGGGCGGCACCCGACGGCCGCGCCCCGGCGTTGCGGACACCTCGCACGACCCGGCCCACCCCTCACGAACACGCGCGCAGGAGGCGTCATGAGCGCAGATTCGCCCGCCGTCGGCCTGGTGACCGCGGGAACCGGCGGCATCGGCCGGGCCGTGACCGAGGAACTGCTCACCCGGGGCGTCGTCGACCGGCTCGTCGTCGTCGACGTGTCCGAACCCACGGCACCGCTGCCCGCGGGCGCCGACTTCCGCCAGTGCGACCTGCGGGACCCCGGCCGGCTCGCCGAGCTGGTGGCCGGACTGCCCACCGAGCTGTCGGTGCTGGTGAACGTGCTCGGCGGCGAGCGGCGGCCCCCCGTCGTACCGGTGGACGACGTGGCCTGGCCGCCGCCGGAGGTCTGGGACGACATCATCGACCTCAACGTCTCGGCCGCCTACCGGCTCACGCGCGCCCTGGCCGGCCGGCTCGCCCCGGGCGCGGCGGTGTGCAACGTCAGCTCCATCGCCGCCGCGATGCCCTGGGCGGTCTCACCCGCTTACGGCGCCGCCAAGGCCGCGCTGGAGCACTGGAGTTCCTCCCTGGCCGTGCTGCTCGCACCGCGCGCGGTCCGGGTCAATCTGGTCCGGCCCGGATTCGTCTGGAGCCGGCAGTGGGCGGCGGTGGACCGGGCGGAGTTCGAGCGCGTGGTCGCCGACCGGGTCGTCCTGCGCGAGGCGCCGCCGCACACCAGCCGGGAGCAGACGGCCGCCGACATCGCCGCCGCGGTGGCGTTCCTCTGCTCCGCCGACGCCCGGCATGTCACGGGGCAGGCCATCAACGTCGACGGCGGGGCGACGCTCGTCCGGGCCGCCCGATGACGGACCCCGCCGGACCGCACCCGTCCCGGCAGCGGTTTTCAGCCAAGACAGCCAAGAGAAGGGCACACATCGACATGCAGGAAGAGACCACCCCCCGGCTGTCCGTGGTCATCCCCACCTACAACCGCGAGAGCCTGCTGGACCGCACGCTCGGGTCCCTGGCCCGGCAGGACGTCCCGGTGTCGGACTTCGAGGTGGTCGTCGCCGACGACGGCTCCTCGGACGGCACCGCCGAGCTGGTCCGCTCCTACGCGGACCGGCTGCGCGTGCGCTACCACTTCCAGGAGGACCTCGGGTTCAGGGTGGCCGCGGCCCGCAACGGCGGGGCCAGGCTCGCCACCGCGCCCGTGCTGGCGTTCCTCGACACCGGCATGGTCGTGGGTCCGCAGTGGGTGCGCGCCCATCTCGACGCCCACGTGTCCGGCCGCCGGCAGGCGGTGCTCGGCTACTCGTACGGCTACAACCCCGCGAACCCGAGCCGGGAGATGGAGGGCATCGTCGACACCCTCCCGCCCGAGGAGGTGGTGCGGCGGCTGATCGACGTGCCGTCCTTCCAGGACATGCGGCTGCCCGACTACGAACGCGTCGGCTTCGACCTCGGCCGCATGGCCATGCCCTGGGTGTTCCTGTGGACGCTCAACTTCTCCGTGCCCGCGGCCGAGTTCTGGGCGGCCGGCGGCTTCGACGAGGACTTCACGGGCTGGGGGGTGGAGGACATCGAGTTCGGGTACCGGCTGCACCGCAACAGCGTCGCCATGGTGGTCTCCCGTACGGCGTGGGGGATCGAGCTGCCGCACGAACGGGCGCACGACGAGGCCGCGGTCAGCATCATGCGCAACTGCCAGCGGTTCCTCGACAAGCACCCCGGGGTGCAGACCGAGCTGTACTGGGCGGTGTCCTCCCGGGGGCTCATCGACCCCCTGGAGGTCGAATGGGAGGACCTGCTGGGCTGGACCGAAGCGGCCGCCGGGCGGGACGTGGCCGGCGAACTCGCCGAGAGCACCCGGCACCTGGCGGAGCGGACCGGAGATCCGGCACGCGTGGCGGTGTTCGGCTGCGGCCCGCGGCTCCCGGCCGCATGGGCGTCCGCGAACGCGCGGTTCACCCTCTGCGACTTCGACGACCGGGCCCTCGGGCAGGCCGTGGCCGGCGCCCCCGCCACGGTCGTGGAGTCCCTGCACCTGTGCGGGACGCGCACCCCCTGGCCGGACCGGCGGTTCGACCTCGTGGTGGTCACCTCCCGGCTCGCGGGCGGCCTGTGGAAACGCTGGGGCGATCACATCACGGCCGAGGCCAAGCGGCTCGGCGGCGAGGTCCGCGTCCCCGGTGCCGACCGCATGTGACTCCCGCGGGGCCGGCGGCCGAGGCCGGAAAGCGCCGACAGGGCTTTATTTTCAGGAACCCTGCCTGAAAAATAGCCCGGTCGGTCCGCGCCGGACCACCGCAAGCGCTTGTCGTCACTCGCACCCTCCCGAGGAGAACCCGCCATGAAAGCGTCGACCGACCGGCCCGCGAGGCCACGCCCCGACGTACGCGCGGCGCGCGTGCGCACCGCGACCGTCTTCGCCGTGCATGGTGCCGTCGCCGGCAGCTTCGCCACCCGCATCCCCTGGATCGTCGACCACCTGCGCATCAGCGACGGTTCGCTGGGTGTCGCGCTGCTCGCGCCGGCCCTCGGCTCCCTGCTGGCCATGCCCCTGGCCAGCAGGCTGGTCCACCGGTTCGGCGGGCGCGCGGCACTGCGCACCCTGCTCGGCGCCTGGTGTCTCGCGCTGCTGCTGCCCTCGCTGGCCCCCGACGTGGCCCTGCTGTTCGCCGGGCTGCTGGTGTTCGGCGCGGCGGCGGGCATGGCGGACGTCGTGATGAACGCCGCCGGGGTGGAACTGGAACAGGCACTCGGCCGCTCCGTCATGGCGAGCATGCACGGCATGTGGGGCGTCGGCGGACTGGTGGCCTCGGGCGCCGGGTCCCTCGCCGCGGCGACGGGGGTGGACGCCCGCGTCCACTTCGCGGCCGCGGCCGCCGTCCTCCTCTGCGTCGGGCTGTACGCCACCCAGGGCGTGCTCGACATCAGGCCGCGCCCGGGCCAGCAGGAGCCGCCGCGCTTCGCGCTGCCCCCGCGGTCCGCGCTGGCCATCGGCGCGGTCGGCTTCTGCGCCGTCTTCGCCGAGGGCGCCAGCGGCAACTGGAGCGCCGTCTACCTGACGTCCGTGGCCCACGCCTCCGACGGCGTCGCCGCGGGCAGCTACACCGGGTTCGCCTGCGCCCTGGCGCTCAGCCGGCTGCTCGGCGACCACGTGGTCCGGCGGATCGGCGTGGTGAACGCGGTCCGGCTCAGCGGAGCCGTCGCCACCATCGGTCTGCTCCTGGTCGTCGTCGCGCGCACCCCGGCCCCCGCCATCTGCGGCTTCGCCCTGGTGGGCATCGGAGTGGCGGTCGTCCTGCCGCTGTCCTTCGCCGCCGCGGGTGCGGCTGCCGTGGACACCAGCCGCACCATCGCCGGCGTCGCCACCCTCACCTACACCTCCAACCTGCTCGCACCGGCCGTCATGGGCTTCGTCTCCGACGCGACCTCGCTGCCCGTCTCCTTCGCGCTGGTGGCCCTGCTGACCCTGTCGCTCGTCGGCACGGCCGCCGTGCTGCGCCCGTCCGGCACCCCCGAGAAACCGGCCGCCACCTGACGCCGACGGCGCCGACGACACAGCACCCCAGCCGCCACCCACGGTGACCCACCGAGGGGCACCGATCGGAGAGACAGCCCGCATGGACACCACCGCCACCGACCGCGCCGTGCTCCGGCGCGGACGCACCGCCACCTCCCTGCTCTTCCTGCTGTTCGGCGCCGCCCTGGGCGCCTGGACGAGCCGGATCCCCAGCGTGAAAAGCCATCTCGACCTCGGCGACGGCCTGTTGAGCCTCGCGCTGCTCGCCTTCGCCCTCGGCGCGATCGTCGGCATGATGGTCCTCGGCCGGCTCACCGACCGCTACGGCAGCACCCGGGTCATGGTGCCCACGGCACTGCTGGAGGGGGTCCTCCTCGTCCCGCCGGCCTACATGCCGGACCTCGCGGCACTGATGCTGGCCCTGTTCCTGTTCGGACTGGTGCACGGCACCCTGAACATCGCCATGAACGCCAACGCGATCGAGGTCCAGCGGGCCTGGGGACGGCCCATCATGTCGTCGTTCCACGCCGTCTACAGCATCGGCGGCTTCCTCGGCTCGGCGGCCGGCGGCCTGTTCGCCCGTCAGGAGCTGAGCGCACGGGCGACCTTCCTCTCGGTGGGCGGCTGCGTCGTACTCCTGGCGCTCTGGGCGGCCCTGTGGGCGCTGCCGGCCGGCACGGGCGACACCACGCCGCAGGACGCACCCGCCGGGCCCGCGGGACGCGGCGTCATCCGCTCGCCGCAGCTGTGGTTCCTCGGCGCCCTGGCCATGTGCGCCCTGGTGGGCGAGGGCACGGCGGCCGACTGGAGCGCCGTCTACCTGCACGAGGACCTCGGCGGCTCGCCCGGCTTCGCCGCGTCGGCGTTCGCCGCGTTCTCGGCGGCGATGACCGCCGGACGCCTGCTCGGCGACCGGCTCACGGCGCGGTTCGGGCCGGTGGCGCTCGTCCGGGCCTGCGGTGTGCTCGCCTCCGTCGGCATGACGGCGGCCCTGATCATCGGCCGGCCGTGGGCCGGCGTCGCCGGATTCGCCTGCCTGGGCGCGGGCATGTCCTGCATCGCCCCCCAGGTCTACTCCGCGGCCGGCCAGCGCGACCCGGCCCGCGCGGGTGCCGCCCTGTCCCTGGTGGTCAGCCTCGGCTACGTGGGCTTCCTCATCGGCCCCATCGTCATCGGCAGCGTCAGCACGTTCGTCGGGCTGCCCCTCGCCCTCGGCCTGCCCGCGCTCCTCGTCTTCCTGGTGGCGCTCGGCGCGCCGGCCCTGCGCCCGGCCGGCCCGGCCCCCGAGGCCCCCGGCCGCACCGAAGACACCGGACTCGTACCCGGCCCCGGACGCGGCTGACCCAGCCCGCATTCCGGCCGACTCGCCGTACCGCCTAGCGAACAGAGGGACCGTTGCACATCATCGAGTGTCATTTCGAGTTCAGCGGATTCGACGACCGCCTCGTCAAGGCGGGCACCTCCGTCTACCTGTGGAACCTGGTCCGGCAGTTCCGGGACCAGGGCCACCGGGTCGGCGCGGTCACTCCCGCGCACGGCCTCCTGCCGCTGCTCAGAGAGCGCTACGAGGTCGTCGACCTGGACTGGCGGACGGACGACGAGATCCCGGTGCGGCTGGACCCGGCCGAGTGGCCGGACCAGCCGGAGACGGTACGCCTGCCGCTGTCCGTGCGCGCCCACCGGATGACCGTCGAGGGCATCGACATCGTGCTGCTGAGCGGCGGCCTGCTGGACACCCACCCGGACACCTTCCACCCGCCCGCCGACCTCAAGGGCCACGACCTGACCTACCTGAAGACCCTGGCCTTCCAGGTCGC
Organism: Streptomyces achromogenes subsp. achromogenes; assembly: GCF_000720835.1. GTDB lineage: Bacteria > Actinomycetota > Actinomycetes > Streptomycetales > Streptomycetaceae > Streptomyces > Streptomyces achromogenes. The sequence continues at coordinate 309,950 of NZ_JODT01000002.1, read as the reverse complement.
CGCCGCCCGCTACGTCAGACAGCGGATCCCGGCCGGCGCGGTCGTGCACCTGCACGAGCCCGTCCACCACTACCTCCTGCCCGCGCTGCTCGCCGGACACGGCCACCAGGTGGTGTCCACCGTGCAGACGAACCTCGCGGTCAACACCAAGGTCTACGGCCCCGAGGTGCGCGCCCTCCTCCGCCACGAAGGGGCCGACACCTCGGTCGCCGAGGGCCTCGCGGACCCGCCGCTCGACGGCCACCTGGAGCGGGCGATGCGCGCCTACCTGCCGCGCACCCTGCTCCACACGGACTCCCCGGAGCGCCCCGGCCACGACTACCTGCCGGTGCTCGGCCTGGTGTCCCGGTCCGTCGCCGCGCTCGACTTCCTCTCCGACGGACAGCTCGCCCACGCGCTCACCCAGGCGGGAACCCCCTTCGAGCAGCTCTTCCGGCAACTGGCCGTGCGCCGCGAACTCCGGGCGCGCACCGACCTGATGACCGTCGGCGGCTGCGCCATCGGCGACGAGTGGCTCGACGTACGGCGGTCCGGGGAACGCCGCCGGCGGACCCTGACCGCCCTGGGACTGGACCCGGAGCTGCCCACGCTGTACCACAACGCACGGTACTCGGTGCAGCACAAGGGCCAGAAGGAGCTGTTCCGGGGGGTACGGCGGCTGCTGGACGAGGGGCACCGGGTCAACGTGCTGCTGCACTGCCTGTCCCCCCTGCCCCCGAAGGACGAGGACCTGGCCGCGCTGGAACGCGACCACGCCGGCCTCGTGCGCGTCCGCACCGACCCGATGAGCACCCCGGAACTGATGGACTGGGCGACCGCCAGTGACTTCTGCGTCTTCCCGTCCAAGTTCGAGATGGACACCTTCCTGATGGCGATGGGCGAGGCGATGGCCGCGGGCTGCGTTCCCATCGCGACCGCCCAGCAGGGCATGCGGCACTTCGGACACACCGAGGACCTGGACGCGCCCGGCGCCACCGGACTGGCGCTGCCCCGCTCGTTCCGGGTGGACGACGAAGCGCTGACCGAGGCGGTGCGGTCCGGCGTCCTGCGCATGCTCACCCTGTGGCACGAGGACCCGAAGCGGATCGACACCCTGCGCGCCAACGCCGTCGCCACCGGCCGCGGCTTCACCTGGAAGGCGGCCGCCGACCGCTTCCTCGCCGTGTTCACCGCCTGCGCCGAGGGGCGCCGCCCGGCGGACGCGACCCCGGTGGTCCGCTCGGTCCTCGCCGAAGACGGCAGCGATCCGCTCCCGGCCGGCCACGGCCGCGCCCACCTCACCGGGGACACCGTGCGGGTGCGGTGGCAGGGCCCCGGCATCAGCCGGGTCGAGGTCGTACCCGCCACCCCCGACCCTGCCGTGACGGAGCTCACCGCGGGGCCCGCCGGAGACCTGTTCACCGGTGAGGTCCCCGGACCGGCACGGGTGCTCGCGCTGCTCGTCACCGGCCGGGACGGCAGGTCGGCCTGGCACGCGCTGCGGGTGGACAGCGAACCCGAGGTACGGGCCACCGGATCGAAAGTGGTCTACGAGAACCGCTGGATGAGCGTGCGCGAGGACACCACCCTGCGCCACGACGGCACCCCGGGCCTGTACGGCGTGGTGCACAAGCCCGACTTCGCGGTCGTCATCCCCTACGCCGACGGCGGCTTCCACCTGGTCGAGCAGTACCGGTATCCCGTCGAGGGGCGCTACTGGGAGTTCCCGCAGGGTTCCTGGGAGGACCGGCCGGACGCCGACCCCCTCGACCTCGCCCGGGGCGAACTGGCCGAGGAGACCGGGCTGACCGCCGCCGAGATGACCCCGATCGGACACCTGTTCGCCGCCTACGGCTACAGCGACCAGGGCTGCCACGTCATCCTCGCCACCGGCCTCACCCAGGGCGAACCCCGCCCCGAACCGGAGGAGGCCGGCCTGGTCAGCCGCTGGTTCTCCGAGGAGGAGGTGTGGCGGATGGTCGCCGATGGCCGCGTCAAGGACGCCTCGACCCTGGCCGCCCTCGCCCTTCTCCAGCGGCACCTGGCGGCCGGCCGCGCGGGCCTGTCCGCCGTAGACCACCGGAGTTGACACTCGGAAAGGGCACGCATGGAAACCCACGTATTGGTGGTGCACACCCGGCCGAGACCCGGCGCGGAGGCCGAGTACCACCGCTGGTATGACGACTTCCACCTCGACGAGGTGCTCCGCGTCCCGGGCTTCGTCTCCGCCCGGCGGCTCCAGCTCCTGCCCGGCGACGCGGGCGGCGACCGCGCCCCGGGCCTTCCGGCCGGACCCGGCAGCCACCTCGCGCTGTTCACGGTGCAGACCGACGACATCGACGCCACCATCGCCGCGTTCGAACGGGCACGCACCACGATGCGGACCCCCGACTGCCTCGACCCGGACAGCGTGACCCTGAGCTGGTGGCGCTCCCTGAGCCACCGCATCACGACGCCGCCGCCCACAGGCCCCGGCCACCCGGACCCGGCACCCGGCCCGACACCGTCCCACAGGAAGGCCCCGTCACCATGAACGCACGGCTGGAACCGACGACCGCGCAGGCCCCCCACACCCCCCGGGACACGGACGGAGTGCGCGCGGTCCTGCTGGCCGGCGGCGAGGGACGGCGCCTGGGCCCCCTCGGGCGGGGCCGGCTGAAACCGCTCGTGCCGTACGGCGGCACCGCCCGGCTGATCGACTTCAGCCTCGCCAACGCCCGCCGCTCCGGCTTCCGGGACGTCCTGCTGCTCTCCCAGTACGAGGAACGCCGGCTCATGGACGACCTGCACACCGTCTGGAACCGCGACCCCGGCTTCCGCGTGCACTTCGGCCCCTACGACGAGGCGTACCGCGGGTCCCCCGACGCGCCGCCCGCCGTGCTGCCGCGGCGCACCTGGCCGCAGGAACGGGGCACCGCCGACGCCCTGATCACCAAGGCCGAGCACGTCTTCGAGGGCGACCCGTCCGAGATCCTGGTACTGCACGCCGACCACGTCTACCGGTTCGACTACGGCGACATGATCCGCCGGCACCGCGCGTCCGGAGCCGCGCTCACGGTGTCGTACCAGCGCATCGAGCGACGCTACGTCCACCTCTTCGGCATGGTCGAGTTCGACGCCTCCGGAGACCTGACCCGATTCGTCGAGAAACCCGAACACCCCACCAGCGACCTCGTGTTCGCCGCCTTCTGCGTCTTCGACGCCGCGCTCCTGCGCCGGTACCTGGAACGGCTCCGGCACACCGACTGGCAGCACGACATCAGCCGGGACGTCATCCCGGCGATGCTGGCCGACGGCCAACGCGTGCGCGGCTACCCCGTCGAGAGCCACTGGGAGGACATCGGCACCGTGGACCGCTACCACCGGTCCCACCTGGGCCTGCTGGAACGGACGCCCACCCTGCCGCTGACCGACCTGCCGCTCACCGTGCGCCCCGAGCTGACCCCCCGCTTCGTCGAGGAAGGCGACGGCGTGCGTTCCAGCATCGTCCGGGACGACCTCGTCAACCACGGACTCCTCGACCACTGCGTGACCTACCCCGGTGTGCGCATCGGCACCGGCGCCACCGTGCGGAACTCCGTGCTGCTGCCGGGGGCCCGCATACCCGACGGAGCCCGGCTGGAGTCGGCCATCGTGCTGGAGGACGGCACCGTACAGCACTGCGACCCGGAGCCCGCCACCGTCAGGGCGGCGTCGTGAGCGCCGCCATCACGGCCGCGCCCGGCCCGCGCCGCCATGTCGTGGCCGACCTGGGCGGCACCAGCCTGCGCATCGGCCGGATCACGGCCCACGGCGGCGTCGAGGCGGTGCGCCGGGTCACCACCGACGGCATCGGCCGCCCCGGCGCCCGGGCGGCCGGCACCGCGCAGCGCCGGGTCCTGGACCAGCTCGCCCGCGAACTGGAGGAGTACCTGCGCTCGCCCGACGGCCACGGCGCGAGCGCGGTGGGCCTCTCCTTCGCCGGCCCGCTGACCAAGGACGGCGTCGTCCGCGCGGCCCCCACCCTGTGGGGCGCCGAGGCCGAACCCGTGCACGTCGGTGACCTGCTCTCGGCGAGACTCGGCCTGCCGGTGCTGGTCGCCAACGACATCACCGCCGCGGCCTGGCGCTACGCCGAGACGGAAACGGAGCCCTTCTGCCTCATCACCATCAGCTCCGGCATCGGCAGCAAGGTCTTCCGGCACGGAGAGGTCCTCGTCGACGACCAGGGGCACGGCGGGGAACTGGGACACTGGCGGATCGATCTGAGCGAGGACGCGGCGCCCTGCGACTGCGGCGGCCGGGGCCACCTCGGCGCCGTCGCCTCCGGCCGCGGCATCCTGCGCGCGGCCCGCGCCGCCGCCGCGGCCGACCCGGCGGCATTCGCCCGCTCGGCACTCGCCGCACCCGCCGGACACCGGCCGGAAGGCATCACCAACGAGGCACTGGCCCGGGCCGTCCGCGCGGGCGACCCCTTCGCGACGCACACCCTGCGCGGTTCGCTGCGCCCGCTCGCCTCGGCCGTCAACTGCCTGTTCACGGCCATCGGCATCCGGCGGTACCTGTTCATCGGCGGCTTCGCCGTCGCCGTGGGGGAGCGGTTCGTCTCCCTGCTGGGCGACGAACTCGTCCGCCACGGCTGCTTCGGCCTGGACAGCGCCGAGACCCGCGCCATGCTCGCGCTCGGCGCCAGGGACGACGACCACTGCCTGATCGGCATGGGCCGCATGCTGGAGCGGTCCTCGCACCTCACCCCCGTCCTGGAGGACAGCGTATGAGCACCCTGGTCATCGGCAGCGGATTCGTCGGACGGGCCGTCGCCGCGCATCTGCTGCACTCCGGTGAGAAGGCCGTGCTGGCCTCACGGACCCCACCCCCCGCCGACACCGGCCGCCGGCCGCCGTGGTCGGCCCTCGACGTCACCGACCCGACGGCGGTCCGCAGGGTCGTCGACGCCACGGACGCCGAGCGGATCGTCCTCGTCCACGGCCCGTCGGACGTCACCTGGTGCGAGGAACACCCCGAGGAGAGCCTGCGCGGCCACGCCGGGGCGGCACGCGTCGTGACCGAGGCGGCCGACGACCGGCGGATCGTGCTGATCTCCACCGACAACGTCTTCGACGGCACCGACCCGGGCCCCGTCGAGACCAGCCCGACCCGCCCCGCCAACGCCTACGGCAGGGCCAAGCTCGCCGCCGAACGAGTCCTCGCCGAACGGGGTGGCGCCACGACGGTGCTGCGGGTGAGCCTCATCTACGGCTGGGAGCCCGCCGCCGCCCCGAAGTGGCTCAACTTCTTCTCGTCCTGCGTGCACCGGCTGCGCGCGGGAGAGCACATCACGGCCCCGACCGATCAGTGGACCACCCCGGTGCTCGTCGAGGACGTGGCGGCGGTCACCGCCGCCGTGCTGCCGGCACCGGCGCCCGCACTCCTGCACCTGGGCGGACCCGAGCGGATCTCCCGCGCCGACTGGGCCCGGCTCATCGCACGCGAACTGGGCCTGCCGCCCGACCGGGTGACGGGGCAGCCGCGCGCCCTCGGCCGGTACGCCTCCCGGCCGGAGAACAGCTGTCTGGCGAGCACCCTGCTCACGACCCACCCGGCCACGGCAGGCGTCCCGGTCCGCGGAGCCCACGACGGCACCCGCCTCCTGCTCACCCGCGCGGAACGCGCCGCTGCGCTCTGACCCGCCCGGGCCGACCTCGCCGCCGCGTCGCGCCCCACGGCTGCGCACGCCCTCGTACGGCGTCGTGCCGCGGGCACACCCCCGTGCGGCCGGTCGCCCGCACCCCCACCCACCGACCCCGAACCACGCGAAGAGGAGGGACACCCGTGCCCGCACTGATGCCCCACGACCCGGACACGCTGGCCGACGCCGTCGTCACCACCCTCGCGGTCGACGCCGACCCCCAGGCACGCGAGGCCAGCATCTTCTACTGGGAACGCGGACTGCCGTACCGCAAGGCCGTGGTGGAAGCCATGGCCCGGGTCCCGGACGGCGAACTGCGCGCGGCGGCCGAGGCGCTGCGGAACAGACCGGCCGACCCGGCCACCCACGCGGCCCTGCACCGGCGGCTGACCGAACTGGCCCACGACCGCGCCGCCCCGGCCCTCGACAAGCTGTTCACCGAGGCCTGGCAGGCCGAGTCCAACTCCCGTCTCGGGTACCACCTGGGAGGCCGTTACAGCCCCCGCGCGACGCCGAGCGTCACCCCGGAACGGCTGCACTCCCTCGCCGCCGTCACCGTCCCGCGGCCCGCCGCGTCCGCCGAGCCCGGCGGCGACGCCGAGACGCTCGTCGTCGTACCGTTCCGCGACCGCGGCCCCGGACACCGGCTGCGCAACCTGCTGGCCTGCCTGCTGTCGCTGCGCGACCAGTCGGTGCCGGCCTCGTCGTACCGGGTCGTGGTCGTGGAGAGCGACGACATACCCCGCCGGCGGGACGCCGTCCTGCCCTACACCGACCACTACCTCTTCGCCCGCAAGGACGGACTCTTCAACAAGTCCTGGGCGGTGAACGTCGGCGTGGTCAACGCGCCCGGCCGGCCGGAGGCCGTGTGCATCCTGGACGCCGACGTACTGGTCGACCGTGACTTCATCGCCCGCAACACCGCGCGCTTCCGGGAACGCGGCACCATGGGACACCTCAGCTACCGCGACATGTGGTGCCTCGACGAGTCCGCCACCTCCTGGGCGATCGAGGAACGCCTCGGGCGCGGCGTCCCCCAGGTCGACACCGACCACCTGCGGGCCTTCGTGCTCCGCCGGCCGCCCGGCTGCTGCGTCTGGGTCCGCACCAGCGCCTTCCACCGCATCGGCGGCATGGACGAGCGGTTCGAGGGCTGGGGAGGCGAGGACAACGACTTCGCCTACCGCATGGACACACATTCCGCCTTCGACCAGTACCGCGATCCGCTGCTGCACATGTACCACCCCTCCTCCGCCGTACTGCGCGAGGACGGAGAACTGATCAACGCGCACATCCCCGCTCTCACCTGGGGCCCCGGCGAACGCCTGGGCGACATCGACCGGTTCGCCGAGGAGCGCGCGGCGGCGGGCCCGGACCGGTGACGGCATGACAGCACATCTCCACAGCGATGAAAGGCAGCCCGACATGGCACAGGACGTACCCGTACTGGACCTGACCGAGTGGAAGGAGGCGGACACCGCGCAGCGCGCCGCCATCGCCGCGCGACTGGACGCCGCCCTGCGGCAGACCGGCCTGTTCCTGCTGGCCGGCCACGGGGTGCCGGACGAACTGACCGACCGGATGCGCACCGAGGGACGCGCCTTCTTCGGGCTCCCGCGCGAGGACAAGGAGCGGTACCGGGTCAGCCGCCCCTACGACAACGGATGGCGCGGACTCGGCGCGCTCCAGGTCGGCGCCCTGGACGGCAAGCCCGACACCTCCGACCTGCACGAGGCCTTCCACGTCGGCCCCACCCACCGCACCGGCGACCCGGCGTTCGACGCGCTGTACTACCCCGACAACAAGTGGCCGGACGAACAGCCCGCGCTGCGCGAGACGGTGCTGGCGTACACCGGGCACATGACCCGCGTCGCCCACGAGGTGATGGGCGTGCTGGCCGACGTCCTCGCCCTGCCGGCGGACTTCTTCACCTCGCGCTGCGCGCGGGCCACCTGGACGCAGAACGTCAACTGGTACCCCTCCCTGACCAGCCTGGGCGAGATACAGCCTGGCCAGATGCGCGTCGGCCCGCACACCGACTTCGGCACGCTGTCCCTGCTGGACCGGCAGCCCGGAATCGGCGGCCTGGAAGTGTGGAACGAGGAGGACGGCTGGTTCGAGCCGCCCTTCGTGCCGGGCACCCTGGTCGTCAACCTCGGCGACCTCATGTCCCTGTGGACGGACGGCCGCTGGCGGGCGCTGCGCCACCGCGTCCTCGCTCCGAGCAGCATCGCGCCGGACGAGGAACTGGTGTCACTCGTCTACTTCTTCGAGACCGATCCCGACGCCGAGATCGTCCCGTTGCCCGCTCCGGTGGGCGGCGGCGAGGGCCTGTCACCCGTCATCGCCGGCGAGTCGATCCTGCAGAAGGTCGGCGCGACGGTGAGCCTGCCCGGCTGACCCCGGCCCGGCGGCACCGCCTCCCGGTCGGATCCGAGGACCGGCCCGGGGGTGGTGCCCCCGAAAGCCCTTGACCTGAAGTGCACTTCAAAACCGAGCATGGCGGCATGAACACCACCGATCACCAGATCGTCCTCGGCACCATGGACTTCGGCACCCGTGTCGCCCCCGACCGGGCCTTCGCCGTCCTCGACTCCTTCGTCGCCGGCGGCGGTGTCTGGCTCGACACCGCGAACTGCTACTCCTTCTGGGCCGACCCCAGCGGCGTCGGCGGCGCCAGCGAGCGCGTCATCGGCGCATGGCTCAAAGCCCGCCCGGGAGCGCGTGACATGGTGCGGATCGCCACGAAGGTCCGGCAGAACCCGCTCGTCCCGCACTCCTGGCCACAGAGCGCCGAAGGGCTCTCGGCGCGGGCCGTCCGGTCCGGCGTGGAGGAGAGCCTGAAGCGTCTCGGAGTCGAACACGTCGATCTGCTCTGGGCCCACGCCGAGGACCGCACCGTGCCGCTTCAGGAGACGGTCGGCGCCTTCGGCGAACTGGTCGCGGAGGGAGTGGCGCTGCGGGTCGGCGCGGCGAACCATGCCGCCTAGCGCGTCGAGCGCGCCCGGTCGCTCGCGCGGGAGCAGGGCGTGGCACCGTGGACGGCCCTGCAACTGCGCCATTCGCTCGTCCAGCCGCGGCCGCTCACCCCCGTCGCCGAGAGCGGCCACCGCATGCTCACCGCCGAAGACCTCGACCTCGCGCGGTCGGAGGAGCTCACGGTGTGGTCGTACAGCTCACTCCTGTGGGGCTCCTATGTGCGCCCGGACAAGCCGCTGCCGGACACCTACGACCACCCGGGGACCACTCGCGTACTCGCGGTCCTGGACGATGTCGCCGCGGAGCTGTCGGTCACCCGGAACCAGGTCGTCCTGGCATGGCTGATGCGGCAGGGGATCGCCCCCATCGTCGGCGCCGGCCGGGCGGAGCAGATCGAGGAGGCACTCGCCGCGCGCCGCGTGCGGCTCACCGACGCACACCTGGCGCGCTTCACCGAGGCGCGTTAGCCAAGAAGCTCTTCGCTGCCGTACCGGATGCACCGGACGCACCGTCGGGGCCGGGCCGGTCAGCGGCGCAGGAACTCGATCAGGTCCTGGTTGAACCGCTCTTTGTCACCGGAGACCATGGCGATGCCGTGGGAGCCGCCCTCGTACACCTTGAGTTCGGCGTCGGCGATGATCTCGGCGGACTTGCGGCCGGTGGCGTCGATGGGGACGACCTGGTCGTCGTCGCCGTGGACGACGAGGGTGGGGATGTCGAACTTCTCGAGGTCGTCGGTGAAGTCCGTGTAGGCGAAGGCGTCCACACAGCGCACGCCGCCCTCGATGGTCTGGGCCATGGCCATGTACCAGAAGGCGTCCTTGTTGCCCTGGGTGACCTTGTTGCCCGGCCGGTCGGCGGAGAAGAAGCCCTCCGCGGTGTCCTTCCAGAACTGCGAGCGTTCGTTGAGGATGCCGTTCTTGATCTGCTCGAACACCTCGTCCGGTACACCTTCGGGGTTGCCGTCGGACTTCACCATGACGGGCGGGACGGCGGACAGCAGCACCGCCGACCGCAGCCGTCCGGTGCCGTGCCGGCCGATGTAGCGGGCGAGTTCGCCACCGCCCATGGAGTGCGCGACCAGCGTCACGTCGGTCAGGTCGAGGTGGTTGATCAGATCGTTCAGGTCGTCGGCGAAGGTGTCGAAGTCGTAGCCGTCCCAGACGGGCGTGGAGCGGCCGTGGCCGCGGCGGTCGTGGGCGATGCCGCGGAAGCCGGCGTCGGCGACGGCCTTGAGCTGGTCCTGCCACGCGTCGCCGTTGAGCGGCCAGCCGTGGATGAACACGACCGGCCGGCCCTGGCCCCAGTCCTTGTAGAAGATGTCGACTTGGTCGCGGGTGGTGCACACCGGCATGGTCGGGTCCTGCCTTTCAAGGGTGGCCGCTTCGGTCGTTCCAGGAGCAGTGGTGGTGGTGACCGGGGCGGGCGCGGACGCCGACGCCCGCCGCTCTTCGGCGTCCCCTCCACTATCCGTGGCGGGTGCCCCGGCGGCAATCCGAGCGGGCCGGCTACGGACGGGGGTCGTTTCCCCGCCCGCGGGCACAGGCGGCCTCGTCGACCGGGTCGGCGTCCCGCGGCGGGGCCGGCGGTCACCAAGTGACCGGGAGTGCCTCCACCCCGTAGACCGTCGAGCCCCGGCGGAAGCGGAGGTCCGTCTCGGGAACGGCGAGTGCGAGGGTGGGGAAGCGGCGGAGCAGGGCCGGCAGGGCGATCTTCATCTCCAGCCGGGCCAGTTGCTGGCCGAGGCACTGGTGGACACCGAAGCCGAAGGACAGCTGGGCGACGGGACGGCGGTGGAGGTCGAGGTCGTCGGGGCGCTCGGGGACGAGGCCGGGGTCACGGTTCGCGGTCAGCGGAGAGAGCACTACATGCTCGCCCGCGGCGATCCGGTGGCCGTTGAGGTCGATGTCGGCCACGGCCGTGCGCAGGAGCGGTGCCGGGACGGCGAGATGGCGCAGGAGTTCCTCCACGGCCGTCCCCGCGATGGTGGGCTCGTCGCGGAGGGAGACGAGCTGGTCACGGTTGCGGAGCAGGGCCGGCACGCTCAGGGCGAGCATGTTCGCCGTGGTCTCGTGTCCCCCGACCAGGAGGGTGGTCCCGAAGCCGATGAGTTCGTCGTCGGTGAGCTCCGCGCCGTGCTCCCGCACCACCGTGCCGAGCACTCCGTTCCCGGGGGCGGCCCGGTTGCGGGTGACGATGTCGGCCATGGCCGCGTTCAGTTCGGCCGAGGCGGCCACCAGGCTGTCGGCGTCGGCCGTACCGTCCATGATCACTTGGGAGCAGCGCTGGAACATGGACCGCGTCTCGTAGGGGACGTCGAGCAGTTCGCAGATCACCAGTGAGGGGATGGGCAGGGCGAACCTCTCGACCAGGTCGACCACGGGGCCGTGGTCCGCCATGGCGTCGAGGTGGTCGGAGACGATCGTCTCGATCGCGGGCCGCAGCCGCTCGACCTTACGGACGGTGAAGCTGCCGGTGAGCATCCGGCGCAGGCGGGTGTGATCCGGACCGCTGTATGCGGGCAGGAAGCCCGGGTGGTTGTACAGGGTGCGCGGCAGCGCCGGGTCGATGCCGTTGCCCGTCACCAGGCGTTCGTCCGCGAAGGCGGCCCGGACGTCGCTGTACCTGGTGAGGACCACGGCTTCGATCTCGCCGCGTACCGGGTGGAAGACGCGCAGCCGCCGCGGGCCGCCCTCGTCGCGCATACGCAGGAGGTCCGGTGACGGGTCGAACGGGCAGGTCCGGTCCCGTTCGGAGGCTACGAAGGACGCTGAACGCCGGTCGGGCATGCCGCATGCTCCTCAACTGTGTCGATCCTGGGGACGCCGTCGTGTCGTGGTGGCCCGCGCCGGCCTACACGCGGTACCGGGTGGAGGCGTGGTGCCAGTCGTAGGCGCTGCGGAGGGTGGTCTGGAGTGCCTCGGTGCAGTAGCGCCGCAGCAGGTCGTGTTCGGCCGGGCCGAGGTGGCTCGTGGCCGGGGCGGCGAGAAGGGCGCGGTGGGCGCCGGTGAACAGTTCCAGGGCTTCGTCCTGGCGGCGCAGGGCCTCCTCGACCGCTTCCCGCCGGGAGATCCGGAACTCCCGTTCCAGGCAGAGCACGAGGTTGTTCCGCTCGCCCAGAGCCGCGTCCTTGTCCAGGGACACGATGTCGTTGTCGCAGATGATGAACGTCTTCGTCATCTCGCGCATGACCGACAGGTGCGGCAGCACGTACAGGTGGTCCGGGAGGACGCACGAGGACAGGCGCTCGGCGAGATCGATGACCGGTGCCACGCCGATCGTGTGGCGCCGGACGCGCAGATATGTGCTCAGGGACATGGGGGTGCCGGTCCGACGGCTGAGCGCCTCGTGGACATGGTGGTCGAGGTAGGAGGACCAGTGGGCCGCGGACCGCTGGATCCAGTCCCCGGGCATGTCCCGGCAGCTGCGTCGACGCATGTCCGCGAAGGCACCGGCCAGGGGCAGCGGGGACGCCTGGCCGCCGATGCCCTCCTTGACGAGTCCGACGAGGTGGCCAACCCGCTCCGGTGACCGTCCCCACTGCTCGTCGAGTGCGTCGTCGAACAGGAAGTACCAGCTCTGCTGGTCGACCCCGAGGTCGAGTTCGTCTCCGGTCGCGTTCGGATAGAACATGGCCGCTATCAGCGGGAACTGGCCCTTGAGGTGATGGGCCTCCTCCTCTTTCGAAGACAGGAAGCCGAAGGACTTCGGCCAGGCGAGATGGCGGTCGTGGGCGGCCCGGAAGTCCGCACTGATCCGGCGGGGGAAGGGGACGGGATCCGGAGCCGGGGTCCTGGAACCGTCCTCGGTCACGGACCCGGTCGCGAGCACGGTCGGCTCTGCCGTCGATGTCATGGTGGGGCGCACCTTCGGAATGTGGGGCCGGTTCAGCGGGCCGGCCAGGGTGAGACGCGCATGGGCAGCGCATTGGGGCGGATCAGCGCCTGGACGACCGGCCGGACCCGGCGCCCCGCGACCGGCCGCGGTCGCCACCGCGAGACGATCGAGCGGAGGACGACCAGCATCTCGGTCATCGCGAAGTGGTCCCCGATGCACTTCCGGTTGCCCAGGGCGAACGGGACGTAGGCGCCCGGTGGAAGATCCTTCTCGGTACGGCCGAGCCACCGGTCCGGGTCGAAGCGCAGGGGATCCGGGAAGTACGCCGGATCGCGGTGCATCGTCACCGCACTGTAGATCAGCTCGGCCCCCCGCGGGAGCTCGACGCCGCGGACCCGCACGGGTTCCGACGCGCGCCGCATGAGCAGCCAGTTGGGCTGGTGCAGGCGGAGCACCTCCCGCAGGAACCGGTCGGTGTAGGGAAGCGTTGCCGCGCTGGGCAGGGCGCCTGCGGGCAGCGCGGCGCACTCGGCTCTGATCCGCTCGGTGATCTCCGGGCGCCTGCCGAGTTCGTGGAGCGCCCAGGACAGGGTGGTCGACGTGGTTTCGGCACCAGCCATGAGCAGGGACAGCAGTTCGTCGCGGGCCTCGGTGTCGGTCATCCCCCGTGGATTGCCGGGGGTGCCGGCGAACATGACCGACAACAGGTCGCCGCGGTCGGCGGGGTCCTGCCGGGCCTGCCGGACTGCGGTGTCGGCGAGTTCGCGCAGCGCCGCGGCCGCGGACAGGTATGTGCGATGCCCCAGCACGGGTGAGGACGCGATCGGCGCGGGCAGGACGGTGCCCACGAAGACCCCGCGCATCACCGTGGTGAGGTGCTCCGCGACCCGCTCTCCCAGCTCGGCCACGCCCACGGCGCCGTCCGGGCGTTCGGTGCTGAACAGGGTCGCGACGAGCATGCCCGTCATCATCCGGCGCATCACCAGATCCATGGCGATCACCTCGCCCGGTCTCCAGGCCGCCACCTGTTCCTCGGCGATGCCGGTCATCGTGCCGACGCACGCGGCGATGCTGTCCCGGTGGAAAGCGGGCTGGAGCGCCCGCCGTTGACGCCGGTGCACCTCCCGCTCGGACGTGATGATGCCGTTCCCGATGAAGGGCCGCGCCACGTCGAACAGCAGCCCTTTGCCGAACTTCCTGCTCTGCGTGACGAGAACGTCGTGGACGGCCGCCGGGGAGTTCAGGACGAAGACCGGCCGATTCCCGAGGAATATCCTGACGATCTCGCCCCGCGCCCTGACCGATTGCAGGAAGTCCACCCGTCTGACGGCCAGTTGTGGCAGGTGGCCGAGGAGGGGAAAGCGGCCCGGCACAACGGGCGCCGCCGCTTCAGCGGTGGTGGAGCGCATGAGCATGGACCCCTCCGAAGTGAGCCGGACCGGCATCCGGTCCTGGTGGGCCGTACGGCGACGACGTCGGCCCCACTGTGCGCCACGGCCACCCGTCGGCGCATCAGTCATGTGACTGCGGGAGAGGTCCTGCCGGTCACCCCGGAGTGAGAAGCAGCCCGGCCTTCGGCTCTGCGAGGGCTGCCGGTTCCCGGCCGGCCGCGGTGGGGGTCAGCGGTCGCGGCGGGCGGAAGCGCGGAGGCGGTCGATGCCCAGGTCGAGCGCGGCCTCCAGGTGCGTGCCGTCCCCCGTGGTCAGCAGGATCAGCACGCCACCCTGGATGCCGGCCAGCAGGGCCGCGGCCTCTCGTCCGGCGTCGAGTGCCGGGTCGACCTCACCGCTGCTCTGCATGTGCCGGATCCCCGCTACGAGTTCCTGCTGCCACCGGCCGAGCAGTTCGCCGGCGACGGTCCTGGTGGCATCGGTGGCCCCGCCCAGCTGAGCGAGGGCCGCATGGAGGGGACAGTCGCCGCCCTGCGCCCGGTAGCGGGCGACGACTTTGTCGCGCCACTCCTGCCAGGCCGCCCAAGAGGTGAGGGAGCCGAGCTCCGGCTGCTGCTCGTCGATCACCCGGGACGCCTCGTGCCGGGCCACGGCGAGGAGCAGCTCGTCCTTCCCGTCGGGGAAGTAGTGGAAGAGCTGACTCTTGCTGGTCGCCGTGCGGGCCATGATGTCCTCCAACCGCACCGAGAACACGCCCTGTTCGCGGATCTGGTCGGCGGCGCCCTCGATGATGCGCTGCCTGGTCGCGGTGCCCTTGCGCGTCAACGGCATGGTTCCTCCCGGTGCGATCTGGTGTGGGCATGGAAATGGATCAGGCGGGACGAGTGCCGGCCGGTCAGGGCAGCAGGAGCAGTTTGCCGGTGGTACGACGCGACTCCAGGTCCGCGTGGGCGCGGGCCGCGTCCGCGAGCGGATAGCGGCCGGTGACGCGCGGGACGAGGCGCCCCGCCAGGATCAGCTCGAACACCTCCCCGGTCCGCCGCAGCAGAGCCTCCCGGGTCGCGACGTGGTGGTGTACGACGGGGTAGGTCAGCAGGATGCTGTTGGGCAGGTCGGTGGGGCGCAGCGTGGGGACGCCCATGAAGGGGCCGTAGTAGGCGTGCACCCCGTGGGTGCGCAGGGCCAGCTGCGAGGAGCGGAAGGTGCCGGCGCCGCCGCCGTC
Source organism: Streptomyces achromogenes subsp. achromogenes (assembly GCF_000720835.1). GTDB lineage: Bacteria > Actinomycetota > Actinomycetes > Streptomycetales > Streptomycetaceae > Streptomyces > Streptomyces achromogenes. The sequence continues at coordinate 294,874 of NZ_JODT01000002.1, read as the reverse complement.
GTAGACGACATCGGCGCCCTGTCCTCCGGTCAGCTTCCTGACCCGCTCCTCGAAGCCGCCCCCGGAGTGGACGAGAATGTGGTCGGCGCCGGCCTCCTTCGCGAGGGAAGCCTTTTCCTCGCGGGAGACCAGGCCGATGACCCGGCCGCCGCGAGCCTTGATCATCTGGGTGAGCAACTGGCCGACGCCGCCCGCCGCGGCGTGCACCACGGCGGTGTCGCCGGACCGATCGGGTAGGTCTCGGTGCTCAGGTGGCTGGCCGTGAGCCCCTGCATCATCACGGCGGCGGCGGTCTCGTCGCTGACGCCGTCGGGCACCTTGACGATCGAGTCCGCCGGGACCGCGAGCAGCTCGGCGTAGCTGCCGGGGTGGTAGAACCAGGCCACCCGGTCGCCGATGGCCAGGTCCCGTACCCCCTTGCCGACGGCGGTGACGTAGCCCATCCCCTCGGCACCGAGGATCGCGGGGGCCGCCCAGCCCGGGCCGCCTTCGGTACGAGCGCCGACGTCCATGTAGTTCACGCCGGCGGCGCCCAGCCGAACCAGCGCCTCGCCGGGGCCGGGTGACGGGTCGGGCAGGTCGGTCCAGCGCATGACCTCGGGGCCGCCGTGCCCCTCTATCCGGATCGCATGCATGGGTGACACCTTTCCGCGTGAGCGGGTGGATGTGGTCGGGAACGGCAGCACCGTAGGTCGAGGGAATTGGACCGGCAAGTCCAAATATGCACGCCAGAAAGGGAGTTGGGAGAGCGATGATCCGGGTCCGGGCTGGTGAAGTGCTTGATGCGGGGGTGCCGCCCCTCTGGCGGGTGGTGCCGCGCCTCCGAAGGATCGGCGGTCGGACGGGCTTGCGGCACAAGGCTTGTCGGCCATTTGGATCCGGGCCGGTGGAGTCGGCCTCCGGGGACACCGCGACACGTCCCGCACGCTGATCTGCCGGGATACCCGCAGGAGCGCGCCACCCGTCGGAAGCCCGTACGCCTGGGGCATGGCCGGATAGCGTGGCCGGCGCGCACGGGCGGGGGCTCGCGGGGCGCGCAAGGTGTATCAACGAAACGGTACCGAGGTGACAACCCCGGAAGATCCGTGGCGCGTATGGGGGAAGCATGGCGCGTGGGAGGGAACTGCCGGATTCACTGGAGGCGACGCGTCCGCGAAGGGAAGCCGGGCCGTCGGCGGACCGCGTCGTGGCCCCGCGCAGCCGGCGGGTGCCGCGCTGATGACCGTCCCCGCACCGGAGTGCGCGGCGTTGACCGAAGGTCTCCGTGCCGTCAGAGCGCGTACCGGTCTGAGCCTGACGGGGCTGGCCGAGCGCACCCCGTACAGCAGATCGTCCTGGGAGCGTTACCTCAACGGGAAGAAGCCGGTACCCCGGCAGGCCGTCGAGGCGCTGTGCGCGATGGCGGGAGAGCCCTCCGCGCGGCTGCTCGCGCTCTGGGAGCTGGCGGATGCCGAGTGGAGCGGGCGGGCCCGGTCCACCCCTCCCGCCGTACGGTCCGCACCCGCGGCGCCCCCGGCCGCCGCGGGCGCCGGCCCGGGTGTCCTCGGCAGGGCCCGCCGTCAGTACTGGTTCGTCGTGGGTACGGGCGTGGCGGTGCTGGCCGCGGCGATGACCGGGGTGCTGATCGTGGTGCTGTCGGTGCTGAACCCGGGTTCCGCGCATCCGGCGAGGGCGGCGCTTCCCGTGCTGGATCCCGTTCCCGGATGCCACGGCAGGGCGTGTGAGGGGAAGGATCCCGACCGCATGTTCTGCGGACTGCCCGGGCGGGCGGACTCGCTCGGTCCGGAGCACCGCACCGCGACCGGCGCCCATGTGGAGATCCGGTACAGCACGGTGTGCGCCGCCGCGTGGGGCCGGATCTGGCACGCGCGGATCGGGGACGCGATCGAGCTCTCGGCGCCTGGCGCCCGCTCGCGCCGGACCGTCATCAAGAGCGCGGTGGATACCGGTGTCTACCGTTTCACCTCGATGATCGGCGCCCCGGCCAGGGCCACCCTGCGTCTCTGCTTCCTGCCGGCGTCCGGCGCGGGCCGGCGGGAGTGCGTCTCCCCCCACTGACGGGGAGGCCGGGCGCTCGGCGCCCGGCCCGGACCTGCTGCTCGGTGCCACGCCCCGTCAGGTCCCGGCCGACGTCCCCCGCGTGCATGTCACCGCCGGCGCCCGCCGCCAGGCGAGCCCCTGACCGGGTCACGCGGCACCCGGCGGATCCGCACCCTGGTCAGGGCCTGCGGACCTCGTAGTGGAAGCAGCCGTACTCCACCGCCCGTACGTGCACCAGGGCGACCTGGGGGTCGGTGAAGGCCGTGCGCAGGGCCTGTTCCACGGCGACCTGTGCCTCGACGGGATCGACCGGCAGCCGCACGACCGTGCCACCGGTGATCCGGCCTTCGCCGTTGTAGCGACGCAGGACGCGCGAGGCCCCGGTCTCGGCGAACGGATACCCGGACGCCGGATGCGGACCCTGGCACGGGCCGGCGTGGATGAACACGGGGCCCACCTCGTCATAGGCCCCCGGGTCGGCGCCCACCTCCGCCGCCCATCGACGCAACGGGGCGTACGACACCAGCGAGATCCGCTCCCCGGCACGGCTGCGGCGCAGACAGCAGCGCAACGGCGCTCCGTCCATGTCGTACGCGTGGGCACGCGGAACCGCGCCGGCGTCGTCGCGTTCGCGGAGCTCGTCGAGGACGTGGGGAGCGATGGCAAGCGGCTGATGGGTCAACAGCGTCATGCCTTCAGACTGCGCGTCCGAAGGCCGCCGGTGCCTGCGGAAATGCGACATCGAGTTCGGCCCCGGTCGGAAAGGCGGAGGCGTCGCCGGTGCGGGTGCCGCGTCGTCGGCCGGGCGACGTGGGGCATAACGCGAGGTTATGGCGAAGTGCTAGTACCCGGCTCGCCGGTCCTTCCCGAAGCTAGGTCATGTCCATGCCGTGAACACCGTCCGGTGACCGCGTACCCGCATGGACGCGGCCCGTGAGGCCGTCCACCCCACACACGTGCGCTTCCCCAGGCGCCCTTCGGATCGAGGAACCTTGCGTATATCAAGGCTTGCGCCCGCTCTCGCCGCGGCAGCGGTCTCCGTCCTCGCGCTGTTCGCCCCCACTGCCTCCGCCGCGCCGACGGCGGCCCCCGTCGCCGCCAGGGGTTCCCAGCCCATCATCGGCGGCGGGTACGCCGGCAGCGGCCCCTGGGCCGCCCGGCTGTACGCGAACGGCCAGGAGACCTGTACGGCGACCATCATCGCCCCGACCTGGGTGCTCACCGCGAAACACTGCGTGTCCGGCGGCTCGCTGTCCTTCCGCGTGGGCAGCCTGGACCAGTACAGCGGCGGCACGGTCGCGGGCGGCGTCCAGACCTACACCCACAGCGCGGACCTGGCGCTCGTCCGTCTCGACCGTTCCGTCTCGACGACCTACGCCCCTCTCGGACAGCCCGGCACCGTGCGGGTCGGCCAGAGCGTGCAGGTGTACGGCTGGGGTGCCACCTTCCAGTGCGGCTCGGAGATCAACTGCCAGTCCCGCTACCTGAAGGTCGCCAACGTCACTGTGGCCGGCGGCTGCACCGACGCCTACGGCGGCTCCGCGATCTGCGCCTACCGGGGCAACGGGATCACCGCCGGCGGTGACTCCGGCGGTCCGATGATGGCGAACGGCGTCCAGGTCGGTGTCGCCTCGACCAGCGACCGCCAGACCAACACGGCGTACACCAACGTGACGGCGTACCGCTCCTGGATCCAGTCGGTCGCGGGCGTCTGAGCCGACCGGTCCCGCCTGCCCTGTCCTTGTGAGGACAGGGCAGGCGGCGATCTGTAGGTTATGGAGTGACGGCAGATCAACTCCGAGGAATCTCCATGCCACTTGAACGCCCGCCGGTCAACAGCAGCGTGCCGCACTCCGCCCGTATCTGGAACCACTGGCTGGGCGGCAAGGACTGCTACGAGATCGACCGGCAGGTCGGCGACCAGATCGCCGCGGCCAACCCGGCGATCCTCGACATCGCGCGAGCTCAGCGGGCGTTCCTCGCCCGCGCGGTCGAGCACCTCGTCGGTGCGGCCGGCATCCGGCAGTTCCTCGACGTCGGTACCGGTCTGCCGACCGCCGACAACACCCACGAGGTCGCCCAACGCCTCGCCCCCGAGACCCGCATCGTCTACGTCGACCACGACCCGATCGTGCTGGCGCACGCCGAGGCCCTGCTCACCAGCACACCCGAGGGCGCGACGGACTACATCGACGCGGACCTGCGCGACCCCGACGCGATCCTGGAACAGGCCGCGAGAACACTGGACTTCACCCGGCCGATCGCGCTGATCCTGCTCGGGATCACCGCCCACATCACCGACGACTCCGTGTACGACGTGGTCGGCCGCCTGACCGACGCCCTGCCCTCCGGCAGCTACCTCGTCCTGTGCGACGACACCGAGGTGGTCAACCCCCGGCGGATGCGCGAGATGATCGAGCAGTGGAACGAGGCGAGCGACAACCCGCGCGTCAACCGCAGCCCGGAGCAGCTCGCCCGGTTCTTCGACGGCCTGGAACTGCTGGAGCCCGGCCTCGTCTCGGTCTCCCGCTGGCGCCCCGCGAAAACCGGCACGGCGGTGCCGGCCGAGGTCGACGACTTCGGCGGTGTGGCACTGAAGCCGTAAGGCAGCCGCCTCTAACCGGGGGACCAGTCCACGACCGCTCCTCCAGGGGCGGAGGTCCGGAGCGCGGGCGTCGCCGCTCAGGACGAGGCCCGGCGGCGGTGCCGGGCGGCGACGGCCCCCAGGGCCACACCGACGGCGATGACGATCAGCCCGCGGGTCCAGACCTCGGCCTCGACCCGCGTGGCGAGCACCACGCAGGAGACCGCTCCCAGGACGGGTACGGCGGTGTACGCCCGGAAGTGGGGATGGGCCGGGCGGTCGCGCCGCTGGACGAGGACGGCGGTGTTGACGAGGAAGAACACCACGAGGAGCAGCAGCACCAGGGTGGAGGCGAGGGTCGCCACGTCCCCGGTGAGCGCCAGCAGGAAGGACAGGGCGGTCGTCACCGCGATCGAGGCCCACGGAGTGCGCCGCCGGGGAAGGACCCGGGTCAGGAAGCGGGGGAGGAGGCCGTCCCGCGCCATGCCGTAGGCCAGCCGGGAACTCATGATGCCGGTGAGCAGGGCGCCGTTCGCGACGGCGACGAGGGCGATGGCGCTGAACAGCTTCGGCGGCACCCCGCCCGCCTCCTTCACCACTTCCAGCAGCGGACCGCTGGAGCGGGCCAGTGTTGCGGTGGGGACGGCGGCCGACGCGACGACTCCGACGAGGACGTAGACGGCACCCGCGGTGACCAGAGCGCCGAAGAGGGCGCGAGGGTAGGAGTGACGCGGGTCGCGGGTCTCCTCGGCGACGTTGACGGAGGTCTCGAAGCCGACGAAGGAGTAGTACGCGAGCACTGTTGCGCTCAGGACGCCGGTGGCGGCCCCGGTGTCGGCGGTGCCGAGCTGGAGGAGCCGGCCGGGGTCCCCGGCGCCGCGCAGGAACAGCCAGGCCCCGAGGCCGACGACGAGGAGGAGACCGCTCACCTCGATGACCGTCGCCGCCACGTTGGCGCGGGTGGATTCGCTGATGCCACGGGCGTTCAGGAGGGCCAGGCAGCACAGGAAGACGGCGGCCACCAGCACCACGGGCAGGCTGACGAAGGCGGTCAGGTAGGCGCCGGCGAAACCCCGCGCCAGCGCGGCGACGGACACGATGCCCGCGGCGAGCATGCAGTACCCGGCGAGGAAGCCGGTGAACGGCCCGTACGCGAGGGTGGCGTAGTGGGAGGCACCGCCTGCCCGGGGGTATTTCGTGGCGAGCTCCGCGTACGAGGCGGCGGTCAGCAGTGACAGCAGCAGGGCGAGGAGCAGGGGCAACCACACGGCACCGCCCGATTCCGCGGCGATCTGGCCGACGAGGACGTAGACGCCGGCGCCCAGCACGTCGCCGAGGATGAAGAAGTACAGCAGAGGGGTCGTCAGCGCCCTCTTCAGCGCGGTGGTCCCGCCCTGCGGCGAGCCGTCTGTTGTCGGTGGGGAAGGAGTGGTCACCCCTGCCGCCTACCCCCTGCGGCGCGACCGAAGACGGAACGGATGTGACATGCGCTGAACGGCCCATCGGCGCCGCCGCCCGCGGACGCGACGGGTCCCCGGCGCATCGGCCGACGTGGCCACAAGCGCTCCTTGATGTACCTTTCGTTACATACGTTCCATTTTGGTGGTGTGCTTCGGTGAGGGCTCGCCGGCGAGGAGAACGGGATGACCGAGTCACGCATGGCGCCGCCCGTCACGGAGGTCGCGCTGCCATGGGCGGCCGACGGCCTGTCGGGCACGCCGGAGGAAGGGCTCCGGGCCGGGCTCGCCGCCCCCGCCACGGCCCGGCACCGCAGGATTCCCTCGCTCTTCGGCTACGACGAGACCGGTTCGCGGCTCTTCGAGGAGATCACCCGGCTGCCCGAGTACTACCCGCCCCGGGCCGAGCGGCGGCTGCTCACCGAGCACGGCGACGACCTGGTCGGCCTGGCGGCCCCGGCCGAGCTGGTGGACCTCGGGGCGGGCAGCGCCCACAAGTCCGAGATCCTGCTCGCGGCGATGGACAGGCACGGCCTGTTGCGGGCGTACACGGCCGTGGACGTCAGTGCCGAACCGATGCGGCAGGCCGCCGACCGCATCCGGCGCCGCCGCCCGGGAGTCCGGGTCACCGCCGTGCACGGCGACTTCCTGGCGGCCCTGGCGTGGCTGAGCGGGGCGGAGCGGGCCGCGCACGGTGCCGCGACCGCGGGTGACGGCAACGGCTCGGGCGGCCGCCTCCTGGCGCTGCTCGGCAACACCCTCGGCAACCTGTCCGAACCCGAGCAGGCGCGGTTTCTGCGTGCCGTGCGTGCCGGCTGCGCCCCGCACGACCACCTGCTGATCTGCGTGGACCTGAACGAACCCGTCGAGGTGGTGCGGCGCGCCTACGCGGCCGGATACACCGGGCCGCGTCCCGTCCGCCGGCTGTTCGCGCTGAACACCCTCCTCAGCCTCAACCGCCGCTACGGCGCGGACTTCGACGTCGACGCCTTCGAGCCGGAGCTCACCTACGACGTGGCCCGGCGCGAGGTGCGCGGCGGCCTGCGCAGCCTGCGGCGGCAGCGGGTGACGCTGTCCCGGCTGGGGCTCGCGGTGGACTTCGACGCGGGCGAGCTGCTCCTCCACGACGTGATCCGCAAGTTCACGGTGGACGACCTCGTCCGCGCGGTCGGCGCACACGGAATGCGCTGCCGACGGCACTGGGTGGAGGAGGAGTTCGGCTACGGGGCCTTCCTCTTCCAGCCGACCCGCTGACGGCCCCGTCCGCTGGGGGTGCGAGCGTCAGGGGCAGCGACGGCGAGGCGGCGGGGACACGGCGTCGACTGCCGCCGACGGCGGGAGAGCCGTGCCGGCCCGGCGGCGCCGGTGGTCGCCCGGCCGTCGGCCCGCGCGATCACCAGCGCCGCGAACAGCCACCGGTCAGCCGCAGTCGTACTCGACCGGCCGGCGGGATTCCACGCCGACCAGCGTCCGTTCGTCGTCGCTGAGCCAGTCGAGGGCGAACCCGGCCGGGACGGTGGACAGCGGGTCGCTGACCACGCCGTTACGCCAGAGCACCGGCCGCCGCTGGGAGTTGACGAACCTGTGGCCGCCGACCGTTCCGTTGCCGCCGATGGCCGTGGCGTCGAGGGCGCCGCTTCCGGTGGTGCGCACGAGCGTGCCGCGCGCGGTCCATTCGGCCGCGGCGCTGGTGTCGTTCAGGCCGCCGACGACACGGCCGTCCCGGACGGCCCACGGGGTGCCGTTCGAGGCGAGCTCGCGCCACCGGCCGTCGGTGTCCCAGACCAGTCCGCCGACGCTCGAGTCGCCCTGGGCGATGATCCTGCCCTGGCGGTCGACGTCCTGGAGGTGCAGATACTTGACATCCGGGGTGGGCAGCACCCGGTAGGTGCCCGGCGCCCCGGCCGGCCACACCACCACCCGGGACTTCAGGTCCACGGTGGCCGTGCCGACGATGTCGCCGCTGTCGCTGACGAGATCGGCGGAGTAGCCGTCCCACGCGGGGTCGCCCGGCAGTTGGTGCGTCGTGCCGTCGTGGTCGACGGTGATCCCGACGAACCCGTTGCCCACGACGGTGTCGCCGACGACCAAGCCTGCCGCGTTCACGTCGTTGAGGTGCGGGATCTCATCGGAGACCCGCAACGCGACCTTCCCGTGGTCCCACAGCGTGCCCCGTGCGTTCATGATGCCGTCGCCCATCCGCGCCCGGTTGCCGGTGATGCCCAAGGCCCAGCGCCCGCCGTCGTAGCCGTCGAGCGTGCCCACGTCCGCACCGGCGGGCAGGTCCCACACCGTCTTCCGCCACGTACAGGCCGCTGCCGCCGCACCGGCCTGGGCCGCCGGTAACGTCACCAGTCCCAGCGCCATCACCGGCACCGCGCCCAGCACTGTCGCGAGCGTGCGCCTTCTGCGTCGATCCGACACCGGATTCACCCTCCTGGTGGTGTGATCGCCCCAGCCCAGCACCTTCTCCCATAGCGGCGCTATAAGGCGGCCAGGGCGCATGAGGCTCTCGCGGCAGGGCCACAGTGGTGCGGCGGGCGGGGAAAGGGCAGGCGCCGGCCTCGGGCCGCGGGGGCGCCGTCCGCGAGCCGGGCGACCTCCTCGCGGCGCCGGAACAGTTGCGTTGTCAGTGCCCCCTGCCATCATCCCGGCATGCTCTACGACGCCTTGATCACCGATGTCCGCAGGGACGACTCCCTGGACGGCGTGCGGTTCGCCGCGCTCGACCGGGTCCGCTGGCTCGTCGACTCGCTGGAACGTCAGCGGACCGAGTTCCGGCGGGCCACCGGACACGAGTACCGGCGGTCCAGAGCGGCGGGCGCGGCGGTGCAGGCCGAGTTGGATGGACGGCTCGCGGCCTGCGCGGACGAGGAGGCCAGGGCGGCGGCCCTGTGCCTGATGCTGGCCACCCGCTGCGATCGTACGGGCTGGTGGGAGTACGACGCCGAGCTGGAGCCCCTCATGTCCCGGGCGCGTGGCTGGACGCCCGACGAGGTCGCGGTACTGCTGGTCCGGGCCACCGAGCGGGACATGGGCTTCTGGGGCGCGCGGGCGCTGGAGCTGGCGCTGGGCGCCGCCGACCGGCTCGACGCCGAGGGCCGCCGGGCGGTCCTGCCCTGGCTGGACGAGGCGCACGCACGGCTCGGGGACATCACCATGGAGGCGCGCAGGCGCACCGCGCTCGCCCAGCGCCTTCGCACGCTCCTCGCCCGCACGGACGAGGCCCGCCTGCCCGAGGGGCTGGTTCCCGCCGACGCCCCCTGGGCGGCCCCGCTCAGGCACCGGGCGACGACCGATCCGACCCCCGAACTCGCCTGGCTGGCCGGTCACTTGGCGAGTCTTTCCGGGCCGCGTCCCACCCAGCGGTGGCGGCGGACGTGTCTGGAACTCCTGGACGCGGCGGACGCGCGGGCTCTCGTGTCCGAGGTGCTGCGGACGCTGGCCGAGGACGCCCCGATGTGCAGCAGGCGGCACGGCGCGGGCAACGGCTGGCTCTCCGCCGACGTCCACCACCACTACGTCGTCCACGACCGTGACACGGACCTCGCGCGCGGCATCGTCTGGGCCGCCGCGCTGACCGGCGGCCCGGCCGCGGTGGCGCACCTCGGGACGCTGGCGCTGCGCAGCGGCGGTGTGCAGAACGAGGTGATGGAAGACCTCAAGCTCGCGGGCGCGGCGATCAACGCGCTCGCCGACACCGGCGACCCGGGCTCCCTGGAGGCGCTGTGGCGGCTGCGGTCCCGCATCCGGCACCGGGCGCTGCGCAAGCAGCTCGACACGGCCCTGACGACGGCGGCCGGCAAGCAGGGCATCACCCCCGAGCAACTCGTCGAGCGGAGCGTCCCGGACCACGGCCTGGCCCCGGACGGTGGACTGGAGCGGCAGGTGGGGGGCCACCGGATACGGGTGGCGATCGAGGAAGCGGCGACCGTACGGCTCACCTACACCCGCCCCGACGGCACGACCTCCCGTACCGCGCCGACGGCGCTGAAGGACGGCTTTCCCGACACGCTCAGGGAACTGAAGGCCCTGGCCAAGGAGGTGCGGTCGACGCTGTCGGCGGAGCGGGCCCGGGTGGAGGCGCTGATGTCGGCCGGGCGGGAATGGCCGTACGACGAGTGGTGCCGCCACTACCGGGACCACCCGGTCACCGGGGCCCTGGTCCGCGGCCTGATCTGGGAGTTCCGGGGCGCGGACGGCGAGTGGCGGGCGGTGGCACCCACGGCCGGGCCGCCCGGCCGACCCGAACGCGTCCGGCTGTGGCACCCGATCCGGTCCTCGGCCGACGAGATCAAGGCGTGGCGGGAGCGGCTCGTCGCCGCGCGGCTGCGACAGCCCTTCAAACAGGCCTTCCGGGAGATCTACCTGCTCACTCCGGCGGAGCGGGAGACGGGCGGCTACTCCAACCGGTTCGCCGCCCACATCGTCCACTACCGGCGGCTCTACGCGCTGTTCAAGGAGCGCGGCTGGCAGGCGAACTTCCTCGGCCCGTACGACGGCGGCCACGACGGCCTGGCGCGGGGCGAGTTCGGCGACGGCGAGTGGCGGGCCTGCTTCCACCACGAGCCCGCGCCGCACGACTACCCCGGTCACGCACCCGAGTACGCCGCGACGGACCAGGTCCGCTTCGAGCGCCGGGACGGGCGGCGCTGGCGGGAGACACCGCTGGACGAGGTGCCCCCGCTGGTCTTCAGCGAGGCCATGCGGGACGTCGACCTGTTCGTGGGCGTGACCTCCATCGCGACCGACCCCGACTGGACCGACCGGGGCCAGGACCGTCACACCGCGTACTGGCGGACGGCCGCCTTCGGCGAGCTGACGGCGAGCGCCGAGGTCCGGCGTGAGGCGCTGGCCCGGATCCTGCCGCGCCTGAAGATCGCCGGCCGGTGCACGCTCGACGGCCGCTTCCTGACCGTGCGCGGGGACCTGCGCACCTACCGGATCCACCTGGGTTCGGCCAACGTCCTGATGGCACCGGACGATGCCTACCTGTGCATCGTCCCGGCGCGCGGCAAGGGCCCCGGCCGGGTCTTCCTGCCGTTCGAGGACGAACGGCTGTCCCTGATCCTGAGCAAGGCGTTCCTGCTGGCCGCCGACACCGGGATCACCGACGCGTCCATCCTCGTGCAGATCGAGCGAGGCGCCTGATGGCCACCGTGACCTTCCGGGACGAGACCGCGACGGGCAGGCCGGTCACCGCGTGGGAGGTCGCCGGGCTGCCGGAACGGATGACCGTGCGGGAATTGATACGGCTGCGGGTGCGCGAGGAGGTCCTCCGGTACAACGCCCGTCCCGGTGAACGCTTCAACGGCCTGGTCCGCCCCGACGACGCCGAGACCGAGCTGAACGGCCACCGGTTGCGCGAGCCGCGTCGCATCGACTGGGAGCGCCAGGCCGACATCGCCGAACGGGCCTTCCTGGCCAACGGGTTCTTCGTCCTGGCCGGCGACCGCCAGGTGGACGACCTGGACGAAACCGTGGACCTCACCACCGACCCGAACCTGGTCTTCATCAGGCTCGTCGCCCTCGCCGGCGGCTGACACCCGGCCACCGGTGCCGGATGCCGGCTCGGCGACACGTCACTCCTCGTGCGGCGCGTCGGCCGGCCGGGGGTGCCTCGGGCGGATGGTCCGTGCGGTGAACACCGGGTCGACGGGCTTCACGAGCCGCTCGACGGCGACCGCCACCAGACGGTCCGGGACACCGCCGTCCAGCAACGCGCCGACGTACTCCAGGGACTGCGCCGGGGGCAGCGCCGGCAGTCTCCGGCGCAGCGTGCGGGACGCGCGTACCCGCCCGTGGGCGGCGGCGACCTCGCGTATCCCGTCGTGGAGGTCGTCCACCGGGGTCCGGACGGCCTGTCCCCGGATGCGGACCCGGTAGTCGGCCTCCCAGTCCCCGCTCTTCGCCGACACGACCCCGATCTGGTGCAGCCCGCCGTCGACGCGGTCGACGAGATAGGGGCCGTTGCCGGCCAGCGCGGCACGGAAGTCCCCGGTGCGCGCGAACTCCTCGGAGTTCCAGTGGACGATCCAGACCAGTTCGTGCTCCTTGACACCCGTCACCGTCGCCGGGAGCCAGTTCGGGTCGACAGCCGACCACTTCCGGTCCTGGCGGTCCAGTTCTTCCCGGACGATGCGCACCGCGTCTTCTCGATCGATCACGCGGGCAGCATGTCTGACGGCCGCCGCCGGCCACGAGTGGTTTTTCCACAGCGGGCACGTCCAGGGCCCGGACGGGCCGGGCCCGGCCCGATCCGTCAGCGGGCCGCGGTGGCCGGTGTCGGTGTGGTGTCGCGGAGGCCGAGGCGGAGGTGTTCCACGTGGTAGAGGGCCTGTTCGAGGAGTTCGGCCACGTGGTTGTCGTAGAGCGCGTAGATGACCGAGCGGCCCCGGCGTTCGCCGGCGACCAGGCCGAGGTTGCGCAGCAGGCGCAGCTGGTGGGAGCAGGCGGACTGCTCCATGCCGACGGCCTCGGCCAGCTCGGTCGCCGCGCACGGGCCTTCCTGGAGGCGGGCCAGGATCCGCAGCCGGGAGGGCGTCGCCAGGGCCTGGAGGGTGGCGGCCACATCGGCGGCGCCCACGGTCTCCAGGCGCTGGCGCGCGGTGGCGGTGGTCTTGGCGTCAACTCCGTGGCCCATGCCCCCATCCTACGGAGACATCTCGGGCCCGACGCCAATACATGAATAGGTATTCATTTGATCCTGTACCGTGGGGGAGCGGCACCGCCCCGCGCTGCCCGCCGCTCCGTCATGCCGTCGTGAAGGACTTTCCCGATGACCTCCGCACTCGCCCCGGCCCCGGCCGACCGCGCGGCACCCCCGCGCGGCGGGGCCCCCGCCCGCCGCCGTACCCCCTTCCTGTCCCTCCCCGAGGCCCGCTGGGCGGCCACGGCCACCGTCTGCTTCCTGCTCGCGCTGCCCCCGCACCTCACCGGCGCCCCGGCCTGGACCTGGGGCCCGCTGTACGCGCTCACCTACGCGGCCGGCGGCTGGGAGCCCGGCTGGGCGGGTCTGCGCGCCCTGCGGGACAAGAGCCTCGACGTCGACCTGCTGATGGTTGTGGCCGCGCTCGGGGCGGCGGCGATCGGCCAGGTCATGGACGGCGCGCTGCTGATCGTCATCTTCACCACCTCCGGCGCGCTGGAGGCCCTGGCCACCGCCCGCACCGCCGACTCCGTACGCGGCCTGCTCGACCTCGCACCCGCCACGGCCACGCGCCTGGGCGACGGCGACGCCGAGGAGACCGTCGCCGTCGCGGACCTGGCCGTCGGCGACATCATCCTCGTACGGCCCGGGGACCGGGTGGGCGCCGACGGCCGGGTGCTCCACGGCCGCAGCGACGTCGACCAGGCCACCATCACCGGTGAGCCGCTCCCGGTGGCCAAGGAGCAGGGCGACGAGGTCTTCGCCGGAACCCTCAACGGCACCGGAGCCCTGCGCGTCCGGGTCGAGCGGGACGCGTCCGACACGGTGATCGCCCGGATCGTGCGCATGGTCGAGGAGGCGTCGCAGACCAAGGCGCCGACACAGCTGTTCATCGAAAAGGTCGAACAGCGCTACTCGCTGGGCATGGTGGCGGCGACCCTCGCGGTGTTCCTCGTCCCCCTCGCCCTCGGCGACGACCTCGCCGGCGCGCTGCTGCGGGCCATGACCTTCATGATCGTCGCCTCGCCGTGCGCGGTGGTGCTGGCCACCATGCCGCCGCTGCTGTCGGCCATCGCCAACGCCGGACGGCACGGGGTCCTCGTCAAGTCGGCCGTGGTGATGGAGCGGCTGGGCCAGGTGGACGCGGTGGCGTTCGACAAGACCGGCACCCTCACCGAGGGCACCCCGCGCGTCACCGACGTACGGCCGCTGACCGGCTGCGGCATCGACGCGGACGGGCTGCTGCGCCTCGCGGCGGCCGCCGAGCGCCCGAGCGAGCATCCGCTGGCGCGGGCCGTCGTGGACGCGGCGCGGGAGCGGGGGACGGCCCTGCCGGCGGCGGACGGCTTCGCCGCCACCCCCGGGGTCGGCGTGACCGCCACCGTGGAGGGGCGGACGGTCACGGTCGGCGCACCGGCACGGTCGCCGGCCCCGGCCACCGGCGCGCGGGCCGCCCAGGCGGCGGTCGTCGCCGCCGAACTGGAGGAGGGCGGCCGGACGGCCGTGCTGGTCACCGTGGACGGCGGCCCGGCGGGCCTGCTCGGCATCGCCGACCGGCTCCGCCCGGACGCGGCACGCACCGTCCGCGCCCTGACCTCCCTCACCGGCACCGCACCCATGCTGCTGACCGGCGACAACCCGCGCGCCGCCGCCCGCCTCGCCGCCGAGACCGGCATCGAGGAGGTCCGGGCCGGACTGCTGCCCGAGGACAAGGTGCGCGCGGTCAGGGAATGGGAGGCCGCCGGCCGCACGGTGATGCTGGTCGGCGACGGCGTCAACGACGCCCCCGCGCTGGCCGCCGCGCACACCGGCGTCGCCATGGGCCGGGCGGGTTCCGACCTGGCGCTGGAGACCGCCGACGCGGTGGTGGTCCGCGACGAACTCGCGACCCTGCCCGCCGTGATCTCACTGTCCCGCCGGGCCCGCGCCCTGGTCCGGCAGAACCTCGTCGTCGCCGGTGTCTTCATCGCCGGACTGGTGGTCTGGGACCTGGCCGGCGACCTGCCGTTGCCGCTCGGCGTCGCCGGTCACGAGGGATCCACCGTCCTCGTCGGCCTCAACGGACTGCGGCTGCTGCGCGAGGCCGCCTGGCGGCGGGCCCGCACGCACGCGCCGCGCTGACCCTCACCGGTCGCCGAAGTCCTTCGTGTCCGGGAACGTCACGTGGGTGCAGCCCCTGCGCCCGGCGATGTCGTCGACGTACGCCCGGAACAGGGCCGACACCGTCCGGGAACCGAGCACGTTGTCATAGGCGTAGCTGGTGCCGAGCGTGTGCACGGCGGGCTTGCCCCCGCACACGGACGAGGCCCACCAGACGTCGTTCGCGTACCCGGCCGTCCCCGGCTTGATGACGACGTCCTCCCCGTCGATGGTCTCGTACCCGGCCGCGTGGGCCTCGGCGCCGGTGTAGGTGACGGTGCGCAGCCACCAGGGCGAGTGGGTGACCGCGCTGTCGGCGAAGTCGCGCTTGTCCTCGGGCAGGCCGCCGGCAGTGTGGCGCACCTGACCGGGGCTGACCGCCAGCAGGCAGCTCTCCCGCGGATACGTGTCCAGGACCGGCACCGACAGGGCGCGGTCGGGCAGCGGACCGTGGCCCGAGCGCCGGAGATACCCGGCGAACCACGCGCAGGAACCGCCGGCCGACCGCGCGGGACGCAGGACGGCCGGCACGGGCGCCGGCTCCCCGCCGGGCAGGGCGGACAGCCGGGTGCGGCAGCCGATCCGGCGGGTGAGGGTCTCCGCGGCCGAGCGGGCGATACGGGCCAGCCGCGCCCGGTCCACCCCGGAGACGTCGTCGTCGTAGTCGGCGCTGGCCGTGATGTGCAGCAGCGGGGGAGCGGTCGCGCGGCTGCCCGGTCCGCACTCGGCCCGGACGGTGGTGTACCAGTCGCCGTACCAGCCCAGGGAGCCGTCGCCCAGCGGCCGGGGCTCGGGGCGCCGGTCGGCGACCGCGGTGAGGTCCGTCTTGGGGGTGCGGTCGGCGGGGTCGGGCAGGGCGAAGGGCTCCGTGCGGTCGCCGATCCAGTTCAGCGGCTCGGCCTCACCGCCGGCCCGCACCGTGAGCGAGAACAGACCGGTGGTCCTGCCCGACGCGGACGCCTGGTAGACGGTGCAGGAACCCCGGGGCCCGTGCGTGTCGATCCGGTTGTCGTCGTCGGTCTTCGCCCGGACGGTGCCGCCGTGCAGATCCATCACCGCGGCCCCCGACACCAGCCGGTCGCACGCCTCGGCGATGGCCTGTTCGCTCGCGGAGCGGTCCCGTACGTCATCGACCGTCAGCCAGCCCGCGTACAGGCTCAGCCCGATCCCGCCCCATGCCACGCACCGCCACAGCCTGATCCACCCCGTGCGCACCGCACACCTTCCGCTCGCATCCGTCCGGCATGATCGCCGGCCCGTCAGACACCGAGGGTAGATGTCCGGCCACGGTCAACCCGACACGGGCCCGGCTCGGCACCGGTCGCCGGGCCCGGTGCTCAGCCGGCGCAGCAGTCCTGCCGGGGCGCGGGGTGCGCGGTGGTGTCGAGCCGGCAGTAGCAGGACGCCTCGACCGGTACGTCCGCCAGCGCGGCGGCGAGCTTCAGCTGCCGGGCCACGATCCGGGCCTCCCCCTCCTTGCCGAGCCGTACGAGGCACTCGTGCAGGCCGTGCAGCGCCCAGACGTTGTTCGGGTGCTGGAGCGGTCGCGGCAGCGTGTCGTCCAGCCCGAGGTCGGCGCGGTAGACGGCCTCGGCCTGCGCGACCCGGCCCTGTTCGAGCAACAGCGCGCCGTACGCGTGCCGGGCGGGCTGCATCCACCCCCACGGCTCGTCGTAGGCCAGGCCGTCGCTCAGCTCGATCGACCGGCGCAGCGCCGCGAACGCCGTGTCGTACCGGCCCTTGCGGTACTCCAGTTCCCCGTCGAGCATGTGCGCGGCGATCTCCAGGATGTCCGCGCAGGTGTTGTTGAACAGCGTCCGGGTCTCGGGGACCCGGGCGGCCGCCTCGCGGAACAGCTCGCGTTCCGTCGCGGCCTCGCCGGTGCGGTCCAGGGCGGAGAGCGCGACCCCGCGCGCGTACCGCAGCATGGCCGTGGTCACGCAGTACAGGCGCGCGTCGGCGGGCATCGGCAGGCGCAGGATGTCGTCCCAGCGGCCGAAGCGGACGAGTACGTGCACCCGCATCGCGAGGAAGCCCTCCAGCCAGTCCGCCATCGGCGGGCTGTCCACCCGCAACAGCTCCTCGGGCACCGCCGCTTCGAGCCGCTCCGCCGTCTCGATCGCGTCCTGGAAACGGCCGAGGAGCATCGCGCCGTAGATCTTGAAGTGAAGGTTGTGGCAGCGGTACAGGGTGTAGAAGTTCAGCGCGCCGGAGCGGGCGAGGAACTTCTCGTCGGCCGCGATCGCCGCGGTGTTGTCGGTGACGACCCGGCGGTAGTCGCCGCAGAGCACCTCCAGGTGGGACGGCATGTGCTGGAGATGGCCCGCGTCCGGCACCAGGTCCCGCAGCCGGTCGCCCGCGGGCAGCGCGGCCTCGGGGGTGGGGGACATCTCCATCAGGTGGATGTACAGGTGCAGCAGGCCCGGGTGACGGGACCCCGCCCCGGTGGCGAGCGCCCGCTCCAGCACCGCCCCGGCCTCGGCGGTGCGCGAGCCCGGCGCCGGCTTGCCCGTACGGATGTCCCACAGCTGCCAGGGCGTCAGGCTCATCAGCGCGTCGGCGTACAGGGCGGCCACGTCCGCATCGTCGGGCGCCAGCCGGTGCACGGCCCGCATGCGGTCGGCGTAGGCGGCGTTCCACACCGGACCCTCCTCGGCGTCCGGGATCCGGGCGCGCGGGTAACGGGCCTCCAGCGCCTCGACGAGGGCCCGCTCGACCGGTGTGGCGCCGGCCGCCTTCGCGTGCGCGCGTCGTACGGCGGCGTGCGCGCGTTCCACCGTCCGGCCAAGATCCCGCGCGTCGAAGGCGTCCCAGGGCTTGTTGTAGTTGGGGCCGAGCGCGTAGGCCAGGCCCCAGTCGGCCATGGCGCAGCCGGGATCCGCCCTGCCGGCGGCCTCGAAACAGCGCACGGCCTCCTCGTGGTTGAAGGCGTACGTCCAGTTCAGCCCGCGATCGAACCAGGTCTGCGCTTCGGCGGACGAGGTCGTCACGGGCCGGCCGTGACTGCCGAGGTCGTAGTACTGCATCCGGGCTCCCTCAGGGCTGGCGGTCGGCTGCTGCGGACACTGCCCCGTCCGTCCACGGGGAAACGGGTGAACTCCCGTCCAGCAGCTGCCTGTTGACCGCACGTCAACACGGCCGGTCGGTTCTCACCCGGTCGGCCGTCGTCGTCCGCCCGACCGCTCGGCGCCCGTCCGGTTGTCCGCCGTACGCCGTCACGGCCGCTCCACTCTCCTACGGGTGGCCGCCGCACAGGGGGACGGCCGCTCAGCCCCTCTCCGGGGGGCCGCCGGATGTCGGCACGGCCCCGCTCAGCCCCTATCCGGGTCACCGCCGCATGCCGGCACGGCCGCTCAGGGCCTGTCCGGTTGTCCGCCACAAGTCGATATGTCGCTACGAGCACTCAGCCGTCGCGACCGGCCGCAGCCAGCACGGCCTCGCGCAGCCAGCGGTGCGCCGGGTCGTCCGCCCGCCGGGCGTGCCACGCCTGCTGGTAGGCGAAGCGGGGGAGGTCCAGCGGCGGGGTGAACCTGCGCAGCGTCCGGTGCCGGCGCAGCGGGCCGACGGCCCGGCCGGCCACGGTCAGGACCAGATCGGTGCCCGCGAGCAGGTCCACGGCCGCGCTCCAGTGGGGCAGGGTCACGGCGAGGCGCCGGCGCAGCCCGCGCGCCGCGAGTGCCGTCTCGATCTCGTCGTGCGCGTCGGGCCGCATCGCCAGCATGATGTGCGGCCGCTCCAGCCACTCCGCCAGCGACAGGCCCCCCTTCTCCGGCAGTACGGTCCTGTCCGCCAGGCTGACGAACTCCTCCTGGAACAGGTCCTGGACCCGGATGTCCTCGGGCGGGTGCGGGAACACCCCCAGCGCCAGATCCACTTCGCCGTCCGCGAGCTGGGCCAGCATCGCCTCCCGGCTCGCCTGGCTGATCGCCAGGTCCAGGCCCGGCGCCCGCTCGCGGACGTGCCGCACCAGCGGAGGCAGCACGATGCGCGAGGCGTAGTCCGACAGACAGAGCCTGAAGCGCCCTCGGGTGCGCGACGGATCGAAGTCCGGCGCGCTCAGCAGCTCGTTCAGGCGGGTCAGCGCCTCCTCCAAAGGCCGCACCAGCGCCTGCGCACGGGCCGTCAGGACCATACGGCCACCGTGCCGCACCAGCAGGGGATCACCGAACCGCGTACGCAGCTGGGCCAGGACGTGACTGACGGCCGGCTGGCTCTTGTGCAGCCGTGCGGCGGCCCGCGTGACGTGCTTCTCGACCAGCAGGGCGTGCAACGTCAGGAGCTGGTTGAGGTCGATGCGGCGCAGCTCATCCATGCGGCGAATACTACGAATGCGTACGAAGCATTTCCATTGACGGACGTGATGGCGCAGGGTCGAAGCGTCGCCCCGCGCGCCCTGCCGGGGCGACGGCCAACCACCCCCTCACCCTCCGGAAGAGCCATGTCCACCTCGTCCGGGGCCGCCGCCACGCGCGCCCCCTCCGCCGTTCCTCCGTCTGCCCGTCAGGTCCCCGTCCTCTGGCTGGCGTTGCTCGCGTCCCCGGTGGCCGCCGCCGGCAACGCCGCCGTGCTGATCCTCGGCGACCTCGGCCGCTCCCTCGGGACCCCCACGGCCACCGCCTCCTGGCTGGTCACCACGTTCGCACTGGCCCTGGCGGTCGCGACGCCACTGTTCGCGACGCTGCTGCGGCGGCGCGGCACCCGGACCGCGCTGTGGCTCGCCGCCGCCTGCGTCGCCGCCGGCACCGCGCTGATGGCCATATCCCCGTGGCTGCCGCTCCTCCTGGCCGGACGCGCCGTGCAGGCGGCCGGCGGGGCGGGCATGACGGCCATCGCCATGAACCTGGCCGGCACCGCCCGCCGCATGGGCGCGATCAGCGCCGCGACCGGCATCCTCGGCGCCGTGGGACCGCTGCTCGGCGAGCGCCTCACCGAGACGGTCTCCTGGCGCGCGGCGCTGTCCCTCCTCGCGGTCACCCTCCTGGCCGTTCCCGCGGTCGGCCGCCGCACCACACCGGCACCGCCGCGCGCCGGGGACCGCTTCGACGCCCGGGGCGCGCTGCTGCTGGCCGTGCTGTCCGCCGGGCTGGTGCTGCTGCCGTACCGCCCGCTGCCCGCCCTGGCCGTGGCCGCCGTCGCCGCCGCACTGCTCGTCCCGCACATCCGGCACCGCCCGGACGGCTACGTCCCCGCCGCCGCGCTGCGCTCCGGCCACTTCCGCGGCTCGGTCCTGATCGCCCTGGCCCTGTCCGCGTCCTACTTCACGCTGCTGTTCGCGGTGCCCCAGCTGCTCGTCGACCGGGCGGGCCGGCCGGCGACCTCGGTGGCCGTGGGCCAGATGGCCGCCATGATCACCGGGTCCCTGCTCACCCTCGGCTTCGCGGCCGTCTCCGCGCGACTGTGCCAGCGCACGGTACGGGCGATCCTGCTCGCGGCCGGGACGCTCGCCGCCACCGCGGCCGTCCTCGCCCACGGCGCGATCGTGCCCCTCGCGGCGATCGGCCTGGCCGTCTTCGCCGCCACCGCCGCCAACGCCACCCAGTCCGTGGCCGCCGCCTCCGCCGTCCCCGACCGCCACCGCCCCGCCGCCATCGGCCTGTTCCAGCTCGGCTACCTCCTGGGCGGCGCCCTCGGCCCGGCCCTCGCCACCGCACTCGTGCTCCGCTGAACGGCCGACGGTTCGGGCGGAGCCACGGGCGAGGCGCTCCCGCCCATGGACGGCGCGGCACGGATCGACCCCGTCGCGGCACCACGAGGACCCGGCCGGGTTGTTGACGAGGGAGACCGCTGAAACTACTTTTCATCGCATGGATGCGTGTGCGAAGGAAACTTTCCTTCCGTGAGTGTGCGTCAGCTCGACCTGCTGGTGGTCGTCGTCTACCTCGTGGCGATCGCCGTGATCGGACTGCGCCTGGCCGGACGGCAGAAGACGGCGAAGGACTACTTCGTCGGCGAAGGCCACATGCCGTGGTGGACCGTCTCCTTCTCCGTGGTGGCCACCGAGACCAGCGTGCTCACCGTCATCAGCCTGCCGGGCGGCGCCTACACCGGACAGGGCTTCGGCAACGTCGAACTGGCCCTCGGCTACGTCATCGGACGCGTCGTCGTGGCGACCGTCCTCATCCCCCTGTACAAACGGGGCGGCTTCGTCAGCGCCTACCAGTACCTGGGCAGCCGGTTCGGGCTCAAGGTGCAGGGGCTCGCCTCGGTGACGTTCGTCTTCACCCGTTTGCTCGCCGAGGGCGTCCGGCTGTTCGCCTCCGCGATCCCGATCAAGCTGCTGCTGGACGAGTTCGGTGTGCACGCCGGCTACCGCGTCATCATCCTCGTACTCACGGCGATCACCGTCGTCTACACCTACCTCGGCGGCATCCGGGCGGTCATCTGGACGGACGCCATCCAGATGGGCCTGTATCTGGGCGGTGCCCTGCTCGCCATCGGCGTGCTCACCGCCCAGGTCGGCGGTAACGGCGTCCAGCGCGCCCTGCACGCGGGCCGGTTCCGGCTCTTCGACACCGACTTCGCCCTGGCGCACATCCTCACCAGCCCGTTCGCCCTGCCCACCGCGATCATCGGCGGCGCCATCTTCGCGATGGCCAGCCACGGCTCGGACCAGCTGATCGTCCAGCGCGTCCTGGCCACCCGCTCACTGCGCGACGGCCAGAAGGCCATGATCGCCTCCGGGGTCTTCGTCACGCTCCAGTTCGCCGCGTTCTCCCTCGTCGGCGCGCTGCTGTGGTCCTACAACCAGGGCAGGACCTTCCAGGAGCTGGGCCTTTCCAGCTCCGACAACCTCTACCCGGACTTCATCCTGCACGGACTGCCCGTGGTGGTCTCCGGCCTGCTCGTGGCCGGCATCCTCGGCGCGGCCATGGGCTCGCTGTCCTCCGCGCTGAACTCCATGTCGAACTCGACGGTCGCCGACATCATCCACAGCTTCTTCCGGAGCGTGCCCACCGAGGAGTTCCTGCTCCGGCTCGCCCGGCTGATGACCCTGGTGTGGGCGGTGCTGATGGCCCTGTTCGCCTGCGCCTTCAGCACCAGTACCGGCAACGTCTACCTCACCGGCCTCACCATCGCCGGATACACCTACGGCGCGCTCCTCGGGGCGTTCCTCCTCGGCCGGCTCGTCCGGCGGGCGAACGAGACCGACGCCGTGATCGCGTTCCTGGTGACGATCGGCGTCATGACGTACATGGTGCGCGGCGTCAAGATCGACGTCAGCGCGGGCGGCGGCACCGTACCCACCGCGATCGCCGCACAGTGGCTCGTCCCCCTCGGCGTGGCCGTCACCCTGGCCGTGGGCGGGCTGACCAGCCTGTTCCACCGGACACCCCCGAGCGCCCCGGCCCCGCTGGACGACGACGGCACCGAGCGTACGGCGGCCACCGTCGCCCCCGAGTGACCGGACGGACGGACGGCCCGGCGACCGGTAACCGCGACAGCCCCGGAGGAGCCATGCACCAGCCGCAGCAGCAGCCGGCCCCGCCCGCCCGGCGCGGCCCCGGCCGGAAGGAGGCGCCGTGCGCGTGATCGGCCTGATGTCGGGCACCTCGTACGACGCCATCGAGGCCGCCGCGGCCGACCTCGCGCTGGACGGTGACGCCCTGCTCCTACGGCCCCTCGGACACCTCTCCGTCCCCTACCCGGACGAACTGCGGGACCGCGTCGCCGCCGCCCTGCCCCCCGCCCCCACCACCACGCAGGCCGTCTGCGCCCTGGACACCGGCATTGGCCAGGCCTTCGCCGACGCCGCCGGACGCGCCCTGCGCGACCTGTGCGCCGGCACCGCCGACCTCGTGGTCTCGCACGGCCAGACCATGCACCACTGGGTCGAGGACGGCACGGTCCGCGGCACCCTCCAACTCGGCCAGCCCGCCTGGATCGCCGAGGCGACCGGCCTTCCCGTCGTGTCCGACCTGCGCAGCCGGGACGTCGCCGCCGGCGGTCAGGGCGCGCCCCTGGTCGCCCTGACCGACGCCCTGCTGCTGTCCGGGCTGCCCGGCACCCCCGCCGCGCTCAACCTCGGCGGCATCGCCAACATCACCGTTCTCGCACCCGGCGCCGAGCCGCTCGCCTTCGACACCGGCCCCGCCAACGCCCTGCTCGACGCGGCTGTGCACCACTTCACCGACGGCGCCGCCGCCTACGACGAGGACGGCCGCCGGGCCGGTGCCGGACGGGTCAGCCCCGGGCTGCTGCGCGTCCTGCTGGACGACCCCTACTACCGCAGACCCGCCCCGAAGAGCACCGGCAAGGAACACTTCCACCTGTCCTATCTGCGGCGGGCCCTCGACAGCGTGCCCGTGCCGGACACCGCCGACGTGCTGGCCACCCTGACCCGGCTGACCGCCGTCACCGTGGCGGACGCCTGCCGCGCCCACGGCGTCACCCGGCTCGTCGTCTCCGGCGGCGGCACCCGCAACCCGGTGCTGATGCGCATGCTCGCCGAGGAACTGCCGGGCGTGCCCCTCGGACCCAGCGACGAACTGGGCCTGCCGTCGGCCGCCAAGGAGGCCCTGGCCTTCGCCGTCCTGGGGTTCCTCACCGCCCACGGCCTGCCCGGAGCCCTGCCCTCGGGCACCGGAGCCCGCCGCGCCACCGTGCTCGGCAGCATCACTCCCGGCCGGACCCCCCTGCGCCTGCCCGAACCCGCCGCACGGCCACCGCGCCTGCTGCGGATCATCCGCTGACCCGGCCGGCCGCGGCGGGCTGGGAGCCCCGCCCGCCCGGGGTCGGTGCCACCCGGGCGGGCGAGGACGAGGGGAACCGCGCCGGTGTCACGCCGGGCGGGGCCGTCGTACGGAGGTCGGCGGCCAAGGGGGCCGGTGGTCAGGTGCCGGCGCAGTGCGGGGTCGGTGTCCCCGAGGTGCCGGTCGCGGTGAAACCGAATGTGGCTTTGGCGCCGGGGGAGAGAGTGCCGTCGAAGGCGGCGTTGCGGACGGTCGCCCGGCCCTGGGCCGTGGTCAGGGTGCCGTTCCACAGGCTGGTCACGGTGGCCCCGGTCAGGTCCCAGTCGACCGTCCAGCCCGTCAGCGCCCCGGAACCGGTGTTCTCCACGGTGACCTCGGCCTGGTAACCGCCCTGCCAGGAGGAGGCGGTGCGGAAGGTCGCCGTGCACACGCCCGGAGAGGGAGTCGGGGTCGGGGTGGGGGCCGGGGGCGGTTCGGGGGCGTTTCCGTAGGTCAGCCCGTACCCGTACGGGAACAGCGGGGTCTTGCCGTCGCCGTCGTTGACGGGTTCCTGCGAGGCGCCGCGCATCCAGCTCATCGGCAGCTTGCCGGTGGGGGCGTGGTCGCCGAACAGGACGTCGGCGACGCCCGCGCCCTCGGTGCCGGGCAGCCAGGAAGCCAACAGGGCCTTCCAGTCGGGCAGTTGCGCGGTGATGTCGAGCGGCCGGCCGGAGACCAGCACCACGACGACCGGCACCCCGCTCGCCTTCAGCCGGGCGAGGGTCCCCAGGTCCTCCTGATCCAGCCCCAAGCCACCCGGCCGGTCGCCCCGGCCCTCGGCGTACGGGGTCTCGCCGACGACGGCGACGGCGGCGGTGTAACCGGAGTCGATGCCGTTGCCGTACCGGTCGTAGGTGACCCGCGAGGGATCGGTGACGGCGGCGCGGATGCCCTGGAGCACGGTGGTGCCGTCGGTGACGGGACCGCTGCGTCCCTGCCAGCCCACCGTCCAGCCGCCGCTCTGGTTGCCGATGTCGTCGGCGGACTTGCCGGCGACGAACAGCCTGGCCGACTTCGCCAGCGGCAGCACCCCGCCGTCGTTCTTCAGCAGCACCTGGGACTCCCGCACCGCCTGCCGGGCCAGCGACCGGTGCGCCGCCGAGCCGACCGTGGCGGTGAACGACCGGTCCGTCAGCGGGTGTTCGAACAGGCCCAGCTGGAACTTCTTCGTCAGGATGCGGCGGTTGGCGTCGTCGACCCGGGCCTGCGGGATCCGGCCCGCGGTCACCTCGCCGCGCAGCAGGCCGAGGAACTTCTTGTAGTCGTGCGGGACCATCACCATGTCGACGCCCGCGTTGACCGCCGTGGAGATCTCGGCGCCGGTGAAACCGCTCTGCCCGTCGAGCTGGTCGACCGCGGCCCAGTCGGACACGACGAACCCGGTGAACCCCAGCTCGCCCTTGAGCACATCGGTGACCAGGTACCTGTCGGCGTGCGAGCGGACGCCGTTCCACCGGCTGTACGACAGCATCACGGAGCCGACCCCGCGGCGCACCGCCTCCTTGAACGGCGGCAGATGGATCGCCCGCAACTCGGCCTCGGACAGCTGGGTGTCACCCTGGTCCACGCCCGCGGTGGTGCCCCCGTCACCGAGGTAGTGCTTGGCGGTGGCCAGCACCGACGCCGGATCCGCGCCCAGGGTGTCGCCTTGCAGGCCGGTGACGAACGTGGTCATGGCGGAGGGCAGTTCGGGGCTCTCGCCGTACGACTCGTAGGTGCGCCCCCACCGGACGTCGCGGGCGACGCACAGGCACGGGGCGAAGTCCCAGTCGATGCCGGTGCCCGAGATCTCCTCGGCGACCGCGCGTCCGACCCGCTGGACGAGTGCGGGATCGCGGGTGGCGCCGAGTCCGATGTTGTGCGGGTAGAGCGTGGCGCCGCGCACCGCATTGTGGCCGTGCACGGCGTCGATCCCGTAGATCACGGGGATGCCGAGCGGCGTGGCCAGCGCGGTTTGCTGGAGCGAGTCGTAGGTGTCCGCCCAGGTCTGGGCGTTGTTGGGGCTGACCGTGGAGTCGCCTCCGGACAGCACGGACCCGATCCGGTACGCGGCGAGGTCGGACCGCGGGACGAGGGCGTCCTTCTCGATCTGCGTCATCTGGCCGAGCTTGTCGTCCAGCGTCATCCGGGACAGCAGGTCGTTCACCCGGTCCGCGACGGGCAGCGAGGCGTCCTGGTAGGGGAGCCCGGCGGCCGGCGCGGCGGCGGCCCGCTCCGGGACGGCCGTGGCGGGCCCGGAGAGGACCAGGCCCGCCACGCACACGGCGACGGCCGCCGTCACCCGGCGGCGGGCGGACGGAAAGCGCCTGGCGGCGCCGTCGTGGTGCGGTGACAGTCGCATGCGGGTCCTCTCCGAGGAGGCGGGAGGGGCGGCGGGCCCAAGAAGTGGGAGCGCTCCCATCGCCGCTCTGGTGGGGACTGTAGAGACAGGCGCACACCCCTGACAAGACGATCTGCAGAAGAACTTGTCAGGAGGCGCCCGATGCCCGGTCGCCGTCATGTACGGCGGAGCCTGCCGAAGCGGCGCCGGGAGCTCAGCCGTCGTCGCGTACCGCGGCCAGGCCGTTGAACACCCCGATGTACGCGGTGCCGTCCGGACCCAGGGTGATCGGCGCCCAGTTGTTGTCGTACCCGACGCCGGTGCCGACGAGCTGCTTCCAACGGGTCTGCCCGGTGCGGAAGTCGACGGCGGTCAGATACCAGGCGTCCACGCCGAGATTGTTGTGGTCCTTGGTGTAGAGGTAGATCAGCCCGTTGCCGGTGGACAGTTTGGGCACGACGGACGGCGACCGCTCAGCGCTTTCCCACACGGTCTCGCAACCGCTGCCGTCCGGGCGGACGTCGATCCGGGTGACCCCGCCGACGACGCTCCGCCCGAAGGTGAGGGACGAGACGTCCTCGTAACCGTAGTTGTTCTCCACCACCAGGCTGTCGCCCCAGCTGATCAGGGAGTTGTCGGTCGTGGAGGCACCGGAGGCGAAGACGGGGACCTCGCACACCAGACGCCGGCCGGCGGGCACGTCCGCGTCGCGCCGGTAGACCAGGACGTGCATCCGGTCGTCGGCGTTGTCGGTGATCGCCACGTACCGGCCGCCGTCGCCGAAGATGTCCGGTGTGGTGCCCGAACCCTGGTTCACCGAGCCGGGCTTGGTGCCGGTGCCCCGGTCGTAGGTCTGCCGCCACACCACGGCGGGGGTGCCGTCCGCCGCCGCGGTGAACTCGTACAGCGCGTGGTCGGACACGATGGACACGCCGTCGGCGGCGACGGAGAAGGAGTTCTGGATCTCCTCACCGTTCAGCCGGACGGAACGGATGGTCCCGGTGGCGGGGTCGACGGTGCCGATCCGGCCCTGCCGGGTGACCCACCAGATCCGGCCCTGCCAGTCCGGCATGACGGAGGTGACCGGGTCGCAGCTTCCGTCGGGGTACGGGTCGGCCCAGGTCGCGCAGTCGTGGGGCACCTGTTCGGTGAGGTCCCAGTCGTCGGTGACGGTGAACTCCCAGCTCCCGTCGGCCCGTTGCCGGTGGGCGAGGCGGACGATGTGCTGGCGGGAGTCCGCGAGGACCAGCCGGTCCTCGTCGTCCAGGTACGCATAGGCCCCGCCCGAGGTGTCCTTGAAGATCCGGGAGAAGTCGAGCCGGGTGATCGCCTCCACGGTGGACGGGCGCTGGGGCAGCTTGTACTCGGCCAGCGTGGCCAGGGAACGCGGGTCGAGCAGCTTGACCAGGAACCCGGTGAACGTTCCGCACACGGTGACGATCCGCCCCGCCCGGTCGAAGGTGACGGTGGCGCACTCCCCGCCCAGCGGCGCCATCTGCTCGCTGTCGGCCCGGGGCCGGGCGCCGAGCGGGCCGGACCACGGGGAGGTCGCGCTGCCCCAGCCGTCGGCGTGCATCCCGGACCGGCCGTTCGGCGCGAGGTGGGGGTGCTGGGGCGGCGGGGTGCCGGGCAGTGGCCGCGCGGCCACCGGGGCGCCGGCGTAGGTCTCGACCAGGCGGTGCCCGGGCGCCCTGGGGATCGGGTCGGCCGACGCGGGGGACGGCGCGGCGACGGCGGTGCCTGCGGCCAGGGCGAGGGTGAAGGCCAGGGCCCGGCCGGGCGTCCTGCGGGACATAGGGCTCCTCGGAGTGTGTGTGTCGGGTGGTCGCGCCGCCGCGACCCTAGGAGCCGGCCGTCGGGGAGTCCAGGGAAAGATGACGGTTGTTCATGACCCCGCAATACGGGTACTGGCAGCGGTGGACAACCCTCCATCGCACCCATGTGTCTCACTCCGTAATGGCGTGACATCCGATCAAGGGGGCAACATCATGCGACGAACAGCGGCGGCGGCAGCGGCGCTCGTTCTGGCGGGAACCGGGCTGGGGATGGTGACGGCCGCCGCGGGCACCGCGTCGGCGGCCACCACCGGCACCACGGCCTGTCCGACCGGCTGGGGCAGCGGCGACAAGGGCGGAGCCGCGGCGGGCGCCGTACCGCTGAAGTCCGTCAGGGCCGGCCGGCACGACTGCTTCGACCGTCTCGTCTTCGACGTGCCCGGCGGCGGCACCCTCGGCTACTCCGTGCGGTACGTCGACCGGCTCTACCAGCTGGCCAGCGGGGAGCACATCCCGGTCGGCGGCGGCGCCGTGCTCGACGTCCGGGTGGGCGCGCCCGCCTACGAACCGGCGAGCGGCACACCCGCGTACCCCGGGCGGGCCGGACAACCCCTCCCGGGCGTGGACGTCAGCGGGTACAGCACCTTCAGGGACACCCGGTTCTCCGCCAGTTTCGAGGGGGAGACGCAGATCGGCCTCGGCGTCCGCGCCCGCCTGCCGTTCCGGGTGATCCAGCTGCCCGACCAGCTCGTGGTCGACGTGGCGCACTCCTGGTGACGGGCGCGCTTGCGTGACGTGGCGCACTCCTGACAAGGCTTCCTGGTAAGGCTGCGGACGGAAGCGGACGGAAGGCTGGCCCCCGCGCGGCCCGCCGCCCGGGACGGGCGGGCCGAGCGCCTCGCGGCGCCGGCGCGGGGTAGCCGGAACCTACCCTTCCAGCGGTCGGAAAGAAAGCCCTCCGGCGACCCTTTCGACAGTCCACCGACCGCCTGACGGCGTGTTCCGGACGGCGGGCGGGGAGCGGTCGTTGCCATGGCGCTCATATCGGGTATATCCCCCTGGTGCCGACGAAGTGGCACGTGTGGCCGACGCCCGCCCGGGAGGCACGATGAGCCGGCAGCCTGTCCTTCTTCCCTACTCGGACCCGGCCTTCCTGGCCGACCCCTTCCCGCTCTACCGGCGGCTGCGCGAGGAGGGCCCGGTCCGGCGCGCGGTGATCGCCGGCGGCCTGGAGGCATGGCTGATCACCCGCTACGAGGACGGACTCGCCGCCCTCTCCGACCCCAGGCTGAGCAGCGATGTCCGCGACGCCTCCGACCCTCGCCTCCTCGCACAACTGCCCGCGTTCGAGCGCGAGTCGATGATGAGCAGCATGCTGCGCTCCGACCCGCCGGACCACACCCGGCTGCGCCGCCTGGTCTCGAAGGCGTTCACCGCACGCCGGGTCGCCGGGCTGCGCCCCCGTGTCCAGGAGATCACCGACCGCCTGCTCGACGCGGTGGTGCCGGCCGGCCGGGCCGACCTCGTGGCGGACTTCGCGCTGCCGCTGCCGGTTACCGTCATCGGCGAACTGCTCGGCGTACCCGGCGACGACCGGCAGGACTTCCAGCGGTGGACCGACGCCATGCTCGTACGCGGCGAAACCCTGCCCGACCCGGCCGTCGTCAACGAGGCGTGGCAGCGGATGCACGCCTATGTGACCAAGCACCTGGAGACCAAGCGCGCCCGGCCGGGCGACGACCTGCTCAGCGCGCTGATCAGCGCCCACGACGAGGAACAGCGGCTCAGCCAGGACGAGCTGATCGCCATGACCTTCCTGCTGCTGGTGGCCGGGTACGTCACCACGGTCAACCTGATCGCCGGGGGCATCGCCGCGCTGCTCGCCCATCCCGGGCAGCTGTCGTTGCTGCGGGAGCGCCCGGAGCTGCTGCCCGACGCCGTCGAGGAGTTCCTCCGCTACGACGGACCGGTCAACCCGGGGATCGCCCGGTTCGCCCGCGAGGACGTCGACATCGCGGGCGTGACCATTCCCCGCGGGGCCACCGTGGTGATCGCCTCCGCGATCGCCGACCGCGACCCGGCCCGGTTCCCCGACCCCGACAGGCTGGACATCACCCGCGGTGACAGCGGCCATCTGGCCTTCGGGCACGGCATCCACTACTGCCTGGGCGCGCCGCTCGCCCGGCTGGAGGGCGAGATCGCGATCGGCACGGTGCTGCGCCGCCTTCCGGACCTGGCCCTGGCGGTGCCACCGGCCGAGTTGACCTGGCGACCCGGCGGCCTGCGCGGCCCCGCGCGGCTTCCGGTCACGTTCACGCCCGGCGGGCCGATGGCCTGAACAAGGGGGTGCGGCTTCGCCGTCGAACCCCGAGTCACCGCCCCGGTCTCCCGGAACGCCCGCCCAGGTCACCGCCCCCGTCGTCCGGCGGGTCGGGGCGACGGCCCGCGCCACCGTGTCCCGGGCCGGGACGCGCTTCCGGCAGCGGATGCCCGTACAAGACCGGTGACATTGCCGGTCCGGTCGTGCCGCGCGACGCCGACAGTGGCACTGCTCACCCCCACTGGCGGAGCCCGTCGGCCGGCGCGCTCACGCGTGCGTCCGGGCCGGACGGGCGGCTCGCCACGACAGAGAGGACGACTCGTCGTGCAGCACCCGCGCACCAGCACCACGGCACCGGCCCACCGCCCCCGCCCCACCCGTCGTGCCGGACGGCTCGCGGCCCTCGCCGCGTCGGTCACCGCCGTCGTCGGCCTGACCATGCTCGGCGGACCGGCGGCCCACGGTGCCGACAACCCCTACGAGCGCGGTCCGGCGCCCACCGAATCCAGCATCGAGGCGCTCCGCGGCCCGTACGCCGTCGCGGAGACCAGCGTCTCCCGGGTCGCGGTCACCGGCTTCGGCGGGGGCACCATCTACTACCCGACCAGCACCACCGACGGCACCTTCGGCGCGGTGGCCGTCTCACCCGGCTACACCGGCACCCAGTCCTCCATCGCCTGGCTCGGCCCCCGGCTGGCCTCCCAGGGGTTCGTGGTCTTCACCATCGACACGCTGACCACGCTGGACCAGCCCGACTCCCGGGGCAACCAGCTGCTCGCGGCGCTCGACTACCTCACCGAGCGCAGCTCCGTACGCAACCGCGTCGACTCCAGCCGTCTCGGCGTCATGGGCCACTCGATGGGCGGCGGCGGCAGCCTGGAGGCGGCCAAGTCCCGTCCCTCGCTCCAGGCGGCGATCCCGCTGACCCCGTGGAACCTCGACAAGACCTGGCCCGAGGTCAAGACCCCCACCCTGATCTTCGGCGCCGACGGTGACACGATCGCCCCCGTCGCCACCCACGCCGAACCCTTCTACGCCACGCTCCCCAGCTCCCTGGACCGGGCGTACCTGGAGCTGAACGGCGCGACCCACTTCACGCCCAACACCTCGAACACGACGATCGCGAAGTACAGCATTTCGTGGCTGAAGCGGTTCATCGACAACGACACCCGCTACGAGCAGTTCCTGTGCCCGCTGCCACGGCCGAGCCTGACCATCGAGGAGTACCGGGGCAACTGCCCGCACACCTCCTGACCGGCCCTGAGGGCCCCGATGGCGACCGTCGGCCACGGCGGTCGCCACCGGCGTCGCGCCGTGCCGCCCCCGAATTCCCGCACCCCGGACCCGATGCCGCCGCAACGGACCGCAGGGGCCCGGACGCAAGCCTTCCGCGCGTCCTTACGCGTCAGTAAGGTTTCGGGAATGAGCGGACAGACGACTCTGGGGCCCGGTGCGGCGCGGCACCGGCCGGATCCGGTCGCGACGCTGGGGGAGCGGCTGCGGGAGGGCGGCGCGTGCGTCCTGACCGGTGAGCCCGGCAGCGGTCGCTCGACGGTCCTCGCCCGGGTCGCCCGCGCGTTCGACGCCGGGCCCGCCGTGGTCGTACCCGCCCGTCCCGAGGGGTTCCGGCAGCCGCTGGCCGGGCTGCGGGCGCTGTGCCGGGCGGCCGGGGTGCCGGACGCCGACGCCGCCGGCCCGGTGCGAGACCTGGTCGGCGCGCTGCGGGCGACCGCGGCGCCCGGGACGGTCCTGCTCTGCGTCGACGACGCCGACCGGTGGGACACCGCCTCCCGGGCCGCCCTCGGCCGGCTGGCCGCCCGGCTCTCCCCCGGTGGCGGGGTCGCCCTGGTGCTCACCGTGGCCGGAGTCCGGCCCGTGGACCCGGAGTTCACCGGCCTGCCGCTGCTCCGCCTCGCGCCGCTGTCCGCGCCGGCCGCCGCCGCCCTGCTGGACGAGGCCGCGCCGGCCGCGCTCGACCCCCGGGTCCGCGAGGAGATCACGGCCGCCGCCGACGGCAACCCCGGCCTGCTGCTCGGCGTGGTGCACCGCCTGACCCCGGCCCAGCTCGGCGGTATCGCTCCGCTGCCGTGTCCCCTGGTCGAGGCCGAGACCCTCGCCGCGCCGGCGGGCCGCCACCTGACCGGACTGCCGCCGGCCCAGCGGGACCTGCTGCTCGTGACCGCGGCGGCCGTGCAGGTCTCGGGAGAGGCGACCGCCGAGACCGATGTCGTACGACGCGCGGCGGCCCGGCTGGCCGCCGCCGGGCCGGGCCCCGATCCGTTCGCGCATCCGGTCGTGGACCCACTCGCGCGTCCACGCGCCGAGCACGGCCCCCTGCCGGGCCGTGATCTTGGTTTCTTGCCGGAGCCGGATGCCGGGGACGAAGCCGTGCTGCGTGGCGGTCTCGATTCCCTGCCGGAGACGCGCGCCCATGGTGACCCCTTGCCCGGCCATGGCCCCCTTGCGCACCCCCACGACGGCCGCACGCCCGGCCGCGGCTCCCTATCAGGCGCCACCACCGACGACCGGCTCCCGCCGGACGGCATCGCGCTGCCGGAGACGCTGTTCACCGCCGAGGGACGGGTCGGTTTCCGCAGCACGGTGCTGTGCCGGGCGGTGTACGCCGGCGCGTCGGGCGAACGACGCCGTGCGGCCCACGAGGCGCTGGCCCGCACGCTGCCCGACGCCTGCGGCCTTCCGGCGCTGCTGCACCGCTCGTGGGCCGTCACGGCCCCCGCCCCGGCGCTCGCCGCCGCCCTCGCGTCCGTCGCGGCGGACCCGGCGTCGGCGGCCACGCCCGCGCAGCGCAGTACGGCCTACACCCGCGCCGCCGAACTCGCCCCGGACGGCGCCGAACGGGTCCGGTGGTACACGGCCGCCGCCGAACAAGCCCTGCTGGCCGGTCAGTCGGCCCGGGCGCTGCGACTGCTCGACGCGGCCCGCTGCCGGCCGGCGCCCGCACCGGTACGCGCGCGTGCCGAACTGTTGCGCGGTACCGCGCTGCGCTGGGACGGCCCGGTCGACGACGCCCGCGAGACCCTGCTGCTCGCCGCGGCCCTGTCCGCTCCGTACGACCCCGAGCGGTCCGCCGAAGCGGCCCTGGCCGCCGCGGACGCCGCCTGGTCGGCGGGCGATGTCGCCGCGTGCCTGCGCGCCCTGACGCAGGGCCGCTGGTGGACGGGGGCCCACCGCGCGGGAAGGGCCTCCGGCGCCGCTCTCACGGGCCGGTCACTCCCCGGAACCCCGCCCCCGCCCGCCGACCGGACCGTGGCCGAGCGGGTGCCAGGAGCGGGGGAGGCTCCCGGCTCCCTGGGTCGGGTACGGCCGGTGCCCGCTGGTTCAGCCGGAGGTCAGCGGGGGGCCGGCGTGGGGGAGGGTGCCGGCCCGGTGGGTCAGGTACCGCCCATGCCCACCGGTCCAGCCGAGGACGAGCGCGGCCCTGGCATGGCGCGGGCCCCTGGCCCGGCGGCTGAGGTACCGCCACTGCCCGCCGGACCAGCCCGGGACGAGTGGGACCTGGGCATGCCGGAGGCCCCCGGCCCCGGCCCCATGGGTCACGTACCGCACGGGAGCCCGTCCCTGACCGCCGGTGTGCTCGCGGCCGGGCGGGGTCTCGGCGCCGTAGCGGCCCTGCGGGACCACCGCGCGGGCATGCGCGCCGTCCTGCAAGGGCGCTTCGACCTGGCCGCGGCCCCCCTGCGGCGGGTCGTGGACCGCGCGTGGACGGCGGACGACCCCGAGGAACTGCTGCGGGCGGCCTCGGCGGCCCTGCTGCTCGGCGACACCGCCGCCGCCCGCCGGTCCGGCGCCCGGGCGCTCGCGGTGGCCCGTACCCACGGATCCGCCCTGCACGAGACACGCGCCCTGGAGTACCTGGCCTACGGCGAACTCCGCGCCGGACGGCACGCGCTGGCCCGGGCGCACGCCGAGGAGGGGTTGCGCAGCGCCTACCGCGCCGGGCTGCGCAACACGGCCGCCCACCACCACGCGGTGCTCGCTCTGGCCGCCTCCATCGCCGGTGAGGCGCACACCGTCGCCGAGCACGCCACCGCGGCCATGACCACCGCCCGCCGGCACGGCCTGGCCCAGGCCGCCGCGCTGGCCCAGTGGGCGCTGGCCCGCGCCGACCTGGGGCACGGCCGGCCCCGCGAGGCCGCCGAACGGCTCGCACCCCTGGTACGGCCCGGCTCTGGGCGCGGCCACTTCGCCGTCTGGATGCTCGCCGTCCCGTGCTACGTGGAGGCCTGCGCGCTCGCCCGGCAGCCGGAGGGCGCCGGGGACGCGGTCGAGGACTTCGCGCTCTGGGCGGCGTGCGACGCCGACCCGCAGGCCCCCGCGCAACTGCTGCGCTGCCGCGCCCTGCTGGCACCGCCCGAGGCCGCCGACGCGCTGTACCGGCAGGCGCTGCGGCGGCACGGGGAGGGCACCGGGGACTTCGAACGCGCCCGCACCGCACTGCTCTACGGCAAGTGGCTGCGCCGACGCCGCCGGCTGAGCGAGGCACGCACCCATCTGCGGGCCGCGCTGCTCGGCTTCGAGCGCTGCGGCGCCGGCCCGTGGGCCCAGCAGGCGGCGGCGGAACTCCGGGCGAACGGGGTGACCGGGATGGCCGGGGTGGCCGGGATGACCGGGGCCGCCGGTGCGCCCGGCGCGGACGGGCCGGCCGCGGGCGTGCCCGGGGACACGGTCCGGCCGGACGGGTTGGCGCGGCTGACCCCGCAGCAACTGCGCATCGCCCGGCGCGTCGCTCAGGGACTCACCAACCGGGAGGTGGCCCTCAGCCTGTCGGTCAGCACCCGCACCGTCGACTACCACCTGCGCAACGTCTTCGCCGCCCTCGGCGTCCGCTCCCGGATGGAGCTGGCCCGTCTGGTGGAGCGGGCCGGGCAGACCGTGGCCCGGCCGTGAACGCCCCCTGCGTCAGGTGTCCCGGTGCCGCCTCAGCACCGCGAGACCCACCGCGTACGGCACGAGCACCGCGGTGAGCGGGAGGTAGTAGACGGGCGGCAGGGCGGTCAGGCCGAGTACCGGGCCGAGCGGTGAGGGGGGCACGGCCAGCCCGATGACGGCCAGGGCGAGCGCCGCCCAGGACACCGGTCCGGGACGACGGCCCCGGCCGCCGCCCCGGTCACCCCGGAGCAGGAACATGACCAGCGCCTGGGTGAGCAGGTTCTCGGTGAACCAGCCGGAGTGGAAGAGCGTCTCGTCGTCCCCGCTCCCCGGACCGTTCGGGACGAGCGCGAGCACGCCGAAGGTGGCGAGGTCGGCGACGGCGTTGAGCAGCCCGAAGCCGGTGAGGAACCGCAGGAGGGCCCGCGGGCGCAGCACGGCCGGCCGGCGCGGCACCGACGGATGCGGCCGGTCGTGGGCGAAGGCGAGCTGGGCCGCGTCGAAGCACAAGTTCTGGGCCAGCACCTGCGCGGGCAGCATCGGCAGGAACGGCAGCAGCAGACCGGCGAAGAGCATCGCCACCACGTTGCCGAGGTTGGAGGACAGCGTGACGCGCAGATACGTGGCGATGTTGCCGCCCGCGTGCCGGCCGGCGGCGATGGCGTGGGCGATCGCGGTCAGGTCTTTCCCGGCGAGCACCACATCGGCACCCTCCCGGGCCACGTCGGCGGCGTCACGCGGCGCGAGGCCGACATCGGCGGCGCGCAGGGCGGGCAGGTCGTTGACGCCGTCCCCGAGGAAGCCCACCGTGTGCCCGCCCGCGCGCAGCGCCTGGATGATCCGTGCCTTGTGCTCCGGGGTGCAGCGGGCGAAGACGGTCGTACGGCGGACCAGGCCGGACAGTTCGGCGTCGGTGAGGGCGTCGACGCGGCCGGCGGTGAGCACACCGTCCGCCGGCACGGGGACACCGAGGTCGCGGCAGGCGCGCAGGGCGGTGCCCGGGTGGTCGCCGGTGAGGACCTTGACGGTCACACCCCCGTCCATCAGGTCCCGCAGCGCGTCGGCGGCGGTGGGCGCGAGGGCGTCCCGCAGGGTGACCAGGCCGCGGAAGACGAGCCCGTGTTCGTCGGCCGCGGTGTACCCCCGGGCGCGGGCCGGGCGTTCGGCGGTGGCGACGGCCAGGACCCGCAGCCCCTCGTCGGCCGCGCGGGCGGCGAGGGCCCGGCACCGCTCGCGCTCCGCCTCGTCCAGGGCACAGCGATCCAGGACGCAGTGGACGTCCCCCTTGACGACGAGGGTGTGCGTGCCGAGCCGGCCCGGGGTGCGGAGCACGGCGGTGGCGAGGCGGCGGACCGGGTCGAAGGGAACGGCGGCCACGGCGTCGTAGGCCGTCGCCCCGTCCGTGTCCGCGTCCAGGAGCGCCTCGTCCAGGGCGTCGGGCCGGGGCAGGTCGGCGAGCTGGAGCGTCCACCACGCATTGGCGGCGGCCCAGCGCAGCACCTCGGGATCGTCCCGGCCGTCCGCGCCGAGCGACCGGTCGACGACCGGCCGGTCCCGGGTGAGGGTGCCGGTCTTGTCCAGGCACAGCACGTCCATCGCACCGATGTCGTGCAGGGCGGGCAGCCGTTTGACGATCACGCCCCGGGTGCGAGCCAGCAGCGACGCACCGCGGGCCAGACAGACGGTGACCAGGACCGGCAGCATCTCGGGCGTCAGCCCCACCGCCACCGCGACGGCGAACGGCAGCGTCTCCAGGCCCCGCCCGCGCAGCGCCGCGTTGGCCATGAGCACCAGCGGCGGGGTGAGCAGCATGAACCGGATCACAATCCACGAGATCCCGTGCACGGACCGGTCGAAGGCACTGGCCTCCCGCCGGCCGGCCGGGCCGCCCTGGGCAGCGGCGAACCGGGTGCGCGCCCCGGTCGCGGTGACGACCGCGGTGGCGCTGCCGGTGGCGACACTGCTGCCCAGGAAGCAGTACCGGGGCTTTCCGAACACCCCGTTCCCGGTCCCGTCCGAAAGATCGCCGGCATCTTTGGCGACGGCGGCCGACTCGCCGGTCAGCGCCGACTGGTGCACCGTCAGCCCACTGGCCCGCAGCAGGCGTACGTCCGCCGGCACCAGGTCGCCCGGCCCCAGACGCACCACGTCCCCGGGCACCAGCTCGTCCAGCGGAACCTCCCGGCTCACCGGCTCCGCGTCCTCGCGCGGGCGGCGCAGCACGGTGGCGGTGGTGGCGACCAGCTCACGCAGCCGGGCCGTGGACCGGTCCGCCCGGTGCTCCCCGGTCGCCCGCAGGACGCAGCTCACCGCGACCAGGAGGAGGATCACCGAGGCCGTGCCCCAGGCGGAAACGGCCGCCGACACCAGTCCCAGGCACGCCAGCACCGCGGTGAACGGATCCCGCAGGCTGCGCACGCACAGCCGCGCCCAGGACACCTCCCGCCGGGCCGGGAGCACGTTGTCACCGAACCGGGCCAGCCGCCGTCCGGCCTCCGCCTCCGTCAGGCCGCGCGGACCGGTCTCCAGCGCGCGCAGCACCTCCAGCACGCCGCGCCCCGGACGCTCCCCGGAACCGGACCCGTCGGCTCCTCGGCCCAAGTCCGTCCGCGCGGTGGCGCCGGGGGCCGGATCCGCCGCGTCCCGCCCGGAGGCCGCGGCGGCCTCAGGCACCGGTTCCGCGCAGCCGGTGGGTGAGGCCGGAGCCGGACCGGGAGGGCCCGGTCAGATGCGTGACCATCACCCGTACGAGTGTGACCACGTCGGGATCGTCGATGTAATAGACCTGCCGCCGGCCTTCCCGGCGCGAGCCGACGAGTCCGGCCAGCTTCAGCTTGGTCAGGTGCTGGCTGACGGCGGGCAGGGCACCGCCCACCCGGTCGGCGAGGTGGGTCACATCGCTCTCGCCCTGGGACAGGGCCCACATCAGATGCAGCCGGGCGGTCGAGGCGAGCAGCCCGAACGCGGCGGCCGCGGCCGCGAGCACCTCGGCGGGCGGATCCTCCAGGCCACCGGCGCGGTCCGTCACAGTTCCCCTGTCCTCTCCGCTTCCGCCCCGCGGGCGACCGCCGCCCCGGGGCCCGCCCATCGTAAGCGCCCCGTCACCGGCCATCGCCGCCGCCGGGTCCCCGGTCATCGTGCGCGCCGCCAGGCTCCCGCTCCTCGCGTACTCACCGGCCTCCGGTGGACCGAGCGGCGCCGGCCTCCGCTCATCGCGCGGCGCCGGAGCGTACGGGGGCCGTACCGGAAGCTCTCCCGGGCACTGAGCCCCGTACCGGAGGTTCTCCCCGCCCGGCGTCCCGCACCAGGGGTCTCCCGCCCGGCGGCTGTACGAAGGTCTCGCGCGCCCCGGCCCGTCACCGTCCCGCGTGGTCCCGGAGCCGTTCCAGGTGTGCCTCTTCGAGACGGCCGAGGAGGAAGGGCACCACCCCGCGCTCCAGCAGGGCCAGTTCCCAGGCCTGCCGGGCCCGGGCCACGGTGTCCGCGGAACCCGCCGCCGCACCGGAACCGCCCGAGCGGTCGCCTGCCACCGGCCCGGACCGCCGGACCAGGTGACCGATCGCCGCGGCGGCGGCCGGCGCGCCCAGCAGCAGGCCGGCCGTGAGCACACCGTTCCCGGCGCGGGGCAGGACACCGCAGGACCACATCCCGTACCCGGAGAGCAGCAGCACCAGCCCCACCGACACCGAGACGCACAGCGCGCACGGCGAGGACGCCGGCCCGGCGGCACGGGCCCGCGGCCCAGGGTCGCGGGACGGCGGCGCGGGGGAGCGGAGCGTCCGTCGGCCGTTCCGCTGACCGGAACGCGCGGTCACGGCCGCCAGGTACTCGCGGTACTCGAGGTCGGCGAACGCGGCGATGGCGTGTATCGCCCCGAGTGCCCTCGTGCGCAGCTCCGCGCGGTCGGCGAGGCTTCCGCACCGCTCCATCGCCTCCACGACCTGCCCGAGGCTTATGGCCTGGTCGAGTACGCGCTCGAACACACCGCGGAGTTCAAGCCCGAGCGGGGCACTGTCCGTCATACATCCCCCAGATCCGGAAAGTTCGCCGACGGCAGGACCGCCACCCCTCACAGCGTGGCGAGGGGTGGCGTCGCTCATAGTCGCAAACTTGCGCAACCGACAGAACGGGGCGTGCGGCCGGTCGAGGGGGCGTGAAGAAGGGAAAGGGGGAAGGGGAGACCGTGGCTCGGCCTCCCCTTCCCCCTTTCGGGGTACTCGACTTCCCGTCAGGACACTCAGCTCAGGCGCAGGGCCTCGCGGAGGGTGGTGAACAGGTCGGTCTGGTTGGTGACGCCGAGCACACGGTAGGCCAGCGGGCCCTGTGCGGCGATGCGCACCTCGGTGCCGGTGTGCTCCTGGGACTGGCCCGGGGTGTTGGTCGAGTAGTTGACCTTCAGCTGCTGGCCCTCGTTGGTCACCAGGGTGGCGGACAGGCCGGGCGGGGTGGCCTCCAGCGGGACGATCTGGCTGGTGTGGCCGTGGTCGGCGGTGGTGACGACCAGGGTGTCCGGGTGCTTGGCCGCGTAGGCGCGGGCGACCTTCACCGCGCGGTCGAAGGCGGCCGTCTCGCCGATCTGGCCGCAGGGGTCGGCGGCGTGGTCCTGCTTGTCGATGGAGGCGCCCTCGATCTGCAGGAAGAAGCCCTTCTTGGAGTGGTTCTGCCGCTGCTTGGCCTCCAGCAGCTGGATCGCCTTGGTGGCGGAGTCCGCCAGGCTCGGCGTGCTGGACGGCCGGTTCGGGTTGGAGGTGACGCAGCGCTGGGGGTCGGTGCCGCCGACGGCGGCCGGCTTGCCGGTCCACTCGACCGGCACGTTCCCCGAGGCGAACAGCCCGAGAACGGGCTTGCCCGGCTTCGCGGACTTCATCGAGGCGTTGTCGGTGACGACCTGATAGCCGAGCTTCCTCGCCTGCTCGGTGACGGTCAGACCCTTGTACCTGCCGTCGGTGACCTTCTGCTCGAAGCGCTGCTTGCCGCCGCCGAAGAGGACGTCCACCTTGTGGTTGACGGACTGCTCCGCGATCGAGCCCGGGCCGCCCGCCGGAATCGTGTCGGCGGGGCACTTGGCCATGTCGGCCGGGCCCTGGCAGGAGCGGTCGGTGACATGGGAGGCGAGCACGGCCGGGGTGGCGTCGGTCAGCTCCGCCGTGGTGACGCTGCCGGTGGCGTAACCGTTCTTCTGCGCCAGCTCCAGGATCGTGCGGACGGCCTTGTCGGAGCCCGGCGTCTTGGAGATGCGGCCGTTGACCGTCTTCACGCCGGTCGCCCAGCCGCTGCCGCTCGCGGCGGAGTCGGTGACGTAGTCCGGCGTGCCGTCCTTGTGCACGGCGTACGTGGTGTACTCGCCGGTCAGCGGGAACCTGTCCATGTTCAGACGGCCGTTGGCGCCGACGGTGTAGTCGCGGGCGAGCGTGATCTCCGAGTCCCCCATGCCGTCACCGATCAGCAGGATGACGTTCTTCGCCTTGCCGCCCTTGATGGCGTCCTCGGCCTGCTGCTTGGTGTCGGTCGCGCCGGCGCCGGTGGTGAAGGCGATGGCGGCGGTGGTGGACGCCAGCAGCGCGGTGGCGAGGGTGAGGTGACGGCGGGACGGTCTGTGCATGAAAGCGACTCCTTGGGGCATCCCGTCCGGGATGGACGGGCGTCAACGGGCGTCAGCCCATCACCCGTTGATGAATCGCTCGGAAACCCCTGGTGGGGCGTGGGTTTCGAACACGTGGCCCACGGACGATTCCCGGTGCGCGGCCTCCGGAGGGCCGCCGGTGGCGCAGCCCGCGTCGGGGGAGTGCTGCGGCTTAGGGCCGGGTGATGGCCTGCTCCAGCAGGCCCTGGAGGGTGCGTTGCTGCTGCGGGCTGAGGCCGGCCAGCGGTGACTCCTGGGCGAGGAGCCCGAGGAGCCGCTCGCGCAACGCCGTGCCCTCGGCGGTGAGCAGCAGCTGTTTGGCGCGGCGGTCGGTGGGGTGCGGGCACCGCTCGACCAGGCCCTGCTTCTCCAGCTTGTCGACGACGAACGTGGCGTTGGAGGGCTCGCAGCTCATGCGCTCGGCGAGCTCGCGCATGGTCATCGGGCCGGTCATCTCCCGCAGTGCGGTCGCCTGGGCGGCGGTGAGGCCCAGCGCGGCGGCCCTCTCCCGCACGTGCTCGGCGATCTGCTGCGCCAGCCCGTTCACCAGACCGCACAGCTCTCGTTCGGCGCTGGTCTGCGGCTCCGGGGGCGTCGTCATGGGGCCCATCCTAGCAAGTCCATCAAGCTCGGATATTTAGAGCTTGAATGTTTCTAGCTTGATGCTTATGGTGGTGGTGGAACGAGGAAGAGGGGGACGAGCACATGGTGGCCAATTCCGCACTCGCCCAGGACGACCGGCTGCGCCGGCCCGCGGGAATCCGCTCGGTACGGCTGGGCGACACGAAGGTGTCCTTCGTCCCGGACGGAGCCGTGCAGGGCAGGCCGCGCGCCTGGCTGCCGGACACCACCGACGACACCTGGGCGGCGCATCCGGAGTACCTGGACGCCTCCGGGTATCTCGTGGCGAGCATCGGCGGCCTGCTGGTGGAGCACGGCGAACGGGCGCTGCTGATCGACGCGGGGTTCGGCCCCCGGTCCCTGCCGGCCGACCCGGGCACCCCGAACGGCACGCTGTACGGCGGCGCGCTGCTGGACAGCCTGGCCGAGCTGGGCCGTCGGCCCGAGGACATCGAGGCCGTGGCCTTCACCCACCTGCACCCGGACCACATCGGCTGGGCCGTCCACCCCGCCCCGGGCGCCGGCCGGCTCGCGTTCGCCCACGCCGACCACCTCGTACCGGCACCGGAATGGGCCGCGCGTGACCTGCCGGAGGCGGCCGGCGGCCTCTCCGAGGAGACCGTCGCGGCGCCGGCACCGCGTGTGCGCACGGTGGCCGACGGACAGGAGATCTTCCCCGGCGTGCGGGGCCGGATCACCGCCGGCCACACGGCCGGACACACGGAGTACGTCATCACCGGCGGTGGCAGGCGGCTCATAGCCTTCGGCGACTCCCTGCACTCACCGATCCAGGTGGACCACCCCGAATGGTCCTGTGTCTACGACCACGACCCCGTCGGGGCCGCCGACCACCGCCGGCGTCTCGTCGCGGAGCTGGCGGAGCCCGGCACGATCGGCTTCGGCGTCCACTTCGCCGACGTGGTGTTCGGCCGGGTCCGGCGGGGCGGCGACGGCCCCGCGTGGCAGCCGCTGGACGCCTGAGGCGCCGGTACGGGCGGGGCTGGGGCGCGCGGGCAGGGCCGGGGCGCATGCCCGGGGCGCGGGCGCACGCGCGGGGGTGCGGCTCGTACCACTCCTACGGTGACACCCCCGGGCTCCGTCGACCGGCATCGAAGTCCCGCGCGCCGTCCCGCATTCGGCACCGGGCGCCCGCCACCATGGACCCGGCCGTGCCGCCCGCCCACCGTGGCGCCGGGCTGGTGCCCGTCGCCAGGCGACCCGGTGAGGAGAGCGATGACGACGGATCACGGCCGGGTGGGCCGCCGGGACCTGCTGCGGGCGTCGGCCGCCGGGCTGACGGCGGTCGCGGCACCCGCCCCGGCGACCCGCCCCGCCCCGGCGGTGTCCACCGCCGCCGAGCGGCAAACGCTGCTGTACCGCGAGCTGACCGGTGGATCGGTGACCTCCTCCCGTGACGGGTCCGTGCTGATCGCCGAGGTGCAAGGCGTCCTGTGGCGGGTGCCGCCGCAGGGCGGGGACGCGGTGCGGATCACCGACTGGGATCTGGAGGCGACCCGTCCGGTGCTGTCCCCCGACGGCGGACGCCTGGCGGTGGGCGGCTACCGGGGCGGCGGCTTCCATCTGTGGACGCTGCGCACCGACGGCAGCGGGCTGCGCCAGGTCACCGACGGGCCCTGGGACGACCGGGACCCGGCCTGGTCGCCGGACGGCAGCCGCCTGGTCTTCGCCTCCGAACGCGGCGGCGACGCGGTGACCGGTGCGTCGTTCGGACTGTGGACGACGCACCCGGACGGCGGCGGGGCCGTGCGGCTGACCGGCGGCGCCTACGAGGACATCGACCCGGTCTGGTGGCCGGACGGGCACTCGGTGGTCTGCGTCCGCGCCGCCCACACCCCCGACGGCGGCAACGACGGCGGCCTGGCACTGGTCCGGGTACCCGCCGGGGGCGGCCCCGGGCAGGTGCTCCGCAGGGTGGGGGAGGGCCGGCTGCTGTGCCCGTCCGTGTCCCCCTCGGGCCGGATCGCCTGCCTGCACCTGTCCGGCACCACGGCCTCCCCGTCCCTGCCGGCCGCGCGGGCCACGCTCCTGGTCGACGGACGGGTGGTGACCGAGGGCGAGGACCTGGCGGCGGCACCACCGTGCTGGCTCGGCGACGACCGGCTCCTCTACGTCGCCGACGGCCGGCTCCGCCTCCGCACCCTCGGCGCACCCGGTTCAGTGCGGGACGTCCCGTTCACCGCGCGCATGCCGGTGCCGCGCCCCCGGCGGCGCCCCAGGCCGTTCTCCCCGCAGGCCGCGGGACCGGTGCGCGGCATCCATCTGCCCGCCCTCGCGCCCGACGGCGGCAGCGTGGCCTTCGTCGCGCTGAACGCCCTGTGGGTGCTGCCCATCGGCGGGACGCCCCGCAAGGTGCTCCAGGCCGCCGCCGTCCACCATGTGCAGATGCCCGCCTGGGCGCCGGACGGACGGAGCCTGCTGTACTGCACCGACCGGGACGGGCTGACCGCCGTACGCCGGCTCCACCCGGACAGCGGGCACGACGAGCCGGTCACCGGACCGGGCCGGCTGTACCCGGCGGTGTCCCCGGACGGCACCCGCCTCGCCTGCCAGGACACCCGGGGCAACCTGCTGCTGCGCGACCT
The DNA here is from genome assembly GCF_000720835.1 of Streptomyces achromogenes subsp. achromogenes. Lineage (GTDB taxonomy): Bacteria > Actinomycetota > Actinomycetes > Streptomycetales > Streptomycetaceae > Streptomyces > Streptomyces achromogenes. The sequence continues at coordinate 251,124 of NZ_JODT01000002.1, read as the reverse complement.
GGCCACCGGCGCGGAGCGGGTGCTCGCCCGGCCGCTGGCCACCGACGGCCCGCCCGGCGCCCCGACCTGGTCACCGGACGGCCGGTACGTGGCCTTCTGCGACCGCAACCGGCTCAACCACCGCTTCCGCGAGGGCTACCACCTCATCCGGGTCCTCGACACCCGCACCGGCACCGAGAAGCGCCATCTGCCCGCCGCGCACCAGTCCCTGTCCGACCGCGCCGCCGCCGGCCCCGTGTGGTCGCCCGACGGCCGCTCGATGGCGCTGGTCGCCGAGTCGGCGCTCTGGCTGCTGCCCGTCACCCCTGACGGCACCCCGACCGGCCCCGCCCGCCGGCTCACCGGGGAACCGGCCGACCACCCCACCTGGGCACGCGAGACGAACACCCTGCTCTACCTGTCCTCGGGCCGGCTGCGGCTCCTCGACCCGGTCCGGTCCGGGCCCCGTACGCTGCCCGTGCCGCTCACCCACCGCCCGGTGCGCGGCCGGGAGCGACTGCGCGTCCACGCCGGGCAGTTGTGGGACGGCACCGGCACCGCCCCGCGCCGGGACGTCGACATCCTCACCGACGGCCGCCGGATCACCGCCGTCGAACCCCACCGCCCGCGCCGCCCCGGGCACCGCACCGTCGACGCCTCACGGCACACCGTCCTGCCCGGGCTGTTCGACAGCCACACCCACCCCTACAGCGCCACCTACGGCGCCCGGCACGGCCTCACCGCACTCGCCTACGGCATCACCACCATGGCCTGCATGGGCGCGTCCCTGTACGAGGCGGTCCGGCTGCGCGAGTCCCTCGCCTCCGGGCACAGCACCGGCCCGCGCCTGCTGGCCTGCGCCGAACTCCTCGACGGTGCCCGCACCGCGTACGCCATGGGCCGCGCCCACCGCACCGCCGCCGGTGTGCGGCGCACCCTGGAGCGGGCCACCGCCCTGCGAGTCGACTTCGTCAAGACCTACGTCCGCGCCTCCGGGCAGGTCATGGCGCAGGCGGCCGACGCCGCCCACCGGCTCGGGGTGCCCAGCGGCAGCCACCTGTGCGCACCGGGCCGGGCGGCCGGACAGGACCTCACCACCCATCTGCAGGCCACCCAGCGCCTGCCCCACGGCCACGCCACCACCCCCACCGGCCACATCCACCAGGACCTCGTCCAGCAGTACGCCGACGGCCGCTTCGCCCTGATCGCGACCCCGTTCACCGCACAGGCCCTGCTGGGTGCCGACCCGGCCCTGGCCGAAGACCCCCGGGTGCTCACCCTCATGCCGCCCTGGGACGTCACCGCCGTCCGCGAACGCGCCCGCACCCCGCCCACCGACGGGCAACGACGGGCCCTCGCCACCGAGATGGCCGCCTACCGCCGCCTCGCCGCCGAGGGCGCCCTGCTCGCGGTGGGCACGGACGCACCGCTGGTCCCGGCCGGCCTCTCGCTCCACCTGGCCCTGCGCGCCCTGCACGCCCACGGCTTCGGCCCGGCCCAGGCACTCCGGTGCGCCACCGCCGCCCCCGCGCGGCTGTTCGGCGTCGAGAACGATCTGGGCACCGTCGAGCCGGGAAAGATCGCGGACCTGACCGTCGTCGACGGCGATCCCTTCACCGACTTCGGCAGCCTCCCGCGCACCCCGCTGGTCCTCCGGGACGGCGTCGCCCACTACCAGAGCGACCTCCTGGGCGCTGTCCGGGCCGCCGTCACGACGCCCGCTTGAGGACCACCGTCCGCATGCCACCCGGCCCGCCGCGCTCGTGCACCACCCGCAGCCCGGCGCCGCGGAACCGCTCCAGCACCCAGGCGTGGGAGAGCCGCAGCTCGCGGTAGCTGTGGGCGTTCAAGGACCAGTCGCCGCTCGCGGGGTCCCGGGTGTGGACCAGGTCGTGCACCACCACCGTGTAGGCGTCGAAGTCGTCCGGGTACTCCAGGAAACAGGTCATGATCCGGTCCTCGATGGAGCGGACCGGGAGGAAGCGGTCCGTGCCGGTGAGCGGGACCGTCAGATCGCGGTAGGCGAACACGGCCGTTCCCTCGGGCGCCAGCGCGGCGGCGACATCGGCGCACAGCGCGGCCACGGCCCCCCGGGTCGGCAGATGGGTCAGGGTGTCGCCCAGGCACACCACGGCCCCCACCGAGTCCGGGCGGATCAGCTCCGGCAGGGCGGTGCGCACATCCGCCCGCACCGGGCGCACCTCCGGGGTGCCGGTGGCGTGCGCGGCCAGTTCGTCCAGCAGCGGTTCGCTCAGGTCGACGGCGAACACCGGATCGAAGCCGAGACCGGCCAGGGCGAGACTGGTGTGCCCCGGTCCGCAGCCCAGGTCCACGGCCGTCGACCCGGCCGGGCCGGGCACGACGCCCCACTCCAGCGGATGGGCGCGCTGGGCAGCGGCCAGCGCGCGGAGGGGTGGCCATGGACTCCATTGATTCGGCGGTCCTCGGCCATCTCCAGCGCGATGCACGGCTCACCAACCGGGAGCTGGCCCGCAAGGTCGGCATCGCCCCGTCCACCTGCCTGGAGCGGGTCCGGTCGCTGCGGGCCCGCGGGTGATCACCGGCTACCACGCGGCCGTCAGCCACGCCTGCTGGGCCGTACGCTCCAGGCCCTGGTCTTCGCCCGGCTGCGCCCGCTGAGCCGGGACGTGATCTCCGGCTTCGAGGCGTACCTCGCCGAACTGCCCGAGGCGGTCTCGGTGTTCGTCGTCTCCGGCGACGACGACTTCGTGGTGCACGTGGCGGTGCCGGACATCGAGCGGCTGCACGCCTTCCTCATGGACCGCTTCAGCGCCCGCCGGGAAGTGGTGAGCTTCCCGCAGCTCCGTGATCTACCAGCAGACGAGCAGCCGCGTACTGAGCCCCCTGGACGGCACGGAACACGGTGAGGGGGAGTGACGGACGCGGCCGACGACAGGTCGGGCCCCGGCGGTCTCCGGTGTCATCCGCCGGCCCTGCGGCCGCGTCAGTCCTCGGTGCCCAGTGTCCGGGCCGCGAACTCCGCCAGCCGAGACCGCATGTCCTCGCGGGACAGGCCGGCCCCGTCGGCCAGGTGGGCGACGAGGTCGGCCCGGGTGGCGGCGAGCAGGGCGTGGGCGGTGAAATCGGCGTCGGCCCCGCCCGGCACCTGCTCCAGCAGTTCCTTCAGCAGCGCGTGCCAGCGCTCGTAGTGGTCCGTGCGGTACGGGCTGGCGTCGCCGGTCTGTTCCAGGGCCACCGCGAGGTGACGGTTGTCGAGTTTGAAGCACAACACGGCGTCGAGCAGGGCGAGTACCCGCCGGCGCGGCGGGCTCCCGGGTCCGAGTGGCGGCGGGCCCTCCTCCACGCGGGCGCGGACCGGTTCGAGCCGTGCCTCGTACAGCGCCCGGATCAGCCCGGTGCGATCGCCGAAGGCGCGGAAGAGCGTCCCCTTGCCGACGCCGGCCGCCGCCGCGATGTCGGCCATGGTGACGTCGTCCGGGTGGGCGCACCGGGCGAACAGCGGGTCGGCGGCGGCGAGGACGGCCGCGCGGTTACGGGCGGCGTCCTTGCGTGGTCTGCGGTCGGCCATGGGCCCCTCCTGGTTGCAATCCGGACCGGCGGTCCGTATCTTCGATGAAGCGGACCGTCGGTCCGTATCGTACTGGAACGGAGACAGCCATGCCCGTGACCACCCGTGCCGCCACCTCCCCGGCCGACCTGTACCGCCACAGCCTGCGGCTCCTCCTGGACAAGGACATCCCCGGCTGGATCGGGCTGTGGGCCGAGGACGGCGTGATGGAATTCCCCTTCGCCCCGCCGGGCCGGCCCGGCCGCCTGACGGGCCGGGAGGCCATCGCGGCCTACATGCGCCACTACCCCGACCACATCGACCTGCACGACTTCCCCGATGTGCGGATCCACCAGACCACCGAGCCGGACACCATCGTGGTCGAGATGCGCGCGGTGGGGCGGATCGTGGGGAGCGGCGATCCGTACGACATGACCTACATCGCTGTCGTCTCCGTCCGGGACGGCCGGTTCACCTCCTACCGGGACTACTGGAACCCCCTTGCCCTCCAGGCGCCCGGTCTCGACTTCCACCGGAGTGACGCCCGATGACGACCTCCGGCACCATCCTGGTCATCGGCGCCACCGGCACCACCGGCGGCCGGACCGCCGCGCAGCTGACCGCTGCCGGACACCGCGTGCGGGCCGCGAGCCGCCGGGCCACCCCGGTCCCGGGCGCGCAGCCGGTCCGATTCGACTGGTACGACCCCGGCACCTTCGGCGGAGCCCTCGACGGAACCGACCGCGTCTACCTCGTCCCGCCCCTGGGTGACCCGGACCCGGCCGCGGTCATGCTGACCTTCCTCCGGCAGGCCCGGGCCGCAGGAGTGCGCCGCGCCGTGCTGCTCGGCTCCTCGGCCATCCCCGCGGACGGGCCGGGCGTGGGGGCCGTACACCGGGCCCTGCCCGAGCTGTTCGACCAGTGGGCCGTACTGCGCCCCTCCTGGTTCATGCAGAACTTCACCGGCACCCACATGCACGCCCGGAGCATTCGTGAGCACGGCGTGATCCTCACCGCCGCCGGGAGCGGCCGGGTCGGGTTCGTCGACGCCGACGACATCGCCGCCGTCGCCGTCCATGCCCTGACCGACGATCGCGCGCCCGGCACCGACCTCGTCCTCACCGGTCCGCAGGCGCTCGGCTACGACGACATCGCCGCCATCGTCACCGAGGTCACCGGCCGGCCCGTGACCCACCAGCCGCTGACGTACGAGCGGATGCGGGACCGGCTGGCCGGACAACTCCCCCTGGAATTCGCCGAGATGCTGGCCGGCATGGACCGCGCCATCGCCGAGGGCGCCGAGGACCGCACCACCGACACCGTGCAGCGCCTCACCGGCCGCCCGCCGCACAGCTTCCGGGAGGTCGCGGAACGCGAGCTGACCCGGGGAGGATGAGCGGGGTCCGCGCGCGAAAGGGCCCAACGGCCCTGTTCCCCGGTCCCGGAAGGGACCAGGATCGGCGGGGAGAACCGAGTATGTGACAGGGAGTTACCATGGCGGAGCGCGCGCAGACCGGACCCGGCAACCCGATCCGGGTCTTCCTGCTCGACGACCACGAGGTGGTCCGGCGCGGGGTGCGCGACCTGCTGGACGACGAACCGGACATCACGGTGGCCGGCGAGGCGTCCACCGTCGCACAGGCCCTGGCGCGCGTCCCCGCACTGCGCCCCGACGTGGCCGTCCTCGATGTCCGGCTGCCGGACGGCGACGGGGTGACCGTCTGCCGGGAACTGCGCTCGCACCTGCCGGAGCTGGCCTGCCTGATGCTGACCTCGTTCGATGACGAGGAGGCGCTGTTGGACTCGATCATGGCGGGCGCGTCCGGGTACGTCCTCAAGCAGATCCGGGGTTCGGAACTGGTCTCCGCCGTGCGCACGGTGGCCGGCGGGCAGTCGCTGCTGGACCCCAGCGCCACCACCCGGCTCCTGAGCAGACTGCGGGACGGGCGGGAGGACGAGGCCGAGCCGGACGCCCTGCCCGGACTGACCGAGCGGGAGCGGGAGATCCTGGCCCTCATCGGGGAGGGGCTCACCAACCGGCAGATCGGCCGGCGGCTGTTCCTGGCCGAGAAGACGGTGAAGAACCACATCTCGCGCCTGCTCGCCAAGCTCGGGGTCGAACGCCGTGTCCAGGCGGCCGTCATCGCCACCCAGGTCCGGAACCGCCCGCGCGCGGACGGCCACCGGTTCTGAGCGGACGACCCCGGCCCCGCGCGGTGCCCGGCCCGTCACATCCCCGACAGCCGGCGGCCGGTGACCAAGTCCGGCGCGATGCGCACGAACACCCCGTCCCGCAGCGGCATCCAGGAGTCCGGGCCGCACCGCGCGAGGCGCGCCCGCTCGCCCGGGTCCGTCACCAGGGCGGCCCGGCCGGTGACGACCACACTCCAGCCGCTGCGGGCCGCCGCGTCGAACTCGTCGGCCTCGAAGGCGACCACGGCACCCTCCACCGCGCGCACCAGGTCCGACCCCGCCGACGTCCGCAGGACGACGGAGGAGTCCGCGTCCAGACGGAAGTTGACCGGCAGCACGGCCGGCAGCGCCTGCCTGGTGTACACGATCCGGCCGACCGGCACCCGGCCGAGCAGGCGCAGGCAGGCATGTCTGCCGAGCGTGTGGAAGTCGACGTCGTGAGGCACCAGGCCATCGTGGACCCCGGCGACCGCGGGAGGTAGGGCCGATAGGCCCTGCCCGCGCGTCCGGAAACCGCTGCCCGGCGGTGTACCCCCCGACCTCGGAAGGACGCCGGCCCCGGCCGCTACGGCGATCCCGGACGAGGGTGCGGGGAGGAGGGGGAGGAACGCCGGTGGAAGGCTCCGAGCGCACCGGAGCGGCACACACGCCGTACGGCTGCCGCAGCCGGGACCGGACGAGCCGCTGGAGGAGTCGCGGGCCCGCCTGGACGCCGCCCGCGGCACCCGGTCGGCTGGTAAGGCACGTGCCCCCCGTGGGAGCAGCGCCCGGGCCGTGTGCCGGCCGGGCGCGGTGCCGGACGGCGGCCGTCGTCAGGGTCGCCCGAGTGGAGCAGGGCGGGGGCCGAACGGCCGTAGCCCGCCGGGCCGGGGCCGTTTGACCAGGCCCGGCCCGGTGGCATCGGTCATGGTGGACGTACGGGTGACGGTCCGCAGCCCGAGGAATGAGGAACCATGGCCGAGCACAGACCACCGGGACGGCTGCCGCAGGGCGACCTCGGGCGCCGTATCGAACAGCGCCGCAGGGAACTGGGCCTCACCGTGGAGGAACTGGCGTTCCGGGCGGCCATGGCCCCGGCCTACATCGAACACCTGGAGAAGCACAGCACCGCCGCACCGGAAGCCGGCACACTGCTCCGGCTGGCCGGGGCCCTGCGGACCAGCGCCACGGAGCTCGGCGGCGGACACGTCGACCTGCCGTCCGGCCTCGGGCAGGCCGCCCGGACACCCCGCTTCAGCGAGCTGGGCGAGGAGGACTGCCGACGGCTGCTGTCGACGCACGGGGTGGGCCGGATCGCGGTGTCCACCGATGGCGCCCCGGTCGTCGTCCCGGTCAACTACAGCGTCATCGACGACGCCATCGTCTTCAGGACGCAGACCGGGACGGTCTCCCTCCAGGGGCTCGACCGGGAGGTGGCCTTCGAGGTCGACCGCCTGGACGACGCGCTCAGCCAGGGCTGGAGCGTCGTGGTGCACGGCACCGCCGAACAGGTGACCGACCCCGATGCCGTACGCCGTCTCGCCGAGCGGGTCTACAGCGCGCCCTGGGCCGGCGGGGAACGCGACGTGTGGGTGCGCATCGGGATGAGCGCGCTGACCGGCCGCCGCATCGACACCTGGTAGCCGGCGGCCACCGGGCCCGGATCAGCGCGGCCGGTCCTGGTCCTCCCGGACGACGACGACCGGGCAGGCCGCGTGCTGGGCGCAGCGCAGGCTCACGGAACCGAGGATCGCGCGGGCGAAGCCGCCCCGCCCCCGGCGGCCCACGACCAGGATCTCCGCCCCCTCCGAGGCCGCGATCAGCACGTCGGAGGGGTCGCCCTCCACCAGGATCTCGCGCATACCGGCGGGCCGCTGGTCCGGGAAGACCGCGCGCATCGCCTCCGCGAACCGCTCCTGCGCCTGCTCCAGGTCGAACTCGGGGTCGATCGCGGGCCCGGTCCAGCCGATGGCCGACGGCGTGTCCCAGGCGCACACGGCCTCCACGAAACCGCCGACCATCTCCGCGTACCGCGCCGCCCAGCGCAGCGCCGCGTACGACGACGGGGAGCCGTCCACGCCCGCGACCACGCGGGCCTTCGGTTCAGGGGGTTGCATGGCCACCTCACCAGCAGTCGTTGTCGGTACTCTCCACGCTGCCCGGGACGACGGAACTGTGCCAGCCGGGAAGTCACCTCCACCGCGCGGCGCTGCGCACGGGGAGTGAGCACCCTTCGCACGGTGCCGCGTGGTCAGACGAGGCTTCCGCTGCCGTAGGGGGCGTACAGGTCGAGCAGCCGGACGCGGGAGGCGAGCAGCCGTTCGACGAGCACCCGGCCCACCCAGACCGCGATCGCGCGGCCGAACTCCGGGTCCTCGGCGCACAGGGCCCGGACCGTCCCGCCGTCGAACTCCCACGCGCGCACCGGGCTGACCGCCTCGGCGCCCAGGTGCCAGAGGTACGGCGGGTGGTACCAGGACCAGCCGACCAGCTCGCCGTGTCCCAGCGAGGCGACGACGGCGGGACGCCGGCCGGGCACGCGCAGATCGAGGGCGACCGTGCCGGTGCGGACGATCCACAGCCGGTCGGCGCGCCGGCCCTCCTCGAACAGCCGGGTCCCGGCATCGAAGGACACCGCACCGGCTATCCCCATCAGCCGTTCCCGGTGTTCGGCGGGGAGGGCCGCGTTCATGGTGGTGGCGGAGGTCATCACACCGGCTCCCTTCGTGTGGTCTGCCCCCAGCCTGGGCCGCTCCGGGCCCCACCACCACGGGCCGCCCGGCCCGCTCCCAGGGCCCTTCGGCCCTCCCGCGCACACCTCCTGCCGGCGACGGCGCGGAGTACCGCCCTTCGAGCGGCCTCAGCGGCCGTCGCTCCGGGCGCGGGCGTGATACAGGTCGCGCAGCAGGGCGATCTCGGCTCCGTGGTGCAGCAGCTCCTGGTTGACCCACCACACGATGCCGAGGAACGGCTCTTCCGGGTCACTGCCGTACGGATAGGCGCAGTACCCGACCGTGTCGAGGGCGGTGTCGTCGGCGCCGAGCAGCGCCGTCCGCCAGGCCTCGGCGGCGCTGCCGAAGGCGGTGAGCGCGGTCGCCGCGTCCCCGCTGATGCGGTAGTCGTCCCGGGTGAGCCGCCGGGCGCCGGCGGTGTGGTCGGCGCGCAGGGCCAGCATCTCGCCGAGGTGGCTCAGGCGCCACGCGATGGTGGTGAAGGGCGGCGGCCAGGGGTGCGGGTAGGCGGCGGCGTCGCGTCCCCAGTCACCCGCCCCCGCCAGGGACGTGGCGCGCGGCCCCGGCCCGTCCTCGCGCCGCCGTACCGACCAGCAACCCGGCACCGGCTCCCAGAGGTACTCGTCGTCGGTCAGCGGACCGACCGGGGTGTCCGTACCGTCGCCGCTGTCCATGACGGGCCCTGCCATACGGTCGGCGAGACGCCTGTACGCGAAGTCGAACTGCTCCAGCAGCGGCAGCAGACGGGACGGCACCGTCATCACAGGCTCCTGTGGCGAGACCGGTTCGGAACGATCCGCCAGACTGACACAGCCGCGGCCGCAGCCGCGCCCGATTTTCCTCGCGGCTCCGCCCGGGCGACGCCCCCCTGCCGCCCCCTACTGCGGGGCGCACCGGCACGCCTCCATGGCGATCACCGCGACGCGGGACCACCAGGCAGCAGGACGCGGGGCCCGCTCCTGCGTGGCTCGCGTTCATGGCGGACGATGGGCCCAAGACCACGTCGTCCCACCGGAGAGACCTCCATGCGAATCCACCTGACCAACGTCTTCGTCGACGACCAGGAAAAGGCGCTGCGCTTCTACACCGAGGTGCTGGGCTTCGTGAAGAAACACGACGTTCCGGCGGGCGAGGACCGCTGGCTGACCGTGGTCTCGCCGGAAGACCCCCACGGCACCGAACTCCTGCTGGAGCCCTCCGGCCATCCGGCGGTGCGGCCGTACAAGACCGCGCTGGTCGAGGACGGCATCCCGGCCGCCTCGTTCGCCGTGGACGACGTACGGGCCGAGTTCGACCGGCTGCGCCGGCTGGGTGTGCGGTTCACCCAGGAGCCGCTGGAGACGGGCTCGGTCACCACGGCCGTCCTGGACGACACCTGCGGGAACCTGATCCAGCTCGTGCACACCCCATGAGCGCTCCGGCGGCGCCGGCCCTAGCCGGAGAAGGGATCCTCGAGCGCCGGGACGCACGGGGACAGCAACCGTTCCGTGTGCTCCGTGACCGTGCCGCGGACGAGCCTGAGCACCCGGAACTCGTTCTCATGGCCCCGGTCCTCGTCGTCGCGGACGTGGAGCAGTCCGTAGGAGCCGGGAGCGAGCGCCGCCACCTCCTCGAACAGCCCGACCACATCGGGAGCCGAGCGGTGGTTGGAATGACCTCCCAGGTGGATGAAGGGCTCGCCGTTCATCCACCTCAGGTCGAGGAGGTAGGGGCTGGCCATCCGGGTGATGCGCAGCCGGAGTTCGTCGACGATCCGCCGCAGCCGGACGTCGTCCTCGTCGTCGGACGCGGTCTCCCTGACCGTGATCCAGCCGTGGTACTCGAACACGCCACGATCCTAACGGCCCCGATGAGAAGGCGGGTTCCGGCCGCCGCCCCCTACGAGGCGAACCCGAGCAGGAGCTCGCTCGGTTCCACCGGCATGGTGATCGGGCAGCCGTCCGCTCCGGGACCTCGTCGGCAGCGGCGCAGACGACCAGCTGCACCAGCAGGAACGAACAGGAGGAGTGCACGTGGAGATCGTGGCGTACGGCGTTCTCTCCGACGAGGAACCCCTGCTCAGGGCCGCGTTCGACAAGGCGTTCCACGGGCGGCACGAACTGCGCTGCCTGCGGTTGTTCCTGGACCGGGACACCGTGCCGACGGCCGCCGGACACGAGATCGTACTCAGCGGCGTCAACGACACCCTGGACGCCGGTGTGCTGCGCATTCTGGCCGAGGGCGGCACCCGGATGATCGCCCAACGGTCCACCGGCTACAACAACATCGACCTCACCGCCGCCGGGGACCTCGGCGTCACGGTCGCCCGCGTCTCCTCCTACTCGCCGTACTCGGTCGCCGAGTTCGCCTGGACCCTCGCCCTGGCGGTCAACCGCCGGATCGTCCGCGCCGCCCACCGCACCCGCGAGTTCGACTTCCGGCTCGACGGCCTGATGGGCCGCGACCTGCGCGGCCGGACGGCCGGTGTCGTGGGCACCGGAAAGATCGGGTCCGCGTTCGCCGCGATCGCCCACGGCTTCGGGATGCGGCTGCTGGGCTGGGACATCACGGAGAATCCCGACTGCCTCGCCCTCGGCATGGAGTACGTCCCCCGCGAGCGGCTCTTCGCCGAGGCCGACCTGGTCAGCCTGCACGTGCCGCTGCTCCCGGAGACCCATCACCTCGTCGACGCCGGCACGCTGGGCCTGATGAAGGACGACGCCATCCTGGTCAACTCCAGCCGCGGCGGCCTGGTGGACACCGACGCCCTGCTGGCGGCCCTGCGCGCCGGACGGCTGACCGGCGTCGGCCTCGACGTGTACGAGGAGGAGGCCGGTGTCTTCTTCCTGGACAAGTCGCTGGAGGTGATGACCGACGAACGCCTGGCCCGGCTGATGACCTTCGGCAACGTCCTGCTGACCTCGCACCAGGCGTACTTCACCGAGGACGCCGTCGGCCAGATCGTCCGCACCACCGTGTCCAACGTCGAGGACTACCTCGCGGGCCGCAGCGGCGACAACACACTCGTCGCCCCGGCATGAACCCCTCCGCCGGGTGCGGTCACCCGGTGTCCTGGGCCGGCAGCACGACACACAGCTCATAGCCGCCGTCACCGGTGGGGCCCGAGGTCATCGTGCCCCCGAGGAGTTCGGCGCGCTGGCGCAGACCCAGCAGCCCGTGGTGCGCCCCGGGCAGGGGCAGCGGCGGCTGGGTCGGCGCCGTGTTGGTGACCCGGACCCGGACGGCGCCGTCGGCATGGCTCAGATCGATGTGCGCGGTCGCCCCCGGAGCGTGTTTGCGGGTGTTGGTCAGCGCCTCCTGGACCGTGCGGTAGACCGCGCGCTGGACGGTCGGCGGAAGCCCTTCGGGCAGGGCCATGCGCAACTCGGTCCTGATGCCGCTGTTGTCCGCCAGCCGCTGGATGTCGCTGAGCGCCGGCTGCGGGGTGAGCTCCGTGGGGTGACCGCTGGAGGCCCGCAGGACACCGACCATGTGCCGCAGTTCGTCCAGCGTCTGCACGCTCAGCCGGCGGATCGTCGCCGCGGCCTCCCGGGTGTCCGGGTCGCCCGCACCCACTTGCAGCGCCCCGGCACGCACGGCGATCAGACTGACCTGGTGAGAGACGACATCGTGCATCTCCCGCGCCAGCTGCGCGCGCTCCTTGGCGAGGACGGCCTGGGCGGTCAGCAACTGCTGATGGTCACGCGCCTCCGAGATCTCCGCCAGCCTCAGCGACAGATCGCGCCGGGTGCGCACCAACTGCCCCAGGAAGACGGCCGCCGCCGCCGTGGCGGCGCTGTAACCGAGTGCGATCAGCGTCGGGGTACGGGTCAGATCCAGCTCCGGCGACGGCAGCGACGTCGTGTCGCTGACCGCGAACGCCAGGGCGCACACCACCAGCAGCGCCCGGGGACGGTTGCACGAGGCGAGCGTGTACAGCGCGGCCAGGCAGGCGAAGACCGCGTCGGACAGCAGGACGGCGGGCAGCGTGAGCAGGAAGGTGAGCAGCGGTTGCGGCCGGCGCAGCAGCAGGGCGACCGCGGCGGCCAGCGCGCAGGCCATCCGCAACGGCTCGTCGATGTCCCAGTGCGCCCACACGTCGAGGAGCGCCATGGCCACGGCCACGCCGTCCACGAGCAGCGGGGACGGCCGGCGGGTCATCCCGCGCCCTCGGCCAGGAGCCCGGCCCGCTGGGCGAGGAGGGCGGCCTGGACCCGGCCGCTGACCTCCAGCTTGGTCAGGATCGCGCTGACATGGTCCTTCACGGTGCCGGTGCTCAGGTGCATCCGGGCCGCGATGTCGGTGTTCGACAGGCCCTCGGCGATCAGCACGAGCACCTCGCGCTCGCGCTCGGTCAGCCGCTCCAGGGCCTTGGGCGGGCGCTCCTGCGCTCCCGCGTTCAGATAGCCGTCCACCACCGTGCGCGTGACCTTGGGCGACAGCACCGTGCCACCCCGGGCCAGGCTCTGCACCGCCGGCGGGAGCGCCTCGGGGTCGGTGTCCTTCAGCAGGAAGCCGGCGGCGCCCGAGCGCAGCGCCGTCTCCACGTACTCGTCCATGTCGAACGTGGTCAGCATGGCCACCACCGGAGGCTCCGGCAGCCGCCGGATCTCGCTCAGCACGGTCAGCCCGTCCACGTCCGGCATGCGGATGTCCAGCAGGACCACATCCGGACGCGTCTGGCGCACCGTCCGCAGCGCCTGACCGCCGGAGACCGCCCCGACGACCTCGATGCCGTCGGCTGCGTCCAGGATGCGCTGGAAACCCGTGCGGATCAGGGCTTCGTCGTCGACCACCAGTACCCGGATCACGTGTGCTCCAGCCTCTGTGGGAGTACTGTGTCCGATTCGTACCACGCCGGGCGCGACGGCGCCGCCGGGGGCGTCCCGCGTCGTCCGCACAGCCCCGGTGCCGTACCGCTACAGGGCTGCCGTCCGCTGTACGGAGCTGCCGTCCGGCCTCCGGCGCCGATGGCCGTGCGGCGGTCGGATCACGGCCGTCCGGCGAGGCACAGCGGCTGCCGGCCGGCCGGCAGGGTGAATACGGCGCCGGGGACGCTCTCCCCGGCCGTCGGCGGCAGCCGTCGCGGTGTCGCGGGCGGTGCGAGCCGGGCCGTCCAGTGGCCCTCGCGCATCGTCAGCGTCACCGTCGACAGCGGCGGCACCCGCAGCTGCCAGAAGGCGCGGGCGGGCACGGCCAGGGCGTGGACCAGCGAGGCCCGGATGACCGCGGCCTCGGTGATCGTGAGCAGCTGCCCCGGGCCGCCGGGCAGTGCCGTCAGCCAGGCCGCCGTACGGTCACAGAGCCGGGCGACCGACTCGCCGCCGTGCGGTGCGGCCTCGGGATCCGTCAGCCAGGCGGACAGGCCGTGCGGGTCCCGCGCCGCGATGTCCCGCAGCGGGCGGCCGTCCCACGTGCCGTAGTCCAGATCCCGCAGGGTCTCCTCCGGCGTGGCCTCTACCGCCAGGGCCCCGGCGATCCGAGCGCAGCGGGCCGAGGGCGCCCGCAGCGCCCGCGCGTACGGCGGCAGGGCCGCCCGCACGGCGGTGACCGCGCGCTCGTTCCCGGGGACCCGGTCGGGGTCGCCCGGTGTGGCGGTCGCGCACAGCATCGTCAGTCGCACGGTCACCATGCGCCTCCTTCTCCGTACGGAGCGGCACCTCACCGGCCCGGTGAGCGGGGGTGCCCGTCGAGCAGGGGGTGCTCGTCAGTCACCACCCTCCAGGCAGCACGCCCGGTTGAACCATCCGGCAGGTGGCCGGACCACCCCCGCCGGGTGGCGGAACCCTCGCCCGCGCGGAGGCGGACCGCCGGCCGCGGAGCACGTGGCGGCTGTCCCCTACCGGCGCGTCAGCGCAGCCCCAGGCAGGGCAGCCAGCCGCGGGGCGCCCCATGGGCGGCGGTCAGCAGCGCGGCGAGCGCCCCCGGCAGGCCGGTGAGGAGGTCCGCGGGCCACTCGGCGAGCGGCCGAGCGGCCAGCCCGGCCGTCAGATGGCCGACGAGCCGGTCCTTCAGCGCGCTCGCCGCCGGCAGCCGGGCGTGGCGGTCGAAGGCGTCGGCGACCGCCAGCACACCCGCGGCCCCGTGGCACAGCCCGAGCCGGTCACCGGGGGTGTCACCGAAGAGGTGGAACGCCTCGTCGTAGTGCTCGGCGAGCGTGGTGAAGGCGGTCGCGGCCCAGTCGGCGGCGGCACCGTCCCCGAGGGCGTCGGCGGCGTCCCACAGTGCCCAGGCGACCCCCGGCGTGCCGTAGCACCACGCCTGGCGGGGGTCGGCCTCGGGGGAGGGCGGGCCGGCGAGTCCGGCGCCGGGCCAGGTGCGGATGCCCCGCTCGTCGTCGTACGCCCGGCGGACCAGCCAGCGGGTGGCCCGGCCGAGCGCCCCGGCGAGGCCGCGGGCGAGGTCCGGGTCCGGCCCGGCGCGGCGCAGGGCCGCGGTGAGCGCGGTGACGAGTCCGGCGACACCATGCCCCATGCCGGTGTTGACGTGGCCCTGCATCCAGGCCAGGAGCGGGTGGTCCGTGTACTGGCCCGCGCGCAGCCGCCCCAGCTCCTCCTCGTCGCACAGCAGCGCCAGATGCGCGGCGAGCGGTCGCGGCACGGGCAGCGCCGGTTCCGCCGCGCACAGCGCGAGCAGCAGACCCGAGGGGCCGGAGATCAGGTCGTAGTCGGGGAACGCGACCTCGCGGGTGCGGTACCCGAGCGGGCGCCCGGCGAGGTGGGCGCCGAGCCGGTCCGCCGCGGCCCCCAGCCCGGGGTGCACCCGGGCGCCCAGGCGCAGGCCGACGAGCGTGCCGGCCAGACCCCCGTCGTACAGGGCGGGGTGGGACGGCCCGCGGCCGGCCGTGCGGGACCACACGGCCACGGCGGCGGGCGCCGCCCGGTCGTCCGCGACCAGGTGGGCCAGCACCGGGATCCCGGGGTCGCAGAGGTGTCCGCCCCGCTCGGGCGCCTCGGCCCACTCCAGCAGGTAGCGGACGGCGAGGCCGTGGACGTCCTCACGCGGCGGGACGGCCGGTGCGGTCGTGTCGTGCGGCATCGTCCTCCAAACGTCGTCGCGGACGGGGCGGAGCCGCCCGCACGGGCGGGCGGCTCCTGGGAGCGTCATCCACAGATGACGACCGTGGCACAGATGACGATCGTGCACAGGCCGCTGCATCCGTTGGTGTACACGGACGCCGTCGGCAGGTCCTCGTCGGTGATCCGCTCCTCGAGGTCGCTGATCAGCGTGTCGAGTTCGTTGATTTCGTGGGCGGGCATGGGACTTCCCCTTTCACTCATCGGGTGTTGGCCGCCCCGGCGGGCCGCCTGGCGGGCGGGCCGGGGACGTCGTGCCGGCCGCCGTGGACCAGGGCGTCGGCGGCGGCCTCGGCGAGGCGGCCGGCGCAGCGGTCGTGGGGGAGCCGGAGCAGGAGCTGCGCGGCGACGCTCGCGCCGCCGTGCAGCGGGTCACGCAACAGCAGGTCTTCGGGGGCCGGCAGCATCTCCTCCACCAGCAGCGCGGTGCCCGCCTCCCGGGCGCACAGCCGCTCGATCAGCTGGAGGGCCGTCAGCGAGGCGAGGTCCACCGGGACCGGCTTCGCGCCGGGGGCGGTGCGCACGAACGCGTGCCGGGGCAGACCGGCGGACCGGCGCAGCAAGGCGAGGACACGGACCTTGGTGAGCAGGTCGTCGCCGGGCTCCCACAGCTTGCCGCGGTCGACGCGCCAGGTCGCCGGGGCGAGGACGAGGTCGCCGCCCGCGGTGAGCCGGGGCAGCCGGGCCCGGTCGGGCAGCGCCGCGTCCAGCGCGTCCAGCCGCACCAGATAGGAGGCGGCCGGATGGCTCGCCGCGAGCAGCAGCCGCACGAGGGTGTCGTAGGGCGGGGCGGGGGAGAGGGTGGCCTGGTACACGGGGATGACGCGCCGT
Source organism: Streptomyces achromogenes subsp. achromogenes (assembly GCF_000720835.1). GTDB lineage: Bacteria > Actinomycetota > Actinomycetes > Streptomycetales > Streptomycetaceae > Streptomyces > Streptomyces achromogenes. The sequence continues at coordinate 234,826 of NZ_JODT01000002.1, read as the reverse complement.
CCGTCCGCCTCGGCGACGATCCGGCCGTGGGTGCGGCGCAGGCTGATGCGGTCCAGCGGGAGGTAGCGCGCCTGCCCGCCGGACGAGCCGTAGTACGGCGTGGGGTCCGGGTCGCCGGTCCACCAGCGGGTCGTCACCGGACGGCGCACGGCGTTGGCGGACCGCTCGGCGAGCGGCGGCACGAGCAGGTCGACGAAGCGGACCCCGCTGCGTTCCTCGACGGCGGCGAGGAAGGCGCGGTAGGCGTCGCTGTTGCCGTAGCCGCCGTGCAGGGTGCGCAGCCCGTCGGCGAACCGGGCGTCGAGCACCCCGGCCGACGAGGCGGTCTCCAGCACGGCCACCGGACCGCCGTCGGTACAGGGGCGCAGCGGGCGCAGCAGACAGTCGACCGGCCAGGGCGGCAGCGTGCTGTCGGCGGGCGGTGCGCCCAGCTCGTCCAGCAGCGCGTCGTCGAGGTCCACGCAGGCGGTGCCGGAGCGGGCGGCGGCGTCCAGGCGGGCCAGCAGCCGGGCGTAGCCGCCGGCGGGGTCGTGGGCGGGGTGCCAGCCCGTGTAGCGGCGGACGGGCGGCGGGTCGTCGGCGCTCAGCCGGTCGGCGAGGATCTCGCTGATGGGGCGCGCCTGTTCGGTCAGCCCGGCGAACCAGGGCTGTCGCTCCGGCGGCTCCGCCGGGCGGTCGGCCTCCCGGAGGGCGGCGAGCCGGGCCGCGATCCGCAGCCCGCGCCGGACGCGTGCGGCGGCTGCCGCGGGCACGGCGGCGTCGGCGCCGAGCCGGCGGTAGGAGTCGAGGAACCAGGCGTCCGCCCCGCCGCCCCCGGGTGTCGGCGGCAGCGCGCCGGTGGCGCCGACCGTCTCGGCCGGCACCCAGCCGGAGCAGTGCTGGCGGGGCGCCCGGCAGATCTGTACGACGCCCAGCCCGTGCAGGTGCTGGAGGAACCCGCGCAGTACCGCGGGGGCCACGGCCGGCCCGCCGGGCGGGGCGCTCAGCGGTGGCAGCATGCGGTCCAGTTCGCCGAGCGTGCGCGGCCCGCCGGCGAGCAGGGCCAGGACGCTTTCCAGCACGCGGGTGCGGCGCAGCACGATCTGCCGGAGCCGCCCGGGTGCACGGGGGTCGACGACGTAACAGCGCACCTGCCCGGGCGGGTCGCCGGGGGCGGGGGCGGAGGGTTCGGCGAAGTGCAGGGGCGTCGGCGCGAGCAGCGTCGCGGGGTCGGCGGTGCGCAGGTCCGCGGGGGCGGTGCCGGCCCGCAGGAGGTGCACGTTCTCCACGGCGATCGCCGCGAGCGCACCGAGGGGGGTACCGGGCGCGAGCAGCGGCGGGCGGCCGTCGTCCGGGTCCGGGCCGCCGGTCACCGGGAGCACGGCGATCTGGCCCGCCCAGCCGCGGGGCGTCGTCTTCACCGCGGCCCGGCCCACGATGCGCCACAGGTAGGCGGCACGTTTGCGCAACTGCTTGCCGGACCACGACTGGCCGTCGGCGAGCCGCCGTTCGATGTCGCCGACGAGCGCGGGGGCGGCACTGTCCAGGAACGCGCGCATCACCGGGCTGGAGCACGCCGTACGCCACGCCTGCTCGGCGACCCGCTGCTGCTCGGCCGTGACCTCCTGCCGCAGCCGGGCCAGCGCCGCCTGCGCCGCCTCCGCGCCGTGCAGCAGGGCGCGGGCCTGTCCGGCGAGGCCGGCGGGCACGGCCGGCGAGCGCTCCAGCAGCACGCAGTCCGGCGTCCCCGGTGCCGCTCCCGAGTGCAGCCGCCGCCGCAGGGCGAGTACGGCGCCCCGGTCGGCGGACGCCAGCGAAGGGTGCGGCACGACCTCCGCGCCCAGCCGGTCGGCCAGCGCCCGGGCCTGTGCGGCGAGCCGTTCGGTGGTGTGGGCGTGCCGGGCGGCGCCCTCGAAGAGGTGCTCGGCGGCGCCGGCCGTCCAGGCCGCTCCGGGCATGCCGCCCAGCCGCAGCAGCGCCGTGGCCCCGAGCAGCGCGTCGCGTGTGTCGGCCGGTTCGGTGACGTGTGCGGGTACGGACGGAGTTCCGGGTGCCGTGTCGTGGCTGTCGTGCCTTGAGTGCCCGTCGTGCCCGTCGTGCGCGTCGGCTGGTCGGGGGGCCGCTTGTGCCGGTACGTGTTCCATGCTCAGACCGCCTCTTCCCGGCCGTCGGCGGCGAGTGCCTCGGTGAGCAGGCACTGGCGTGCGGTGGAGAGCGCACCCCGGTTCCAGTGGAAGATCACGAAGTGGGCGGCGGCCCGGCGCGGACCGACCGTGGCCTCACCGGAGGCGAAGTAGTGGCTTCGCCAGCGCTCCGCGGCCTGCTCCACCGTCACCAGATGCTCGCCGAGGACGTCCTGCCAGGCCTTCGGCAGGGCCTGGAGCCGGTCCTCGGGGGGCTGCTCCCAGTAGGCGCGGATCCCGGCGGCGGCCCGGCGCAGGTCCGGTTCGCCGAGGCCGCCCGGCAGTCGTCGGCCGGTCTCCTCCCGTACCACCTGCCAGACCCCCCGATGCTCCCAGCCGACGATGCCCAGCCCGTCGAACACGGCGTGCAGCAAGGCCAGGGACACCCGCCAGCCGACCGGGGCCGGATCGCCGGCCACGGCGGTGTGCACGTCCAGCCAGGCCCGGGAGTCCGCGGTGAACAGCTCGTGCACCCAGGGCATGGAGAGCGGACCGCCGAAGAGGTAGGTCTCCGGCTCGTACACACCGGCCAGGGGCCTCTTCCCGGCGTCCTCGGTCCGCTCCGGCGTCAGGTGGCGCAGCAGGGCGGCGCGCAGTTCCGGTGCCCGGGACGGCTCCGCGGCGAGGAACCGTACCCGCAGCCCCGGGGGTTTGTGCATGAAGAAGAAGTCGCGGGCCTGTCCGGTGCCGAGCAACTCACGGGCCGCCGTGGCGAGTCGGCCGTACGGCGGCGGCGTGAGGGACAGGTTGAGCTGTACCCAGCCGGCCTCGGGGGTGTGGGCGCGCAGGGCTTCGAGTCCGGCCGTCAGAAAGGTCCGTCGGGCCGCCGCGTATGCGGGGTCCTCCGCCGTGAGGGGTACGGTGCCCAGCGGCTTGGCACGTACATCGTCCAGGCAGTCGGCCAGCAACCGCTCGACCCGCACCATGCGACCTCCTCACCAGGAAGGGCAGTTCACTCCTGTGATGTCCACGGCGCATGCGTCCCCAAGCGTCAATGCGAATTGGTCATATGATCAACAGGAGTGCGCGGGAGGTATGTCACGCGCGGCGACAGCCCGTCCGGCGCGCCGGCATCCCACTGGCGCCGCCGGTGAGGCCGGAGGCCGCCCGTGGTGTAACTCCGGTCGCGTCGTACGGTTACGCCCGGGTCAACGCAGCGCGCTCGGCGGACCCCCGGCGCAGTACTCCTCCCGAGTACGCCCGCGCTGGCGAGGGCATGCCCATCAGTTGGCCAACGCACCAAGTGATCCGGAGGCACGTGGTGGCCGAGGCGGGAGGCGGGACGTCGTGCGTGTTCGTCGTCGGCGAAGCCGGTCGTGGGTCTTGGCGACCGCTGCCAGGGTGTGCCCATGAAGACGACGCCCGATGGACGGCCCATTCCGCCCGCGCACGCCGACGAGCGCACCATGCTGGAAGCCTGGCTGGACTTTCACCGCGCGACGCTCGCTCTGAAGTGTTCCGGTCTCACGGACCATCGAATACGGCTTGCCGCGGTGCCTCCGTCACCGATGACGCTGCTCGGTCTCGTGCAGCACATGGCCGAGGTGGAACGCAACTGGTTCCAGCGGGTGTTCGCGGGTCGGGACGTGCCGCCGGTCTTCGGGGAAAGTGGCGCCGACGGCTTCGCCCTGGTTCCGGAACGAGGACTTGACGAGGCGATGACCGTCTGGCGGGCGGAGGTTGCCCGGGGGCGTGCGCTGATCGCCGGAGCGGCGCTGGACGACTCCGGCCGGCTGTCCGGACGGGAGGCAGGCCACGTCGGTGACCGGGGAGTCTCACTTCGCTGGATCTTGGTGCACATGATCGAGGAATACGCGCGTCACAACGGTCACGCGGATCTCCTTCGCGAGCGCATCGACGGGGTCACCGGGGCGTGAGACATGCGCGCGGCGCAGCAGGCAGGTGTGTCTAAGCGATCGAGAAGGTGGTGCCGGGGGCGGCATAGTCGATGGGGCCGTGGAATCGGGTCGAGGCTCGTCGTACCGCTTCGTCCGGGGTGAGGGTCGGGCCGACGTGGGTGACGAGCAACCGGGCCGCCCCGGCCGCCGTGGCCGTGTCGCCGGTGTCCTCGGGGATGTGGTGCACCTGCGGGCCGTCGGCCGGGGCCTGGCTGCTCTCCGCCTCGCACAGCAGCGCGTCGCATCCCTCGGCCAGTCGCGTGAGGTTCGCGCACGGAGCGGTGTCCCCGGAGTAGACCAGCGAGCGGCCCCCGGCCTCGACGCGCACGGCGAAGGCGGGGATGCCGTGCTCCACCGCCCGCGTGGTCAGCGTGAGATCGCCGACGCGCGTCTGATGCCCGTCATGCAACTCCTGCACGGCGAAGGCGGATTCGACGGGGCTGCGCGTCGCGGTATTGGTCAGGAAGTGGGCCAGCCGGTCGGCGATGCCAGGCGGCCCGTACAAGGGAATGGGCGCCTCGAACCGGACGTTCGCGAACAGCACCGCGTAGTACGTGGTGAGGAGATCCGCGCTGTGATCGGCGTGCGAGTGCGAGATCCAGATCGCGTCCACCTCGTCGAGCCGGACATGCCGCTGCAACCGCGCCAACGTCCCGCTGCCCGCGTCCATCCAAAGACGGGTGGCGCCACTGGAAACCAGGTAGCCGGAGCACGGGTTGTCGGCGGTGGCGTGAGGTGTCGCGGAGCCAAGGACGGTGAGCTGGAGAAGATCGCTGGTCATTCGCGGAGTCTATAGAGCGGTTGATCTTATGAGAGCGTCAATTTCGTGTGCGCTGACAACCTGCGCGGATGACGCCGGTTCGCGCCACTTCGGCATGCCGGGGCGCACGTACGGGCCAGTCGGGGACGGCGGTCGCGCCGGGAAACGTACCCTTCAAGACAACAAGGAAGATCATTCTCTAATGCGCTTTACATGGCGAACCGTTCCGCCCGGACAGCATGCGAAGGCAGCGCTTCCCGAGCGAAGGGAGTCGGCGGCATGGCCGACTGGAAGCAGATCAGCGGTGGGTTGACGCGGATCGCGGTGGGTTCGCGTACGAACGTGTGGGGTGTGAACTCGGCGGGGAACATCTACCGCTACACGAACAACGACGCCAGTCCGTGGGTGCAGATTCCCGGTGGGTTGTCGGACATCGGGGCGGGTGCGGACGGCACCGTGTGGGGCGTGAACTCGGCCGGGAACATCTACCGTTACACCGGTGACCAGGAGTCCGGTCACTGGAAGCAGATCAGCGGCGGACTGAAGGCGATCGCCTCCGGCTCCCGCACCACGGTGTGGGGTGTGAACTCGGCCGGGAACATCTACCACTACACCAACAACGACGCGAGTCCGTGGGTGCAGATTCCCGGTGGGCTGTCCGACATCGGGGCGGGTGCGGACGGCACCGTGTGGGGTGTCAACTCCGCGGGGAACATCTACCGTTACACCGGTGACCTCCCCGGCTGACGGGCACGCCGGCGCCCCGGCCCCGCACGGGGGTCCGGGGCGCCGTAACCGTACGGTCACCGTATGGAATCAGCGGGCGGCGAGCAGGTCGAGTGTGTCCAGCACGCGGTTGGAGAAGCCCCACTCGTTGTCGTACCAGGCGACCACCTTGACATGGCGGCCGTCCACGCGGGTGAGGGCCGAGTCGAAGACGGACGAGGCCGGATTGCCCGTGATGTCGGACGACACGAGCGGGTCCTCCGAGTACTCGAGGATGCCGGCGAGCGGCCCCTCGGCGGCCGTACGGTACGCCGCCAGCACCTCCTGCCGTGACACCTCCCGGCTGACGGTGGTGTTCAGTTCCACGATCGAGCCCACCGGAACCGGCACACGGATCGAGTCACCCGACAGCTTGCCGTCCAGATTCGGCAGCACCAGACCGATCGCCTTGGCGGCACCCGTGGTGGTCGGCACGATGTTCACGGCGGCGGCACGCGCACGGCGGGCGTCGCGGTGCGGACCGTCCTGGAGGTTCTGCTCCTGGGTGTAGGCGTGCACCGTCGTCATGAAACCGTGCTCGATGCCCGCGAGTTCGTCCAGCACCGACGCCAGCGGCGCGAGCGCGTTCGTCGTGCAGGAGGCGTTCGAGACGATCGTGTGCAGGGCCGCGTCGTACGCCTCGGTGTTGACCCCGTACGCGAGCGTGACATCGGCACCGTCCGAGGGAGCGCTGACCAGCACCTTCCTCGCACCCGCGTCCAGGTGCGCACGGGCCGCCTTGGCCGATGTGAAACGGCCGGTCGACTCCAGGACGATGTCCACCCCGAGTTCGGCCCACGGCAACCGCGCCGGCTCCCGCTCGGCCAGCACCTTGATGCGCCGGCCGTCGACGACGAGCGTGTCCCCGTCGGCGCTCACCGGCCGGCCGAGCCGCCCGGCCGTCGTGTCGTAGGCGAGCAGCCGGGCCAGGACGGCGGGCTCTGTCAAGTCGTTGACGGCGACGACCTCCAGAGCGCTGTCGCGTTCCAGCAGCGCGCGCAGCACGTTGCGTCCGATGCGGCCGAATCCGTTGATGGCTATGCGGGTCATGAGTGCGCTCCTTTCCGTTCGCCACCATCGTGGATCGCCGCGTCCGCCCATGACGACGGCGAGGGCGCCATGGTTCGCAAGGATCGCGCCAGGCGGTGGGCCGGCCGTGAGCGACCGTTGGGTGTCGCCGAGCGACCCCGCCCGGTGCGTTGCGACTTGGCTTGTTCCGGGTGCGGAGGGGCACGCTCGGTGCTTTTCCTCAGATCTCGCTCAATTACCGTCCATACCGGCCGGAAGTGTGGTGTCGTACACCCCGGCACCGAACGGCCGGGTACGGCATGGTGCTTGCTCCACACCGCCCTGCTCCGGGCGCGAACGTAAAGGGAGGGCGGAGATGGCGAAGGCGGTGCACGCCTGGCTGGGCGACACGCGGATCACTTGTCAGGTCTGCCGGGGAGAACTCTTCCGCGAGCGAGGCGTGAAGCTCAACAGCACCGGCATGGAATTCATGAAACTGGCCTGGGCGGACGAGACGGCGACGGGGCTGATCTGCTGGCACTGCGGGTATGTGCACCTTTTCGTCAACCGGGACATCGAGTTGCGCCGCGTCAAGATGTGACCGCGCGGCCGTGCGTTCACGCGCCGGCACCGTCCGCGTCGTCCCGACCGTCTTCCGGCTGCCCGGTGAGCCGGGTCGCGAGGCGGTAGACGATCAGGGCGTCCCGGTAGTCCTCCCCGGCGACGACTTCACCGGGGAGGTTCGTGCGCTCGCTGCGGGTCGTGGATGTCCGCCTCCCGGTGCCGGGGAAGCGGACCGCCGTTCGCGGCTCCTCCATGAAGCGGAGGCGGTCGGCGCGGACGGTCGCCCGGAACGCGATGTCCCAGGGCGGGTGGGCGGCTTCCGGCGCCGGGGCGTCGGCCGTTCAGGGCGGCTCGTCCCGTTCCCTGGGGGCACGGCGACGCACGGGACGCGGCGGCGACTTCCCCTCCTCGCCGCGTACCCGGCGCGCGCGGGTGCCGCCGCGACCGGGGACGGCCGGATCCCGGAACTCGTCGCCGGGCCCACGCGCCCGGGCCCTTCGGGGCGCCGCGCTCCGGCGTACGACACCACGCGCGGCGTCCGGCGCGTCCGCAGCGGCGCCCGGCGCATCGGTGACCGAGTCCGGTGCGTCCGCAACGGCGCCGGGTGCGTCCGCGACCGGATCCACAGTGTCCTCGATGGCATCGGATGCCTCCGCGACCGCGTCGGGTACGGTCTCGACCGCCCCGGTCACCCCGCCCGCGGCACCCGCCACGGTGCTCCCGGCCGCACGGCCCACACCCCCGACGGCGCCCGCGGCACCCCGCCCGACCCCTTCCACCGCCGAGCCGGCACCTCGCCCCACTCCCTCCACCGCTGAACCGGCACCTCGCCCGACGCCTTCCACCGCGGAGCCGGCACCTCGCCCCACTCCCTCCACCGCCTGGCCGGCCCCGCGGGCCACGTCCTCGACCCCTCGGCCGGCGCCTCGGCCCACGTCGCGCACGGCTGACCCGGCTCCGCTGCCGAGGTCGGCGACCGCCCTGCTCGCGCCCGTACCCAGCTCGCCGACGGCCTGCCGCGCCCCGCTCCCGACGTCCCGCACGGCCGATCCCACCCCGCGGGTCAGTTCCTCGAGGATCTGCGGATTGCGGTCGAGCGTGGTGAGCACCCGGTTGATGATCGCCGCCACGTTGTCGAGCCGCACCTCCAGCCGAGCCTGTGCCTCCACCCCCGAGATGCCCAGATGGACCCGGCCCAGTGCGACGTCGGCCCCCACGTTCAGCCTCAGCAGATCCAGCACCTCGGCCTGGAGCGAGACGTGCGCCCGCAGATCCTCCACGTCCAGATCGATCTGGTCCACCTTGAGCAGCGGGACATCGAGATAGACATCGGGCTCCGCGACGCCCGTCCTGCTCCGGCCGACGGGCTCGCCGTCCGGGCCGTCCGGGCCGTCCGGACCGTCCGGGGCGGCCAGGTCGTCGTAGACGTCGTCCCCGTAGACCTCGTCGTCCGCGTCGGCCGTCTCCCCGTAGACCTCGTCCTCAGGGCCGGCCGGGTCCTCGTAGTACAGCCCGGGCTGCTCCTCGATCGGCCCCTCACCGTCCTCGGCGCTGTCACGCATCACCGAGCCGCCTCCGCTGGTTCGCCGGACATTTCCTCCCATTCTGCGGTGATGTGGAGCAGGGCGCTCGGCGCGGATCCGCCATTGGTTTCTCCTTGGAAGCTGGTCGACTTTTCGTCTTTGACCTATGGGCACCCCGGGCGTGCACTGGAAGTGCAGCCGACCAGCGGTATCCGGGGAACCCGGGGCCGGTGCCCCGCACGTTCCCCGACACGGAAGGGCGATCATGGCCACGCAGCACAAGAAGACGGATCCGTTCGCCGTCGAGGGCGACTTCTTCCGGATCAAGGACCTGCTCGAACCCGGGGAACGGCAGACGCTGGAGCGCATCCGCTCCTTCCTCGCCGACAAGGTGGAACCGACCGCCGGCGAGCTGTGGGCCCGTGCCGAGTCCCCGCTGCACCTGGTGGACGCGATCCGCGACCTGGGCATCACCGGTATCCCCGGCGACGCCCCCGGGATCACCGCGCGCAGTCCGCTGCTGAGCGGCCTCATCAGCATGGAGATGGCCCGTGTCGACCCTTCGTTCGCCACCTTCTACGGCGTGCACAGCGGGCTGGGCATGGGCTCCATCCGTGAGTGCGGCTCGGAGGAGCAGCGGCAGCGCTGGCTGCCGCAGATGGTCGAGTGGCGCAAGACCGGCGCGTTCGGTCTGACCGAGCCGCTGGTGGGTTCCGGCACCGCACGCGGACTGCTGACCACGGCCCGCCGTGACGGCGGCGAGTGGGTGCTCAACGGCGAGAAGCGGTGGATCGGCAACGGCACGTTCGCCGACCTGGTCGTGATCTGGGCGCGCGACGAGGCGGACGGGCAGGTCAAGGGCTTCGTGGTGGAGAAGGGCACCCCCGGCTTCACCGCCCGCAAGCTGGAGGGCAAGATCGCCCTGCGCGGAGTGCAGAACGCCCACATCGTCCTGGACGACGTCCGGATCCCGGAGGAGAACCGCCTCCAGCGGGCCGACTCCTTCCGCGACACCGCACGCGTCCTCAAGGTCACCCGTGGCGGTGTGGCCTGGCAGGCCATCGGCTGTTCCATCGGCGCCTACGAGGCGGCCCGCGCCTACGCCGTGGAGCGCGAGCAGTTCGGCAAGCCGATCGCGAGCTTCCAGCTCGTCCAGGACCTGCTGTCCCGCATGCTCGGCAACATCACCGCCTCCCAGGCGATGGCGGTGCGGATGGCCCAGCTGCACGCCGAGGGCGCGCTGAGCGAGGCCCAGGCGGCCATGGCCAAGATGTTCTGCACCACCCGGATGCGCGAGACCGTCGCCTGGGCCCGTGAGGTGTTCGGCGGCAACGGCATCCTGCTGGAGTACCAGGCGGCCCGCTTCTTCGCCGACGCCGAGGCGCTCTACTCGTACGAGGGCACCCGCGACATGAACTCCCTCATCGTCGGCCGCGCGGCCACCGGCATCAGCGCCTTCGTCTGAGCCCCGACCCCCGAGTCCCGAGCCCTGAGCCCCGGCCCCCGAGTCCCGAGCCCTGAGCCCCGGCCCCCGAGTCCCGAGCCCTGAGCCCCGGCCCCCGAGCCCTGAGCCCTGAGCCCCGGCCCCGAGCCTTCCCCCGACCCGCTCCCCCCTCACCGCACACCACCCCCGTCCCGCACCGGGACGAACCCTTCCGCAAGGGGATGAGACGTTCATGAGTCACTCCACCCAGGCATCCGGCACCCGCCCCCTCGACGGCCTGCGCGTCATCGACCTGGCCGGCGTCATCATGGGGCCCTACGCCTGCCAGATCCTCGGCGACCTCGGCGCCGACGTCATCAAGATCGAGTCGCCCACCGGTGACGTGATGCGTCACGTGCACCGGCGGGACGCCGACACCATCGGGGCGCTGGCGCTCAACCTCAACCGCAACAAGCGCAGCGTCCGCCTGGACCTGAAGACGACCGAGGGCAAGCAGGCGGCGCTCGCGCTCATCGGCACGGCCGACGCGCTCATCACCAACATGCGCCCACGGGCCCTGCGCAAGCTGGGCCTCACCTACGAGGACCTGGCCGAGAGCAACCCGCGCCTGGTGTACTGCAACGCCCAGGGCTTCCGCTCCGACTCGCCGGCCGCCGACTACGCCGCCTACGACGAGGTCATCCAGGCCGCCTCCGGCATGGTCGACCTGATGCGGCGGGTCACCGGCCGGCCCTACTACGTCCCCACGGCCATGGCCGACAAGGTGTGCGGCATGACCATCGCCTACGCCGTGCTCGCCGCCCTGCTGGGCCGGGAACGCACCGGCAAGGGCCAGCGCGTCGAGGTGCCGATGGCGGACACGATGTTCGCCTTCACCCTGGTCGAGCACATCGGCGGCCAGGCGTACGAGCCCCCGGCCGGCCCCGTCGGCTTCCCGCGCTCCCTGGAACCGGGGCACGCGGCGTTCCCGACCAAGGACGGGTACGCCTGCGTCCTGCCGTACAACTACCGTGACGCGGAGGCCTTCTTCACGTTCGTCGGGCACCCCGAGGCGCTGGAGGGCTTCACCCCCGAGAACTTCCAGTCGAAGATAGGCGAGCTGTACGAGCTGCTCGCCCGGTACACCGACGGGCACACCACGGCGGAGTGGGAGGCGTTCTGCTCCCGGCACTCCATTCCGTTCGCCCCGGTCATGAACCTCGACCACGCCGGCGAGCACCCCTACTGGGCCGACGGGCACATGCTCGACGTGCAGCGGCACCCGCACGTCGGCCCCTACCGGGTGATCGGCGATCCCGTCCGCTACTCCGACTCGCCCTCCGGGGTACGGAGGCCCTGCCCGGAACTCGGGGAGGACACCGCGTCCGTCCTGGCCGAGATCGGCTACACCCCCGAGCAGGTGGCCGCGGTGACCGGCGGGTCCGACAAGGGGCAGTGAGGCGTACTCACGCTCCCGTACTCACGCTTCCGCACCCGGACCGTCGGCGGACCGTGCCGCGCACGTCTCCCGCAGGACGTCCAGGAACACCCGGCAGGCCGGGGACAGGGGCTCCCTGCGGCGTGCCACCCCGAAGGGGGCGCGCACGGGCGGGTCGAGGCGGCGTACGACCCCGCCCTGCTCCGCGATGCGCTCGGCGTACCAGCGGTCCACCAGAGCCGCGCCCGCACCGGTCAGCACCAGCGGGATCACGGAACCCAGACGCGGCGTGACGACACCGGCCCAGGAGCGCGCCGCCCGCGCCGGCCCCCGGCCGTCCTCCCCGTGCCCCGCGTCCTGCTGGTGCCTGGTGCTCCGCTCATCCCCGGTGTCCTCCTCGCGTCCGGTGCCTTCCTCGTGCCCGGCGTCGGCGAGGGCCCGGCGGATCGCGTGCCGGGCCGAGCCACCGTGCAGGACCGCCACCAGTGGCATGGCGCTCACCTCGGCCGCCGACACCGGACCCGGCGCGACGACGGTGCCCGGCGCCATGGCCAGCCAGATGTCGTGGTGGCCCAGCTCCTCCGTCACCAGGCCGGGGGCCGGCGGCAAGGGCAGGGAGACCACGGCCAGTTCGTGGCGTCCGTCGGCGAGCGCGTACACCAGCTCGTCGTCGTCGGGCGCGTCCTCCACGAGCACGCCGACCCCCGGGTGGGCCCGGCGGAACGCGCCCACCGCCCGCGCCAGCGGGTCGGCCGTCACCGAGGCGTGCGCCACCAGCTCCAGGCGCCCGGCGCGCAGCGACGCCACGTCCGAGACCGCGCGGCCGGCCGCCCGGCGCGCCGCCAGCAGCCGGCGGGCCGGTTCCACCAGGGCCCGGCCCGCCGGGGTGGGGACGACACCGCGCGGCGTCCGCTCGAACAGCTCGGCGCCCGCCTGCCGTTCGATCGCCCGTATGGTCTGCGACAGGGACGGCTGCGCCACGTGCAGCCGCCGCGCCGCCGCGGTGATGCCGCCGCTGTCGACGACGGCCAGGAAGTACTCGGCCTGCCGCAACCCGGTGAACGGCGCGCCCCGCCCCGGTTCACCCGTCATGGGACCCACCACCCACGTGCCCTCCGTCGTCCGGTGCCACCGCCAGGCCGGTCAGCGCCCGGGCGGCCGGGGACAGCCGGCCGGGCACATACACCAGCCCGTACCGCTGGCGCAGGGGCGGATCGAGCCGGCGGACCCGCGCGCCCTGCCCGGCGGCCCATCGCGCCACCTTCCCGGCGAGGAAGGACATGCCCGCCCCGGCCAGCACCAGGGGCACCACCATCTCCCGGTGCGCCACCTCGACCGTGACCCGCAGCCGCACCCCGTGGGCCGCCAAGTGGTCACCCACCAGGGCGCGCTGGCGGCTGTGACCGGTGACCCCCACCGTCTCCCGGCCGGCCAGCCACCGGACCGGTAGTGGGTCGGGCGGGGACGGTTCGCCGGGAGGGAAGACGGCCATGATCTCGTGCTCGGCCAGCGCGCGCACCACGATGCCGTCCGCGTCGAGAGGCAGATAGGCCAGGCCCACCTCGGCCCGGCCGTCCGCCAGCATCCCGGGGACCTCCGCGTCGCGGTCGGTGACCTGGACGCGCACCCGCACCCCGGGGTGCAGCCCGCGGAACCGCCCGAGGAGCGGAGCGCAGGGATCGACGGCCAGCACCGGTGTGGTGACCAGGTCCAGCTCCCCGGCCGGTCTGCCGTCCGGCCCGCCGATCACCTCACCCGTCCGGCGCAGCTCACGCAGCAGCAGCCGCGCGTGGGGAACGAACGCGTGCCCCGCCGGCGTGAGAACGGCCCCCCGCCGCACCCGGCGCACCAGCGCCGCGCCCAGCTCCTTCTCCAGGGTGCCCAGGGCCTGCGACAGCGACGGCTGGCTCACCCCGGCGGCCACCGCCGCGTGACCGAGGCTGCCGTGCTCGGCGACCGCGAGGAAGTACTCCAGCTGCTGACGGTTCACGCTCCGCACCGTACCCGGACCGGCACGCGAACCCCGCCGCAGGCGGCTAGTCCCGCCGGACGAAGGTGCGCCGGTATTCGGTCGGGGTGGTGCCGAGGATGCGCTGGAAGTGCGTGCGCAGGTTCGCGCCGGTGCCGAGGCCGGCGTCGGCGGCGATCTGCTCGACGCTCCGTTCGGTACGCTCCAGCAGTTCGCGGGCCAGATCGACGCGGGCCCGCATGACCCACTGCATCGGTGTGTACCCCGTGTCCTCGACGAAGCGCCGGGAGAAGGTGCGCGGTGAGACCGCCGCGTGCCGGGCGAGCACGTCGAGGGTGAGGGGTTCGCCGAGCCGGTGCAGCGCCCACTCGCGGGTGGCGGCGAACCGCTCGCCCAGCGGCTCGGGCAGGCTGCGCGGCACGTACTGCGCCTGACCGCCGCTGCGGTAGGGGGCCGCGACCAGGCGCCGGGCGGCGTGGTTCGACGCGGCGACCCCGAGGTCTCCCCGCAGGATGTGCAGGCACAGGTCGATGCCCGAGGCGGCGCCGGCCGACGTCAGCACGCTGCCCTCGTCGACGAAGAGGACGTTCTCGTCGACCCGGACCAGCGGATGCTTCGCCCTGAGCGCCCGGGTGTAGTGCCAGTGGGTCGTGGCACGCCTGCCGTCGAGCAGACCCGTGGCGGCGAGCGCGAAGGCGCCCGTCGAGATGGCGGCGAGCCGCGCACCCCGGGCGTGGGCGGCGAGCAGCGCCTCGACCACGGCGGCCGGCGGGTCTTCGCGGTCCGGGAACCGGTAACCGGGGAGGAAGACGGTCTCGGCCCACTCCAGCGCGTCGAGGCCGTGGGCGACGTGGTACGACAGGCCGTCACCGCCGGTCACCAGACCGGGCGCGGCACCGCACACCCGCACCTCGTAGGGCATGCTCGCCCGGGTCGTGAACACCTGGGCGGGAATGCCGACGTCGAGCGGCTTGGCACCCTCCAGTACCAGGACGGCGACACGGCGCATACGGGAGGACGACACGGGAACAGGGTACGAGCCGTCGCCTCAGCGGGAGCGGGCGGTCCGCCCGGGAGGGACATCCATGTGGCCCGCGGGGAGTTCGCCGGTCCCGGGGCGAGCGTGGAACGACGGCCTCAGGCGGCCGGTCAGCGCCAGGAACGCCACGAACGCGCCGGTGGCGATCCAGCCCGGCCAGCCGGTCATGCCCATGTGCAGCGGATCGACGGCCGCCGTGGGTTCGGCGAACTCCTTGACCATGCCGACACTCATGGAACTCACGAACGCGTGGCCGATGACGGCGGGCACCACCGACCCCGACCGCAGGCGCAGCCAGGTGAAGACGGGCAGGACGAGGACGCAGCTCACCAGCATGGCGGGCACCGACACATACCAGGGCCGGCCCGGGTACTGGCCGCCCATCAGCAGCGTGGGCAGGTGCCACAGGGCGAAGGCCGCGCCGGTGACCGCGTACGCCCACACCAGGCTCCGGCGGCCGCCGTCCCCCGCGAGTCGCGGGAAGAGGTAGCCCTGCCAGCCCAGCTCCTCGCCGAAGAACAGCGGGAGCGACACCAGCATGCCCAGTACGGCCCCGGCCGCCCAGCCGCCGAGCCCGCTCCCGTGCACGCCCCCGAACGGGTAGCGGCCGGCCAGGGTGCCGAGGGCGAGGGCCGCCGTGGTGAGCCCGCAGGGGACGGCGAAGGCCATCAGGCAGGACCGGGCGGTACGCCCCCACGGACCCGGCCACCGCAGGGCGAGCGTGTCCCGGACCCGGCCGCCGCGCTCGACCAGACGGACGACGAGGATCGCGGCGAGGGCGGGGGCGAGCATCGCGGCGGCGATGCACACCTCCTGCAGCGCACCGGTCTCCTCGCGGGCGTCGCCGCGGTGGTAACCGCCGAGCAGCAGCGGTGACATGGCCGCCCACATGCCGAGGTAGGCGACGCCGAGGTAGACGAAGAGGCCGCGCCGCCCGTGCGGGAGGGGCAGGGATCTTGTGGAGAGCGTCATGCCGGGGACGCTACGGGGCCGCGCGGCGGCGAAGAATGCGGCTGGGGCGCGTATCGGCGGTGGCCCTGACACCACCCCTGGCCGGGGGCTTTCCTACCCCCGGGAAGGCCGTTCCCGGGACCGGCGCCGGCCCGAGGGGAGCGGCACCGGTGCGGCGCCGGGGACGACGGTGCTGGACACGGTGCCGATGCCCTCCACGGTGAGGGTGACGGTGTCGCCGGGCTTGAGGGGCGGCGGGACGCGCTCGCCGGAGCGGCCCCACAGCTCGGCGAGGCAGCCGCCGTTGCCGCAGGTCCCCGAACCCAGGACGTCTCCCGGCACGATGCGGGTGCCGCGCGAGGCGTAGGCGGTCATCTCCTCGAAGGTCCAGCTCATGTTGGACAGCAGGTCCGTGCCGATCACCTGCCCGTTGACCTCGGCGGTCAGGGCCAGACGCAGGAAGCCCTCGTCGTCCCGGTACCGCTCCAGCTCGTCCGCGGTGACCAGGTACGGGCCCAGCGTGGTCGCGGTGTCCTTGCCCTTGCACGGGCCGAGACCGACCCGCATCTCGTCGGACTGCAGATCGCGGGCGGACCAGTCGTTGAGGACGGTGTAGCCGATGATGTGGTCGCGGGCCCGCTCGGGCGTGAGATCACGGCCCTCCCGGCCGATGACGGCGGCCACCTCCAGCTCGAAGTCCAGCGCGCCGGACCCGGGCGGCACGGGGATGTCGTCGTGGGCGCCGTAGACCGCGTGCGGGTTGGTGAAGTAGAAGGCCGGTGCCGCGTACCACTGATCGGGCACCCCGGCGGCCCCGTCCACGGACCGCCGTACGCCCTCGACGTGCTCCTCGAAGGTCACGAAGTCCCGTACGGAGGCGGGCCGCAGCGGTGGCCGCAGGCGCACCCGGGAGACAGGGGGGCCGGGCGGGCCCTGCAGGGCGGTGGTGCCGAGGGCGAGCAGCTCCGGGAGGTCCCGCCCGGCGGCGAGGACCTCGGTGAGCGAGCCGGCCCCGGGCACCGGGTACAGCACACCGGCGTCGTCGACGACCGCGAGCCGGTCCCGGTCCTGGTGGGTGTAGGCGGCGAAGCGCATGTGCGGCTCCTGGCGGGGGCTGGCCCGGGGGCGTCACGCCCCCGGGGAGGCGGGGTGGGATCAGACCGGCGGGGCGACGAAGCAGCCCCGGTCGGGGTCGTTGAAGGACTCCTTGGCGACCAGCTCGTTCATCGGGTTGGCCGTGCCCCACTGGTCGGTGACCTCGGGCCGCGAGAAGTCGTAGACGTGCGGGTGCCAGGTGTCCTCGTCCAGTATCTCCAGCTCGGTCGTGTACTCGACGGTGTTGCCGTGCGGGTCGAGGAAGTACGTGAAGGTGTTGTCGCCCGCCATGTGCCGGCCCGGGCCCCAGATCTTCCGGAAGCCGGCGCGCATCACCCGGCCCGAGCCGCGCAGGTACTCGTCGATGCCGCGCATCTCGAAGGACACATGGTGCAGCGAGGTGTGCGGGCCCCGCGCGATCGCCATGGAGTGGTGCCGGCTGGAGATCCGCATGAAGTGCATGACCTCGCCCATGTGCGGCGAGCTGAGCGTGTCGGAGAGGCGGAAGCCCAGATGGCGCTCGTACCACTCCCGAGTGCGGTTCAGATCGGGGGAGTTGAGGACGACGTGGCTCAGCTTGACCGGGATCGACTCCTTCTCCTCGATCTTGCGGTGCCGCCGTACCGCCACGTCGGCGGAGACCTCGATGGTGCGGCCGTCGACGTCGAAGAAGCGGAAGCCGTAGCCACCGCCCGGGGTGTCGACCTTGCCCGGCCGGGTGATCAACCGGACGCCACCCGCCAGGAGTCGTTCCGCGAGGGTGTCGACGTCCGCGGGGGAGGCGGCCCCGTAGGAGACCAGGTCCAGCCGCTTCTCGTCGGCTTCGCGGAGCCGGACGACGTACTGCTCCGGGGAGCCCTCGGCGGCGAGGAAGGCGATCCCGGAGTCCTCGGCGACCTTGGTCAGGCCCCAGACGCCGGCGTAGAAGTCGAGCTGCTTGTCGTAGTCGGGCACGGCGAGGTCGACGTGCCGCAGATGGGTGAGCAGGCGCATGGTGTCAGTCCTTCCGGAGGAGGGCGGCCGCGTTGCCGCCCCGGACGGCGTGGAAGTCGGCCTCGGGAAGCCGCGCGGCACGCAGGGCACCGACGGGGTCCTCGGTGCCCATGTCGAAGGGGAAGTCCGAGCCGAGCAGCACCCGGTCGGCCCCGGCGACCCGGACCAACTCCCGCAGCACGTACGGGTCGTGGACGAGGGAGTCGAAGTACAGCCGCCGGAGATAGCTGCTCGGCGGATGCGCGCAGCCGGCGCGCGCGTCGGCGCGGGCGGACCAGGCGTGGTCGGAGCGGCCGATGTGGGTGGGCAGATAGCCGCCGCCGTGGGCGGCGATCACCTTCAGGCCCGGATGGCGGTCCAGCACCCCCGAGAAGATCAGGTGCGAGAGCGCGACGGCGTTCTCGGCGGGCTGGCCGACCGTGTTGGACAGGTACCACCGGTCCAGCCGCTCGTCCAGCGTGCACCCGAAGGGGTGCAGGAAGAGCAGCGCGCCGGTGTCCTCGGCGCGCGACCAGAACGGCTCGTACGCCGGATCGGACAGCTCCCGGCCCGGGGCGTGGCTGGAGATCTCCACCCCGGCCAGTCCCTGCGCCAGGGCGTGGTCCAGCGCCCGCACCGCCTGCCGGGGATGCTGGAGCGGGACGAGCCCGAGTCCGCGCAGCCGGTCCGGGGCGGCCGAACAGTGGGCCGCCGTCGCCTCGTTGACGAGGCGGTACAGCTTCTCCGCCGTGTCCTCGTCCGTCCAGTAGTGGTAGTGCGAGGGGGAGGGGCTGACCAGCTGGACGTCCACGCCCTGGGCGTCCATCGCGGCCAGCCGCGCACCGGTGTCCGTCAGTTTCGGCAGGCGGTCGCGCACCATCGGACCGTTGACGGCGAGGGCGGCGGGCCCGTTGCGGCGGGCGTCCAGTGCCCGCGCCTCGGCCAGCCCCGGCAGGCCGTCCACCAGCGCCTCGGCCTCGGGCAGCAGGAGGTGCGCGTGCACATCGACCGTCGGGGAGGGGTGGTTCACGGCTCCTCCCGGAGCAGGCTCATGGTGCGGCCCATCAGCCCGGGGACGTCCGCGTCGCGGACCCCGTCGAGCTGCCACCGGCCCAGCAGCACGGACGCCTCCACCACCGCGCGCACCCGCGGGACGCGGCGCTCGTAGTACGCCCGGAGCAGCGCGTCGTCCCACTCGTCGGCACCGGTCAGCAGCTCGGCCAGCACCAGGGCGTCCTCCAGGGACATCGCGGCCCCCTGCGCCAGGGTCGGCGGGCAGCAGTGCGCGGCGTCACCGGCGAGGACCACCCGGCCGCGGTGCCAGGAGCCCTCTACCAACAGCCGGTCGAACCACGTGTAGTTGACCTTGGCCGGGTCGGTGATGTGCGGGACGATCTCCGTCCAGTGGCCCCCGTAGGCGGAGGCGAGCCGGCGCATCTCGTCGGCGTACGTCTCCGGCGGTATGGAGGCGCGGTCGCGGCTGTCCTCGGCGACGTACGCGTACAAGGTGGTGTCGCCGGTGGGGCAGTAGCCGGCGATATAGGCCGGGCCGCCGTAGGCGAGGTCGGTGCGGACCACGCCGGCCGGGCGCGGGGCGGCGACGCGCCAGACGGCCATGCCGGTGGGTTCCGGCTTGTCGGTGATGCCGATGGCGGCGCGGGTGGCGGAGCCGAGGCCGTCGGAGGCGATCACCAGGTCGTAGCGGCCTTCGGTGCCGTCGCCGAAGCGGACCCGCACACCGTCGCCGTCCTGCTCCAGCGCCTCGGCCCGGGTACCCAGGCGCACGTCGGCGCCCGAGGCGCGGACCGCGTCGATGAGGATCCGCTGGAGCCGGGGGCGCTCGATGCCGACGGTGGCGGGCAGATCGTCACCGCCGGTGCGCAGGTCCCGGGCGACATGCAGGACGGTGCCGTCCGGGGCGGTGAGACCGGCGGAGTCGAAGGCGAAACCGGCCTGCGCGACCCGCTCCCACACGCCCAGCGCGCGCAGCACCCGCAGGGCGTTGCCCTGGAGTGTGATACCGCTACCGGCGGTGGCGTTCCAGTCGTCCTTGGCCTCCACCAGCTCGACGCGCAGGCCGGCCCGGCGCAGCAGGACCGTGACGGCGTTGCCGGCCGCCCCGCCGCCGATCACCAGGACCGTGCGGGCTGTACTCATATGCGTAACTCCTTCGTCGCGCTGGTTACTTGACGGCGACCGGATTGACCGGGGAGCCGACGGCGCCGGTGACGGGCAGGGGAGCGGCGGTGAGCCAGAAGTCGTACACGCCGTCGGCGGCGCAGTCCTCGGCCAGCTCCTCCAGGTCCCACATCTCGCCGATGAGCAGGCCGATATGGGGGATGGCGACCTGGTGCAGGGGCTGGAAGGCGTGCGCGAACTCGTTGGGCCGCACCTCGAACCCCCAGGTGTCGGTGGCGATCGCGGCGATCTCCGTGCGGTGCAGCCAGCCTGCCGTGGTGAACGACAGCCCCGGCGCGGGCCCGCCCGCGTAGTCGCCCCAGCCGTCGCGCCGCACCCGGGCCAGCTGACCGGTGCGTACGGTCACGATGTCCCCGCGGCCGACGCGCACCCCGTGGGCCTCGGCGGTGGCCGCCAGATGCTCCTCGGTGATCGCGAACCCGTCGGGCAGCTCACCGCCGCCCCCGATCACCCGGCCCACGTCCAGGAGCACACCCCGCCCGGCGACGCGCGCGGCCATGTGCTCGACACCGGTCACCAGGTCGCCGTCGGAGGTGACGACCCGCTCCGCCGCCCGGCCGTTCCACGCCCTGCCGTGGTCGAAGATGTGCCCGAGCCCGTCCCACTGCGTGGAGCACTGCAACGGCATCGCGATCACGTCGTCCGCGCCGCCGAACCCGTGCGGGAAACCCTGCGTGCCGAGCGCGGCGTCGGTGCCGGTGTCCAGCATGGTGTGCACCGGGTTGGTACGCCGCCGCCAGCCCTTCTGCGGGCCGTCCATGCCGAAGGACTGCGCCAGCGAGAAGCTGACGCCCCGCCGCACCAGGGCCGCGCCCTCCCGCCGTTTGGCCGCGTCGAGGAAGTTCAGCGTGCCGAGCACGTCGTCCGCGCCCCAACGCCCCCAGTTGGAGCACTCCTTGGCGGCCGCGGCGATCGCTCCCTCGGGGTCGTCTCGGTCCGGTGTCACGACGCCTCCGCCACACAGCGGGTGCGCTGCGTACCGAGTCCGGTGATCGACCCCTCCATCACGTCACCGTCGCGCAGCAGCCGCCCCCAGTGCATGCCGTTGCCGGCCGGGCTGCCGGTGAGCACCAGGTCACCGGGCAGGAGCCGGGCGGTCTGCGAGGCGTACGACACCATGCGCGCCACGTCGAAGATCATGTCCCGGGTGGACTCGTCCTGCATGGTCTCGCCGTTGAGGGTGAGCGTCACCCGCAGGTCGCCGGGGTGCGGGACCGACTCGGTGGGCACGATCCACGGGCCGAGCGGGGTGAAGCCGGGCGCGTTCTTGCTGCGCAGCCAGTCGGTGCCGATCTGCGGCATGTCCCGGCGGAAGACGGTTGCCCGGTCGGTCAGGTCGTTGGCGATCGTGTACCCCGCCACGCACCCGGACGCCTCGGCCACCGAGACCCGGTGGGCGGGCCGGCCGATCACGGCCGCCAACTCCAGCTCCCAGTCCGGCTGCTCGGCCCAGGCGGGCAGCACCACGTCGTCGTACGGGCCGGTGAGCGCGCTCGGCAGTCCGATGAACACGTACGGCAGGTCCTGCGCCGCACGGCGGTCCATGATCTCGGCGGCCTCGGCGCGCCGCTCCTCCTCGGACCGGTCGTCTCCGGGGGCCCGGTGTGCCACGTGCAGGTCGATCACGTGCTGCCGGTAGTTCGCCCCCGACTGGAACACCTGGCGCGGCTCGACCGGGGCGTGCACCCGGAACCCGTCCAGCGGCCCGCGCACCGGCTCGCCGCAGTCGGCCAGCGCCCGCAGTCTCGGCAGCGCCGACTCCCACGAGTCCAGCAGATCACGTGTGGTCAACCGATCGTCGCCGAAGGCGGCTTGGAGATCGATCACCTGGGCGTCGGCGGTCACGAGGGCGGGGAAGGCGGGCCCGTCCGGGGCCGAGAGCGTCGCGAGGGCGAACGGTCCGGCGAAGAGCGCGGACCCGGGTTCAGGTTTCACGGACATGTCCTCCTGATTGCGGTGTGACTAATCTGGACCCGTCACCCGCGATCAGGGAAATAGATTCCGTGGATGAAAGGCATCCACCGTGCCGATACCGGCCGCCCGCCGGCCGCAAGAGGACGCCCCATGAACCTGGCCAGCCTGGACCTCAACCTCGTCGTCGCCCTGCGCGCCCTCCTGGAGGAGCGCAACGTCACCCGCGCCGGGCAGCGGATCGGTCTCAGCCAGCCCGCGATGAGCGCCGCCCTCGCCCGGCTGCGCCGCCACTTCGACGACGAGCTGCTGGCCCGGGTGGGCGGCCACTACGAGCTGACCGCCCTCGGCCAGGTTCTGCTCGACCGCACCGCCACCGCCTACGACGTGCTCGAACGCCTCTTCGCCAGTCAGGCCGACTTCGACCCGGCCACGGAGGAACGCGAGTTCAAGCTGGTGGCCTCCGATTACGCCGTGGCCGTCTTCGGCACCGCGCTGGCCCGCGTGGTGCACGAGGAGGCACCCGGCATCCGGCTGTGCTTCACCCACACCCCGCCGACCGTGGTGGACGGCACCGCCACGCTGCTGAGCGCCACCGACGGCATGCTCATGCCGCACGGCGTCATCAGCGGCTTCCCGGCCACCGACCTCTACGACGACCGCTGGGTGTTCCTCGTCGCCGACGACCACCCGGGCATCGGCGACCGGCTCACCCGGCGTGACCTGGCCCGGCTGCCCTGGGTGACGTACCAGCGCACCTACGACACACCGGCGGTGCGGCAGCTCGGCATGCTCGGCATCGAGCCGCGGCCCGAGGTCTCCGTCGACAGCTTCCAGCTGCTGCCGCTGCTGGTGGCCGGCACCCGGCGTATCGCCCTGGTGCAGGCCCGCCTCGCCCGGCTGCTGTCCCCGATCGCCGCCGTCCGGGTGGTGGAGCCGCCGTACGAGCCGGTGCCGTTGCGCGAGGCCCTGTGGTGGCACCCGGTGCACACCCACGACGCCGCCCACATCTGGCTGCGCGACACCGCGGCGCGGGTCGGGGCGGCGCTCGACCGGGAGGCTTGGTGAGGGGGACCGTCCGGCCGGAGGGTCCGTGAGGCGTCCTCAGGACTCCCGCGACCGGGGCCGCCAGCCGCCGCTGACCTCCTTGACGGGCTTGTGAGGGAAGCGGCGCTCCGCGTACCGCTGAGCGTCGGAGTCCGGCAGGACGTACAGGGTCTCGATCTTGTCCTGGAGCGGGCGCAGCACCGTGTCCATGAACCGCTTGCGGTCGTCGAGGTAGGGGCCGAGGACGTCCTCCCCGGCGGGGCAGACCGCCACGCAGTAGCCGGACTTGTAGTTCGGCTTGAACGCCAGGCTCTGCCACATCGAGGCGTTCTCGGGATCGGTGACGCGGGAGCGGAAGTCGGCGGCGTCCGCGCTGTCCGCCACCGTCTGCACCCAGTCGGTGAACCCGCTCATGAACTCCCGGTAGTTGTGCGTCGCGCAGGCCAGGAAGTCGAAGTCGCCGTCCTTCGTGAGGGCGCCTATGGGGCAGGCGGCGACGCACAACTTGCAGTCGATGCAGGGGTTGTAGTCCAGCGGCTGCCCGTACGCGCTCACCTCCGCGTCCACCAGCACGGTGGCCAGCAGGACAAAGGTGCCGAACTTCGGGTGGATGACGTTGCGGTGCAGCCCCATCACACCGAGGCCCGCCGCCACGGCGACCGTCTTGTGCGCCACCACCCAGAGGCGGCCCGGGAACCGCTCCATCTCCTGCGGGAAGCCGGCCGACGGGTTCAGCGCGCGGTAGCCGGCGTCCTGCAGGGCCCGGGTGACCGCCCGGGCGGCGTGGTTGATCTGCTCGTCGGCCTGGTGGAACTCCTGGTTCGCCACGCTGCGGGCGGGCGAGCGGTAGTTGTCGCGGTTCATCCGGACCACGAGCGAGACGAGAGTGCGGGTGCCGGGCAGGGCGGTCAGCGCGTGCTCGCGTTCCCCGGCGAGGTCCGGGTGGCCGAGGCTCACCGCCGCGGCGTCGTCGGCACCGGCGGCGAGACACAGCTCCCGCAGCCACTCCGCGTCGATCACCGGCGGGGGCCCGTCCGCCGCTGCGGCGTCCCGGCGCGCGAGGACGGCCCGGACGGACGGATGGCCGGCGAGCTTCGCGGGCAGTTTCGGCCGCCCGGCTCCCTCCGTGGCATGTGACTCGCGCATCCCGGCACCCTCCCTGTGAGTTGGAATTTCAAACTCACTATGCCGGGAGAAGGGACGGATGAGCAAGATCCCGGTCACCGACGGGGGCGGGCCGGGAGCAGCAGCACCGTGTTCGAGACCGCTCCCGCCCCGGTGTTCACCGGTGCGCCTACGTCCGTCCCGGGGCTCGCGTGACGGACGTAGGCGCCCGCGGCGGTCCCGTCCAGCAGGAACGGGGAGAGGACGAACGGCACCCGGGCCGTCGTCCGCGCGCCGTCGAGGCTCCGGAAGTGCATCCACGTGGTGTCCGGCACGACCCGGCGCTGGAGCACCAGCGTCTCCTCGCGGGACCGCCGCGCCAGCAGCTCGCCCCAGTCCCCGTCGGCGACCTGGGCACCGGCGACGAAGCCCGTACCGCCGTGGCCGCGCGAGGGTTTGACGACGAGAGCGGCCCGCTCCCGCGCGGCGCGCGCCAGGACGTGCCGGCGCCGCTCGGCGGACTGCCCGGGACCCAGCCACGCCGTCCACGGCACATGCCCCAGGACCAGCGCCCGGTCAGCGGGCGCGTACAGGTCCAGATCCTCGTGCATCCAGGCCAGCACCTGCTTGGCGCTGAGCAGACACGCCGCTTCCGGCACGAACAACCGCACACTTAGGGCCCGTACCGCCTCGCGCAGCACACCGAGGGCCGCCCGGTCCGCCACCACGGAACCGACGAACTGGTTGAAGACCACATCGACGCGGTCCCCGCCCACCCACAGCCCGTCGGCGCCACCGCGCACCTCGGACAGATCCGCGACCGTCACCTCCAGCCCCACCGCCTCCGCGGCCTCCACGGCGGGCCGCAGATAGCGGCGCAGCGCACCGGCGCCGCCCAGCTTCGCCGCGATGCCCGAGGTCGCCCGCCAGGTCGGCACCAGCACCCGGCGGCGCCCGCCGTCCGGCACCGCCGCGGCGAGGGCCACCGCCCTGGCGCGCAGGGTCGACGGCGGCTCGGCCGGGACGCCGTCCGGCCGGTCGTGGCCGTCCGGCCAGCCGTGGGCGAACGCCGCACCGCGCCGCTCCAGGCCCGGGACACCGTAGATGTTGGGACCGGCGTTCAGCTCCACGAACCAGGGCCTGCCCCCGGCCACCAGCGCGTCCGGGCGGGCCATCCGCAGCAGCGCGGGGTCGGACAGCGGCTGCGCGGGGTCCAGGAGCAGCGGCTCGCGGTGGTCGTCCAGCGCCCGGCACAGCTCGCCGGCGGTCCCGGCCCGGCGCCGGCAGGCAAGGAGCGCGCACCGCAGCACGCCCGCCGCCAGTTCGCCGAACCGCTGGTAGTCCACCGCCGGGAAGACCAGCGGACGCAGCGCCTCCCAGCGGCTCGGCAGCGCGTCGAGAACCCACCAGTCGGCCTCGGCGGCGCGGCGCGGCAGCTCCGAGCGGGCCCCGGCGGGCAACCGGGGCCACAGGTCGCACAGGGTCACATCCGGGCCGCGCTCCACAACTGCCTCCCGCTCTCCATCCTGCGGCAGCGCCCGGTCCCGTGCCCGCGCGGGCTACGCCGTCGGCCGCACCAGCCCGCCCGGCTCGTCGGCCGGCGCCGCGGCCGGCGTGCGGACCATCAGGTAGGTGCACACCGCCACCACGGCCGTGCCCACGGCCCCCGTGTACAGCGCCGCGTGCAGGCCGTCGAGGAACGCGGTGTGGAACCAGCGGCGTACCGCGCCGGCGCCCGGGCCGGCGAGTGCCGCCGCCGGCCCGTGGGCCAGGGCACGGTCGGCCAGCGCGTGCGCCTGGTCCGCCGGGAGGACGGCCTCCGCCTGGCGCAGGAACGAGGCCCGCATCCGGGAGTTGAGCACCGCCCCGAGCGCCGCCACGCCGGTCACACCGCCGAGTTCGCGCAGCGTCTCGGCGATCGCGGTGGCCATGCCGGCCCGTCGGCCGCGGACCCGCTGCACGACGATGACGTTGACCGGTACGAAGGTCAGGCTCACGCACACACCGATGACCGGCAGCACCCAGCAGTACTCGAGGTAGCGCGCGTGCTCCCCGTACGAGGCGAGTCCCGCCAGCACCAGCGGGCACAGCGTGACGCCGATCAGCAGCGGCCGGAAAGCGCTCCAGCGCACGGACAGCCGGCCCGCGACGGGGCCCGTGACCACGATGAACGCGGACGCCAGCAGGAAGACGAGACCGGCCCCGGCCGGCGACCAGCCGAGGATGTACTGCAGATACAGCGACAGGAAGAAGATCGCTCCGAACAGGGCCAGACTCGTGGAGAAACCGGCCAGCGCGGCCACCGCGCAGAGCCGGTCGCGGAAGAAGGACAGGTCGATCATCGGCTCTTCGGCGCGCGCCTCCACGGCCAGCAGGGCGGGCAGCGCCACCCCGGCCGCGGTGAACCCGGCGAGGACGGCCGGGTCGGTCCAGCCTTCCGACGGCCCCTGGATCAGCGCGAAGATCAGTCCGCCGACCCCGACGGCCGCCAGCGCCTGTCCGGGCAGGTCCCAGGGACGGCTGCGGCACGGCGGCGCGTACGGCAGGAAGAACGCGCCGAACAGCAGCAGGCACACGCCGATCGGCACATTGATGAACAGCACGCTGTGCCAGCCGAACCGTTCCACGAGCGGACCGCCGATCACCGGGCCCAGGGCGAGCCCCAGGCCGGACGCGGCGCCGCGCAGCCCCAGCGCCCTGGCCCTGGTGGCGTCCTCGGGGAAGACCTGCCGCAGCAGCGCCGCGCTGGACGGCAGCAGCGCCGCGCCTCCCACGCCCTGGACGATCCGTCCGGTGACGAGCGTCGCCCAGCTGTCCGCCGTCGCCCCGAGCGCCGATCCCAGGGTGAACGCGGCCAGCCCGGCGAGGAACAGCCGGCGCCGTCCGAGCCGCTCCCCGACGATGCTGCCGGGCAGCAGGAAGGCCGCCAGGACCAGCGTGTACGAGGCCACGACCCACTCCAGGCCGCCGACGCCCACGGTCAGGTCCCTGCCGATGTCCGGCAGCGCGTTGTTCATCGCGAGGTTGTCGAGCATGACCATGAAGACGGCCACGGACTCGACGACGAGCACGGCACCGGGGCGGCGGCGCCGGGGTCTGGGCATGGCGGGGGCGGCGGGCGAGGGCGGACCGGTACGCGGCAGGGACATGGCGTCGTCCAGACGGGGAGAGGGGCGGGGGACACGGGACGGCGGGGGCGGGCCGGGCGGAGTCGGGCCGACGGGCTCGCGCCGGGCGGATCCGATCAGCGGACCCGCTCGGCGAGGAGTCGTCGTACCCGGTCGAGGGCCTGAGCGGGATGGCGGTGACAGCCGTGCCTTTCCCGCCGGTCGCGGCAGACGAGTTCCGGATACCGTCCGAAGAATTCCGCGCCCGAACCGGGCTGATGGGCTGCTGCCCCGGGGAAATGGACTGCGATCACCCGGCAAAAGGTACGCGGTCCACGCCCGGACACAGACCGATGACGGCGAAGATCACTGACAGAGGTGAGGCGCGTTCCCTCGGCAGGCATCATGCGGATGATCGGACAACCTGCCGAAAGGACAAGTGCGTTGATCGCGAGTGATCGGACTATGTGCCGTATAGAACAAACAGGATCACCATCATGACGATGGCCTGTTCTCCCGGGGCAATTCCGCCCGGGGGCGGTTCCCGCTTTCTTGCGTAGGATCGTTAAGGGCGGCCCATACCCCGCGACCTCGGCGCGGGCCGTACGCCGCCGACCGGTGAGCCGGAGCCGGTGCCTGACCGGGCCGGCATGCGACAACTCTTTGTACGTGCGTCCGTACTGGAGCACTCACATGACCAAGCGCGACACGGGCCGGTCCTCGGCCGGCCCCCGACCGGCCGCACGGCGGACCCTCACACCCGGGGTGACCGCCGGTGACTGGGGGCTCCTCCTCCTCAGACTGACCTTCGGGCTCATCATGGCGGGCCACGGCGCCCAGAAACTGTTCGGCCTGTTCGGCGGGCCGGGGCTGACCGCCACCGGCAAGGGATTCGCCGGCCTCGGCTATCACCCGGGGAAGCTGTTCGCGGTGATCGCCGGCCTCTCCGAGTTCCTCGGCGGCCTCGGCCTGGCCGTCGGACTCTTCACCCCGCTCGCGGCCGCCGCGCTGATCGGAGTGATGATCAACGCGATGGCGACGGTGACCGCGGCGCACGGCCTGTGGGAAACGGACGGCGGCGTCGAGTACAACGTGGGCATCGCCGTCGTCGCGCTGGCCGTGGCCGCGACCGGCCCGGGCCGACTGGCCCTCGACCGCTTCTTCCCCTGGCGCACCGGCGGCTGGCCCGAAGCCGGCGTCGCCCTCGGACTGGGCGGCATCGGCGCCGCGATCACCCTGAGCCTGTGAGGGCCGGCGGCCGGACGGCTGCTCCCGGACACGTCCCAGGCCGATCAGAGCTGGGCGCGCACCCACCGTGGGTCGGGATTGACGTACGGCATGCCCGCCACCACCACGGTCGGCACGGTCTCGGCGCCGCCGTTGACCGCGCGCACCGCCGCCGCGCCGGCCGGGTCACGCCAGATGTCGACCCAGTGCAGCCGACGGGCGTCCCGGCCCAGCCGGAAGCGCAGGCGCAGGCAGTACTTGCACCCCGCCCGCCAGTAGACGATCGGCCGGCCGTCGACCGCGCCGAGCTCCCGCGCCCGCACCGCACCGACCGGCCGCGGGAACACCAGCGGGGAGTGCACCACCGCGAGCAGCGCGAACACCAGCCACACCGCGACGGCCGGTCCGACGGACCCGTCCACGGCCCGCACGGCCGCGACGAGCGAGCCGCAGCCGGTGAACAGGACGGGCAGGTACCAGGCGCGCATCATGATCAGGCAGCCTATCGGCGGGGGCGGGTTCAGCGGGCCGGGCAAAGAGCAGGTCAGCCGGTGTGGCCGAGGCGGGTGGCGTCGTCGTAGGACTCGCGGGCCTCGACGAGTTCCTCCCAGTGCCGCTCGGCCCAGGCGCAGGCGACCGCAATCACTCCGAGCAGGCTACGGCCCAGGGGGGTCAGCTCGTATTCCACATGCGGAGTGCCCTGTGCGTAGACGGTGCGCTTGATCAGACCGTCCCGCTCCAGGGATCGCAGCGACCGGGTGAGGACCTTGGGCGTGACGCGCCTGAGCGGCACGCGCAACTCCGAGAAGCGGCGCGGTCCGTGCTCCAGGCAGCGGATGACGAGCCCCGCCCACTTGTCGCCGAACCGGATCGGGCTGAGCGACGAAGGGCACAGTTTGTCGAACATGTCGGCGGGCAGCGGTTCCCTCATGCCGTCACGATAGCCGCGAACACCGGTATCCCCTTGGTAACCAAGGCCGTTGCTAGCGTCGGCGCACCGACCGGGCGCACGGGACCCGGCCCTGGTGAGAGGCGGTTCCTCATGAACATCGTGGTCTTCGGCGCGGGCGGCCGGGCCGGGCGGCAGGTCGTCGCCGAGGCACGGCGGCGCGGCCACCGGGTCACCGCCGTGGTGCGCGACCCCGAGCGCCACAGCGACCTCGCCGACGTACGGCTGGTGGCGGGCGACGTCACCGACGCGAGCGGCGTCGCCCACGTGGCGGCCGGGCACGATGCCGCCCTCAGCGCCGCCGTGGACCTGTCCGTCCCGCCGTACGACTTCTTCACCGCCTCGGCCCGCGCCCTGGCCGCGGGCCTGGCCCGGGCCGAGGTGCGCCGGCTGGTCGTGGTCGGCATCGCCTCCGTCCTGCCCGGGACGTCGGGCGTGCCCCTGATGGACGAGCCCGGCTTTCCGGGCGAGTACCGCCCGTTCTCCCTGGGCCACGCGGCGGGCCTCGACGAACTGCGCGCTTGCGACCTCGACTGGGCCTACGTGGCACCCGCGGGCGACTTCGACCACGACGGCGCGCGCACCGGCCGGTACCGGATCGCCGACCATGGTGACCCGGCGTGCCGGATCACCTACGCGGACTTCGCGCTCGCCCTGCTGGACGAGATCGAGACGCCCCGCCACCACCAGACGGTGGTCGCGGTACGGGAACAGTCGGCGGCGATGCCGTCGTAACCCCTGGCCGCCGCCCGGGGGCACGCCGTCCGGCACGGCCTTCTGCCGCCCGTCAGGTCGTGTGCGGGCAGGCGCTCAAGGCGGTTCGAGGCGCCGTCCCCGGAACCGAGGCCGGGCACCCGCCGGCCGTGTCTTCGGCGCGCGGAGAACCGGTCGGCGGCGGATCCCGCGCGCCGCTTCCGACCCGGGGTGCCGCTTCCCGAGCCTCCTCCGCAGGTGAAGAGTGGCCCCGTGGCCACCACCGACACGAGCGCGCACTCCCGCCGATCCGCCCGGCCCCGGCGTGACGCGGAGCGGCCCGCACCGGGCCGAAGGGCCTTGGTCCGGTGCGGGCCGATCCCGGCGACGCCTCCGCGGGGGCCGGTCAGACCGCCTTCGAAGGCTGCGGGGTGTGCTCGGGAGCGAGCGGGGTCGCGGTGGTGTTCCGGCGGGGCGGGGCCAGCGCGGCGAAGATGGCCACCGCGCCGATCGCGCACACCGCGGCCGTTCCGTACAGGGCGAGGTGCAGGGCGTGGGTGAAGCCGTCGGCCAGCACGGCCGGGCGGCCCCCGGACAGGTCGCCCGCGGCGACCTTCGCGGCCAGTTCCCGTGATCCGACACGGGTGTCGATGAGACTGACCAGGACCGCGCCGTACACGGCGATGACGATGGCCTCGCTGCCGATGCGCATGGTGTTGAGGAACCCGGTGGCCATCCCGGCCTGTTCGGGCTCGACGAGGCTCATCGCCGCACCGTCGCCCACGCCGAACGACACTCCGGCGCCCAGCCCGGTCATCAGCAGCGGACCGGCGATCGCGGCGACGGAACCACCGGGGCCGATCACGGTGAGCCACGCGTTTCCGCCGGCGAACATCAGCAGGGACGCCGTGATCAGCGTACGGGGGGACACGCCCCGGTTGACCAGGCCCCCGGACAGCGGCGGGGCCAGCAGCACCGGCGCGGTCATCAACAGCAGGACCGTTCCGGCTCGTTGGGCGGAGAAGCCGCTCGCCCCCACGAGATAGGTGGGCAGGTACGTCAGCAGCGTCACGAAGCCGAACGTGGACACCACGGGCACCATGCACAACGCGAAGAACCGCCGGTTACGCACCAGCGTCAGATCGAGGACCGGGGCCGCCGAACGCGACTGCAGCACGACGAACAGCACCAGCAGACCCGCGCCGACGGCGAGCAGAGCCGCCACACCGGGGCTCGCCCAGCCCCATTGCGGACCCTGGACCGCGCCCAGGACGAGCAGGCCGAGGCCCGCGACGAACACCAGCGCGCCGGTCGCGTCCAGCCGGGGACGCCGTGGGGCGCGGGACTCGGCGACGAAGCCGATGCCGGTCAACGCGACGGCGAGCAAGGCCGCGTGCAGACCGAACGTGGCACGCCACCCGAGCGTGCCGACCAGCCACCCCGACAGGGTCGGTCCCACCGCCAGCCCGACACCGGCGGCACTGCCGAGGGCCGCGAAGGCACGGGTGCGGGCGGCTCCGTCGAAGGCCGTGGCCAGGATCGCGCCACCGCTGGCGAACACCCCCGCCGCGCCGATGCCCGACAGGGCACGGGCGAGGTCCAGCAGGACGACACCGGGTGCCACCGCCGCGGCCAGCGAACCGACGGCGAACACCACCGACCCCGTCGCGAAGGCCCGCCGGCGCCCGACCAGGTCGGCCGCGGACCCGGCGACCAGCATGAACGAGGCGAACGTCAGGTTGTAGGCGTTCATGACCCATTGCAGGGGCGCGCCCGCGGTGTGCAGGTCCTCGCCGATGCCGGGCAGCGCGACCGCCGCTCCGGAGATGGACATCGGCACGGTGGCGAAGGCCAGTAAGACCACGGCCAGCGTGATCGCCGGACGTGAGCGGCCCGCGGAAACGGAAGTCACGAGGGAGTGCTCCTTCAGGAGACGGCAAGAGGTGGCGCCGGATGGCCACTTGGGTGACAGTGCCACTGAGTGGCATTAGCTGTCAAAGGGCAACCGCGTCCGGGTGGTAGGCTCATAACGTGAGTGACGATCTGCGTGAACTGCCGCTACGGGAACGGAAGAAGCTGCGCACGCGCCGCGCCCTGGCCGAGACCGCGCTCCGCCTGTTCACCGAACACGGCTATGACGCCACCACGCTCGACGACCTGTGCGACGCGGTGGAGGTGTCCAAGCGCACCTTCTTCCGGAACTACCGGTCCAAGGAGGACGTCGCGCTCGCCGCCGACAGCGACCTGTGGTCGGCGTATCTGGACCGCGTGGCCGTCGCGAAGCTGGACGGCCCGCTCCTCGAAGCGCTCCGAGTGGCCCTGAACGCCACCCTGGAGGACATGGACCCGGACTGGGAGCGCCGCTTCCTGGCCACCCGCGAGCTGTCGGAGTCCGTTCCCGTACTGCAGTCGCACAGCCTGGGGTACTGCCAGGACACCACCCGGGCCATGGTCGAGACGCTGGCCGGCCGCTCCGGCACCGGTGTGGACGAGCCGTGCCTCCGGCTCACCGTGGAGATCTTCGTCGCCTCCTGGCGCACGGCGTGCCTGCGCTGGACGGCTCAGGGCGGCCAGGGGGGCCGCGACGGCCTGACGGACCTCATCGAGCGAACCTTCGCCCTGCTCCCCGACGCCCTCACCTGTACCGCCTAGGCTCCGCCGACTCCCCGACGGACCCCTGACGCACGTCGGCGCAGGCAACACCCTCCGCCCCGGCCTCGCACTCGGCGGCGCGCCGAGGGCGCTGGAAGCGGCGCCCCTCCGCCCCGGCCGCTCACCTCGGGCGGAGTCGGGTGGAGGGGGAGAGTACCCAGCATGTCCACGGGGACGTGCTGGTGCGGCTGGACGGTGACCGGGCGGAGGTCACCGCCGGACAGCTCGTGTACTTCTACCGGGACGGTGAACCGCCCCACCGCACCGCCGGGCTGCGTCTGGCCTGCGTCACCGTACGGACTCCGGCGGGCTGGCGGATCGGGGAGATGCGCATCACGCTCGCCTGGACGCAGGAGCGCTGACCCGGCGGGTCAGGGCCGGCGCCCGGTCTGGTCGTCGAAGAGCGAGTGGGCGTGCGTATAGCGCTGGACGGCCGCGTCGCCTCCCGCGGCGGCTTCCTGGGAGGCGACGTCGGCCCATTCCGTGACGACGATGGTCCGCTCGCCGTCGGGCGTCGCATGGAGGTGCGCCGCGAGCAGGCCCGGCGCCGGGGCGGTCGCGGTCTCCACGTCGCCGGCCGCCACCGTGTGCACGGCGAAGAGACCGGCCGGCCGCTTCTCGTCGTGGACGACGCTGCGCACGAGGCGGGTCCGGATCAGCCCGGGGCGCTCGATGCCGGGCACCAGCGCGTCGACGCGGCTGACGACCTCGGTGCGACGGGCGCGGGCCCAGGCCAGGTGGTCGTCGTCGCTGGTCCACTGCGCGTAGAAGAAGAGGCCGGTGCCGTCCAGGGAGAGGAAGACGTGCTGCGCCAGCCGCCCGGAGGGCGCCTGTGCCGCAGCCCACTCGTGGAGCAGGGCGTCGACCGCCGCGCGTGACCGCTCGGCGGTCCCCGTGAGCCACTCGCTCATCAGCGTGGTGCCGGCGGAAGGGTGATGAAGGTCCTGCAAACGTGTCATGACTCAGGACTCTCGTACCTCAAGTGCTCTTGAGGTCAAGGGCGCGTTCCGGGGCGGAAGGCCGGCCGTGGACAAGCGGGCAGGGTGCCGGCCGTCCGCCGACGGCAGAAGGCGCGAAGATCACCCTGGCGGAAATGCGGGAGACGGCTCTGTAAGAGGCGAACCCCCGCCGCGCCCCTCGGCTAACATGATCGAACTTATGACGAGCGCACCCAACGCTCGTCATTCACCAGAAAACCGTGCTATCCGGCGCGAAAATCACCTAAATAAACAACACCTAACAAATCGGCCAGAGAATTGATACCTATACCAACACGGGTACCTACCCAGAAAAAGGGCGGAACCGAGGTCGCCCCGTGGCGCCGGCCACGGGTGATCCTCTGGGCCGCGGCGGCTGTGACGACTCTCGGTTTCCTCGTCGCACTGGAGATCACCGCGCGGCACTACGGTCTGCGGGGGCCGCTCACCACCGAGGCGCGGGAGCTGATATTCCCGCCCAAGTCGGGATTCCTGCTGTACGCCAGCATGGGCCTGATGACGGTGGTGCTCACCTGGCGGCAGCGCCTCATCGCCGCCGGTGTCGCGGTCGGCATCGACGCCGTCCTCCTGCTGGTGCGATGGGCGTCCGGCTACCACTACGACCTGGACGAGGGCCACCCCTTCGGCAACGGCGCGCTGTGGGTGCTCCTGGGCGCGGCGGTCGTCGCCGTCACGCGCCGCACGGGACAGGAGCGTGCCCTCCTGCTGAAGGGCGTCGGACTGGGACTGCTGCTCATGGCCGGCCGCAAGACCGGTGACACCTGGCTGCTCATCACGTCGAAGAGCCGGCCGACCGTGCTCGACCAGTACGTGGCGACCGCCGACCACGCGCTCGGCAACCCTTCGTGGCTGGTCGGCCGCTTGGTGAACGCCAGCGGCCCGGTCGGCACGCACCTGCTCGACTACGTCTACGCGCAGCTCGCGGTGGCCGCGGTCGTCGTCGCCCTGTACCAGTTGCGCAACGTGGCGAGCGAGCGTCGCTTCCCGCGTCACCACCTGGTGCGCACCTTCCTGGTGATCGGCCTCCTCGGCCCGGGCATCTACATGATCTTCCCCGTGGTCGGACCGATCTTCGCCTACGGCCCGGGCGCCTCCGGCACCGGCGGTCTGGAATGGGCGGCGGCCAACCTCTGGCCCCACACACCGACGCCGGTCACCACACCGCACCCGATGCTGTACGACGGGATCACCCCCCGCAACTGCATGCCCAGCCTGCACACGGCCTGGGCCACCGCCATTTTCATCCACTCCCGCAAGGGCCCGCGTCTGCTGCGGTACGGGGGCGCGTTCTGGCTGGTCGCCACGCTCGCCGCGACCCTGGGATTCGGCTACCACTACGGCGCCGACATCGTCGCCGGCGTGGTGTTCACGCTCACGATCGAGGCCGCGCTGCGCTCGCAGGCACGGGGCTGGGACCGGTCCGGGACCCGGCTGGTCGCCCACGGCACGACGGTCTTCGTGGTGCTCCTGCTGGCGTACCGCTACCTGCCCCTGGAGATGGCCCGCCTTCCCTGGCTGTTCGGGCCGCTCGTCATCCTGGCGATGCTCTCGGTGCTCTACGGCTATCTGCGGACCACCTCGCGGTGGGAACCGAAGCCCGTGCCGGCGCCCCGAGCGGAACCGCAGCCCGAACCGGTGTGAACCATGCCCTGGCACCGGACGTACGAGCCCGGGGTCGGCACCGGAACCGCGGCGACGGCGACCGCCGCCGGCCGGATCACCGACCCCGGCGGTCGCCGCGGCCGGCGCACGACCGCCTGACCCCTCCGCGTCACACTCGCGATGACCGGCCCGACCCGCCCGCCCTTCTCGCAGGCCGGCGGACCGGAACCCGAGAGGTTTCCGCTTCGGTCGGTCCGCCACTTCGACATCACGACCGTCCCGCGGGCGCGCTCCGCGTCAGATCCCCAGGTGGGAGAGCACCGCGGTCATGGCACGGGTGACCGCCTCACGGGACTCGTCCATCGGGCCGTGCAGCTCGAAGCCGTGGGCGCCGTGCGGTACGTCGATGATCTGCACCGGGGTCCCGGCCTCCGCCGCCGCCTCCAGGAACCGTTCCACCGTGGCGGCGATCTGCGGGGTCTCCAGGCCCGCCCGGGTGAGCAGGAGCGCGGGCGGCTCCGCTCCGCCGGCCCGGAGCGCCTCGGCCGGCCGGAAGCGCGGGGGGACGGCCCCCCAGCCGGGCAGCGGGGCAAGGATGGGGTAGGTCAGGGCGACGCAGCGCAGCCACTCGGGCGGACCGGTGAGCCAGTCGGTGACGAGCAGCCCGGCGCCCGAGAAGAACCACAGCGCGATCCGCTCCGGGTCCACGCGCGGATCGGCCCGCAGCAGTGCGACGGCCTCGGTCACGTCGTCCGCCGCGCGCGGGTAGGCGGTGAGGCCGTGCAGGCGGTGCTCCACGACGGCGCCCACCGCGCCCAGGCTCGCCGCGAGGCGGGCGTAACCCACGTAGAACGGCCAGTCACGGGGCGCCGGGACGAGGTCGGGCGACAGCGGGCCGCCGTGCACGAACAGCACCGCCGGCCGGGGCGCGTCGGTTTCCCCCGGTTCCGGCAGATGCAGGTCCACGTGGCCGCTTCGCACCCGTGGCCGCTCCGGGACGTCCAGCAGGAACGGGCGCAGGAAGCCGGGCTCGCCCTCGGGCGGGGTCAGCCTGTGACCCTCGTCCGCGGCGGCGCGGCACAGCACCTCGGTCAGCTCCCGCGGCGCGGACAGCATCGGCCAGTGGCCGGTGGCCAGTTCGAAGAAGCCCACCCGCGGGTCGGCGAGCTTCCGCAGCTGCGGCGGGCCGACGCGCACCAGCTCCTGGATCCCCTCGATGGTCGTCCCCCCGGCCGTGCACAGCACCGCGCTGACCGGCACGCCCGCCGCCGCGCCGGTCAGCCGCAGCGGCTGGGTCAGCGTGCGGGGCGGCTGGGCGACGGCCAGAGCGCTCAGGAACTCCAGCTGCTCTGCCGTAAGGCCCTCCGTGCTGCCCCAGCGCTGCCAGTCCCGCGGCCCGGGCGGCGGGACGGGCCCCGGGTCGCCGCCGGCCCCCAGCAGCTGGTGCACCTCGGGGTCCGGTACGAGGGCCAGGGCCGGGTCGCCGTGCTGCGGCAGCCCCGCGTCCAGGTACACGACGCGGGCCACCCGCTCCGGGCGCAGGTCGGCCGCGCCGAGCACCGGATGGATGCCGTAGTCGTGGCCGACCAGCACCACCCGCGGCACGTCGAGGGAGTCGATCAGCCGGACCACGTCCCCGACCTGCGTCTCCAGGTCGGCTTCCGGCCGCATGTCCAGCGTCACCGGGTAGGCCCCGGCACCCTTCCGCCGCAGCGGGCCCACCACCGCGTCCCAGATCCGCCCGTCGGTGAACGGGCCGGAGACCAGCACAAACGCAGACATCAGCGCCTCCAGACAAGTAGGTCGTCGCGGGTAACGTAGGAACTCCCCCTGAGGGAGGTTCAACCTGTGTCACCGGACGGCACCCTGAGCATCGGCGACCTGGCCGCGCGGGCCCGCACCACGGTCAAGACCATCCGCTTCTACTCCGACCAGGGCCTGCTGCCCGAAGCGGCCCGCAGCAGCGGCGGCCACCGGCGCTACGGGCCGGACGCCCTGGCCCGGCTGCGGACCATCCGGTCGCTGCGCGCCCTCGACGTCCCCGTGCCCGAGATCAAGCGGGTCCTGGAATCCGGTGACGGCCCGGAGCCCGACGGCGGCGGCCTGGAAGCCGTGGTGGCACGGCGGTTGGACGACATCGGCGGTCAACTCGCCGTCCTGCGCTGGCGGGAGGCCGCGCTGCGGGCGCTGCAGGAGAGCGAGCCAGGGCAGTTGGCGGAGCGCCTGGAGCTGATCGGCGCGGTCAGCGTCCCGCCCGACACCTCCGCGATCGTCCACTACTGGCGCCGGCTGCTGCCCATCCGGCTGTCCGCCCGGCTCCGCTCCGCGATCACCGAGGCGGCCGTTCCCCGGCCACCCGCCGACCCCACCCCCGACGAGGTCCTCGCCTTCGCCCGCGTGCACGCGCTGGCCACGGCCGCCACCGACCACTGCCTCGCCGATCACCGGCCCGTCACCGAGACACACCCGGACCTGCTCTACGACGGCCTGCACGAGGCCCACCGACTGGTGGAGGCCGCCCTACGGGCCGGTCGCGCCCCGGGCCCGGGCGAGGCCCTGGACTGCTACGCCGCCGCCTACGCACGGGCCGCCGGCACCCGGGACACCCCCGCCTTCCGCCGGGCACTGGCGGCCCGCCTCGCCGCGGCGGACCACCCGGTGATGCGGCGCTACTGGCACCTGGCGGGGACACTGATCCCCGGCCTCACCCTCGGCGCGGCCGACGCCTGGCTGCGCGACGCGCTGGCCGCGGACACGGCGGCGGGCTGAGCCTCCCGGCCCGGCCGGGCGGTTCAGTTCGTCCACTCCCGGGCGAGCACCGCGTAGACGTACTCACTGCCCCAGCGCTCCCCGTCCAGGTCGTTCTCGACCAGATGGGCCTCGCGGCGCATCCCGAGACGCTCGCACACCCGCGCCGACGCCGTGTTGAGGGTGTCGAGCCGGGCGAAGACCCGATGGGCGTTCAACTGCCCGAAGGCCACCGAGAGCAGCGCGCCCGCCGCCTCGGTGGCGTAACCCCGCCCCGCGTGACGGGGGTCGAAGACCCAGCCGATCTCGGCCTGCCGCGCGTGCGCACTGGTGAGGGTGAGGACCACCTCGCCGACGACACCGGGCTCCTCCCTCCGGCACACGGCCAGCAGCAGCGTGTCACCGTCCGTCCGCCAGTCGGTGCCCCGGGCCCGGGCCGCGATGGACTCGGCGCAGCCCTCGCGGGTGAGCGGCGGACGGTACAGGTAGCGCGCCACCTCCGGCAGGCACTGGTAGGCGTACCGGTCCTCGGCATCGGCGGGCGTGAACAGCCGCAGCACCAGCCGGTCGGTGACGACGGGTGCCGTGACGTGCTGCGCGGTGTTCTTCGAGACGGCGGTCATCGCGCTCCCCCATGTACTGCTGCTGTACTGCTGCCCGGCCTGCCTGCCGCGCCAGACTAGCCGGGCAGCGCGTGCCCTTTCCCGGGTATTTCCGGGGGAGTTCGCGGCCGGCCGCTCAGTCCAGGCCGACGACCACCTCGCCCGTGCCGGTGGCGCTCGCGCCACCGCCCGCGACGCGCACGGTGAACGGGCGGTCGGTGCCGCGCGCGGTGACCCGCAGCCCGGTGCCGTCGCGGCGGACGGTGAAGCCGGCGGCGGGGGTGCCCGACAGGTCGGGGACCGTGACCTCGGCGGTGTAGTCCGGCCGGGCCGTGGGGTGGACGAGCAGGGTGGGGGTGTCCAGCCAGTCGCCGTCGGGACGGCTGTCGTCGGCGGCCAGCGGCAGGACGGCGCCCTCGCGGACGTACAGCGGCAGGCTGTCGTAGTCGTGCCGCTCGGTGCGCCAGGCCGGGCCGGTGACCCGCTCGCCGGACAGCAGGTGCGTCCAGGTGCCCTCGGGCAGATAGACCTCCACCTCGCCGTCCTCCGTGAACACCGGGGCGACCAGCAGATCGGGGCCCAGCATGTACTGGCGGTCCAGCGGGCGGCACGCCGGGTCGTGCGGGAACTCCAGCAGCATCGGGCGCATCACCGGCACGCCGGTGCGGTGGGCCTCGGCCGCGGCACCGTACAGATACGGCATCAGGCGGTGCTTGAGCAGCGTGAACCGCCGGGCGACCGCCACGGCCTCCTCGCCGAAGTTCCACGGCACCCGGTACGACGTGGAGCCGTGCAGGCGGCTGTGCGAGGAGAGCAGGCCGAAGGCGAGCCAGCGCTTGAACACCGACGGGTCGGGGGTGCCCTCGAAGCCGCCGATGTCGTGGCTCCAGAAGCCGAAGCCGCTCAGCGACAGGGACAGCCCGCCGCGCAGGGACTCCGCCATGGCCTCGAAGGACGCCCAGCAGTCGCCGCCCCAGTGCACCGGGTACTGCTGCCCGCCCGCGGTCGCCGAGCGGGCGAAGAGGACGGCCTCGCCCTCGCCCCGCTCCTTCAGCAGGAGTTCGAAGACGGTCCGGTTGTACAGGTGGGTGTAGTAGTTGTGCATCCGCTCCGGGTCGGAGCCGTCGTGCCAGACGACGTCGGTGGGAACGCGCTCGCCGAAGTCCGTCTTGAAGCAGTCCACGCCCTGGTCGAGCAGCGCCTTCAGCTTGGCCTGGAACCAGGCGCGGGCGTCGGGGCTGGTGAAGTCGACCAGGCCCATGCCGGCCTGCCACAGGTCCCACTGCCAGACGTCGCCGTCCGGCCGGCGCACCAGGTGGCCCAGGGCCGCCGCCTCCTCGAAGAGCGGGGACTTCTGCGCGATGTACGGATTGATCCACGCGCTGACCCGCAGGCCCTTGTCCTTCAGCCGGGCCAGCATGCCTTCCGGATCGGGGAAGACGGCCGGGTCCCACTGGAAGTCGCACCACTGGTACTCGCGCATCCAGAAGCAGTCGAAGTGGAAGACCGACAGCGGGATGCCGCGCTCGGCCATGCCGTCGACGAAGGACATCACGGTCGCCTCGTCGTAGTCGGTGGTGAACGACGTGGTCAGCCACAGGCCGAAGGACCAGGCCGGCGGCAGCGCCGGGCGGCCGGTCAGGGCGGTGTAGCGGGCCAGCACCTCCTTCGGGGTGGGACCGGCGATCACGTAGTACTCGATGCTCTGGTCCTCGACGCTGAACTGCACCTGGCCGACGGACTCCGAGCCGACCTCGAACGAGACCCTGCCGGGGTGGTTGACGAACACGCCGTAGCCGCGCGAGGACAGGTAGAACGGGATGTTCTTGTAGGCCTGTTCGCTGCTGGTGCCGCCGTCCGCCTGCCAGATGTCCACCACCTGGCCGTTCTTCACGAACGGCGTGAAGCGCTCGCCGAGGCCGTAGACCTGCTCGCCCACCCCGAGGGCGAGCTGGGCCAGGACGTGGTGGGTGCCGTCGTCGGTGGTGGCGAAGGCGGTGCCCTTGGCGCCCGCCCGGGTCAGCTCCCGGCCGTCCGCGCCGAGGAACGCCAGGGCCCACGGGGCCGCCTCGTCCAGACGGAGGGTCAGCGGTCCGCTGGCCAGCTCCGTGACCGTGCCGTCCCGGCGCACCGTGCCCGCGCCGTCCGGCTCCTCGCCCAGGGCGAAGTCCGGGCCGGGACGGCGCTTTCCGGCGTGGTGGGTGACCCGCACGCCGATGACGCCCTCGGCGGGCGAGAAGCAGTCGACCGTGAGCAGCGGCGCGTTGAGCGTGTCCCCTCTCCGCGCCACGTTCTGTACGGCCGCATAGGCGGTGAAGCGCTTCGATGACAGACGTACATCACGCGGCTGTACCGCGTACGAGATCTGCACGCCGTCGCGGACGCGCCAGAAGCCGTTGGTGAACTTCATGTTCTTCCTCGGGGGAGCTGGAGTGGTTCGAGTAGGGCGCGAAGGCGCCGCCCGGCGATGCGATCGTACACAGAACACCTCCCCGCCGGGCAGGTTCCGGCACCGATAAATCCCGTCTGAACAGGGGCGATTACGGATTTCCCGGAGCTCGTCAC
Source organism: Streptomyces achromogenes subsp. achromogenes (assembly GCF_000720835.1). Lineage (GTDB taxonomy): Bacteria > Actinomycetota > Actinomycetes > Streptomycetales > Streptomycetaceae > Streptomyces > Streptomyces achromogenes. The sequence goes on along the minus strand of NZ_JODT01000002.1, from coordinate 193,855 downwards.
CGAAGGCGCGGGTGAACGGGGGTGTGCCCGGGTCTGGCGCGACGGCCCGTGCATGGCGTATTAGTCATCACCATAAACAAAGGCGTCCGGCACCGCTGCCGGACGGTACGACAGCAAGGGCCGCACATGTCGAAGCGCTTCAATAGACGCTCCCGCAGGGCCGTGATACCTCTGGCCGTCGTCTGCGCCCTGCTCGCCGGGGCGGCGCTGACCGGCTGCGGCCGGCAGCGCGACGGCTCCGTCTACACCGTGCTGAACTCCTCGACCGACGAGACGTACCACCGCTGGGACGCCGAGGCGATGGCCCGGTGCGGCGAACGGCTCGGCGTCACCGTCGAGCAGCAGAGCGTTCCGGCGGCCCAGGTGATGACCAAGGCACTGCGCATGGCCTCCTCGAAGTCGCTGCCGGACATCGTGCAGTTCGACGCCTCGGAGATGCCGGTGTTCGCCGAGGCCGGCGGGCTGACCGACCTCAGGACGCTCGGCCTGGACACCGACGGCGTACCGCGCGGCATCGTCAACTTCGGCTCCTACAAAGGGACCTACTACGGAGCCGCCCGGTCGGTGAACACCCTCGCGCTCTTCTACAACAAGGACCTCCTCCACCAGGCGGGCCTGAAGGTGCCCACCACCTGGGCGGAGCTGCGCGAGACCGCGCGCAAGCTGACCCGGGGCAAGCGCTACGGCCTCGCGCTCAGCGCGGGCGGCGCCGAGGACGGCGTCTTCCAGTTCACGCCGTTCATGTGGTCCAACGGCGGCGACGAGACCCGCCTCGACGGGCCGAGGGTCGTCGAGGCGCTGGACTACTGGAAGGGCCTGCTGAAGGACGGCTCGCTGTCGAAGTCGACGGTGGGCTGGACCCAGGCCGACGTCAACGACCAGTTCATGGCGGGCAACGCGGCGATGATGATCAACGGCCCGTGGCAGGTCGAGACCCTGAACACGGAGAAGTCCCTGCACTGGGGCATCGCGCGGATCCCCGTGCCGAGGCCCGGCGCGAAGTCCGTGGCCCCGCTGGGCGGTGCCGTGCTCACCGTCCCGGACACCGGCGACGAGCGGCGGGAGCGAATGGCGGGGAAGATCGTCGGCTGCCTGACGAGCGAGCGCGAGCAGCTGACCTACGCGCGCCACAGCTGGACGGTCCCGGCGAACGAGAAGGCCGCCGCCGTCTGGCGCGGGCAGGTGCCCCAACTGGACGCGCTGGCCGACCAGGTGGCCGCGGCCCGGTCCCGCACGGCCCGGCTCGGCGCCGGCTGGCCGGCCGTGTCGCTCGCCCTGCAGAGCGCCTTCCAGGCCGCCCTGACCGGCCAGTCCAGCCAGGCCGCCCTCCAGCGTGCCCAGCAGCGGGCCACGAGCGGGAACTGAGGTACGCAGATGACCACGCCCACTGTCACCGCGCGCGGCGCGGCGCCCACGGCCGGCGTACCGGCCGCCACCCGGCCGCGGCACCGGCGACCTCTCGCCCAGTGGGGGTTCGTCGCCCCCGCCGTGCTGTTCATGCTGCTGTTCTTCGGCTACCCGCTCGTCCGCAACGTCGTGATGAGCTTCCAGCACTACACGCCGAAGACGTTCTTCACCGGCGAGGCGCCCCTCAACGGGTTCGACAACTGGTCGGCGGTCTTCCGGGACGCCCTGTTCGGCAAGGCCCTGTGGCACACGCTCGTCTTCACCGCGGGCTCACTGCTCGGCCAGTTCTGCGCGGGCCTCGCCCTCGCCGTCTTCTTCACCCGCAGGTTTCCGCTCAACGGCGTCCTGCGGTCGCTGATCCTGCTGCCCTGGCTGGTGCCCATGGTCGTCTCCGGCATCGTGTGGCGGCGCATCCTGGACCAGGACACGGGGGTCCTGAACTCCTTCCTGGACGTCATCGGTCTGGACGGTCACACTCCATGGTTGACCAGTCCGCACATGGCCCTGCTCTCGGTCATCCTCGTCAACATATGGATCGGGATTCCGTTCAACATGGTCATCCTGTACGGCGGTCTTCAGGAGGTCCCCCGCGAGCTGTACGAGGCCGCCGCCCTGGACGGCGCCTCCGGCTGGCGGACCTTCCGGTCCGTCACCCTGCCGACGCTCCGTCCCGTCATCACGGTCGTCCTCGTCCTGGGCTTCATGTCGACGGTCAAGATCCTCGATCTGATCCTCGCCCTCACCGACGGCGGCCCCGCCGACGCCACCCAGACCCTGGGCACGCTCACCTACCAGAACTCCTTCGTGCGGCTGGACTTCGGGGCCGGCGCCGTCGTCGGCAACGTACTCATCCTGATCTCCGCTGTCTTCGCGGTGTTCTACCTGCGGGCCAACCGCACCGAGGGGAAGTGACCGGCGATGGCCGCCGAGAACGTGAAACCGCGTGCGCGCCAGCGCCGTTGGGGCTCCACCGTGGCCGGGCTGCTCGTCCTGGCCGTGATGCTGTTCCCGCTGTACTGGATGCTCGACACCGCGCTCCAGCCCGAGGCCGGGCTGCTGGAGGTCGATCCGGTGCCGCACCGCCTGGACCTGTCCGGGTTCTCCAAGGCGCTCGACGACCAGGGCGGTCATCTGCTGACCTCGCTGCTGGTCTCGCTCGGCGCGGTCGTCATCTGCCTGGCGATCGCGGCCCCGGCCGCCTACGGACTGGCCCGGTTCCGGCTGCGCGGCACCCGCACCATCGTGTTCGGCACCCTGATCACCCAGATGGTCCCCGGCATCGTCATCGCCAACGCCCTGTACACCTCGTACGTCGATCTGGGCCTGGTCAACTCCTACTTCGGGCTGATGCTCGCGGACGCCTCCCTCGGCATCCCCTTCTCCATCGTGCTGATGCGGTCGTTCATGCAGTCCATCCCCGGCGAGGTGATCGAGGCCGCCGAGATGGACGGGGCGGGCCGGCTGCGCACCTTCGTGCGGGTGGTGCTGCCGATGAGCCGCAACTCCCTGATCACCTCGGGACTGTTCGCCTTCCTGTTCTCGTGGAGCGACTTCATGTTCGCGCTCACCCTCAACACCACCGACGACGTCAAACCGGTCACGCTGGGTATCTACCAGTACATCGGCGCGCACGTGGGCGACTGGGGCTCGGTGATGGCGGCGTCCGTGCTGTCCGCGGTCCCCGCCGCGATCCTGCTCGTCCTCGCACAGAAGTACATCGCCGCGGGCATCACCGGCGGCTCCGTGAAGTGACCCGGAGCACCGGCCCGGCGGCCGGTGCGGGCGGGCTCGACTTGCCGTCGGGGCCGGGGAGCCGCAGCATGGCCGGAAAGACGGATCCTAGGGCGACAGCCGCGAGGCGGCCCGCCGTAAGGCAGGTGAGACCCGGAGACACACGAGGCAGCATCCCGGGTTGTGCGCCCGTGGATGACGTGCCTCCGATCGACCCACCGTGGTTTCCGGCCTCCCGCATCCCGTTTCCGGGGCGCTGCGAGGCCGAGGACGTCTGGGAGGCCGGCCAGTGGTGTACTTCACGAATTCGCTCGACCGCATGGTCCCCGACGCACTGGCCGGGTTCGCCCGGGTCCACGCCGACCTCGTCGTCCACGACGAGGCGGCCGGGTTCTTCCGGGCCCGGCACCCCGCTCCCGGCCGCCGCGTGGCGATCGTGTCGGGCGGCGGCTCCGGACACGAACCGCTGCACCTCGGTTTCCTCGGCGCGGGCATGCTCGACGCCGTCTGCCCCGGCCAGTTGATGGCCTCCCCGCACAACCGCCAGGTGTTCGACGCCTCCCGTGCCGTGTCGCGCGGCGCGGGAGTGCTGCACCTGGTGAAGAACTACACGGGGGACCGCATCAACTTCGGCATCGCGGCCGAGCGGCTCGCCCACGAGGGCATCGACTGCGCCCGCGTGCTGATCGACGACGACCTGGCGTCGGACTCACCCGAGTCCGCCACCGGCCGCCGGGGCACCGGGGCCGCCGTCCTGGTGGAGAAGGTCCTCGGAGCCGCCGCGGACACCGGCCTCGGACTGCGCGAACTCGCCGACATCGGCACCGAGTTGGTGGGCCGCTGCCGTAGCCTCGCGGTCGCCTCGGCCGCACATCGCACACCGGCCACCGGGCGTTCCGCCTTCGACCTCGCCGAGGGGGACCTCGAGTGGGGGGTCGGCATCCACGGCGAGCGGGCCCGCCGTACGGAGACCCGGCCGGCCCTGGACGAGCTGGTCACCCGGATGACGGAGGAACTGCTCGCGGCGCTGGAGCCGCCCGCCGGTGACTCGGTCATCGCCCTGGTCAACGGACTCGGCGGGGTGACGCGGCTGGAGTTGTACGGCGTGGCGCGGCAACTCGCGGCACGCCTGGACCGGTGGGGACTGGTCCTCGAACGCGTCCTCGTGGGCGACTTCGTGACCGCGCTGGACATGCGCGGCTTCTCGCTCACGCTGATGCGGGCGGACCCGGAGACGGTCAAATGGTTCGACGCGCCCGCGCACACGCCCTCATGGCCCCGGTGACCAAGGGCGGGCAGGAGGTGGCACCATGCTGGAGCACTACTCGGCGCAGGACGACGCGGCATCCCCCGACAGCGCTGTCGCGAGCACGACGTGGACGGACATCCCCGCCGCGGACGCGGCCTTCACCGAAGGCTGGATGCGGAGGTTCGCCGCCTCCGTCCGGGCCACCGAGGCCCAGCTCACCGCGCTCGACCAACAGGTGGGCGACGGCGACTTCGGTACGAATCTCCGCTCGGGGCTCGACGCGTCCGTGCGCGCCCTGGACCGGGCGGGGACGGTGTCACCGGCTGCCGGCGGACGGGCCGGCGCACCGCTGCGGACGGTCGCGACCGTCTTCCTGGACGGGGTCGGGGGCACCAGCGGCCCGCTGTTCGGGCTGCTGCTGACGGAACTGGCGCTGGCGGCGGTCGGCCCGGTGCTGGACGTGGCCGCGCTGCGGGCCGGTCTCACCGGTGGGCTCGCCGCCGTCCAGCGGGTCGGCGAGGCACGGCCGGGGGACAAGACCCTCGTGGACGCGCTGTATCCGGCGTGCGAGGCGCTGCGCGTGTGTCCGGAGCAGGCCGGGAGCCGGGTGGCCCTCGCCCATGCGTCGCGCGCCGCATGGGAGGGGGTGCGCTTGACGGCGCGCCTGCGTGCCCGCCGTGGCCGGGCCAGTTACGTCGGGGAGCGGGGCAGGGGAGTGCCGGACCCCGGTGCGGTGGGCGTCGGTCTGCTGCTCTCCTCGGCCGGCGGCGTGGTCACCGGACTGCCGTCGTTCGTGCCGGGCCCGGTGCCGCGGCGGCCGGACTGAACGAACGGCGGACCGTTTGCCGGGGACAGCCCCCGTGCACCCGTCGCGGAACGGCGGTCACGGAGCCGCGGCCTGCCGAAGCCCCGAACCGGTCGGCGACGGAGCCGCGGCGGGCTTCGGCGGCGAGGTCCGCAGCGGTGTCCGCTCGGTGGCCCAGCGGATGATCCGCGGGTCCTCCAGCGTCTCGACCCACAGGTCGGTCAGGGCGGCGGTCTCCTCGCCGGGCCAGGGGCCGGCGCCGAGCACCGTCAGTCCGGCCCGGACCGCGGCGAGGATCCCGCAGTGCGTGTCCTCGACCGCCATCGTGTCGGCCGGATCGGCGCCGCAGCGCTGGGCGGCCGTCAGATAGACGTCCGGGTCGGGCTTGGGCCGGATCGTGCCCTCGGGCACCACCACGGCGCGGAAGTGACGCAGCAGCCCGGCCTCTTCCAGACCGGGTTCGACCACGTCACGGGGGCAGTTGCTGGCGACGGCCAACGGGGCGAAGGCCGCCGCCGCCCGCACCAGGTCGCGGGCGCCCGGCATGGTCACCGGGTGGTCGCAGACCAGGACGCGGAAGTGCCCGAGCAGCCGGTCGGCGAGATCGGGTCCCAGTTCGGGGCGGCCTCCCTCGTCGGCCATGAGCTGCCCGCACTCGGTGTAGTGCAGGCCCTTCGCCCGCTCCGCGAAGCCCGGGGCGGGGGTGAGGCCCACGTCGTCGAGAACCCGCAGGCGCGCGGTCTCCCAGTGTCGTTCGGTGTCCAGCAGCGTGCCGTCGCAGTCGAAGACGACGGCCGCCGGTGTCCAGGAAAGGATGCGATGAAGCGTCATCTGTGTGCTTTCCGTTCGGATGGGCCGCGGGGAGCGCAGACCGGGGTGTGACGTCCTCTCACCGCAGGGGTGCGAGCGGCGCCGACGGGCCACCCGTGTGCGCGGGGCGGCGCAGGGTTCCGGGCGGGGCCGGACCTCGTACGGTCGGCGTTGACGCCCGTACGGACTAGTCCCACCAGGGAACATAACGATCGTTACGCTAGATTTGGTCACACATGGCAGTCAAGCCGTGACGAAAAGTTACGCTCGCAAGGGTGATGGGTAGTGCAGAACGCCGAAAGCCGGGCATGCGCTGTCCTGCTCGAACCGGAAGACGCAGGTGCGGTGGTGCGGCACACACACGATCCGCGCGGGCGGCGCGAACTCGGTGAAGCGCAGCGCCGTCAGCCGGACACCCGTGGGCCGGGACAAGGCTCCGTCGCTCGCCAGCGCGGCGGCCTGGCGGGCCGCCTCCAGCAGCACCATCCCGGGCACGTGGTCGGTGGCGTGGTCGAAGAAGAAGGGGTGCCAGGGGTCGGCCGCGTCCACCAGCACCTCCCTCGGGTCCCACCGGTCCCGGCGTCGCCCGCCGTTGCCGCCGGGCCCGGCGCGTCCGATGACCACGTCCCGGGCATGGGACACGCCCAGCCGTGCCGGGTCGGGCCGGAGCAGCCCGGCCGACGCCGGGGGCTGGCAGGTGCCCGCGAGCGGCCCGCGCAACGCGGCATACCGTTCGGGGGAGAGGAACCGGGCGCCGCCGCCGGCCGTGGCGAACACCGCGCCGCCGGCCTGGAACTCCGCGTGCAGCCGCAACCCGGCCGTTGCCCCGTCGGAACCGGCCCGCAGCCCGGTGACCCGCACCCGGCAGGTGACCTGGGTGGCGCCGTGGGAGGCCCGTGGCTGTGCCCCGGGGTCCGTGGTGAAGAAGACGTCGGTGATCAGCATGCGGGTGTCCACCGGAACACCGAGGTAACGCAAAGGGATGAAAATACCCAGCTGCCGTAAGGTCTCCACCACCATCAGCGGATGATGTACGGCATGGCCGTCGACCGGAAAGGTGGGATGCGACCGCGACCAGCAGGCGGCCGCCAGAAAACGCGTCGCGTCGACGCGTAGTACGTCGGTGAGCAGAACCTCCGCCACGGACGCCCGGTGGACCAGTTCCCGGGGGACCGTGCGCGACCAGCTCAGGCCCCGCGGCTCTGCGCCGGTGCCACGGATTCGAGCGTCCATTCCCCCAGCAGACCGCAGTTCGGCACGTTCCGCACACCGACTCGACAGTCCGGGCGGGCTCGGGTACTACATTGCCTAGGGGCAGGAGAGGTACGAGAACCTCGGAAAAGGGTTGCGACGCGTGCGAGCGAATCTGACACGGCGGGCTCTGCTGGAAACCGCGGCACAATTGTTCGATGAGCGGGGTTATGCCGGGACCAGCATCAGCGATATCAGCGCACTTTCCGGGCGCACCAGCGGCGCCATCTATTTCCATTACGCCAGCAAGGAGAAACTGGCCCTCGCCGTGGTCGAGGAGCACTTCGCGTCCTGGCCGCGCATGATCGAACGCCATCGCTCGACCGGCCGCCCGGCCCTGGAGAAACTGGTGGCGCTGAGCTTCACCGTCGCCCGCGCCTTCCGGGACGACGTCGTCGTACGGGCCGGCTCACGCCTGTGGATGGAACGCAAGGCCATCGCCGCGCCCCTGCCCACGCCCTTCGTCGACTGGATCGAGGTCGTCACCGAACTCCTCGCCGAGGCACGCGCCAACGGCGAACTCGCCGCCGGTGTCGATCCGGTGCCCGCCGCGCACAGCGTGGTCTGCGCGTTCTTCGGCCTCCACACCGTCTCCGACGCCCTGGACGGCCGCGAACACATCGAGCAGCACCTGCACAACCTCTGGCGGCTGCTGCTCACCGCCCTCCAGGTCCACCCGGACCCGGCGGCCCTGCTCGACCGTGTCCACGCCGCCCGGACATCCCCTTCCACGACGGAGCGGCCGTCGGCCGACCAGGCCGTGCTCACCCGCGCCGAGGCGTAGCCGGCCCGGGGACGGAGGGACCCGCAAGCGGGGCGGGCCGACGGCCTGCCCCGCTCCTCGTCGTCAGGCGGACGGGTTGACGGTCACCGTCGTGGAGTTGTTCCCGCTGTCGGGGTCGAAGGCGAACGACGTGCCGTAGTCGGGCCGGGCGACGACGCGGCCCGTCGCGTCGGGTACGACCCGGTCGACGTGCAGCTGGAACGGGAAGCTGACGTCGAGGTCGGGCTTGGCCCACATCGGCAGGGTGCAGGTGTAGCGGGACGACCCGGCGGCGAGGCAGGTGTCCGGCACGGACGTGGCGGTCGTGCCCTCCGGGAGGTAGAAGTCGAGCACGGCGACCGGGTCGCCGGAGCTGACATTGCCGACCCAGGCCGGGCCTCCGTTGGTGAAGCGGAACGCGGCGGTGACGGTGTCCCCGGCCTGACCGCTCACCCGGGTGCCGTGCACCGCGAAGTCGGCGGTGTTGCGGGCGGTGATGCTCCAGGCCTGGCCGTTGTCCGAGCCGTCGAGGTCGGTGGCGCCGCCACCGGGCTGCACCTCGTAGTCGAACCGCTCGTACAGCGCGTGGCCGGTCACGGCGAGCCGCAGCGGCTCCGGCAGCTCCACCGTGGCGCCGGGCGCTATGTCGGTGTCGAACGAGCACGTCACGTACGTCATGGGCGTGTACTCGTTGTCGTCGGTGTCCGGCCCGGTGTAGGTGCACTGCGGGTACCGGGTGGCGACATCGAGGCCGTACGTCGCCCACAGCTTCACGCTGAAGCCGTGGGAGGTCCGGTCACCGGTGTTGGTGACGGAGAACGGCACCGTGAGGGTGGTCCCGGGCGCCACGTCCCGAACGCTCTGCGGGGCCTTGACACCCAGGTTCGGGCCGGAGCCGACGGTGAGGAAGGTCTCCGTACCAGGGGCGACGAGCTTGCCGTCGGGCCCGGTGGCCTCCGCCGAGTACGCGATCGAGCCCTGGACCGCGCCGGCGCCGGCGGCGGCCCGCACCCGCAGCTCGACCTGCGGGGTGTAACCGGTGGGCACGTCCCCGGTGTCGCACACGGCGACCGTTCCGGCGTCGTTCGGCGCGCAGTTGTCGGGCCAGGCCACGTCCACGGCCCCGGCCAGCCCCGAGACATCGACGGTCAACCGGCCCTCGGTCACGGTGAAGTTGGAGTTGTCGTGGTACAGGCCGAGCGCCAGGGACCGGTATTCCCCGGCAGCGCCGTCCGCGCCCACGGTGACCGACTGCTCGTACGGTGCCTGGATCCACAGCCGGTCGGTCTGCGGCTCGTCGGCGAAGGCGACCCCGCTGCCGAGACCGGCGACCAGCAACGCCCCAACGGCTCCGGCACATGCGCCGCGACGCAGCACACGGCCGACGGAGACAGAACTCATGGCATCTCCCACATCGGAAAGAAGGTAAGCCCGGCACGGTGATCCGCACCGGGCTCCCCTTGGACGGCCGACGCGGCCGAAAGGTTGTAACTGACCTGCAGGAACTTGGCGTTTGTCACCACGTCAGGACCCCAGGCAGCCCTCCGGCCCCGACCCGGCTGGATCGCCTCGGCGAAGCCGGGCGCGGCCACCATGTTCCGCAGGATCAGTAGGTGCCGGGCGGTCGGTGCGGCCGAGGACAGCGGCAGGAAGGTGACCCCCGGGCACGCGCTCGACGGCCGCCCGCTGATCCTCCGTACCGACGGCGTAGGTGTAGGTGCCGGCGGGGGAGAGCCGGGTGTCGAAGTCCGCGCGGCAGCCCGGGTCGACCCCGCCGCCGGCAGCGGGTTGGCGACCACCTGGCGGCCCCCACCACCGGTTGTCGCACATCGACCAGTACCGGACCTGGGCAGCCTTGCCGCGGACGACGAGGACCTGACCGGTCGGCGGCGCGTCGAAACCGGTGCTCGGATACGCGTTGTCCGGGTTGGGGTAGAGACCGGCACCGCCCGACCGGGAGAACGCCGGCGGGGGCGGGGTGCCCTCCCCGGCCGAGGACGTGGTCCAGGAGGGTGCGCCGACGGCGGAAGCGGCGGAGGACAGGGCGTCCGCGCACGTCCCCACCCGGACGCGGTGCCCGCCCTGGACGAAGGTGACCTTCGGCAGGCGGAACGTCCCGTGCGGCAGGTAGATCCGGTAGACGGCGGTTCCCTCGGCGCCTTCCGGGGTGCCGGCGGGCGCGAGCGGCAGGACGTCGGGCCGGCCCGCGGGCGTGTCCGTGACCGTGACGGTGAACTTGCCGCCGGGACGGACGGGTCGGCGGTACGGGTTGCCGCTGCCCCGGTCCGGGAGGAGCTGGTGGTCGGTCAGGGCGGACGGGGTGCCGTCCGGCCCCGTGAAGCTGCTGCGGTGGGCGTCGTAGGTGGCGACCGAGGCGTAGCGCGCGTCCGGGAAACGGCCGTCGAGTTCGATGACCAGATGCTTGCGCACCGTGTAACGCAGCAGTCAGTACCGGGCATTGGTGTCCGGATAGGCGACGTTGGACGTCTGATAGCCCAGCGGCTCCCAGGCGCAGGCGGGCACCGTGGGCGTGGGGGCGTCGGCCGGGGAGGCGGCGGCCACGGGGGTGGCCGCCGACAGGGCGAGCACGGTGGCGAGGAGAACGGACTTCCGGCGCCGCACCGGCCGCTCCTTCCGGTTGCGGGATCTCAGCCCAGCCACGACGCGGCGGCGGCCAAGAGGTGGCGCACCCCGGCGGCGACGGCGTGCCGGTCGGAGGGCGCGTAGTGCGGGGAGTGGTTCATGGCCGTGCCCGGCGGGAGCGTGCCGCGTTCCAGCGCGGCCACGGCCGTCTCGTCGAAGTCCCCGGGATCCGCGCCGCCGAAGTGGAAGAACACCGACGGGCACCCGGCCGCCGTCGCGAACCGGCCGAAGTCCTCGCTGGCCGAGAGCGGCGCGCGCAGGGTGTGCCCCAAGGCGCCCGCGTCGGCCACGGCGGCCAGGACGCGCTCGGTGGCGGCCGGGTCGTTGACGGTCAGGGGGAAGGAGTCGTACGTCGTGATGTCCGGCGTCCGGGTGGCGCCCTGGGCGTCGGCCTCCGCGTGGATGACGCGCCGGATGTCGGCCAGGACCTGTTCACGGGTCTGCGTGTCGAACGTCCGCAGACTGCACAGCAGTTCGGCGGTGTGCGGGATGACGTTCGCGACGGTGCCGGAGTGCAGGGCCCCGACCGTGAGGAGCGGTGACGGGGACAGCGGCGCCAGGCGGGCGGACAGGGTCTGCAGCCGCAGTACCACGGACGCCGCCATCACGACCGGATCGACGGCGAGATGAGGGGCGGAGGCGTGCGCGCCCGCACCGTACAGGGTGACCCGGAGGCTGTCGGCCGCCGCCATGAGCGGGCCGGGCCTGGTCGTCACCACACCGGCGGGCAGCGGGCCCACATGCTGGCCCAGCACCACCTCCGGCCGGGGAAAGCGGTCGAGGACACCGTCGTCCAGCATGGCCTGCGCGCCCCGGCCCACCTCCTCGGCGGGCTGGAAGACGGCCACCACCGTCCCGCTCCAGGCGCCCGGGTGCGCGGCGAGCTGCCGGCAGACTCCCAGCAGGGCGGCGACGTGCACATCATGGCCGCAGGCGTGCATCAACTCCGGCTCGACGGAGGCGTACGGGAGCCCGGTCTCCTCCCGCACGGGCAGGGCGTCCATGTCCGCCCGCAGCCAGACCACCGGGCCCGCGCCGTTGCGCAGGACGGACACCACACCGGTCCGGCCGACCCGCTCGGTGGTCTCCCAGCCGCCGATGCCCGCCAGTTCGCGGACGACGGCGGCGGCGGTACGGCGTTCCTCGAAGGCGAGTTCGGGATGGGCGTGCAGATCCTGGTAGACCTCCTCCCAGTGCGGGAGGCGGGCCGCGAGGCCCTGGCTCAGGCCGGTCTCAGGCGGGGTGGGCGGCAGTGGAGGTATCACTGTCGTCCTCCTTCGGGGTGTCGGTGACGTCGGCGCGCAGACGCGCCAGGAAACGGGGGGAGGTCTGGGGCACCCGGAGCACGGCGGCGACGGCGAGCACGGGACCCACGAGCAGCGACCAGAACGCGGTGCGGTAGGAGAAGGCGTCGACGATGTGACCGAACAGGGTCGGCACGACGATGCCCGACAACTGGCCGCCGAAAAGGATGATTCCCGAGGCCGCTCCGGTCAGGCCCGGCGGAAGGCTGCGCAGGGGCACCGAGAAGCACGGCATGTAGCACAGGCCGACGGCCCCGCTGACGAGGGTGCCGACCACCACGAACCAGGCCAGGGTGGTGGTGAGCGGCAACAGGACGAGCAGGCCGGCCGCCACGCACATGGCCGGGACGACGATCCGCCGGGGACGCCCCTCGAACCTGTCGCTCAGCCGGCCCCCGACGACGACGGCGACCGCCGCGAGCAGGGTCGGCCCCAGGGACACCAGCCCCGCGTCGGACACCGCCAGACCGCGCTCCTCCATCAGGAAGGAAGCGCTCCAGCTGTTGAGCCCCCACACGACGACGTCGTAGGCGAGGAACATCACCGCGAAGCCCCAGACGGCCGGCGATCCCAGCAGGGCGGTCGCGGCCCCCTTCGGCCGCCTCAGCGGCGGACCGGTCTGTGCGGCGGGCAGCGGTCCGGGCAGCCCGCGCCGGATCGCGACCACCACCAGCAGGCCCAGCACGGACACGGCCGCGAACATCACCCGCCAGTCCCAGTGGGCCAGCAGCAACCCGCCCAGTACGGCGGCCAGCAACCCGCCGACCGCGTTCGAACTCTGGATCCAGCCGTTGGCGGTCAGCCGCTGCTGAGGCAGGCTGCGCCGGCTGAGGGTGTCGATGGCCGCGGCGGGGAACAGGCCCTGGGCCACCCCGAAGAGGCAACGGAAGACCACGAGCGCGGTGAACGACCAGGCGACGGCGGTCAGTCCGGTGAAGACCGACCACAGCACAAGGGCCACGCACACGACCCGCGCACCGCCGAAGCGCACGGCGACCAGGCCGGCGGGAATCTGCGTCAGCGCGTAGGTGACGAAGAACGAGGAGACGATCACGCCCCGCTCCGCGTGGCCGAGCCCGAAGGTGTCGCCGATCGACGGCAGCGCCAGATTGATCACCTGCCGGTCGATGTAGTCGACGGCCCAGGCGGTGAACAGCAGGACCGCGGTGGTCCGGGTGGTTCTGAGCAAGGGGGTCCTCCCGCCGTGCGAGGCGACGCTTGGCGGACACCCTGCACCGTCCGCCGCTTCGCACCGCGTAATCGCAGGATTCCGGCACCCGAGGGGCCGTGGCGCCGGAATCCGGCGACCCGGGTCTGCGGCTGGGGTCTTCAGCCGGGCCGTCCGCGCTGACAGGATGAGACGCGTGCCGCCCACCGACACCGCCCTCCCGCACACCCCCGACGGACCCGACGAGACCGACCTGGCCCTGGTCGAGGCCCTCCAGCTGCGCCCGCGCGCCCCGTGGGCGCAGATCGCCTCCGTCATCGGCATCGACGCCACCACCGCCGCGCGCCGCTGGCGGCGGCTCACCGACAGGGGCCTGGCCTGGATGACGGCCTACCCGGCGCGGCACTCCTCGGTCGTCGGTTACGCCGACCTCGCCTGCGCCCCCGGCGCGCTCGACGCGCTGACCGCCGAACTGTGCCGCTGGGGACCGGTGTTCAGCGTGGAACGCACCACGGCCGACCACTCCTTGTTCCTGGGCGTGGCAGCGCACGACCTGCCGTCCCTGGACGACTTCGTCACCGGGCGGCTGGGACGGCTGCACGGAGTGCGCTCGGTGCGGCTGAGCATCTGCACCCGGGTGTACCGCGAGGGCAGCGGCTGGCTGGTGCACACGCTCAACGAACGCCAGCGCACCCATCTCACCGGCGGCGACAGCCGTACCCGGCCACGGCCCGGCGGCGCACCGCACGAGGGCGACCGCAGGCTCCTGCGCGCGCTCGGCGCGGACGCCCGCCGCGGCCACGCCGAGCTGGCGCGGGAGTGCGGGCTGAGCGAGACGACCGTACGCCGGCGGCTGGCGCGCATGATCGCGGGCGGTGAGGTCTACTTCCGGTGCGACCTCACCCAGCAACTGGCCGGCTGGCCGGTCATCGCCACGTTCCGTATCGCCGCCCCCGGACCCGGCACCGAGGCCGTGGCCCACGCGCTGGCGGGGCTGCCGGAAACCCGGCTGTGCGCGTCGGTCACCGGAGCGGACAACCTGCTGCTGTCCGTGTGGCTGCGCTCGCCCGCCGACTGCCTCACCCTGGAGGAGCGCATCCTGCACCGTCATCCCGGGCTGCGGATCGGCGAGCGGAGCATCACCCTGCACACCGCCAAACGCATGGGCAGGCTGCTGGACCGGTGGGGCCGCGCCCGGACCCACGTCCAGATCACGGCGGCACCGGAAGGCGGGACCCCGGAGCACGGCCAGCCAGGGGACTGAGGGATCTGCCCGTTGGGAAAGGGCTTTCCTGACCGAAGTATTGACGTGCACCTGTCGTAACTGGCTGTATGGGAGCGCTCCCACATGTTTTCGGCCGACTTGTTCACCCACTCAACTCATGGAGCCGCAGTGAGAACAGTGAGACCAACGACAGGTACGACACCGAGGAACCCGGTCGCCCTCCTGCTGGCCGCCCTGGTCACCGTGCTGGGCCTGCTCGCCCTCTCCCCGGCCCCCGCCCACGCCGTTTCCCGGCCGGCCGCCGCCGCGACCGGGCTGCACATCGGCAACGGCCGCCTCCTGGAAGGCAACGGTAACGATTTCGTGATGCGCGGCGTCAACCACGCGCACACCTGGTACCCGGGCGAGACCCAGTCGCTGGCCGACGTCAAGGCGCTCGGGGCCAACACCGTGCGCGTCGTCCTCTCCGACGGCTACCGCTGGTCCCGCAACAGCCCGCAGGACGTCGCGGCCGTCATCCAGAGCTGCAAGGCCAACCGCCTGATCTGCGTCCTGGAGGTGCACGACACCACCGGATACGGCGAGGACTTGGCCGCCGGCACGCTCGACCACGCCGCCGACTACTGGATCAGCCTCAAGGACGTCCTGGCCGGCCAAGAGGACTACGTCATCATCAACATCGGCAACGAGCCGTGGGGCAACACGAACCCGGCCGGCTGGACCGAGCCCACCGTCGCCGCGGTCAAGAAGCTCCGCGCGGCGGGCTTCCAGCACACGATCATGGTGGACGCGCCCAACTGGGGCCAGGACTGGCAGGGCGTCATGCGCGCCAACGCCCGCACGGTCTACGACGCCGACACCACCGGCAACCTCCTGTTCTCCATCCACATGTACAGCGTCTTCGACACCGCGCAGGAGATCACCGACTACCTCAACGCCTTCGTTGCCGCGAAACTCCCCCTTGTCATCGGTGAGTTCGGCGGGCCGGCCGACCAGTACGGCGACCCGGACGAGGACACCATGATGGCCGCCGCCGAGCAGCTCCGCCTCGGCTACCTGGCCTGGTCCTGGAGCGGCAACACCGACCCGGTCCTCGACCTCGCGATCGACTTCGACCCGGCCCGGCTCAGCTCCTGGGGCCGGCGCATCTTCCACGGCGCCAACGGCATCGCCGCGACCTCGCGCGAGGCCACGGTCTTCGGCGGCACCGCCCCCGACACCCAGGCCCCGACCGCACCGGGCACCCCCACCGCCTCCGGCGTCTCTTCCACCTCGGTCACCCTGACCTGGCCCGCGGCCGGTGACAACGTTGGCATAGCGGGCTACGACGTGGTCCGCCTCAACGGCACCACGGAGACCACGGCCGCCTCCACCACGACCACCACGGTCACCGTCTCCTCCCTGACCGCCGACACCGCGTACACGTTCGCGGTCTACGCCAAGGACGCCGCCGGCAACCGCTCGCCCCGGTCCGCGACGGTCACCGTCAGGACGGAGAAGGGCACCGGCACTCCCGGCGCCGGCTGCTCCGTGCGGTACCGCGTCTCCAGTGAATGGCCCGGCGGCTTCCAGGGCGAGATCACCATCGGCAACACCGGCACCGCCGCCATCAGCGGCTGGACGCTGGGCTTCAGCTTCCCGAACGGCCAGACCATCAGCAACATGTGGGGCGGTACGCCGACCCAGAGTGGGGCCTCGGTGACGGTCGCCGCCGCCTCGTACACATCGACGGTCCCCGCGGGCGGCTCGGTGACGGTCGGCTTCACCGGCGGCAAGTCGGCCACCAACGCCTCACCCACCGCGTTCACCCTCAACGGCGCCGCCTGCACGACCGTTTGACGGCCCTGCCGAGGGCGCGGGGTGGCGCGGCCGTGGCCCTCCGGTCGGCCGGGGCCGTTTCGGCTCCGGCCGGCTCCGGGCCGTGCGGCTCCGGTATCCGCCGGCCTTCGGCGCGTCGTCGGCCCCCGTGGATTTCCCGCGGGGGCCGACGCGTCGTGCCGGATGGTCCCACTTTTGTGTGAACCACCGTCCGCAGACGGGGAACCCGTGCTTCCGGCGGGCATCACCCGGGTGCCCGGCGCCATCCGCGACCGCATGGCTCAGGCATACGTTGGGAGAGGTCATGGCATCCCGCCCCGCACACCGGCACAGCACCGCACGGCACAGCGGCGCGGTGGCGGACGGGACGCTCGGCGGGGGAGTCGCGGACATCCCGCCCCGCCCGGTGCGGATCATGCCGCTGGGGGACTCGATCACCGTCGGGCTGAACAGCACCGGGGTGGCCGGATACCGCGACGAACTCCTCGGCCACCTGCACCGCCTGGGCCACGACGCCTGCTTCGTCGGGCCCTGCGTCAACGCCTTCCAACCGCAGGGCGATCCCGACTACGCCGCCGTCTGCGGCATCACCATCGAGGCGCTGACCCCGCTGCTGCCGCAGTGGGTTCCGGCCGCCCGACCGGACTGGCTGCTCGTCCACATCGGCACGAACAACATGTACGGCCCCGGCCACACGGCCGCCCCCGGCCTCCTGCGCACCTTCGTGGACACCCTGCTGCGCCTGGCCCCGTCCGCCGGCGTCCTGCTCGCCTCGATCATTCCGTCACGGCTGCCCGAGTGGCAGGCGCACATCGACGACTACAACCGGCACGTGCGCGAGATCGCCGAGGAGCCCGGACGCCGAGGCCGGGTCTTCTTCGTCGACATGGCCTCCGCGTTGCACGCCTCGCCGCAGGGCCGCGACGATCTCTCCGACCTGGTCCACCCCGGCGACCAGGGGTACGCCAAGATGGCGGCCGTCTGGCGGGACGCGCTCCACGCACGGCTGCCCGTCCCCGAAGGCGGCCCCATCCTCAACCCCAACCCGCACCTCCAGACCCCCTGGCTGTCCGAGGCGGTACCGCGGGCCCGGGGCAACGCTCCCGCCCACTTCCCGGGCTGGACGAACCACGGGGCGCACGCCTGCCACGGACGACTCGCGGGCCTGGACAACGGCTCGCACGCCGTGGGCCTGTGCGCCGATGCCGGATTCCCCGGCATCGCCACCCGCCTCGCCACCACCCCCGGCCGCCCGGTCCGCGTCACCTTCCGCGCCCGGGCCGCCACCCTCCGCGCCGGCCCGGACCACGGCGGACCCGCACACCCGGCAAGGACCTTCGGCGTCCAGGCCGACGGGCACCCCAGGGCCACCGTCACCGCGACCGACGAGTGGCGCACCTGGACCTACGACTTCACCCCCACCGGCGCCGGGACCGACCTCCGCTTCACCCCCGGGACCGGCCCGTCTCCAGCCTCCGGCACCCGGACCGGCCGAGGCCCCCTCGTCACGGACGTCCTGGCCCGCGCGCGGGCCTGCTGAGCCACCCGGCCCGCCCGCGCCGGACTCCTCCAGCCGGACGGCGGCCGATCGTGGTCACCCGGCGCAGCCGACATCCAGTACCTCGACCACGTCGTCGTGGACGATGTACACCAGCCAGCACCATTCACCGAAGGCCGCCGCAAGGTCCGGGACCTGGGCCCGACGGTCCTCGGAGACGGCCGTGATCAGCATGATGATCTCTTCGTGCATGTCCTCCGGGACGTCGAACAGCACGTTGGCGGCCCGTTGGATGAGTTCGATTCTCATGGCGTCCACCCGTGGACGGCAGCGTTTCCCGTGGTGTGCGGTTGTATACCCCGGCGGGGTCTGTCACGGAAGGGGGAACAGGGCCCGTGAGTGGGATCGGGGCCCGGGAGTGGGATCAGGGTCCGTGAACATGGTAATTCCGCCGGTTCCGGGCGGAGCCGGCCAGTCCCCGCACGTGGTCAGGCCGGGCCCGGCCTGCCGAACAGTTCCGCGTAGTCGGTCGGCAACTGCGACAGCAGGTCGTCGACCTCTCCGCTCGGGACCACGTCCGCGACGGTGGACAGGACGGCGCCGGCGTCCCATTCGGCGGTCCGGGGCCGGGCTCCGGTCTGCGCGGCCACACGCCGCAGGAATTCCTCTCGCCCGAGGGCCTCCGGCCGTTCCGGGTGCGTGTGCAGGACGTCGTCCAGCGGCGCGGGCAGCTGGGCCGCCAGGTCGTCCGCCTCCTCGGGCGTGATCCGCGTGGCGAGCACCCGCAGCACCGACGTGCTGATGTGCTCGGCCTCCTCCTCGCTGCGGTACTCCCCTCGATCGCGGACCTGGGCCAGGAATTCCACCAGCTTCACGGTGCCCTCCTCGGACTGGTTCCTTCGGCATGCCCGGGAAACGGCCGGTGCGAGACCGGCGCTGGACATGAGCGCCGCTCAGGGGCCTTTGCCGGCCTCGGCGAGGCCCACGCCGGCCTCACACCCCGGCGGGCCGGGTCTCCGCCTCCGGGCCGGACGCGGCCGTCGCACGCAAGGGGGTGACGGCCCGGGTGTGGTCGAGATAGCAGAAGGCGTCGTAGCGCTCGGCCAGGACGGTGGGAACGTAGGTGCCGAGGCGTTCGTACCGCGGCTCGTAGACCACCCCGATGGCCCGGTGGCCGCGCTCCTCGTGGAACCACGCGCGCCGGCCGGTGGCGGGCGGTCGCTGGAACTGCACCGGGGGGAAGACGAAGAGGGCCTGCTCACCGGGCAGCGCCGTGTGCAGCAGGTCCTCCAGGCTGCCGGTGTGCGCGGGCGGCACCTCCATGACCCGGGGCTCGTCGCCCCAGGCGTCCGCGGCGATCACCGTGCCGGTGTACGAGCCGAAGCCGACCAGCGCCACGCCCGCCCCCATGTGCCGTTCGCGCACCAGCTGACCGACGTTGATCTCGCCGATGTCGGCCATGTCCGTGGCGCGGGCGTCCCCGACGTGGGTGTTGTGCTCCCACACCACCGCCTTGGCGCCGGGGCCGTAGTGCTCCATCAGCCGGTCCAGCGTGTCGGCCATGTGCCGGTCGCGGATGTTCCAGGAGTCCGGGCCGCTGTCCAGCATGGCCCGGTAGTAGCGTTCGGCGCCGGCCAGCACCTCGGCGTTCTGCCGCGCGGCGAACTCCGTGAGCGAGCCGTCCGGGGAGGCCGCCCGTGTGGCCGCGCGGTGTGTGTCCGTGAGCAGGGAGATCACCTCCCGCTCACATCCGTGCGGGACATACCGTGTGGCCGGCGCGTACGGATGCGGGTCCGCGGCGTACGGCTCGAAGCACCGGTACGCGTCCAGGGCGGGCCGCACCCGTTCGGGGTCGTGCGCGCGGAGGTGGGCGAGGACGGCGTGGAGCGACTCCCACAGGCTGTAGACGTCCAGCCCGAGGAATCCGACGCGCCGCTCGGGCGGCAGCCCCTCGTTGTGCCGGCGCAGCCACCGGGTGAACGCCGCGACCTCGCTGTTGCCCCACATCCACGCCGGCCAGCGGCCGAAGCCCGCCAGCACCTCGCCGGGGTCCTCGGGCGCGCCCGGGGCCGCGACCACCGAGCAGTGCACGGCGTGGCAGTCGGACCAGTCGCCCTCCACCGCGACGAAGGAGAACCCCTTCTCCTCGATCAGCCGACGGGTCAGCACGTCACGGAGCCGGTAGTAGTCGGCCGTGCCGTGGGACGCCTCGCCCAGCAGGACGTAGCGGGCGTCGCCGATGCGGTCCAGCAGGGGGTCCAGGGCGCCCGGACCGGTCAACGGCAGGGCCGCCTCCCGGATGCGGGCCTGTTCGGTGTCGGGCACGGCTCGCCTCCCTTCCGCGGGGCGCACCTCCGGGTCCCCGCCGCTGCGCACCCCGAAACCCGAGGTCATCGCGGCATCCCGGAGTGCGGGGAGCGTGCACACAGAGGCATGTGTGACATGAATCACACTGCGGGGTGTGTGCGTGTTGCTTCGCTCACTCAAGTGGGGGAATTCGGATAAAAAGCACATAAGCCTCAATGCTGGAGAGGGGACGACGCCCATGTCGTATCCGCAATACTCCACCGGCATGACCGGACACCCCGAGATGGCGGAGATGCGGGAGCGGCTCGAACGCACCGCCTCCACCGGCAAGGCGATCGCCCTCGAAGGGCTGATCCTCCTGACCGGTGTCTACGTCGCGATCTCGCCGTGGGCCGTCCACTTCGCGGGCTCGCGGAACATCACCGCCAACAACCTGATCGTCGGCATCACCATCGGCCTGATCGGTCTCGGCCTGGCCCTCGTGCCCGAGCGGATGTTCCGTCTGGCCTGGGCGCTGGTACCCCTGGGCGTCTGGCTCCTGATCTCGCCCTGGGTGGTCAGCGCCACGCACAGCGCACGGGCCGGCATCATCTGGAACAACGTCCTGACCGGCGTCGTCACCATGGCACTCGGGCTGGCCGCCATGGGCCTCACCATCGCCGTCGCCCGCCCGGACAAGCGCTGAGCCGGGGAGCGTGCCGCCCCCGCGCGGGTCCGGCACGCTCCCCGCGCCGGCGGGCGGACGCCCGGTTTCGTCCGCCGAGGCATGGAACCCGCACGGGAGAGGCGGAAGCCGCCATCCCCGTCCTTCCACGCCAAGGCGAACGATCGGAAGGTATGACGATGCCCACCACCCGCTCATCCGACTTCGAGCACGCCATCCACAGTGCGAACATCTGGCTCAAGGCGGTCGCGCAAGCCCTGGGAACGGACGACCGCCATCTCGCCCACCGGGTCCTGCGCACCTGGCTGCACACCCTCCGGGACCGGCTCACCGTCGACACGTCGGCCCACCTCGCCGCACAACTCCCCGAACTGCTGCGCGGCGCCTACTACGACGGCTGGACGCCGAGTTCCGTGCCCATCAAGTACGACATCGACGGCTACGTGAACCGCTTCGCCCAGGAAGCCAAGGTCAACGCCGAAGACGTGCCGAACATGGCGGCGGCCGTCACCACGGTCGTACGCGACCATGTCTCGCCCGGCACGCTGGAGTCGGCACTGGATCAGCTCCCGAACGACATCTGCGCCCTGCTGCTCCAGCCGGCCTGAACCGCAGCGGTCCGCTACGGCCGCCGGTGACCGGGAGGCGGGTCCGTGCGCGGGGTCAGCGGCGGTCCGCTGTGACCAGCCATGACGTGCTGAGCAGACGGACCGTGCCGTCCGCCGCCAGGTGGCCGCGCAGATGGTCCGTCAGGACGCGGCGGGCGCGGGCGCGCGTGCCCGCGTCGGCCCGCGCCAGCAGGTGGCGGCCCGGGCCCGTGCCCAGCAGGAACTCCGCCGCGTCCTCGGCCCCGTGGCCCCACACTCCGTGAGCGTGCACCCGGTCCACGGTGACGGCGGTGAACCCGGCCGTGGTGAGGACGGCACGGATGCGGTCCGCGGCGGCCAGGGAGAACATGCCCGGCAGTGCGGGCGTCCCGAAGTCGCCGACCGGCACAAGACCACGCAGGCTCGCGATCGCCGTCACCCAGTCGTTGAGCGTGGCGTCGGCCGGGCAGACGAACGCCAGCCGCCCGCCGGGCCGCAGCGCCCGGCCGATGTTGCCGAAGGCCGCGATCGGGTCGGCGAAGAACATCAGCCCGTAGCGGCTGACCGCCGCGTCGAACGCGGCCGTCTCGAAGGGGTGCACCTGCGCGTCGCCTTGTACGAAGGAGACGTTGCCGAGGCCCTCCTCCTTCGCGCGGGCCCGCGCCCCGGCCAGCATCGGCGCGGACAGGTCGAGGCCCAGCGCGCGGCCCCGGGGTGCCCGTCGCGCGGCGCGGCGCGTGGTCTGCCCGGAGCCGCAGCCGACATCGAGGATCCGGTGCTCACCGGTGATCGCCGCGGCGTCGAGCAGCGGGTGGTCGAAGCCCCCGTTCACGGCGTTCCAGCGGTCCTGGTGGCGGGCCCAGTGGGTGCCTTCGGAGCCGTTCCACGCCTGCGCCTGGTCGGTGTTGGCGATGTCCGGCACGGGTGCCTCCCGGTGTCGGCGACAAGAATGGGCGTGCGCCCAAACAGTATGGGCAGGTGCCCAAACCGGCAATCCCCTTTACACTCCGGGGAGTCGCATCGTCTGAGCCGGAACGGGAGAACGGCCCATGTCACCGCGCGGAGTGGCGACGCCGGACGTACGCGAGCGGTTGTTCGCGGCTGCCGAGCGCGTCGTGGAGCAGGGCGGCCCCGGCGCGCTCACCAGCCGGTCCGTCACCACCGAGGCGGGCTGCGCCAAGGGGCTGCTGCACGCGCACTTCGCGGGCCTCGACGAGTTCGTGGCCGAGCTTTGCCTCGACCGGTTCGCGCGGACGGCGGCGAAGGCGCGCGCGCTGTCGGGGCTCGTCGGGCAGGGCACGGTGGCGGACAACCTCGACGCCGTCGTCCTCGCGCTGCTCGACTCCGGTGGCCCCGCCCTCTCGGGCCTCGCCCTGACCCGGCCCGCGGCGACCCGGCGTATCTGCGAGGCGCTGGAAGGCGGGGCGCCCGGCTTCACCGCGATCCAGGAGGCCGTCACCGCCTATCTGGCCGACGAGCAGGAGCGCGGCCGGGTCGCGGCGACCGTGGACCCGCACACCGTGGCCCTCGCCCTGGTCGGCACCGCCCACCACCTCCTGATGACGAGCTGGCCGGGCACCCCCGACCCACGGCCCGCCATGACGCGCCTGGTGGCCGCGCTCCTGAAGGGCTGATGAGGGGCCCGACCCGTAGAGCCCCGTCACCCGTGGAGCCCCGTCACCCGTGGAGCCCCGTCACCCGTGGAGCCCCGTGACCCGCGCGGGAACTCTCCCGCGCGCGTGGTGCGGGGCGGCCGGTGATGTGCGCGGGCACGCGAAAGGCGGGACGTAGGCACTTTCCGTGGTGAGTGGTGCGGTTTTATGCGGGTTGTGCTGCACCTTCATCCATGCGGTGTGTTTATGCGGTTCAGCCGGTTATCCCATGCCGGTTCGGTCATCACGGTTGCGGGACCGGGCCCCGCAGGCCGGCGGACGGGACGCCGGTCCACACCCCTTCGGCCCGAAGGACACGGAAGGAGGTGACAGACATGGAGAACCGCGAGGAGGTCTACGAGGCGCCGATGCTCAGCGAGGCCGGCGACTTCGCCGAGGTCACGCTCGGCTGGCCGTTCGGACACCGCCGCGACGGCGGACTCCCGCCGTACTGGCTCTACCCCTACGGCGAGTGAGCCCGGTGCGGTGAACCCTGTGGGCGCGCGCGACGCCGCGCGTCCACCGGGTGCGGGGCCGCCCGACCTGCCCGTGAGGAGAAGGAGTGCCGTGGACGACTGGTGGGTGATGCTGCCCGATTCACCGGCCGCAGCCGCTGTCGCGGAGCGGCTGCGCCGGGACGGCGTGCGCCGCGTGCCGCACGCCTCGGGACGGCCCTGGCTGGTGGGCCGTTGGGACGCCCGGCAGGAAGTGTCGGCCCGGGCGGGCGAGGCACGGATCGTGGTACTGGGCCGGAGCACCGCACAGGCCGGGACGCTACGGCGGCGGATCGAGCGAGTGCGTCTGCCCGCGGAGGCGGAACACGCCGTGACGGGCCTCGCGGGCAGCTTCCATGTGCTGGCCTCGGTGGGCGGACGGGTATGGGCGCGCGGCACGGCATCGGCCGTACGTCGTGTCTTCACCACACACATCGACGGCGTACCGGTGGCGGCCGGCCGCGCCGATGTGCTGGCCGCCCTGTCGGACGCGGACCCCGACCCCGGGGCGCTCGCCGTGCGGCTCCTGCACCCGCCGGTGGCGTCCACGGTCCTCGCCGACCGCACCTTCTGGCGGAACGTGCGCGCCGTACCCCCGCAGGAGGCGTTGGTGTGGGAGCGCGACGGGCGCCGCGGGCCCGGGGTCCGCTGGTGGCGTCCCCCCGAACCGCACCTGTCGCTGACGGAGGCCGCGGCCGAGGTGCGTACGGCACTGACGGACGCGGTCGGCACCTGTACGGCCGGTGGCGGCACGGTCAGCGCCGACCTCTCCGGGGGACTGGACTCGACGAGCCTGTGCTTCCTGGCCGCACGGGAAGCGGACCGGCTGGTCACCGTGCACTGGGAAGGACGGGACCCGGACAACGACGACGCCGCCTGGGCCGCACGCGCCCGCGAGGCACTGCCCTCGGCCACCCACCTGGTGCTGACCGGTGAGGAGTCACCCGACTGGTTCGCCGGCGTGGGCGGGCTGCGGCTGCCCAGCGAGGAACCCTGCGCCTGGGTACGGGACTTCGCCAAACAGTCCGACCTGCTGCGGCGGGTCGGGGAACACGGCTCCCGGCTGCATCTGAGCGGCGGTGGCGGCGACGAGATGTTCACGCCGTTCCCCTGCCACCTCCAGGACCTGGCCGCCATCCGGCCGTGGCGGGCCTGGCGGCTGCTGAGCCGGGAACGCCACCAATGGCGCGCCGGCCGCCTCTCGGTGGCCCGCGGCGTTCTGCGGCGGACCTCCTACCGGCGGTGGCTGCTGGACGCCGCCGGACACCTGACCCTGGCGCCGCCGCCGGGTTTCACGGGCATGCTCGGCTGGCAGCCCGAACCCCGTGCGCCGGGCTGGGCCACTCCCGAGGCGGTGGTGCTGATGACGGACGCGCTGCGCACCGCGGCGGCCGACAGCCCCGAACCGCTCGCGCCCCAGCGGTCCGTGCACTGCGCGCTGCAACAGGTCTGTGAGGGCGGCAACACCATCCGCGTGCTGAACCAGACGCTGTCCGGCCCGGACATGGCCCTGCCCTACACCGACGACGCGGTCGTCACCGCCGCCCTGTCGGTCCGCCCGCTGGAAGCCGTACGGCCGGGCACGTACAAACCACTGCTGGGCGCCGCCCTGTCCGGCATCGTGCCCGCGCACCTCCTGGCCCGGTCGAACAAGGGCCCCTACGACGCCGACTTCTACCACGGGCTGCGCCGCCACCGCGGGGAGCTGCTGGCCCTGACCGAGGACTCGCTGCTGGCCGAAGCCGGGCTGATCGACACCGAACGGCTGCGCCGCGCCCTGTACCACCACGCCGCCACCGCCGAACTCGACCCGCTGCTCCACACGTTGGGCTGCGAGGTGTGGCTCCGCTCACTGGACGGCGGCGGACCGGCCCCGGTGCCGTACCCGCCGGTCACGAGAACACGGTGAACGAAGGGGTACGGCGATGGAAGGAGCCTGTTGATGTCCATAGCGCTGGCCGCGTACGTGACCGCGGTCGACACCGACGGTGGCGCCATGGTCCTGCTGGACGAACGCACCGGGCAATACAGGCAGTTGAACCCCACGGGTGCGCTCGTCCTGCGCCTGCTGCTGCGAGGCGCCGGCGCCGAGGACGCCGCGGCGGCCCTGGCGGAACGCTATCCGCAGGCCGGCGCGCGGGCCGGCGAGGACGTCGCGCGCCTCGTGGAAGCGCTGCGGCGGGCCGGACTGCTGCGTGACTGAGCCACCCGGCGTGATCCACCGCCCGGACACGGGAGGCCCGGAGAAGGTCCGGAAGCCCGGAGTACGCCTGAGAAAGACACTCTCTCGCCACCGCACCAGGAGCGATCACCATGACCGACCCCATCGGAGTACCCCAACCAGCCGTCGTCCCACCCTCGCGCCGCCTGCTCGCCCTGCTGGCCGTGGCCGCCGCCCGCCCGCTGGCCGGCGCCGGACCGCGCCGCATCCGCGCCGTCCTGCACCTGCTGCGCCGCGGAGCCGTCCCCGCCACCCGGCAACAGGCCGCCGCGGCCCGGCAGGCCGTGATCACCGTCAGCCCGCGCTGCGCCGCCGACCGCAGCTGCCTGCAACGCTCCCTGGCCACCGCCCTGTTGTGCCGCGCGTGGGGCATCTGGCCCACCTGGTGCACCGGCGTGCGCACCGACCCCTTCCGCGCCCACGCCTGGGTCGCCGTCGGTTCCGAGCCCGTGGGCGAACCGGCACACGAACGCGGCTACACGCCCGTCATCACCGTCCCGCCCCTGCCCCTCACCGGGAACCGCTCATGACCGGACGCCCGAGCCCCGCCACGGACACCGCCGCCGGCGGCCGGGGAACCCGGCGCGCCCTGCCGTACGCGGTCCACACCCGGGGGCTGGCCAAGTCCTACCCCGGCGGCCAGGACGCCGTACGAGGCGTGGACCTGACCGTCGCCACCGGCGAGATGTTCGCCTTCCTCGGCCCCAACGGCGCGGGAAAGTCCACCACCGTGTCCATGCTGTGCGCCCTGAAGAGGCCCAGCGCGGGGGAGGCCTGGGTCGCCGGGGCGAACGTGCTCATCGAGTCGCACCTGGTGCGCCGCCGCGTCGGCGTCCTGTTCCAGCACAGCGCCCTGGAGCCCGACCTGACCTGCGCCCAAACCCTGCACCTGCACGCGCGCCTGCACGGTCTGTCCCGCTCCGACGCCCGCTCCCGCACCGGCCAGGTACTGAGCGCCGCCCGGCTCGTCGAACACCGGCACGCACGGGTCCGCACCCTCTCCGGTGGCATGCGCCGCCGTCTCGACATCGCCCGCGCCCTGCTGCACGACCCCCGCGTGCTCTTCCTGGACGAACCGACCGCCGGACTCGACCCGCCCGCCCGCGCGCGCCTGTGGCAACACCTGCGCCGCCTGCGCGAGGACGAGCGCATCACCGTCTTCGTCACCACGCACTACCTGGAGGAGGCCGAGTACTGCGACCGGCTCGCCATCATCGACCACGGCCGTATCGTCGCCCACGGCACGCCCGCCGGCCTGAAGTCCGCCCTCGGGCAGGAGACCGTACGGCTGCGCACCAGCGACAACCGGCGGGCCGCCGCCCTGCTCAGAACCGACCACGGCCACACCGCCTTCGAGGGCGGCGAGGAGGTCACCGTGCCGGTGACCGACAGCGCCGAGTGGCTGCCCAGGCTGTGCGCCACCCTGGGCGCACACGGCATCCACATCCACACGGCCACCGCCACCGTGCCGACCCTGGACGACGTCTTCTTCCACCACACCGGCCGCCCCTTCGATCCCGAGAACGGCACCCCATGACGACGGCCCGCGTCCCGTCCAGGGCGGCCCACGCCGGGAAGGACGGAGTGCGTCAGGAACTGCGCGCCGTCCACGCACTCATCACGCGCGACTGGCTACGGCTGGCCGCCAACCCCACGAACACCGTGCTGATGCTCCTGCAGCCCCTGCTGTTCCTGCTCGCCTTCGGCGGCGGCCTGTCCGCACTCGTCCCCGACAGCGCCGTCGGCGGCCAGTACCGCGCCTTCCTCTATCCCGGCATCCTGCTCATGGCCATCCAGGCGCCGGCCGTCAGCGTGGGCATCCGGCTGATCACCGACCGGCACAGCGGCAACATCCGCGAGCTGCTCGTCACCCCCGCCCGCCGGTCGAGCCTGCTGTGCGGGATCTGCCTCGGCGGCTGTGCCACGGCCACGGCCCAGGGGGCCGTCCTGCTCGCCCTGGCACCGGCCGGCGGACTGCCCTACCGGCCCCTGCCGCTCGCCGGCCTCCTCGCGGAACTGGCCCTGGCCGCCTTCACGCTGACCGCGCTCACCCTCGTACCGGCCGTACACACCCGGCGGCCCGAGACCTTCAGCACGCTGCTGGGGCTGACCAGCGCTCCGCTGCTCTTCGGATCGGGAGCGCTCGTCCCCCTCTCCACCCTCCCCTCCTGGGTGACCTCCGCGGCCGCCCTCAACCCGCTCGCCTACGCCACCGACCTGCTGCGCCGCACCGCCGGCCCCACCACCGCCGCCGGCGTCCACTGGGGCTCATGGCAGCCACCGCCGGCCCTGGAGGCGGGCGTCCTCCTGCTGACCGCCATCACCGCCCTGCTCTGCACGGCCCACCGCTTCGGCCACACCGACGACATGACATGACCTCAGGTTCCGGCGCGGCCGGGCTTCCGCCAGGTCAGCGAGTACCGACGGAGCACATGACGGCGGTAGCGCACACCGGGCAACAGCCGACGTGCCGTGGCCCGGACCTGCCGGTAACTCATCCGGGGGACGGTGACCGGCATGCCCTCCGGCTCGCGCGCCCGGCGCAGCACCTTCGTGATCCGTACGACCGGGGCGGCCGCGATCGTCACCGCCCACTCCGCCGGGCCCTCCTCGCGCGCCAGACCGACCACCACCAGCGTGCCGGCGGGCCGCAGCAACTCGCGCATCCGGACCAAGGCGGTCTCGAAGTCCATGTGAGGGACGGCGGACACCGAGCAGATGAAGCCGTACCCCTCGTCCGGTAGGTCAGCGGTCAGGAAGTCGCCTTCGACGAAGGTGAGTCGGGGATCGTCGGTGGCGAGCGCCCGCGCGCGGGAGATCATCCGGGGCGACTTGTCGATCCCCGTGACCCGCTCGGCCCGCCCGGCCAGCTTCCGTGCCAGGAGTCCGTCCCCGCAGCCGACGTCCAACGCGTCCCCGCAACCGCCGGGAACCGTACGGAGGATGCCCGGGTGCCGGGCGACGTTGGTGTTCCAGTACGGTGTCGGGCCGGCTCGGTGCATCGGCTCATCGTGGGACCCGGACAGCTCTCAGCGGCCGAAGAGTCGCGGGGGAGGCTGGTCGGCGTGAACGGCGGCATCGGTCCTCGCGCCCTCGTACCCGTACCGTGGCTTCTCCGCTCCCACTGTCGACCAGCGGTGCCGGACGCCGAGTTCAGCCGCGTGTCAGCGCGGGCGCGTACGTGTGGTCGCCCAGGGCGCGGTGTACCAGTTCGAGAACCATGGCGATCACTTGGCGCTCATCGATGCCGACGCTCTCGTCCTTCTGGCCGATGAGGTCGTCCAGCAGGCCGTCGGACGCGTGGTAGGCCATGCGGAACGCCACACGGGTGTCGCCGGCCCGGAACGCGCCGGCGGCCGTGCCTTCCTCGACGAACGCGCACATCAGGTCGATGACCCGCTGGTTGGCCTGCCGGCACAGCTCCAGGGCCTTGGCGTTGGCCGAGCCGTAGACGATCCGGTGCAGTTCCGCGTTCGCGAGGGCGTGCCGGACGAGGGCGCTCATCACCCGGTCGATGGTGGGCCACCAGTCGTCGCTCTCGTCCAGGATCTCCTGCGCGGTGGAGACGATGGCGTCCACATAGCGCTCCCACAGCGCGCCGAGCAGGTGGTCCTTGGACTCGAAGTAGAGGTAGAAGGTGCCCTTGCCGATCTCGGCCGCGTCCGCGAGTTCGGAGATGGTGGCGCGTTCGAAACCCGTTGTGCCGAAAACGCGTTGCCCTGCACGCAGGATGTCGTCCCTGCGGTCGTCGGGGCTCTTGGTGACCCGCTTCCTCCGCGTCGTCGCCGGCATGCCCACCTCCGTTCACGCGGTGTCGTGGAGCCCTATGGGCGTGCCCAATATAGCTGACCGGCGGTCGGTCCCCTCTCGTTGACTGACCGTCGGTCATTTGTTTGACCGATGGTCGGCAGCACCTAATCACCGGCCTGGTGCCGCTGACCGTGGCCGGCGGGCTCTCCTCCGGTCACCGGTCTGCTGACGGCCGTGCGACTCCTCGCCGCCCTGGTGTCGGCGCTGTGCCTGCCGTAGCCCACCCTCCCGTGTGCGCCGATCCGCCGGTGCCGCTCGAAGTGTTGGAATTCGGGGGTGAATAGAGTTGAGTCCTGCCTCATGACTCAGTACGTCAAGACATTCCATGCCGTCGAGATCGGCGACGGCGGTGACGGGCGATGGGCCGAGCGGGTCCGGCCGGCCATGGCGGGCGCGGCGGTCTGGCTGACCGAGGAGGGGCGGACTCCCGAGGGCGCGGCGCGTGCCCGACGGCTCTTCGAGGAGCACATGCCCGAACTCGTCCCCGCGCTCGACCGGCTCGCCGGCCAACTCCCCTCACCCTGGGCCGGAACCCTTCTCACCATGGCGGCGGTACGGCCGTTCTTCTCCGGCTGCACCCAGATCGGCCGCGAGGGCACCCTGCTGAGAAACTACGACTACGCTCCCGAACACTGCGAAGGCACCATCGTCTCCTCCCACTTCCTCCGCCCGGTGATCGGCATGCAGGAGCCGGGTGGGGGCTGCTGGACGGCATGAACGACGCGGGTCTCGCGGTGTCGCTGACCTTCGGCGGGCGGTACGTCCACGGGCGGGGATTCGCCCTCCCGTTGGTGCTGCGCTATCTGCTGGAGACTTGCCGGACCGCCGACGAGGCGGTGGACAGACTGCGCACCATACCCATCGCGATTCCGCAGAACGTCACCCTTGTCGACCCGGACCGGACCGTGACGGTCCACGTCGGACCCGATATCCCGCTGACCGGGACGCGGGATTCCTGCGCCGCCAACCATCAGCACCTCCCGGTGCCGGACGAGCAGGAACGCGTCACCCGCACACAGGAGCGGCTGGCCGCTGTACGGGCGGCGGGCGTCGATGTCGCGGCGATGCTGCGACCGCCGCTGTACCAATACGTGTACGAGGACTGGCTGGGCACCATGTACACGGCCGAGTACCGGCCGGCGGAGGGCCGGGTGACCTACCACTGGCCCGAAGCGAGCTGGGAGCACTCCTTCGACGGCTTCTCCCCGGGCACCCTCACCGTCACCTTGGGGCTTCCGGACGGGCGCGACCAGAGCTGACGACAGGCCTGCTAAGTGCTGACTGTGGGTAAGCGTCAAACTACCGTCCCCGTGCGGGAACCCGGCTGCCGTCGCGCGTACTGCGGTGCGGCGGCCGGGCCGACCCTCGCGGTGGATCACCGTGAGCTCGGACGCCTACGACACCGGGGACTCGCCGCTCTGGGCCGCTTCGGCGCGATCTTCGGCCCGTGGATCGGCCGCGCCCCCGTAGCCGCGTACTCGGTGCGGCCGGCGGACCACTGATGTCGGCCGGACGGCCACCGGGTCGTGTGCCTACCCCTTCTTCTCGATCGCCTCGGCAAACGCGGCCAGTTGTGCGGCCAGATTCTTGATCTCGGCGATGGTCCAGTCGTCCATCAGCTCGGCCACGATGTCGGCCCGGGCCTGCCACAGCTTGCGGATGGCCTGCTTGCCCGCGCGGCTGACACTGACCAGCTGGGCGCGGGCGTCCGCCGGGTCCGGCTCACGGACGATGAAGCCACGGGCCTCCAACCGCTTGGCGGGCGGCGTGAGCGTGGACTTGTCGACCTCCATCACATCCGCGAGGACCGACAGCCGCACCGGCGCGTGGTGGGAGATCTGAGCGAGCAACGTGTAGTCCCCCAGGGACAGTTCGAGGCCCGACGCCGCCATGATGCGGCGTCGCGCCGCGGTGGAGAACATCCAGTTCCCCACCGTGGCGAGGGCCGCCGCCACCTCACCGGAAGCCTTGCGCTGTTCGTCCGGCCCGCCTGAGGAACCGGCAGACGTGCGTCCCATCCCAGACACCCACGTTCCTGATCGATTGGTTGTGGTCAACCAGCCATTATTCCCCGGCTCCGCCCCCGGCGGTTCCGCTCCGGACGGCACTCCCTTCTCCGGCGGCGCGAGGCGCTGACCGTCGTTCGTACACCACGACCCTGCGGCCGCGGGTCCGCTTGTCGGTGACCGGAGTGAAGTACCGGTGCAGGAGAGCGGTCTTCGCCCTGTCCCGGGGGGTGGTCGCCAGGGGGGCCGCCGGGGAGGCGTCCGTCACCAGGAGGACACGCTGTTCGCCGAGGAGCGCGCCGCGTATGACATCCGGTTCCGTCTCCACACCTTTGAGGGTGCCGGACTTCTCCGGGGACTCGGCCAGGGCTATGTCCCGCAGGCCCGCGAAGGCGTCCGGGGTGACGGACTTGGTGTCCCTGCGATCCGCGGGTACGAAGAGAACCGCGTCCCCGGGCCGCTTCAGGTGCCGTATGTCCGAGGCGACCGCCAGGACGTCGTCCACTCTGCTCGCCGGGGACCGCTTGGCCAGTGATTGCGGCAGCAGGGCCGTTACGGCCACGGCGAGCGTCACGGGGAGAATCCACCTCGACGCTGCCGGGAAGCGGGGCCGGGCAGCCCGTACCGCCGCGCCGACGGCCGCACCGATCAGGAGTGCCAGCCCCAGCATGCTGTAGAGAACGTAGCGGTCCAGGAAGATCGGCTGGATCAAAGACAGGGCGATCAGGCCGAGTTGCGGCACCGCGAGCAGCGGCACCCCTACGGCCGCCACCGATGACCGGCCTGCCCGGGGCCGCTCCAGCAGCGCGCCGGCGCCGCCGATCGCCAGCAGCACCCCCGGGCCGATCAGCATGTGCCAAGTCAACGGCGGTATCCAGGCCACCTGTGCGGACTGACCCCGGCTGAACGCGATCAGCGGCAGCACTCCGGCGGTGGCGCACCCGGCGGCGGCCGCCCAGCGGGCCAGGACTCCGCGCTCGGCCCGGGTCCAGAGCAAGGTGGCCAGATGGGCCGCGAGGATCATGAGCGAGAGCCAGTGCAGCAGGCCGGTGAGCAGGACAGTGGTGCCGTAGGCGGCCCAATGGCGGGTGCGGACCTGCCGCTGGAGGGCGGTGACGAGGAGCAGGGTGGAGATCGCCGCGCCGGCCGCCACCAGCGCGTAAGACCGGCCCTCCTGGAGATGGAACTGCACGGCCGGCAGCAGCCCGAACGTCATGCCGCCGGCCAGGCCCGCCCACTTCCCCGCCAGCCGGCGGCCGATGACGGCCACGCAAGCCGCCGCGACCGCTGTGGCCAGCACCGAGGGCAGCCGCAGGGTTGTCGTGCCGGGACCGAAACACGTGAACAGCGCGTGCATCAGCAGGTAGTAGAGCCCATGGACCACGTCGACGTTCGCCAGCACACGCCACATCTCCGCCGTCGAGCGCTGAGCCACCTGCCAGGTCGCGGCCTCGTCCCGCCACACACTGTGCTGCCGCGACAACCCCCACAGGCCGAAGACGAACGTCCACAGCATCGGCAGCACCCACACGGCGACCGTGCGGAGCGAGGGGGCCGGCGCGGCACGTGGCGCCCTGGGCGGGCACGGCGGGAAGGGAGTGGCTAACTTGAGGTCGGTCGACATGACGATGGGCTCCCGAGGCAGTTGTCCACCGTATTCAACACGTTGGGTGCCGGGGTGCGGGGAGCGGCCTGGTAGGAGGAGAGCAGGCGGAGCTTCTCGTCGTTGTCGCTGTCGCGGTCGGCGTGGTAGAGGACGAGGAGCAGACCGGGCGATCCGGAGACCAGGAGCTTCTCCCGGTTCAGCGTGAGTGCGCCGACCTGCGGATGGTCGAGCGTGACGGTCGCGCCCTCGCGGGTCCGCACGTCATGGCGTGCCCACAGCCGGCGGAAGCGCTCGCTGGCGAGCGAGAGTTCGCCCACCAGCTCGATGAACCGCGGATCGTCGGTGTCCGTGCCGACCGATTCCCGGAACCCGGCGACCAGGCCGGCGGTGGCCTCCTCCCAAGCGGGGTAGAGGGCTCGCTCGGCCGGATCGAGGAACACATCCCGCAGCCGGTTGCGGCCGGCGACCAGCCGGGGCGAGAGCGCCGTCGCCGGCGCGTTGGCCGCCAGGACGTCGAAGCAGCGGCCTTCGAGGAACGCCGGTTGCGTCAGCGAGTCCAGGAGCTTGCGGATCC
Organism: Streptomyces achromogenes subsp. achromogenes; assembly: GCF_000720835.1. Taxonomy (GTDB): domain Bacteria; phylum Actinomycetota; class Actinomycetes; order Streptomycetales; family Streptomycetaceae; genus Streptomyces; species Streptomyces achromogenes. Next base: position 160,262 of record NZ_JODT01000002.1, on the reverse strand, counting down.
CCGCGGGCACCGCCTCCTTGCGAGGCCGGCGGCGGACGCGGCGAGGGCTGTCGGAGCCCAGTCCGAGCAGATAGGCGGTCCCCGCGTCATCGAGCCGCAGCACCCGGGCCAGCGCTTCGAGCACCTGGACGGAGGGGTTGCGGTCCCGGCCCTGTTCCAGGCGCAGGTAATAGTCGGCACTGATACCGGCGAGCATCGCGACCTCCTCGCGGCGCAGGCCGGGAACCCGGCGGACACCGAGCTGGGGCAGACCGACACTCTCCGGCGTGACGAGTTCGCGGCGGGCGCGCAGAAACTCGCCGAGCATGTTCGTGTGGCGGTTCATGCGGGGAGCCTATGCGGATTCCCGGACCCGTGCCTGGCCCTGTCACCCCCAGGATCACGGGGGCTCTGTCCCGCTGCCGGGCCGGGTCGCAGGATCGGCCCCGAGCTGGTTCAGCGACGAGAGGAAGCAACCGACATGACCGTGACACTCGTCACCGGAGCGAACAAGGGCATCGGGCGCGAGACCGCCCGCCGGCTGATCAAGGAGGGGCACACCGTCTACATCGGGGCACGCAGCGTGGAGCGCGGGCAGGCCGCCGCGGCCGAGCTGGGCGCCCGGTTCGTACGGCTCGACGTCACCGACGACGGATCGGTCCGAGCCGCCATGCGCCAGATCGAGGAGCGCGAGGGCCGCCTCGACGTCCTGGTCAACAACGCCGGCATCGCGGACCACACCCTCGGCACCGACGGGGTCACCGCCGAACGCGCGCACGCGGTGTTCGAGACCAACGTCATCGGCGTCGTCCGTGTCACCCAGGCCGCGCTCCCGCTGCTGCGCAGGTCGCACAACCCGGTCGTGGTGAACGTCTCCAGCGCGCTCGGCTCGTTCTGGGCGGTCACCAACCCCGAGCGCCGCCAGTCGCACTACGCCTTCATCGTGTACGGGGCGAGCAAGGCGGCCGTGTCCATGCTCACCGTCCAATACGCCAAGGCAGTGCCCGAGTTCAAGGTCAACGCCGTCGAACCCGGCTTCACCGCCACCGACTTCACCGCGGACTTCCCGGGCGGGCGCCCCGTGGAAGAGAGCGCCGAAGTCGTCGTACGCATGGCCACCCTCGGCAAGGACGGCCCCACCGGCACGTTCCAGGAGGACGACGGCGAGTTGCCCTGGTAGGCGCGGCCACCGAGGCGACGCCACGGCGCACGACGTCGGGGAAGCACGTGGTGGCCCGGCGATGAGCTGGTCCGCAAGGGCAGCTGCGCTTGACGCGCACCCCGTAGCGGAGAGGACGATCACGGAGTACGACGCTCACCACGAGGCCCCACCGCCCCCATGGCCCGGTCCAGGGCGCCGGCGAAGGAGCCCTTCCCGCCCGAGGCGATCCAGGAGTGCTGAGCGGCGACCAGGCAACCGAACGCCGCGGCTGCCAGGGCACGGGGTGTCGGGTCGTCGGGGGAGTAGGGGGCACCGGCCGAGGCGGCCCGCTCGCGCAGCCCGGTGACGACGGCGTCCTGCGTCTGGTGCAGCTTCTGGAGATAGCCGGCGAGCAGCGCGGGGGTCTCGAACACCATGCGGTGGACCGGTGCCGCCCTGTGCTGGTGACCCGGCGCCTCCGCGCGGGCCACCAGTACGTCGAGCACACGGCGCAGGGAGGTCCACACCGGCTCGTCGGCCGGGCGAGCGCGCAGGGCGGCGGGCATGTCGTCCACGACGAGACCGAAGTGTCCGAGGACGATCTCCTCCTTGGTGGCGAAATAGCGGAAGACGCTGCGCTGGGACATCCCCACGGCCGCCGCGATGTCGTCGACGGTCGTCGCCTCGAAGCCGCGCTCCGCGAACAGCGCGGTGGCGGCCTCGGTGATCTCTTCCCGCACCGCACGGCGGGAGAGCTCCCGCAGGCCGACCCGTTTCCCACCCATGACCCACGCACTCTAGCGAGACGGACGGACGGCGGCAGGCCCGGCGGACGACGGCGGCCACGTCCGGCATGCCGGGGGCGGGGCGTCCGGCGGCCCGGAGACCGGTGGGTCAGATACGGCTCGGTGCCGGGTCCCGCTCGGAGAGGGGCGCCGTCGTACGGCGGGGGAGGAGCAGCGGGGTCGTGAGCACGAGCACGCCGGCCAGGCCGATGGCCGTACGCGGGCCGAGCAGGCCGCCCAGTACGCCCCACACGGCGGTCAGCAGCGCCGTCGAAGCCTTGACCGTCACGGTCCAGGCGGACAGCGTGCGGGCGACCCGGTCGGGCGCGGTGCGCTCCAGGCGGTAGGTGGCGTGGACCGGGTTGAACACCCCGCAGCAGAAGATGAGCCCCAGCTCCACGCCCATCACCAGCAGCAGCCCTCCGGTGCCGGGACCCAGGAAGGCCAGGCCGACGGGCCACAGCGCGCGCACGGCACCGGACGCCACCAGGATCCGGTGCTGCCCGAACCGGGCGACCAGCGGCCGGGCCAGCCGCGAGCCGGCCAGTCCGGCGAGGGAGGGCACGGCGAAGGCGAGGCCGTACTGCCACGGAGCGAACCCGAACCGGCCGAGCATCAAGACGGCCAGCAGCGGCTCGGCGGCCATCACCAGGCCGTTGAACAGGGCGGTGTTGAAGAACAACGGGCGCAGCGCCGCGTCGGCGAGGATGTACCGCCAGCCGTCGAGCAGGTCCCGGGGCCGCATGCGCGCGGCCTGACGGCGCTCCGGGCGCGGCTCGGCTCCGCCCATCGCGCGGATGCCGAGCGCCGAGAGCAGATAGCTGACCGCGTCGGCCAGCACCGTCGCCACCGGCCCGAGGAACCCGATCGCCGCGCCGCCCAGCGGCGGTCCGACGATCGTGGTCGTCCAGGCCGTGGACTCGAACCGGGCGTTGGCGACGAGCAGGTCCTCGCCCGGCAGCAGCGTCTTCAGATACGCGCCCGAGGCGGTGCGGAAGGTAATGTCGGCCGCCGCGACGACGACCGAGACCAGTAGCAGCTGGGGGAAGGTGAGGGCACCGAACGCGAACGCGAGCGGGACCGTCAGCAGCGCCGCGCACCGCGCCAGGTCCATGCCGATCAGCACCGGGCGCTTGCGACGGAACTCCACCCACGGACCGAGCGGCACCGCCACGGCCGCACCCACCGCGGCCCCCACGGAGGACAGCGCGGCGACCTCGGCCGGCCCCGCGTCCAGCACCTGGATGGCGATCAGCGGAAACGCGCCGAAGGCGAGCCAGGTGCCGAGCGCGCTGGTCCCGTACGCCGCCCAGAGCCACCCGAACCGCCGCCCCAGCCGTGGACCGGGCACCTGGCCCGGCCGGCGCCCGCTCTCCATACCGCGTCCCCTCGCATCCGTACAACCGACCCGCGACCAGAAGCATCAAAGCGAGTCAGGCGCCCGGGGATCAAACAACCGCGAAGCCCGACACCACAACCAATGGTTGTGGTCTTAGGGTGTCGGCATGGACCTCGAAACCGTCCGGACCTTCGTCGCCGCCGCCGACGCGGGGCAGTTCCAGGGGGCCGCCGCCGAGCTGTCGCTCACCCAGCAGGCCGTCTCCAAGCGCATCGCCGCGCTGGAGCGCGACCTGGGGGTGCGGCTGTTCACCCGCACCCCGCGCGGCGCCGAACTCACCATCGACGGGCAGGCCTTCCTGCCGCACGCGCGCGAACTGCTGCGCATCGCCGAGCGCGCGGTCACCTCCGTGCGCACCGGCCGCCGTCCGCTGCGCGTCGATGTGATCGCCTCGCGCGCCGCGCCGTCCGGGCTGATGCGCGACTTCCACCGCGCGCACCCCGGCACCGAGCTCGACGTCGTGTGGCTGTTCGACATCGAGGCGGCCGTCACCGCTCTCCAAAACGGCGAGATCGACGCCTCCTTCCGTGCCGTGGCCGCGCCCGGCCGGCCCCTTCCCGAGGACATCGCCTTCATGCGGGTGCTCGATGAGCCGCTCGACCTCCTCACCGGCCCCGCCCATGCCCTGGCGGGCGCCCGGTCCGTGCCCCTCGAACGGCTCGCCGGGCACCGCATCTGGATGCCCGGCGTCGTCCCCGGCACCGAGTGGGCCGCCTACTACGACGACCTCGTGGCCGAGTTCGGGCTCACCATCGAGGCGACCGGACCCAACTTCGGCTCCGACGCGCTCCTCGACACCGTCGCCGACACCCCGGCCCTGGCCACCTTCATGGGCGCGCACACCCGCCTCGTCTGGCCCGCCGGCCACGGACTGCGCCGCATCCCGGTGACCGACCCGACGCCCGTCTATCCGCACTCCCTCCTCTGGCACCGCGACAACCCCCACCCGGCGCTGGAGACGCTGCGCGCCCACCTCGCCGCCAGGGCGACAAGCCACGGCGCCACCGGGACCTGGACACCGGGCTGGGTACTGCCGCGCTGACCGCCGCCCCCGCCGCGATCACCCGTCCCCGGGTCGACGGACGGCGAGCCGGGCCGGGCGCGGTCATCGCGCCACCGGCGGGGCCCGGTGCGTCCGTGCCCGCCGGTCCGGCCTACGACGGTCACCGGTACGGCGTGCGTCGGTCACCGGTCCGGCGTACGACGGTCACCGGTCCGGACCGTGACGTCGGCGGGGTTCAGGACACGCTGATGTCGGTGTGCGCGTGAGCCACGCGCAGCAGCGCCCGCGCGATCACATCGGCCTCGTCGTCGCTCAGATGCCGGGCGAAGTGCTCCCAGATGCCCCGCAGGTAGACCGGCGCCGTCTCGCGCAGCGCGGCCAGGCCGTCCTCGGTGATCACGGCCCAGGTCACCCGCTTGTCCGTGGGATCGGGCCGCTTCTTCACCAGGCCGACCCGGGCCATCTCGTCCACCAGCCGGCTGACCCGGGTCCGGCTGAGGACCACACGCTCGGCGACCTCCTGCATCCGCAGGCCCCGCTCGCCCCCCGCGCGTAGCTCCAGAAGCACGTCGTACCAGGTCAGCGGGATGCGACCGTTGCGCTGGACGTCGCTTTCGATCGCCCGCACGGCGGAGTTGTGGGCCAGCAGCAGCGCTCGCCACGCCTCGACTCGATGCTCACCTTCGTTCACGAGGTCGAGTGTATCCAGACTTGCTTGCGTGCGCACGCACGGATTAAGGTGTGTGCAGACGCACTGATTCTCCGCTTCGGAAACGGGAGGCACACATGGTCCAGCGGATCACGCGCGACGAGCTGAAGAAGAAGATCGACGAAGGGCTGGTGACGGTTGTCGAGGCCCTGCCCGCCCAGTACTACAACGACAAGCACCTGCCCGGCGCGCTCAACCTGCCGCACGACCAGGTCGACCAGCTGGCTCCGTCCCTGCTGCCGGACAAGGAGGCGGAGGTCGTCGTCTACTGCGCCAACGAGCCCTGCCCCAACTCCGGCATCGCGGCCGGGCGGCTGGCGGAACTGGGCTACGTCAACGTCAGGGAGTACGGCGAGGGCAAGGAGGACTGGGTCGGGGCCGGTCTGCCGACCGAGTCCGGCGCCTGATCGGAGGACCGACCACATGACCACCGCACCGACCCGCACCGTCGACGGCGTGGAGCTGCCCGCCGCCGGCACCTGGAAGATCGACCCCGGACACGCCGAAGTCGGCTTCGTCGGACGGCACTTCATGCTGACCAAGGTCCGTGGCCGGTTCACCGGCGTGGATGCCACCGTCGAGATCGGCGAGCGCCCGGAGGACAGCAAGGTCACCGCCGTCATCGACATGGCCAGCGTGGACAGCGGTGACCGGACGCGCGACGACCACCTGCGCTCCGCGGACTTCTTCGACGCGGAGAAGCACCCCAAGGCCACCTTCGTCTCCACCGCGGTCACCTGGGACGGCAAGCGCGGCACCCTCACCGGCGACCTCACCATCAAGGACGTCACCCGCCCGGTGACCCTGGAGGTGGACTACCTCGGGTACGCGCGCGACCCCTGGGGCAACGACCGTACGGTCTTCTCCGCCCACGGCAAGATCAACCGAGAGGACTGGGGCCTCACCTGGAACATGGTCCTGGACTCCGGCGGCATCCTCGTCTCCAAGGAGATCGAGCTGTCGCTGGACCTGGAGGCGATCAAGGAGGCCTGACCTCCCGCCCGAGGGGCCCCGGTGCGCCGACCCGCGCACCGGGGCCCGTCCGGCATGCGAGGACGCGCGCCGCGTATGCCATCTGTGCCCCCGCGTGCCGATGTGCCGTGCGTGCCGCGTGTGCCGATGTGCGTGTGCGCCGATGTGCCGTGCGTGCACATGGGCCGTGCGTGCCAGGGGCCTCACGTGCACCATGTGTGCCGCATGCCACCCGTCCACATGCGCCCGCGTGCTCCCGCGCGCCTCCCCGCCCTGACGGTGCGCCCGCCCGGCCGCTCGGCCGCCGGCGGCCCGCCTCAGCGCGGGGCGCGTCCCGCCGCACTCGCGGCGCGAGGCGACGGCAAGCCCCGCCATACCGCCGAACAGTGCGGTAGCGGGGTGCGGTTGCCCACCTGCGCATTGGCGTGAGGGTGCCCATAGACACCGTTTTCCCACGCCGTGCCGACAGCACGGTGCCCGACGCATGCCCGGAAACGCGCCCCGCACGGCGCACGACGGGAAGCCGGCGCACGGCCTGTTCAAAAGGCGGCCCTTTGTGACGGTGAGTCGCTTGTCGCGCCGCCGCCGACTGTGGCACAGTCACCTACCGGACGAAGTCCGTATACGGGGGTATACATGTCTGGAACTCGTTTCCGAACTCACGTCGTAGCCGGCGACGAGCACTCTGGCCTCCTTCCGTAGGAGCACCCTTCCCACCGTCCGACCAGGACGGTTCTCCGCGTGCCCTGGGCCGCGGCCCGCACAAGAAATCCTCTGAAACACGAGCCGGGTCCCGCGCATGCCGTGACGGCCCCGCCCGTGCCCGCACTCGTACGCCGTACGACTGGAGGAACCATGACCACGCACGCCGGCACCACTGTGAGCACCGCACACGACCAGCCACTGCTCGACCTGACACAGCATGAGATCCAGGCGCTGCGCACCGAGTTCAACCTCGCCGACGCCCACACCCACCAGCGCCAGTCCGCCGCCCAGCACGAGATAGTCGGCCGCCTTCCCGAGCTGTGGTACGAGGCGGAGGAGGGCCTCCAGGCCACCTACGAGCAGCGCTTCACCGAGGCGTTCTTCCGCCTCCACCGCCAGCCCACCGCCCTGGCCAGGAACAAGACGCTCCTGTCGTACGCCGCTTCCATCTCCACCATGGTCGTGGCGATGTACCTCAAGCAGCGGCGCGCCGCCGTCACCCTGGTCGAGCCGTGCTTCGACAACCTGCACGACGTCCTGTCGAACATGGGCGTGCCGCTGTACCCCGTCGAGGAGTCGGCGCTGCACGACCCCGACCGCATCTACACCGAACTCAAGCGCCGGGTCCGCACCGACGCGCTGTTCCTCGTCGACCCCAACAACCCCACCGGCTTCACGCTCATGCGGCACGGCCGCAAGGGGCTGGAAGAAGTCGTCCGGTTCTGCAAGGACCACCACAAGCTGCTGGTCATCGACTTCTGCTTCGCCTCGTTCACCCTCTACGACCCCGAACTCGCCCGGTTCGACGTCTACGAGCTGCTGGAGGAGTCCGGGGTGAGCTACCTGGCGATCGAGGACACCGGCAAGACCTGGCCGGTGCAGGACGCCAAGGCGGCCATGCTCACGGCCAGCGAGGACATCAAGGAAGACATCTACAACCTGCACACCAGCGTGCTGCTGAACGTCTCGCCGTTCGTGCTCAACATGCTGACCCAGTACGTGGAGAACTCCCGGAAGGACGGTCTGGCCTCGGTCCGCGACGTGCTCGACACCAACCGGGCCGCCGTCAGGGAGGCGCTGCGCGGCACGATCCTCGACTACCAGGAACCGGTCGCCAAGACCAGCGTGGCCTGGGCGCGGATCACCCACCCCGAGCTGACCGCGACCGAACTCCAGCGGGAACTGCGCGCCGAGGGCGTGTACGTGCTGCCCGGGCGGTACTTCTACTGGAGCCAGCCGGGCCGCGGCGAGCCCTATGTCCGCATGGCCCTGGCCCGCGAGCCGGAGATGTTCGCCGGCGCGATGCAGCGGCTGCGGAAGGTGCTGGACCGCTATGGCCGCTGACCTCACCGCCGCGCAGGACCATGAGGTCTTCGTCGACGCGGCGCTGTTCCTCGGCATGCACAGCCGGGACGACGGCCTGCGCGTCGCCTGCAAGACGTTCTTCGTGGAACGGCTCGACACCCGCGTGGTCATGAACCTGGAACAGGTGGGCCGCTGCGACGACGTCATCTGGAGCTACTCACGCGAACTCCAGGACCTCTACTACCCGTTCATGGACCAGCTCCACACGGTCATGGACATCAGCCGGGAAGAGTACGACCGGGTGGACGCCGCCCTGGCCCTGTCCGACGCGGACTTCCCTGACCAACTCCCCTTCATCGACCGCCTGTTGCTCGCCATGGTCGTCAATCGCAAGGGGCTGCTGCACACCGTCGGCCCCCGCGCGGACGCCTTCGGGGGACTGCCCGTGCGCGCCGTGGCCGCCTGGCCCGCCGGGGTGCCGGAGCCCGCCTTCCCCGAGTCGCTGGAGCGGCTCTACCGCGCATCGCTCGCCCTGCGCCTGCCCGAGGACCGGCTGGGCATACCGGCACCGGACCGGGCCCCGGCGCGGGACCGTACCTGAGGAGCCCGACATGTACCAGGGAGTGATCGCGGCCCTGGTGACGCCGCTCTCGGAGACCGGTGAGGTCTCCGAGAGCGGGGTCGCCCGGCTGCTGGACACCGTACGACCCCACGTCGACGCCCTGCTGCCCAACCTCAGCACCGGCGAAGGGCGCCGGCTCGGCGACCGGCAGTGGGAGGACATGCTCACGGCCACCGTGAAACACGCGGGCGGCCTGCCCGTCCTCGCCGGCATCCTGCGGCCCACCACGGAACGGGTCCTGGAACGGGCCCGGGTCGCGGTGGACCTCGGCGCCCGGGCGCTGGTCGCCACCACCCCGTACGGCACGGGGATCACCCAGGACGAGATCCGCCGGCACTTCACCGAACTCGGCGAGCGCGGCGGCCTGCCGGTCGTCGTCTACCACGGCACCGAAGTCGCGGGGAACGCCGCCGACTTCGACACCCTGCTGCGGATCTGCGCACTGCCCTCGGTGGTGGCCGTCAAGGACTCCTCGGGCAGCGCGGACTTCACCCGGCGGCTGGTCCGGGCCCGCCCCGGGGCGCGGATCCTCGCCGGTCTGGAACACCTGCTGCTGGAGTCCGGACCCGTGGACGGATACGTGGTCGCGCTCGCCAACGCCGAACCGGAGCTGTGCGCCGACCTGTTCGCCGGCCGGCTCGCCGATCCGGCCACCCGCCTCGCCGACGCCTGCGCACGCTACGGCCTGGAGCGGGACGACTGGTACCGCACGATCAAGACCGCGCTGTACCACCGCGGCGTACTGGAGACCGACAAGACCGTGGAGACGGCGGAGGCGGGCGAATGAACACCGAGGCACCCGGCACCGTTCCACCCGGCACCGTTCCACCCGGCACCGTTCCACCCGGCACCGAGCCACCCGGCACCGAGCCACCGGTCGGCGTGCCAGCCGGCAACGCCGTGTCCGGCCCCACGGTCCCTGCCCCGGTGGGGTCCGGCCCCACTGCACCCGGCCCGACGGCGGCCCGCCGAGCCGTACCCTCCTGGCCCGCCCCGGCCTCCGGGGAGGAGTCGGTCCACCGCGAACTGTTCCGGCTCAACCGGACACCGCTCGACTCCCGGCTGCTCGCCCGGGTCGAGGAGATCGAGCGGGACTGGATCCTCCCGCTCGTGCGGTCCATGGAGGCGGCCACCGATCCGGTCGCCGACCGGGCCGGCTGGCAGCGCCTGCTGGCCGGGCTGCTGGCTGAGGAACGCTCGGGCAACCCGGCCGGCGAGTACCTGGCCGAGAAGGCGAGCCGCGCGGAATTCACCTTCGTGGTCAGGGAGTTCGCACTCGACGGGCTGACCGAGGCGCAGAACTTCTTCCCCGCCGTGCCCCGGCTGCCGATCAAGGCGCAGATGGCCGTGATGCGGGTCCTCATCGACGAGTTCGGCTGCGGCAACCTCCAGCAGGCGCACTCCCAGCTCTACCGGCTGCTCCTCGCCGAACTCGGCCTGCCGCAGGAGCCGCAGCACTTCCTGGACACCACCGGGGACGAGACCTTCCAGTTCCTCAACGTCTTCTACTGGCTCACCCAACGCGCCCCGCACGTCGAGTACTTCCTGGGCGCCCTGGCCTACCTGGAGGCCTCCATACCGGACGCCTTCACCCACCAGGCGCGGGCCTGTGAACGGCTCGGCATACGGCACGGCCGCTACTACACCGAACACCTGCACATCGACACCTTCCACATGCGGGAGATGCAGTTGGCCATCAAAGAGTACGAAGCCGCCTACGGTCTCGACCCGACCCGGCTGTGGACCGGCGCGCGACTGCTCTCCCGGCTGATCGGCGGTGCCTTCGACGCGGCCGTGGCGCGGGCCCGGGAGTCGGCCGGCGAGGTGGCGGCATGACGGGCCGCACCGGAGCCGAGGAACCGGTCCTGGAGGAACTGCCCGGCGACCGGCTGCGCGTCCGGGTGGCCGGCCGGGAGTACGTGACCGACGCCACCTGCCCGCACCGCAAGGGCAGACTGGTCCACGGCCAGGTCAACACCCGTACGCTGCGCATCAGCTGCCCGCTGCACCACAGCAGCTTCGACCTGGCCACCGGCTGCCCGGCCGGCGGCCCCGCCGAGGAGGCGCTGACCGTGCACCGGGGCGGCGTCTGGCCCGGCTACTACCGCGCCGAACAGGTCTGGCTCCCCGCCTCCGAGCAACTCCTGGACTGGGGCGAGGAATTCCACGAGCTGATGCTCGACGACGAGCTGCGCATGACGGCCTTCCAGGCGGCCATCGGCGAGGCGGTGCGCCCCGGGGACACGGTCCTCGACCTGGGCACCGGCACCGGCATCCTGGCCCGCTGGGCCCTTCAGGCCGGGGCGGCCCGGGTCTACGGGATCGACCTGAACGAAAAGGTCCTGGCCACCGCCACCGAGCGGCTCGCCGAGGCCGGATTCGCCGACCGCTTCATCCCCCTCGCGGGCCTCTCCTTCGACCTGGAGCTGCCCGAACGCGTCGACATCGTCATCTCCGAGATCATGGGGAACCTCGGCGACAACGAGAACTTCTCCGCGATCCTCGACGACGCCCGGGAACGCTTCCTGCGCCCCGGCGGCACCATGCTGCCCCGCCTGGTGGACAGCTTCCTGGTCCCGGTGACCGCCGAGTCCGCGCACGCGCAGCTGACCGGCCCCGGGCCCGAGGACGCGGGCGGACCGAGCGCGTTCGCCGCCCTGCTGGCCGCCCGCGGCGCCCGGGACCCCTTCTCCCTGTACTACGACGTGATCCTCCCGGTCTCCGGCCACCTGAGCGCCCCGGGCCTGCTGCGGCGCTACGAACCGGCGGGCGAGCGGACCGGCGCGGGCCGCACCCCGGTCTCGTACGACGTGCCGCTGGCGTTCACCGTGCAGCGGGACGGCGTGTTCACCGGGTTCAAGGGCTACTTCACCGCCCGGCTGTCGCAGACGGTGGCGCTCGACATCTCCGGCGACGACATCGCGGGACGGACCACGTCCGACAGCTGGAAGCACTGCTACCTGCCCGTCGAACGGCCGGTGCGGGTGCGGCGCGGCGACCGGATCGCCATGACCTTCAGCCGTCGCAGCGGCCGGGACGGCAGCCCCTTCGGCCAGACCTACGGCTGGCAGGGCCGGATCCTGTCCGGCTCCCGGGTGGTGGACCGGTTCGCCCACAGCACCGGCCCCGCCACCGACCTACCCGAATGACCACGACGCACGGGGGAGTTCACCCACACATGATCAGCACAGCGGCACCGGCCGAGCGACACGGGGACGGACGCCCCGTGCGGACGTACGACGTCGTCGCACTCAACGTGCCCATCGCGTATGACGAGTTCGGCGACCACGACCGCAACGGCGCCCTGTACACCCTCGCCTCCGACGCGCCGGAGCTGAGGGAGCTGGCGGCCTCCTGGCCGCAGCCGTTCCCCAGCTACCTGGACCAGCCCGAGCTGGTGCCCGGCCCGCACCCGCTCGCCCGCCCGCTGGTCCTGCGGGTCCGGCGCGGCGAGCGGCTGCGGGTCCGGCTGACCAACGAGCTGCCGCGCCCCGCCGGCATCACCCTCCAGGGTGTTCGCTACGACGTGCGCACCATGGACGGACTCGCGGCCGGCGCCAACCCGGACAGCAGTGTGCCCCCGGGCGGCACCCGCGTCTACGAATGGGTGTGCGAGCACGAAGGCGTCTTCCACTTCGGGGACATGTCCGACGCCCGCGGCGAGGGCACCCAGAGCCACGGCATGGTCGGCGCGGTGGTGGTCGAGGCACCCGAAGCCACCTGGACCGACCCGGAGACCGGAGCGCCGCTGGCCACCGGCCTGTACGCGGACGTCCATCTGCCGGACCGCAGCTTCCGCGAGTTCGTGATCTTCATGATGGAGTACCCGAGCAACGACAACCCCGCGGTGCCGCCGCCGATGCCCGGCCACGGCCACGGCGGGGGACACGGCGAGGACGGGGGACACGGCGACGGACACACCGGGGCCGGCGCGCGGACGGCCGCCGACCTGCCCGCCCCCCGCCCGCACACCTCGGACACCGTGGACGACCTGACCCCGCTCAACAACGCGATGCTGCCGGTCAACCACCGTATCGAGCCCATGGAATGGCGGATGTACCGCTACCAGCGGCTCCTCGCGGAGGGCCGGATCGACCCGGTGCGCGACGCGGTCATCGGCGAGGAGGTGCACCACAGCTCCTGGCTGTTCGGCGACCCCTCCACCCCCGTCCTGCGCGGCTACTGCGGTGACCCCACCGTCATCCGGCTGGTGCACGGCGGCATGCGCGACACCCATGTCTTCCACACCCACCTGCACCAGTGGCGGCTGCGGCCGGACGACGAGAACGCGCCCATCGTGGACTCCGTCAGCATCGGCCCGCAGGAGGCCATGACCCTCGAACTGATCGGCGGCCTCGGCTCCCGGCAGGGCGCGGTCGGCGACTCGATCTGGCACTGCCACATGTACGTCCACTTCCACATGGGCATGTGGGGGATGTTCCGGATCTTCGACACCCTCCAGGACGGCACCGGCAGCTACCCCGACGGCCGCACCGTCCAGCCCCTCGTGCCGCTGCCGCACCGCCCGGCCCCGCCGGCGCCCACGCCCGAACGGCCCGGCTTCCCCGGCTTCCTCGCCCAGTCGGCCACCTTCCCGCAGAAGAACCCCCGGCCGCCGCGGACCCCGCTCCAGCCGCCCGGCATGGGCCGCGAGCCCACCGCGCTGGAGGCCGCCGCCTTCGTGGACGACCCCCAGCCCGGCGAGGCCTTCACCAAGATCACCCCACCGGACGCCCCGGTGCGCCGCTACCACCTGGTGGTCACCAACGGCACCCTCCACTACCACGGCGACCCCACCGACGAACACGCCGTGACCTGGCACGACCACAACGCCCACTTCTACGTCCTCGCCGAGGAGATCGAGGAGGCCGGCGGCCTGGAGGAGTTCAAGCGGCAGCTCGCGCGGGGCGAGCGCACCCTCGAACCGCTGGTCATCCGGGCCAACAAGGGCGAGGTGCTCGAACTCACCCTGACCAACGCCCTGCCGACCGGACCGCAGCAGGAGTCGGCGTTCGACCCGCACCTGCCGTTCCAGCCGGAGTGCGGACTCCACACCCACCTGGTCAAGTACGACCCGCTGATCTCCGACGGCTCCGCGGTCGGCTGGAACTACCTCTCCGCCACCACCACCGCCGACCAGGGCGAGGAGGCCCACGGCCAGTACAACTCCTGGACCTACCGCTGGTACGTGGACGAGGAGTTCGGCACCGTCTTCTTCCACGACCACCTGCTCGCCAACTACCGCCAGCGCCACGGCCTGTTCGGCGCCCTCATGGCCGAACCCGAGGGCGCGGTCTGGGTCTCGCCGCACGACCACGGCCAGGAGCTGCGGCGCGGCACCCAGGCCGTGATCAAGAAGGCCGACGGCACGGCACACCGGGAAATGGTCCTGGCCATCGGCGACTTCGTGCCCATGGTCAAGCACGGACACGGCGACCACGGCGAGCCCGTCAACCCGCCGCCGGCCCCCGGAGCCCCGGACGACCAGGGCGCGATGGGCGTCAACTACCGCAGCGAGCCGCTGTCCGAGCGCGGCGGGGACCCGGCCCACTGGTTCTCCAGCGCCGTCCACGGCGACCCCGGCACCCCGCTGTTGCGCGGCTACCCCGGGGAGGACCTGCGCCTGCACATCCTGCAGGGCTCCCACGACCTCCAGCACAGCTTCACCGTCTCCGGTGCCCGCTGGCGCGAGTGGCCCCGCCGCACCGACACCGCCTGGCGCAACCAGCAGACGCTGGGCATCTCGAACGTCGCGGAGCTGGCCCTCGCCCCGACCATGGTCCCCGGCGACCATCTGTGGTCCTTCAGCGCGGGCAACGACCTGTGGCTGGGCTGCTGGGGCCTGCTGCGGCTGCACGACCGCCGGCAGGCCGACCTGCCGCCGCTGCCCGGCCGGGCCACCGGCGTCCCGCAGCTGCCGGCCCGCCGCCGGGTGCGCCGGCACACCGTACGCGCCCGCGCCCAGGTCATCGCGTACAGCGCGCTGCGCACCGACCCGTACGGGCTCGTCTTCACCGCCGACGGGGACGGCGGCCCGGAGGACGGCCCGCTGGTCCTGCGCTGCCGGGCCGGTGAATGGGTGGAGGTCACCCTGATCAACGAGCTGGACGGCCCGCCGCCCGCCAGCCCCCTGGACCCGGCCCTGATGAACGAGGCGGACCCCGGGGACCGGACCGTCTCCGGCCGGGTCTCCCTGCACCCCACCCTGCTCGACTTCGACGTCCGCACCGACGACGGCGCCCACGTGGGCCGCAACTCCGACTCCACCGTCAAACCCGGGGCCGCCCGCACCTACCGCTGGTACGCCGCCGAGCCCGGCGTGGTGCTGCTGCGCTCCCACGCGGACGTCATCTCCCACCCGCGGCGCGGACTGGCCGGGGTGCTGGTGGTGGAGGAGGCCGACGCCACCCCGTACGACCCGGACACCGGACGGGAGCGGTGGACCGGCGAGCGGGCCGTGGTGCGCCGCCCGGACGCCGAACCGGTACGCGAACTGGTCCTGCTCGCCCAGGACGGCCTGCGGCTCTACCACGACGGAGACCTCACCCAGCCGGTCACCGACCTGTTCTCCGACAGCCCCGACGACGCCGGCCAGAAGGCGTACAACTACCGCACCGCGGCCCTGCACCCGCTGGACCCGGTGCTCGGCGATCCCCACCCGCCGACCCCGCTGCTCACCTGCCGGCCCGGCGACCAGGTGGCCGTCCACCTGGCCATCGCCTCCCACCGGATGCGCAACCAGTGCTTCACCGTGCACGGGCAGGTGTGGGACGCTTCCGAGACCGGCCTGGGCTGGCAGGTGTCCACGATCGGCGCGCTGGCCTCCGGCAGCACCCGGACGGTGCGTTTCCGCGCCCAGCACCCTGGAGATCACGTCTACCGCACCGGCAATCTCCACTGGGGCCTCAGCGAGGGCTGGTGGGGGCTGATCCGCATCGAGGAGACTCCATGACCCCTGCGACCACCGGTATGGACGGGCAGTTTGATCCCCGGCTGCCCGCCGCGCCCGACACCATCGCCGTCTACACCGACCTCAACTGCTCCTTCGCCCACGTCGCCGTGCACCGGCTGCACGAGACCCGGCGCCGCCTCGGCCTGGAGGGACGGCTCTGGTTCGATCTGCGGGCCTTCCCGCTGGAACTGTTCAACCGGGAGGTCAACGCCCGCCCCGGAGTGGATTCGGAGATCTCCGTGCTCGGCGCGCTGGAGCCCGGGGCCGGCTGGCGGCTGTGGCAGGGACCGGACTGGGCCTACCCGGTGACCACGCTGCCCGCGCTGGAGGCGGTGCACGCGGCCAAGGCGCAGGGCTGGCACGCCAGCGAGCAGCTGGACCGCGCCCTGCGCCGCGCCTTCTGGGCCGAGAACCGGTGCATCTCCCAGCGCCACGTCATCCTCGACGTCGCCGCGGAGACCGGCGCGGTGGACGTGGCGGCACTGGCCGAGGCCTTCGACAGCGGCACCGCCCGGCCGGCGATCATGGCCCAGTACGAGTCGGCCCGCGACGGCCGGGTCGACTGCAGCCCGCACCTGTTCCTCCACGACGGCACCGACAGCGCCAACCCGGGCATCACGGCCCACTGGGTCAACGGCGGTTTCGGCGTCGGCTATCCCGTCGTCGACGAGGACCGCCCGGAGATCTACGAGAAACTCCTGACCCAGGCGGCGGCGCTGCTGTAGCCCGACCGGGGAAGCGGGGGAGTGCCGTGCGCGCGCCCCCGCTCACCGGCCCGTGGACGCCGTCCTCCACGACTCGGCCCCTACCGCCCGAACCCTCACCCGATCACCCCGCCCCCGGGCGCTTCCGGCCGTCCGGGCGCACCGTGGAGACGGGTGGCGGTCACCGCGACAGCGGTGTGCCGGCGGGCGGAGACGGAAGGGAGCGACCATGGGCGACGACACGACACCGGCCGGCGGTCCGGCGGGCGACGGGCCGACCTGCCTGGTGACCGGCGCCACGGGCTACATCGGCGGCCGGCTGGTACCGGAGCTGCTCGACGCCGGACACCGGGTGCGCTGCCTGGTCCGCACCCCGGACAAACTCCGCGACCACCCCTGGGCCGGCCGGGTGGAGATCCTCCGGGGCGACGTGACCGACGCCGAGTCGGTGGCCCGCGCGATGGACGGCGTGGACGTGGCCTACTACCTCGTGCACGCCCTCGGCACCGGCCGCGGGTTCGAGGAGACCGACCGCGCGGCGGCCCGGATCTTCGGCGCCGAGGCCCGCCGGGCCGGCGTCGGCCGGCTCGTCTACCTGGGCGGCCTCACCCCCAGGGCCGTGCCCGAACACGAGCTGTCGCCGCACCTGCGCTCCCGCGCCGAGGTCGGCCGGGTGCTGCTCGCCTCGGGCGTCCCCACGGCCGTGCTCCGCGCCGCCGTGATCATCGGCTCGGGCTCCGCGAGCTTCGAGATGCTGCGCTACCTCACCGAGCGGCTGCCGGTGATGGTCACTCCGCGCTGGGTGCACACCCGGATCCAGCCCATCGCCGTACGGGACGTCCTGCGCCTGCTCACCGGCTGCGCCCGCCTGCCGCGCGAGGTGAACCGTACCTTCGACATCGGAGGTCCGGAGGTGCTGACGTACCTGGAGATGATGCACCGCTACGCCTCGGTGGCGAAGCTGCCCCGACGGCTGATCCTGCCCGTTCCCGTGCTCACCCCCCGGCTGTCCAGCTACTGGGTGGGCCTGGTGACGCCGGTCCCGGCCTCGATCGCCCGCCCCCTGACCGAGTCCCTGCGCCACGAGGTGGTGTGCCGCGAGGACGACATCGAGCAGTACGTGCCCAGCCCGCCGGGACACCCGATCGGCTTCGACCTCGCCGTCCGGCTGGCCCTCCAGCGCATCCGCGACGCCCAGGTCACCACCCGGTGGTCGTCGGCCTCCGTGCCCGGCGCGCCCAGCGACCCGCTGCCCACCGACCCCGACTGGGCGGGCGGCAGCCTCTACACCGACGTACGCGAACGCGACGCGGATGTCTCGCGGGAGGCGTTGTGGGAGGTCGTCGAGGGCATCGGCGGAGAGCACGGCTGGTACTCCTTCCCCCTGGCGTGGGCGGTGCGCGGCTGGCTCGACCGGCTGGTGGGCGGTGTCGGACTGCGCCGGGGCCGCCGTGACGCCCGGCACCTCAGGACCGGCGACTCCCTGGACTTCTGGCGGGTCGAGGAGATCGCACACGGCCGGCTGCTGCGGTTGCGCGCCGAGATGCGGCTGCCCGGGCTGGCCTGGCTGGAGATGAGCGTGGACGGCGACGACGGCGGACCGGTCCGGTACCGGCAGCGGGCGCTGTTCCACCCGCACGGCCTGCTCGGCCACCTGTACTGGTGGAGCGTCTCGCCCTGGCACGCGGTCGTCTTCGGCGGCATGGCCCGCAACATCGTCCGTACCGCCGAGCGCGCGGCACCGCCACCCCGGGGGCGCGGGGCCGGCGCGTCCTGAGCCGCTACGGCGCCCGGAGGGCACGGGGGGCTGACAGCCCCATGTGTCAGAAGGCGTACCGGATGCGCAGCCAGGGCGCGTGGGCCGCGACCAGGTCGCGCAGGGTGCGTACGGCCCCTGCCTTGACCTGGTGGTGGTAGCGGACGTTCAGGGCGCCGTTCTCCGAGCGCTTGTCCTGTTGCAGCGCCGGCTGCCAGAGGAGTTCCTCGGCGCGGGGGTGCCAGCCCAGGTTGACCTGGTGCAGGTCCCGGTTGTGGGTGAGCAGGATCACCTCGGCGGCCGCCTGCCGTTTGACCCGGCCGGGCAGGACGTCGTCCAGCTGCCGGAGCACCTCGGTCCAGGCTTCTTCCCAGCCGGGGCGCAGCACCACGGGGGAGAGGTTGAAGTGGACCTCGTAGCCGCGTCCAGGAAATCCGCCGCGGCGGCGATCCGGTCGCCCACCGGCGATGTCCGTACGTCCAGCAGCCGCGAGTCCGCGGCGGGCATCACGGAGAAACGGATCCGGGTGCGGCCCCGGGGGTCGAGCGCAAGCAGGTCGGGGTTGACGAACTTGGTGGCGAAGGACGCCTTCGCGGTGGGCCAGCCGCGGAAGGTGCGCACCAGGTCCGCGGTGTTGTCGCTGATCAGCGCGTCCACGGAGCAGTCGCCGTTCTCCCCGATGTCGTAGACCCAGGCCGAGTCGTCGCACTGGTTGGGTTCCGGCTTGCGTCCCTGGCGGGCGATGTGCCGGGCCAGGTGGGCGAGGATGGCGTCGATGTTGGTGAAGACGGTGACGGGGTTGGCGTATCCCTTGCGGCGCGGGACGTAGCAGTAGGCGCAGGCCATGGCGCACCCGTTGGAGGGGCCGGGGGCGATCCAGTCGGCGGACCGTCCGTTGGGCCGGGTGGCCAGTGTCTTCCGCTCGCCCAGGACCAGGGTCTCCCCCTTCACCCGCACCCAGCGCTCGACGTTGCCCTCGTTGCCGTGCAGCCCCGGGATGCGCCAGTGGGAGTCCACCTCGATCAGCTCCGCGTCCGGGAAGCGGGCGAGGATCTGGCGGCCGCGCGCGGAGGACGCGGCGGCCGGTTCCGCGTAGATCGTCCGGACGGGCAGCAGACGACGGGCCGCGGCGGACTCGCGGAACGGCGGGCGGTCGTCCGGGCCGCGCCCGGCACCCGTGCCTCCGTGTCCGGGCGCCCCCGGGGCGGGGTCCAGCGCGTCGAGGCCGAACAGGGCGTCGTGACCGTCGTCGCCGGGGCCTGCGGAGGAGTGCGTCATGCGGGGCTGCCGAAGAGTAGGGGAGGGGCCGTACACGGGGACGACGGCCGCATTCCACTGTAGACGTTCCCCGCGCGTCACCGGCGGCCCCGCCGGCACGCGGGGGCATACGGACCGCCGACGTCACTTCTTCCGCTTGAGGGCCGACGGTTTGTGTACGGCCGTACGCCCGGACTTGTCGCTGCGCACCTCGTACTGC
Organism: Streptomyces achromogenes subsp. achromogenes; assembly: GCF_000720835.1. Classification (GTDB taxonomy): domain Bacteria; phylum Actinomycetota; class Actinomycetes; order Streptomycetales; family Streptomycetaceae; genus Streptomyces; species Streptomyces achromogenes. The sequence goes on along the minus strand of NZ_JODT01000002.1, from coordinate 140,753 downwards.
GGCTCGTCGGGCGAGGCGTCCACGGTGCGCCCGGACGCCTCGGTCCGCTGGGTGATCTTCTTCTCGACGGTGCCCGTGGTCTCGCTGCCGTGGGTGCGCCAGACGACCTTGTCACCCTTGGCCGGCTCTCGTCCGCCGGACGTGTTCTTCTTCCTGGCCATGGCGGTGCTCCCTCGCACAGAGGTCGGATGCCTACCGCCAGGGTGCCCGCGGGCACCGGAGCGCGCATCCGTGACCCCGCCTCCCGCCCGCGTGCGGCCCGGCCTCGGCCGTGTTCCACGGGCCACGTCGGCCACCGCTCACACCGGGGCCGGCCGAGCCGCACGGACGGCGGGCGGGGTCTGCCCGAGCCGGCGTCGTCAGATGAAGAAGGCGTTCATGCCGGGCACGTCGGAGAGGTAGGTCTCGATGCTCGCGATCCGGCCGTCGCGCAGACGGCAGACGGTGGACAGGTGTTCGTCCAGCCGGACGTCGCCCCGTTGGGCGGTGTTGTGCAGGGACAGCGCCATGTTCTCCCGGCTGACCAGGATGTGCAGCAGCCGGAAGTCCAGTCCGTAAGAAGCGATCTTGCGGGCCCGTTCCACGACCGCGTCGGCGCCCACGGCCGTACCGGAGATGGTGTTGTCGCCGGGCAGCGTCCAGGTGGCGTCGTCGGTGAGCAGGGACCGGATGCCGTCCCAGTCACCGGCGGTGAGGAAGGCGTGGAACCGGGTGCCGAGCTGGTGCGCGGCCTTGTACGGGTCCTCGTACGAGGGCATGGTTCCTCCACGGAAGAGCGACTAAAGCAGTGATCTTTGCGTTAGTCAGCCTAGGTGGCCTTCTGGCTAAAGCGCAACTCTTTGCTTTAAGGTGGGGGAGTGACCGTCAAAAGCAAAGACAGCCGCCCCGGAGGCAGAAGTGCCCGGGTGCGTGCCGCCGTCCACCGCGCGGTGGTGGAACTCGTCCAGGAAGTCGGCGCCGACAACGTGACCATCCCCGCGGTGGCGCGCCGCGCCGGCGTCAACCCCAGTTCCGTCTACCGCCGTTGGGGGACGGCCCCCGCCCTCCTCGCCGACGTGGCCGACCAGCGCCAGGACGAGGAGGCGCCCGAGCTGCTCGGTGATCTCCGCGAGGACCTGGAGCGGGCGGCGGTCTGGACGCTCACGGACCTGTCCCGGCCGGGAGGCGTGGCGTTCTTCCGCGCGGAAGTGGCACCGGACGTGGACGAACGCCGGGCCGGCCTGCGCGCCTGCCTGGAGCGGGTCAGCGCTCGCTTCCAGGCGCCGCTGGCCGCCGCCGCCGAGCGCGGCGAGCCGGTGCCCGCGCTGGAACGCGTGCTGGACCGGGTGGTCGCCCCCCTCTACTTCCGCGTCGTGTTCTCGGTCCCGGAAACGGACGAACAGTACGCACGGGACCTGGTCGCCGAGTTGTGCGCGCCGGGCCGGGACGCCGCTCCGGGCGACCGCGGCCACCGCTGACCTCGGGCTCCGGTGGCCGAAGTATCGGACGTGCGCGATCTGTTGACACTCTTCGGGGGCTTTCTATCATCAAACCTTGTCCGTTACTGCGATCGGCATCCGAAATATCGAACCAGACAGAACCAGAGAGTTGTCATGCGCATGACTTGATGGTTCATTCCCCGGTGGTGGGACGCCACCGGCCCCCGACTCCCCCAGGAGACCGCTCATGTCTGTGACACCGGCCCGCCCCGGGCGGGCCAGGCCGCTCGCCCTGCTGGCCCTCGTGCTGGCCATGGCCACGGCCCTGCTCGGCGGCCGGGCCTCCGCCGAGGGCGACGCCGTGGCCGCCGGCTCGCTGCCCTGCGACCTGTACGCGGCCGGCGGCACGCCCTGCGTGGCCGCGCACGGCACCACCCGCGCCCTGTACTCCGCGTACAGCGGCCGTCTCTACCAGGTGAAGCGCGCCTCCGACGGCGCCACGCGGGACATCGGCACGCTCGGCGCGGGCGGTTACGCCGACGCCGCCGCGCAGGACTCCTTCTGCGCGGGCACAAGCTGCCTGATCACCGTCATCTACGACCAGTCCGGCCGCGGCAACCACCTCACCCAGGCACCGCCCGGCGGCTTCCAGGGCCCCGCCGCGGGCGGCTACGACAACCTCGCCGAGGCGTCCGCCGCGCCGGTCACCGTCGGCGGCCACAAGGCGTACGGCGTCTTCATCGCTCCCGGCACCGGCTACCGCAACAACAACACCAACGGCATCGCGACCGGGGACCAGCCGGAAGGCATGTACGCGCTCCTCGACGGCAGCCACTACAACGGCGGCTGCTGCTTCGACTACGGCAACGCCGAGACCAACAGCCGGGACAACGGCAACGGCACGATGGAGACCATCTACTTCGGCAACAGCAAGACCTGGGGCTACGGCACCGGCAACGGCCCCTGGGTCATGGCCGACCTCGAGAACGGCCTGTTCTCCGGGGTCAACCGCGGCTACAACGCCAACGACCCCAGCGTCAGCCACCGGTTCCTGACCGCCGTCGTCAAGGGCGGCCCCAACCACTGGGCGATCCGGGCCGGCAACGCCCAGTCGGGCGGCCTGTCCACCTACTACGACGGACCGCGCCCCAACGCCTCGGGCTACAACCCGATGAAGAAGGAAGGGGCCATCATCCTCGGCATCGGCGGTGACAACAGCAACGGTTCCGCCGGCACCTTCTACGAGGGCGTGATGACGTCCGGCTACCCGTCGGACGCCACCGAGAACGCCGTACAGGCCAACATCAACGCGGCCGGGTACACCGCCTCCCCTCCGGCGGGCGCGCCCGCCGTGGGTTCCAGGGTCTCGCTGCGGGCCACCACCTCCTGCTGCACCGCCGACTACCTCCGGCACAACACGGCCGACAACAACGCCGCCATCGGCGCGGTCTCCTCGTCCAGCCCGTCCGCCGACAAGGCCGCCGCGACCTGGATCGTGCGCGCCGGCCTGGGCGACGCCTCGTGCGTCTCCTTCGAGTCCGCCGACAAACCGGGACAGTATCTGCGCCACTACGACTTCCGGCTGCGCGTCGACACCATCGACAGCGGTGCGCTGTCCAGGCTGGACGCCACGTTCTGCCCGCAGCCGAGCCACAACGGCCAGGGCGTCTCCCTACGGTCCGCCAACTACCCGAGCGACTTCGTACGCCACTACGAGTACGGCGCCTATGTCGCGAGCCACGGCGGCTCCCATACCTGGGACAGCGCCACCGCCTGGGCCGACGACACGAGCTGGGTGGTCACCTCTCCCTGGGCCTGACGCCCGCGACGCGACACCCGCACCCCGGCCGTGCCACCACCTTCGGTGGCACGGCCTCCTGGTGTCGTCGTATCCGGTTTTCGTATCGGCCCCCGCCAGGCGAAAGTTTCGCCTATCCGCCACATTGGCCGGAAAATCTCCGTCCCGCTCATTGTGGTCGCCGTGAGCCGTTCCTAGCCTGGGAGCGCTCCCATAGCAATCCGCCCGCCCTCCTTGGTCCTTGGAGGCCCCATGCGCCCGGACCGATCGCGCCGCCACCGCGCCGGACTGCTGGTGACCACAGCCCTGGCCGGGGCCGTGGCCCTGGTCGGCACGACCCCGCACGAGGCCCGCCCCGCCACCGTCACCGCCGCACCGGCCGGTTACGGCGTCGAGGACGACGGCGCCGACTGCCCCGTGCCCGCCACCGGACAGACCCCCTCCCGGGCGCTGCTCCCGGACCCGTTCCTCAAGCTGGACGGCACCCGCGTCACCACCGCGTCCGACTGGCGGTGCCGCCGCGCCGAGATCAGAGAGCTGGCGGAGCGGACCGTCTACGGCCGCAAGCCCCCGAAGCCCGCCCGTGTGAGCGGCACCGTCTCGGCGACCACGATCACGGTGAACGTCGGTGACCAGGGCCGGAGCGCCGGCTTCTCCGCGCGCGTCGAGCTGCCCGGCGGTTCCGGCCCCTTCCCCGTCGTCATCGTCTACGGCGGGCTCGGCGCCGACACCCGCACCATCAAGGCCTCCGGCGTCGCGGTCATCACTTACGACCCGTACACCGTCGGCAAGGAGGGCACGTCCCGCGGCGGCAAACAGGGCGCCTTCTACAGCCTCTACGGCTCGTCCAGCACCACCGGCCTGCTGATGGCCTGGTCCTGGGGCGTGAGCCGGATCATCGACGTCATCGAACAGTCCGGCGGCACGATCCTGAAGGCGGGCGCGACCGGAGTCACCGGCTGCTCGCGGTTCGGCAAGGGCGCCTTCGAGGCGGGCGCGTTCGACCAGCGGATCGCCCTCACCATGCCGGTCGAGTCGGGTACCGGCGGCGTCCCCGCCTACCGGAGCATCCCCGGGGAGAGCGGCGCCCAGCCGCTGAGCAGCGCCTACGCGGAGCAGCCCTGGCTCGGTGACGCCTTCGGCCCCTACACCGGCAACCCGAACGCCCTGCCGGTGGACACCCACGAGATCGTCGGCATGGTCGCTCCGCGCGGCCTGTTCATCATGGAGAACCCGTACGTCGACTGGCTCGGCGCCCGGTCCGGCAGCGTGGCCGCCCTCGGGGGAGCCGAGATCTACAAGGCGCTGGGCGCGGGCGGCGACATCACCTACTGGTCGGACGTCCGGGACGGCACGCACTGCGCCGTCCGGCCCGAGTGGAAGACCCCGCTCCAGCAGAACCTGTCGAGGTTCCTGCTGGGTTCCGGCAGCGGCTCGGGCGTCTTCCGGACCGCCTCGGGCAAGGCGGGCGACCTCGCGCGGTGGCGCGACTGGCAGACGCCCGTGCTGACCGGTGCGGGCGGGGCGGGGGCCGGGACCGGCGACGGTGCGGGCGGGAGGGGGTCCGCGACCGGCGCCGGTGCCGGGTGACGTCTGGAACACGCCGGCGCCACCACCGGCTCCGGCTCCACCGCACCGGCCGCCCGCGCCTGCGGCAGACCCTTGCGGGCGTGGGCGTTCCGCCGAGGCGACGGCCGGTCCCCTCCGTCCCCGGGGGACCGGCCGTCCGTGGTCGTGGCGCGCGTCGTCAGGTGTCGCTCACCGGTGGAACAGGGCCACCGGGACGGCGTCGGCCAGGGCCTGGTACCCGGCCGGGTTGAGGTGGAGGTGGTCACCGGTGTCGTAGGCCGGCCGCAGTCGGCCGGGGGACTCCGGGTCGCGGGCCGCGCGGTCGAAGTCGATGACGGCGTCGAATCCGCCGCCGGTGCGGATCCATTGGTTGACCTGCTGCCGGGCCGACTCGTGGGCACCGTTCGGATCGTCGTAGCCGTTGCCGCCGAAGGGGGTGAGCGTGGCGCCGTAGACCTGGATGCCCTGGGCGTGGGCGCGGGTGACGATCTGCCGGTAGGCACCGATGAGTTCGGCCGCGATCCGCTGCGCGTCCGCCGGGGAGGTGCCTGCGGTGCCGATGTCGTTGACGCCCTCGAAGACGATGAGCCGGTCGACGCCGCTCCGGGCGAGGACGTCCCGGTCCAGCCGGGCCAGGGCGTTGGGCCCCAGCCCGTCCCGCAGCACGCGGTTGCCGCCCGCGGCCTCGTTGACGACGGCGATGTCCGCCGTGCCGGGGCGGGCCGCCAGCCGTGACCGCAGCCGGTCCGGCCAGCGGTCGTTGCCGTTGGTCGTGGAGCCGCGGCCGTCGCTGAGCGAGTCGCCGAGGACGACGGTGGCGGAGGCGGTCCGCCGCGACCACACCTCCAGCCCGCTCAGGAAGTACCAGTGGTCGACGGTCGTGGCACCGGCCAGGTCCGCGTCGTCCAGGTGGTCCCCGGCGAGCAGGTAGGACGTCGTGCGGGACCCCGGGTGCGAGGTGATGGCGGTGGAGGCCTGCCCGTGCGCGAGGTACAGCGTCACGGTGAGGTTGCTGCCGGGCGCCACGTCGAAGTCCAGCGGATCGCTGACCGCCTGTGCGCCCTGCGGGACGTCGAAGCCCGGCTGCCCGCCGAACGTCACCCGCCGGGAGCTGCCCGGCACGATCGCGCCGACGCCCGCCTTGCCGTCGGCCGGGCGGGCCACGGAGACGGCGGTGACGGGCAGGTCGGCCCCGCCGAAGGCGTTGGACAGGCGCAGCCGTATGCGCTTGCCGCCCACCCCGACGTGCACGGTCTGCCGCAGCGTGGCGTTGTCGAACACGCGGTCGCTCTGGGTGAACGGCGCCGGGGGCATGTTGCCCGGCTCGGTCAGCTGGGGCATGGACGCCCACGTGTCCGTCCACTGCCCGCCGCCGGTCGTCGGACCGGCGGGCCGGGCGGGAGCGGCCGCGCCGCTTCGCGGGCCGTCCGCACCGGATGAGGAGTGGGGGGAGAGGCCCACCGTGGCGGCGATCGCCGCGGCGGCGGCCACGAAGGACGCTGTTCGCTTCATGAGAAGGGTTCCTCCGACTGGTCTGGTTGCTGGGGCTGGTGGGTGTCAGGCCCGTTCCGGCACGGGGGCAAGGCCCGTTCCGCCACGGGATGTCAGACCCGTTCCGCCACGGGGTGAGCGGCCGTGCCGGATCCGGGCTCCGGGCCGGAGACCGCCGCCACCACGGCGTCCGCCTCCGCGTCCGGTTCGGGCAGGAACAGGCCCAGGCCCGCGTAGACGACGAGCGAGGTGACCAGCGGGGTGACGACCACCGTGGTCTGGGAGGCGCCGTCCAGGCCGTACTTGACGAAGAAGTAGCCGCCGAGACCGAGCGCCCAGGACGTGAGGGCCGCCCGGGGCCCGCAGCGGCGGAAGGCGGGCAGCAGCCCGAGCAGCATCGGAATGGAGATCGGACCCATGACGGCCGCGACCATGCCGACGATGATGCCGAGGACTCCGCCGAAATGGTCGGCCTCGATGGCCACGACCATGGAGACGGTGATGAAGACGACCGTGACCACCCGCGCCGCCCGCAGGCCCCGCGCGGTGCTCACCTCGCGGAAACCGGGCAGGACGGCGGGCAGGATGTCCCGGGTGACCACCGCCGAGATGGCGTTGGCGTCCGAGGAGGCCATGGCCATGGTGTGCGAGAACATGCCCGCCAGGGTCAGTCCCACCAGGCCCGCGGGCAGGTACGACTGTGCCATCAGGGCGTAGGTCTGCTGCGGGTCGGCGATGTGCGGCATGAGCACCGGCGCGGCGACCGCCGGCAGCAGCAGGACGGCCGGCCACACCAGGTACAGGGCCGCCGACAGCCCGGCCGAACGGCGGGCGGAGCGCGGGGAGTCGGTGGCCATGTACCGCTGGGCCAGGTTCCACATGCCGCCGTTGTACTCGAAGAGCTTCACCACGACGTACGCGGTCAGGAAGCCGGCCGTGTACGGCCCGACGAGGGGGTCGGTGTGCCCGGCCGGCAGCCGGTGCCACAGCGTGCCCAGGCCGGAGACGCCACCGAGCCGGTCGAGGACGACCCACATCATCGACAGCGCGGCCACGCCCTGGATGACGAACTGCCCGAACTCGGTGAGCGCGTCCGCCCACAGCCCGCCGACCGTGCAGTACAGCAGGGTGACGACGCCGGTCAGCAGGATTCCGTGGCTCATCGACATACCGGTGAAGACCTTCAACAGCACCGCCACAGACGCCCACTTGGCGGCCACGTCGAAGACCTTGAGCAGGGCGCCGCTCCAGGCCAGCGCCTGTTGGGTGGGCAGGTTGTAGCGGCGTACCAGGTACTCCAGCGGGGAGGCGACCTGGTAGCGCTCGCGCAGCCGGTTCCACCGGGGGGCGAAGAGCCAGGCGCCGACACCGGTGCCCAGGGCGAGGGGCAGGAAGGCCCAGACGTAGACGGTGATGCCGTAGTCGTAGGCGACCGCGGCGTACGCGACGAAGACGGCGGCGCTGTAGCCGGACATGTGGTGCGAGATGCCGGTCAGCCACCAGGGCATCCGGCCGCCGCCGGTGAAGTAGTCGGACACGTCGTCGACCCGCCGGTGCGACCACAGGCCGATCAGGAGCATCACCAGGAAGTAGGCGCCTACGGCGGCCCAGTCGAGCCAGTGCATGGGGGGACCTTCTTGTCGTGAACGGCGGGCAGGCGTACGGACGTCGGGAACGGCGGGCAGGCGTACGGACGTCGGGGCGGACCGGGCGCGGCGGGCCGGGGTCCGCCGGGGGTCACCAGCGCGGTGACTTCTTCTCGTACGACGGGTCCAGTCGGCGCATGTACCCGGTGTCGTCCCGGTTGCGCAGACCGCAGCGCAGGTACTGCTCGTGCAGCCGGGCCAGCGCGTCACGGTCCAGTTCCACGCCGAGGCCGGGAGAGCGGGGGACGGCGACCGCGCCGGCGCGGAAGCCGAGCACGCCCGGGACGATCACGTCCTCCGCCGGGTCCTTCCACGGCCAGTGCGTGTCGCAGGCGTACGTGAGGTTCTCGGTGGCGGCGGCCAGATGTGTCATCGCGGCCAGACTGATGCCGAGGTGGGAGTTGGAGTGCATGGATAGCCCCATGCCGAAGGTGGCGCAGATCCCGGCGAGCAGCTTGGAACGGTGCAGCCCGCCCCAGTAGTGGTGGTCGGACAGGACGACCCCGACGGCGTCGTCGCGCACCGCGGAGGGCAGTTCGTCGAAGGCGACCACGCACATGTTGGTGGCCAGTGGCATCGGGGCCTGGCGGGCGACCCGGGCCATGCCCTCCTGACCGGGGGTCGGGTCCTCCAGGTACTCCAGGACGCCTTCCAGCCGACGGGCCACCTTCAGTGAAGTCTCCACGGTCCAGGCGGCGTTGGGGTCCAGCCGCAGCGGGACGCCGGGGAACGCCCGGCGGAGCGCGAGAACCGCCTCCACCTCCTGCTCGGGCGGCATCACCCCGCCCTTGAGCTTGATCGCCGTGAAGCTGAACCGCGCCATCATGCGCCGGGCCTGCGCCACGATGCCGTCCGGGTCCAGGGCGGGTCCCCACTCGTCGGGCTCGTGTCCGGGATGCGCCGCCCACTTGTAGAACAGGTAGGCGCTGAACGGGACTTCGGTACGGACGGCACCGCCGAGCAGATCGCTGACGGGACGGCCGGCGGCTCGGCCCTGGATGTCCAGGCAGCCCACCTCGAACGGGGAGAAGACCCGGTCGACCGTGCTGCTGGTGGTGATCATGCCGGTCAGGCCGTGGCCGTCACCGCCTCGGTCGTCGCCGATGACATCGGCGATACGGCGGTGCATCGGACCGAGGGCGTGGACGTCCATGCCGGTGATGGCGTCGGCCGCCGAGCGCAGCCGACGCAGGTGGCCCTCGTCGGCATACGTCTCGCCCAGGCCGGTGATGCCCTGATTTGTCGTCACCTCGACCACGGCGCGCAGCGCGTAGGGTTCGTGGACACCGACGGCGTTGAGCAGGGCGGGGTCCTTGAACGCCACCGGTGTGATGTCGACGCGGCTGATCCGCAGTTCCTCGCTCATCGGATCGCCGCACCCCTCGCGATGATCTCCTCCAGTTCGGCGAGATCCCCGGGCGTCGGATCGGTCAGCGGTGGACGTACGCCTCCCACGTCGAGACCGCGCAGCCGGACGGCCGCCTTGACCAGGGACACCGCATAGCCGGGGACGCGTTCGCGCAGTGCGACGAGCGGGTGGAAGAAGCCGGCCAGCAGCCGCTGGACCAGGTCGTCGTCGCCGGTGGTGACGGCGCGGTGGAAGGCGAGAGCCGTCTCGGGGGCGAAGCAGAACGCCGCCGAGGAATACAGGTCCACGCCGATGCCGCGGTAGGCGAGCTGGGACCCCTCGGCGGTGGGCATCCCGTTGAAGAACTGGAAGTCCCGTCCGCCGGTGGCCGGGTCCGTCCGGACCGCGGTCACGATCCGGGCCAGCAGGTCCAGGTCGCCGGTGCCGTCCTTCAGGCCCACCACCCGTGGCAGGCGCGCGACTTCCACGGCCGCCGGGACGTCGAACCGGGCGGTTCCGCGCTGGTAGACGATCACGGGCAGGGAACCGGCGGCGACGACCTCGCGCACATAGGCGACCAGCCCGGCGGGTGGTCCCGCGACCAGATACGGCGGCATCAGCAGCAGCCCGTCCGCACCGGCCTCCTCGGCGGCCCGCACGTACTGCCGGGCGAGGGGCAACGGCCCGCCGGCGCCCGCGAACACGGGCACCCGGCCGGCCGCCACGCGCACCGCCGTACGCACCACGGAGGCGAATTCCGCCGGGTCCAGCGCGTGGAACTCCCCGGTCCCGCAGGCGGCGAAGACACCACCGGCTCCGGACTCGATCCCCGCTCTCAGATGGTCCGAAAGTTTCGCGGTGTCGATCGAACCATCTTTCCTGAACGGAGTGACGGGAAAGAAGAGAATGCCCTTCAGCACGCTGACCTCATCCGGTGACTGTCACATATGTGAATGGCCGTCATGATGACGAATGGTGGGAGGGAATGTATGGTCGGCCGCCGAGCGGGGTCAAGGTGTGTGCGGCGCCTGTCTGGCTTGGCGGGTGTGGATCCTGGTTGGCCGACCGGGGTGCGGCCGGTCGAATGATGGACGAAACTTTCGGAGAGGCGGTGTGAGGGATCCGGGCGGCCGTGTTCCCGCAGGGCGAAGGGAGTCACTCCGATTTGTCGATATATATGTTGTTTAACTCGCATGGGTGATAGTGCCGTTGTGTCAGTTTTCCGCACGCGAGGGCGGGGATTGCCCGGAAAGAGGGACAACGCCGGACGGATTCGGTGCCCCTGCCGAGGGACTCGCCGAGGAGATGGCTCGATGAGAATCGGAGAAAAGCGCCGGTTCCGGCGAGATCCGCTGAAGTGCATCGACACCCTCCGCCACCACAGCGAGACGGAAGTGTTCCGCCTTCCCCACGGCGGCTATTGCGTCAGGAACGCGGATCTGGCGCAGACGCTGCTGCGCAGCCCGGAATACAACACGGGAAAGTCGGGATTCTTCAACGAACTACTGCCCACACGACACGCCCAGGTCGAAGTCGGCCGCGCGGTACGGAACTTCCTGCGCGCGGCCCTGCCCCGGTATCGTGCCGAGCTGACCCGGGCGGTGACCGCGCTCCCGGAGGTCAGCCGCTGGCCCGCCGCAGGGGACACGCTGGTGCACCGATGCCTGGCCGACCTGCTGCTGCACCCGGAAAGCCCCGCCCGGACAGGCGGGTTGACCGATCGGGCGATGCGCGGGGGAGTGGTGTTCCACGCGCCGCGCGCCTGGCGGCGAGCGCGGGCGGAGTTCCTGCGGGCCAAGCTGCTCACCGCTCTGACCGAGGACGTGCGACAGCGCCGGGAACACCCCGCCGACGAACCCCGTGACGTGCTGGACGCCCTGCTCGCCGCCTGCCCTCCCATCGAGGTGACCGACCGGACGCTGGCCGAACTGCACTTGATGATGTACCGGGCGATCGTGGTGCCCATCAGCGCCTCGCTGGCCTGGTCGGTGCTGCTGGGCTGCCTGCACCAGCCGTCGGCCGCGCCGTGGCCCTGGCCCGCCGACCACGTGGTGCGGGAGGCACTCCGGTACCGCCCGGTCCCTTGGCTGCTCGGCCGCGTCGTCCCGCACGCGGTCGAAATCGGTGGCGTCGCCTTCCGGCCCGGCGACCTCCTCTCCGTCAGCCCGTACCTGATGCACCACGAGCCGGGCCGGTGGACCGCCCCCGACGAGTTCCGGCCCGAGCGCTGGGAGGAGCCGGGCGAACACGGCTCCTACGTGCCGTTCGGTGCGGGCCCCTACATCTGCGCCGGCGCGGCGGTGGCGCAGACACTGCTGACCGAGTCGCTGACCGCGCTCACCCGTGACGCCCGCCTGACCGTCAGCGGCGGCGACACCCGCGCGGTCATCTCCGAAGGCAATGTTCCGCGACCGTTCGTCCTCCATCGCACACCACGCCACGGGGGAACCGAGCACGACAGGGAAGGGAGGTGAACAGCCATGGCCGCATCGATGCGACGCATCTTCAGCAACAAGCCCGCCCGCGCCTGGTATTGGTACTGAACGCCACGGCGATGACGGCCCGGAGGCCAGCCCCGGCTTCCGGACCGTCCCGAGGTCGGCAGTAGCCCCGGCCATCGTGACGGCAACCCCGGCCAATGTGACGGCCGTACGCGGCGCTCGGTTCGCCGTGCCGGGTCGAGAGGACGGGAGCACCGGACACTCCCACCCGGTCACAAGGAACTGGCCACCACCTCCAGCATGACCTCGTTCGTCCCTCCGTAGATCCGCTGCACCCGCAGATCGTCACGCATCCGCACGAGCGGGAACTCCGGATCGTGCGCGGCGGTTTCGCCGAGGGCGTCCAGGCAGCGGTCGATGATGTGGCCCGTCGTCTCCGTGCACCAGATCTTCGCCATCGACGCCGTCGCCGTGTCCAGCTCCCCGTCCAGCGCGAGATCCACGCAGTCGTCGAGGAAGGACTCGGCCACGCGCGCCTGTGTCGCGCAGCGGGCGATCTCGAAGCGGACGTGCTGCTGTGCGAAGAGCCCGGACTCCCGGGCCCGGTCCAGTGTCACGTCCACCGCGCGCCGCGCCGCCGCCACCGCCTCGGCCGCGATGATCAGCCGTTCGCGCGGCAACTGCCGCATCAGCATCAGGAATCCGGCGCCCTCCCGGCCGAGCAGGTTCTCCGCCGGCACCAGCGCGTCCTGGAAGTACAACGGCGCGGTGTCGGAGGTGCGCTGGCCGAGTTTGGCCAGCCGCCGGCCGCGCCGCAGCCCGGGGGTGCGGTCCGCCTCCACCACCAGCAGCGACATGCCGCGGGTCCCGGCCGCCGGATCGGTGCGGACCGCGGTGACGATCAGGTCGGCACTGGAGCCGTTGGTGATGAACATCTTGCTGCCGTCGACCCGGTAGCCGTCGTCCCCGCGCACCGCCGTCGTCCGGATGCCGCGCAGATCGGACCCGGCGTCGGGCTCGGTGAGGGCCAGCGCGCCCACGAGGTCGCCCGAACACATCCCGGGCAGCCAGCGGAGCTTCTGCTCCGGGGTGCCGTACTGCTCGATGTACTGGGCCACCACCCCGCTGTGCATGGAGTTCCCGAAACCATGCTCGCCCACCCGCACCTGCTCCTGGAAGATCACCAGATCGTGGGCGAGGGTGCCGCCACCGCCTCCGTACCGCTCGGGAACGGAGGCGCCGAGCAGGCCCAGCGAGCCCGCCTTGCGCCAGAAGTCCTTCTCCACACCGCCCTGGCACTCCCACTCGGCCCGCCGGGGCACGGCCTCGTCGGTGAAGAACGAACGGGCGAGTTCCTGGACCGCAAGCACGTCATCGGTCATCCAGCGGCGAACGTTCTGAGCCACGTTGTGTGCCACTCCTCCAAGGTCCCCGGGTTCCGGGGCCGTCGGCCACGGCGCCGCAGGCCGAGCGGCCGCACGCCCCCGGTCATGGGCATCGACCACACCATCAAACACCGCCATTCCCCGATGAGTTGGCAACCAGTCATGCCTGGCCGAAAGAACCCGGTAACCGACTGGGGGCGTTGTGGCGCGCGATCACGGTTGTTACAGTGCCGCCGTCTCTGATCGAGATACGGGGGTGATCGGTTATGCCGTCTGCCGCAGCCGTGATCGAGCGGGATCTGTTGCAGTTTCTGGAAACTGTCGCACGAGAGAGTGTCCGTGGTCCGGACGACGATCTTTTCGCCGGGGGTTATCTCACCTCGCTGGGCGCTTTGGAACTCGTCGCTTTCCTCGAAGGGCAGTATGGAATAGCGGTCGAGGTGGAAGACCTCGATCTCGACAATTTCCGGTCGGTGACCAGGATCGTCGATTTCGTCCTGGCGAAACGTTCTGCCCGTGAACAGGGTGGCTCACCGGGGGCCGCCGCCGCGGCCCCGGGCGGGGGCGGGCGGTGACCGAGCGCCTGCCCCGCATCGAACCGAACGACTTCACCGAAGGAATCCGGCAGGCCGCGGCGGAGTGGGACACGGCCGGAGGGCCGCCCCGGGACATGGCCGAACGGATGGCCAAGGCCGGTCTCCTCGGCGCCGACCTGCCCGCCGACTACGGCGGCTCCGCCCGCTCCGCCCGCTCCGCCCTCCAGCTCGGCGAGCTGACCGCCGCGCTCGGCGCCGTGTGCACCTCGCTGCGCAGCCTGCTCACCGTACAGACCATGGTGGCCGCCGCCGTGCTGCGCTGGGGCACCGAGGAACAGCGGCACACCTGGCTGCCCGCGCTCGCCTCCGGTGAACGGATCGCGGGCCTCGCCGTCACCGAGGCGGACGCGGGAAGCGACCTGAACGCCGTCGACACCACCATCGAGCGCGACGGCGGCCGGCTGCGGGTCAACGGACGCAAGCTCTGGGTGACCTACGGCGAGTGGGCCGACATCCTGCTGGTCCTCGGCCGCGACGGCGACCGCCCGACCGCCGTCCTGGTCGAGACCGACCGCCCCGGAGTGGAACGGGAGCCGGTCTCCGGCCAGCTGGGGCTGCGCGGCGCCCGGATCGCGCACATCCGGCTCCGGGACGTGGAGGTGCCCGCCGAAAACCGGGTCGCGCCGCCGGGGTTCGGCCTCTCCCACGTGATCGGCACGGCACTCGACCACGGCAGGTTCACGGTCGCCTGGGGATGCGTGGGCATGGCCGACGCGTGCCTCGAGGAGGCCGCCGGCCATGTGCTGACCCGGCGTCAGAACGGTGTCGCCCTCGCCGAACACGAGCTGGTGCGGGCGAAGATCGCCGAAATGCACCTGGCGGCCGCATCGGCACGGGCGCTGGCCGAGCGGGCGGCCCGGCTGCGGGACGACCGCGCCCCGGACGCGGCCTCGGCGGCCTTCGCCGCGAAATACGCCGCCGCCCGCGCGGCGGCCTCCGTCAGCCGGGACGCCGTGCAGCTCCAGGGCGCCGCCGGATGCGCACCCGACAGCCTGGCCCAGCGGTTCTTCCGGGACGCCAAGGTCATGCAGATCATCGAGGGCGCCGACGAGGTGGCCCTGCTGCGGATCGCCGAGCACGCCCTCGGCGGACGCCGGGCCCGGACCGCCCCCAGTCGGAACCCGGCCGGAAACGAGGCGGCACGGTGAGCGCGTACGCCGGCACGCCTGAGATACGCATCGGGCGCGTCCACCTCTGGCACCCCGAACACACCCTGGCCGTCACCGACCTGCCTGAGCGGGCCACCCTGCCCGAGGCACGCGACCGGCAGCTGCTCGCCCTCGGCATCGACCGGGTGCGCGTCGCCCACGGACTGACCGAGGTCGACCTCGCCGAGCGCGCCGCGCTGGACGCGCTCGCCGGCTCCGGCACCGACCCCGCCGACCTGGACGGGCTGCTGCTGGTGCAGGGCCGTGCCCCGGAATACCTCATGGCCTCCGAGGCCACCCGGCTCCAGCACCGGATCGGCGCCACCCGGGCCCTGACCCTCGGCGTCGGCGACCTGGGCTGTGTCTCCAGCAGCGCCGCCATCGAAATCGGCGCCGCACTGCTGCGCGGCCGGGGCGGACCCGGGCGCATCCTCGTCGCGATGGGCGTACGGGCCGCGGCCACCGCCCGCTACCGCCCGCCGATGACGGTCCTGGGCGACTGCGGCGCCGCGTTCCTGCTCACCACGGGCGACGACGACGCCGGCGGCGCGCCGTACACCTCGGCCGGTGACACCGGCGGGAGTGCGCCGTACGCCTCGGCCGGTGACACCGGAGGGACCGCCCCGTACACCGGAGGGACCGCCCCGTACACCGGCCCGTACACCAGCGGGAGTGCCCCGTACGCCCCCGGTGGCGACGGCGCCGGCCCGGCTCCGCGTCCCGCCGCCGGTGGCCGGAGCGCCCGTTACCGGCTGCTCGGCCAGGAGCTGCGCAGCGACGGCCGCTACGCCGATCTGTTCCGCATCCGCTACCGCGAGCTGCCGCCCGAGCGGTGGGCCGAGGAGTGCGCGGACGAGAACGCGTACTCCTTCCAGCTCGCCATCGAGAGCCGCAACCGGCTGCGGGACCTCAACGCCGAACTGCTGCGGCGGTGCGCCACCGCGCAGGACGAACCGGCCGCCGTGGTCATGCAGAACCTGTCCGTGGGCGCGTTCGCCTTCTGGCAGGACGCCCTGGGACTGAAGATCGCCGACGTCTGCCGCGACAACCTGGCCGGCCACGGCCATCTCGGCCCGGCGGACGTGCTGATGAACCTGGAGAGGCTGGCTCCCTCCGTGCCCGCCGGCGGCAAGGTGCTGGTGATGAACAGCAGCCCCGTCGCCGCCTGGTGCACCGCGCTTGTGGAGCGGCTGCCCGACTGAGCACGGGGGCCCGCCGGTACGACGCCCCGGGCCCCGGGCCGTCCGCCCGGGGCCGCCCCGCGCCACCCGAACCGGAAGGACGCAGATGACCGCGGCCGTTGGCCTTCCCACCGTCAAATGCCTGGTGTGGGACCTGGACGACACCCTGTGGGACGGGGTGGTGCTCGAAGGCGACCGGCCCAAGCCGTTCGCCGCCGCCCTGCGCACCCTGGACACCCTCGACGGCCGCGGCATCCTGCACGCGGTGGCCAGCCGGGGCGAGCGCGACGTCGCCGAACGCTGGCTGGAGGAATGCGGCTTGGCGGACCGCTTCGTCGCCCTGGAGATCGGCTGGGGAGCGAAGTCCGACGCCGTGGCCGCCGTGGCCGAGTCCCTCAACATCGGCATCGACACCCTCGCCTTCATCGACAACGATGCCTTCGAACGCGGCGAGGTCGCCGCGGCCCACCCCACGGTGCGCTGCTACCCGGCCGACCAGGTGGGCGCCCTGCCGGACCTGGACGACTTCCGGCCGCCCTTCGTCACCTCCGAGTCCCGCCAGCGCCGCGCCATGTACCAGGCGGAGCAGCGCCGCAAGGCCGCCGAGGAGTCCACGAGCGGCTCCCAGGCCGAGTTCCTCGCCTCCCTCGGCCTGACCCTGACCGTGCGCCGGGCCCGCCCCGGCGACCTGGAGCGCGCCCACGAACTGACGGTGCGCACCCACCAGCTCAACAGCACGGGCCTGACCTTCTCCCTGGAGGAACTGCGGGACCTCGCGGCCTCACCCCGGCACGAGGTGCTGGTCGCCCGGCTCACCGACCGGTTCGGCTCCTACGGCACCATCGGCCTGGCCGTCAGCGACCTGCTGGACGGCGAGCAGCGGCTGCGGCTGCTGCTCATGTCCTGCCGGGTGCTCTCCCGGGGCATGGGCCGGGTCCTGATCGGACACATCGTGCGGCGGGCCCGCGCCGCCGGCCGGGTGCCGCGCGCCGAGTTCGTCTCCACCGCGCACAACCGGATCACGCTCGTCACCCTCGGCTTCGCCGGCTTCGTCCCCGTCGAGCGCGACGGCGACCGGATGCTGCTCGAACACCGCCCGGACCGCGGGGAGCCCGACTCCCCGCACGTGCGGGTCATCGACGAGGACACGGACGCCGGTACGGAGGAAGAGGACACAGACGCCGGTACCGAGGAAGGGGAGGGGACCACCACGTGACCGAGATCGACACCGCCGAGCTGACCGAGCTGGTGCGCCGCACCGTGGCCGAGGCCACCGGCCGCGCGGACGACGAGGTCGGCGACGACGACACCCTGGTGGGCCTCGGCCTGGACTCGCTGCGCGCCCTGGAACTCGCCGCCCGGCTGGAAAAACGCCTGGGCGCACGCCTCGACCCGTGGCTGCTGCTCGACCGCGAGACCGTCGCCGAGGCGGTCGAGGGCATCGCCGAGCAACTGGGCGCGGACCGGGCCGGCCGGGAGCAACCGGACCCGGCAGGCGCCGCGACCGCCGACGGACGGCGCGAACTGTCCGACGGCGAACGCAGACTGTGGTTCCTGTACCAGCTGGCCGAGGACTCCTCCGGCTACCTGCTCTCCTGCGGACTGCGCCTGCGCGGACCGCTGGATGCGCCCGCCCTCCAGGCCGCGTTCACCGCCGTCGTCACCCGCCACCACCCGCTGCGCACCCGCTACGCGGAAGGCCCGGACGGCGAACCCGTCGCCGAGACCATGCCCCCGCCCGCCCCCTTCCCGCTGCCGGTCACCGATCTGCGCGAACGCGCGGACCGCGAGCAGGCGGTCCGGGCCGCCGCCGAGGAGGACCGCCACACCCCGTTCGACCTCGGCGCGGGCCTGCCGCTGCGAGCCCGGCTGCTGCGCACCGCCGACGACGAGCACGTCCTGCTGCTGGCGATGCACCACATCGCCTTCGACGCCTGGTCCACGGCCGTACTGCTGCGCGAGCTGACCACCGCCTACCGCGCGCACCGCGAGGGCAGCGACCCCCTGGCCGCGCTGCCCCGCCTGGAGGAGGGCTACGACGCCTTCGCCCGGGCCCAGCGCCGCGGCTCGGTGCTCCGCAGGTCCCGCCTGGCCTGGTGGCAGCGCTACCTGGAGGGGGCACCTCCGCGCATCGACCTGCCCGGCGACAGCGACGGCGCCGCCCCGCACGCCGGAACCCACGGGTTCGACCTGCCGGCCGACCTCGTCGCCCGGCTGAAGGAGTTCTCCGCCGGCGAGGGCAACACCCTCTACACCACTCTCCTCGCCGGTTTCCTCGCCCTGCTGCGGGCCCGCGGCGCCGGCGCCGACCTGGTGGTCGGCACCCCCGTGACGGGCCGGGTCACCCACGCCTACCAGCAGCTCATCGGGCTGTTCGTGAACACCGCCGTGGTCCGCGCCGACCTGTCGGGCACCCCCACCGTGCGCCAGACCGTCGACCGGGTCCGGGCCGCGGTCCTGGGCGTGCGCGACCACCAGGAGCCGTTCAGCGAGATCGTGCGCGCCGTCAACCCGCCACGGGTGGCCGGACGCAACCCCTTGTTCCAGGTCATGTTCGACCTGCACAGCCTGCCCATCGACCTGCTCGACCTGCCCGGGGTCACCGTGTCCTCGCTCGACGGCCGGCCGGTGTCCCTCAACACCGTCGAGGCGGCCGGCGAGGAGGCCAAGTTCGACCTCACCCTCACCGTCGAGGACCGCGGCGAACGGGTGCTGTGCGCCCTGGAGTACGAGGCCTCGCGCTTCAGCCGCCACTGGGCCGAGGCGTTCGCCGCCGACTACGCCCGGCTGCTCGGCGCCTGGGCCCGGGACCCGGACCAGCCCCTCACCACCACCCTGCCCGCCACGGCGTCCGCCGCGCCGCCCTCGGTCCTGACCGGGCCGGCCGGGCCCCTGGACGACATCGCCGCCCACCGGCTCGTCGAAGAGCATGCCGCCCGGCACCCGGACGCCCCCGCCGTCCGCGACGGGCACGACGAGCTGACCTACGGCGAACTCGACACCCGGGCACAGGCGCTCGCCCACACCCTGCACCGGCAGGGCGTACGCCCCGGCACCGTGGTCGGCCTGCTCCTGCCCAGGTCCGCGAGCCTGGTCACGGCCGCCCTCGCGGTGTGGAAGGCGGGCGGCGCCCACCTCACCCTCGACCCCCGCTACCCGGCCGAACGACTGCGGGCCATGCTCACCGAGTCCGGCTGCCGGCTCGTCGTCGGCGACCCGGGCCTCGTACCGGAACTCGCCGACGCGGCCCGCTTCCTCCCCGCGACACCGCCATCCGGTGACACCGGTGACACCGGTGACACCGGCGCCATGGGTGCCCCCCTCTCCGGCCCGCCCGGCGAGGAGGCGGACCGCACCGCCTACGTCGTGTTCACCTCCGGCTCCACCGGACGGCCCAAGGGCGTCGCCGTCACCCACCGCTCGCTGCTGAACAACTTCCGCGCCTGGAGCGCCGCCTATCACCTCGACCAGGTCCACGCCCATCTCCAGATGGCCGGCTCGTCCTTCGACGTCTTCCACGCCGACCTGGTGCGCGCGCTGTGCTCCGGGGCCTGCCTGGTGCTCTGCCCGCAGGACGCGCTGCTCGACCCGCCCGCACTGCTGCGGCTGCTGCGGGAGAACCGGATCGGCTTCGCCGAGTTCGTGCCCGTCGTCCTCCAGGGACTGCTCGAACACCTGGAGGAGCAGGACACCGACCTGTCGTTCCTGCGCGCCCTCGCCGTGGGCTCCGACGCCTGGCCGGCCGGCGCCCACCGCCGCCTGCTGCGCCGCATGGCCCCGGACGCCGTCCTCGCCAACTCCTACGGCCTGGCCGAGGCCACCGTGGACAGCGCCCTGTTCACCGGCGACCCGGCCGGCCGCACCGACGAGCAGCAGGTGCCCATCGGCCGCCCGCTGCGCAACACCCGCCTGTACGTGCTCGGCGCGGATCTGCGCCCCGTGCCGCGCGGCACCCCCGGCGAACTGTGGGTGGCCGGCGCGGGCCTGACCGCCGGATACCTGGGCCGGCCCGACGAGACCGCCCGGCGGTACCTGCCCGACACCGTCGCCGGAGCGCCCGGCGAACGCATGTACCGCACCGGTGACCGGGCGGTGCTCCTCGACGGCGGCGACCTGGTGCTCCTCGGCCGGGTGGACCGCCAGCTCCAGGTGCGCGGCCTGCGGGTGGAACCGCAGGAGGTGGAAACGGTGCTGGCCGCCACCCCGGGCGTACGCCGGGCCCTGGTGGTCGCCGACCCGCGCGGCGCCACCGAGGGCCTGGTCGCCTACCTCGTGCGCGAACCGGGCGCCGACCCCGACCCACGGCAGGCCACGGCGATCGCCCGCCGCGCCCTGCCGGAACCCGCCTGCCCCGGCCACTACGCCGTGGTCGACACCCTGCCGCTCACCCCCAACGGCAAACCCGACCTCGCCGCCCTGGCCCGGGTGCCGCTGGCCGCCGCCGGCGCCGGCGGCACCCGGACCGCGCCGCGCACCGACGCGGAGCGGGACGTGGCCACCGTCTGGCGCGAGCTGCTGGAGACGGACGACATCGGCGCCGAGGACGACTTCTTCGATCGCGGCGGGCACTCCCTGCTGCTCACCCGCATGGTGGCCACCCTGCGGCGGCGGCACGGCGTCGCGCTCGCCCTGTCCGAGGTGTTCCGGCAGCCGACCGTGGCCGCCGTCGCCCGGCTGCTGGAACAGACCGGCCGGACAGCGCCGCCGGCCGTCCCGACGCGCCGCACAGCGGCCCGTACCACCGTCAGGATCGGCGCCGACGGCACCGTTCTGGCGGCAGAGGACAGGTGAGCCGCGTGGACGGACAGGTGAGCCCCGTGGACGCCGCGGGCGCCCGCGAGACGGCCGCCGAGGTGCTGCCCGCCACCTCTGCCCAGGAACGGCTGTGGTTCGAGGAACAACTCGACCCCGACCGCGCCCTGTACGCCGTGCCGTGCGTGCTGGAGCTCACCGGTCCCGTGGACCGCGAAGCGCTCGGCACCGCCCTCGCCCGGCTGGTGGCCCGGCACGAGGCGTTGCGCACCGGCCTGCTGCGCCAGGACGGCCGCCTGCTCCAGGTCGTCCTCGCCCCGGACCAGGTACGCGCCGAACTGGCCTACGAGGACCTCGCCGGCGTCCCCGACCCCACCGCTTTGGCCCACGAGGGCCTTGACGGCGGCTCCGGCCTCACCGCCCGGGCGCTGGAGCGTGCCGGGCGGGAGTTCCGGCGGCCCTTCGCGCTCGCCCGGCCCCCGCTGTTGCGGGCGCTGTTGCTGCGTACCGGTGCCGACCGGCACGTGCTGGTGCTCACCGTCCACCACACCGTCTGCGACGGCGCCTCCGTCGCCCTCCTCGTCGACGGGCTGCTCGGCGAGTACGCCCGGGTGCGGCGCGGCGAGCCGGCCGCCCCGCCCCCGGACGGTCCCGCGTTCGCGGACTGGGCCGCCTGGCAGGAGGAGCGGCTCGCCCCGGATCGCGAACGGCTGCTGGCGCACTGGAAGAGCGCGCTGGCCGGCCTCACCCCGCTCGCGCTGCCCACCGACCGGGAGCGGCCCGCCACCCCGGACCACGAAGGCGCCGTCCGCCACACCACGCTCGGCGGCGCCCGGCTCGCCGCCCTGCGCGCACTGTGCCGCGCGGAGGGCGTCGGCAGTGCCACCGGTCTGCTCGCCGCCGTCTGCGCGCTGCTGCACCGCCTCACCGGACAGCGGGACGTGTGCGTCGGCATGCCCGTCTCCCGGCGTGACGACCCCGCGCTCGCCGAGGTCGTCGGCATGCTGGTGAACACGGTGCCCGTACGCGTGGACCTGCCGGGGGAGACGACCTTCCGGGAGGCGCTGCGGCGCACCGGACGGGCCGTGGCCGACGCCGTCGCCCACGGCGACCTGCCGTTCGACGAGATCGTGCGGGCCGCCGACGTGCCCCGGGGCGCGGACACCCCGCTGTTCCGGGTGCTGGTCGGCCACGAACGCGCCGGCGGCCCCCGGGCGGCCGGCACCGGGCCGGCCGTGCGCGAACTGCGCCCGCCGTTCCCCACCGCGCGCTACGACCTGTCGTACTACTTCACCGAGGACGCCGACGACGCCGCCCTGTCGGTGGAGTACCGTACCGCGCTGTTCGACGCCGACCGGGTCGAGCGGCTGCTCGGCCACTTCCGCACCCTGCTCACCGCCGCGCTCGCCGCCCCCGACCGCCCGCTCGCCGAGCTGCCCCTGCTCACCCCCGAGGAGGAGCGGGAGACGGCAGGGCTCGCCACCGGCACCCGCGTGGCGGCACAGCCGCCGGTCACCGAGCAGATCGCGGACTGGGCGCGGCGCACCCCGGACGCCGTCGCGGTGGCCTGCGGCGGCACTCAGGTGACCTACGCGCGACTGGCGGAGCGCGTGCGCAGGCTGGCCGCCCGGCTGCGGGAACTCGGCGCGGGCCCCGAACGGCCCGTCGTCGTCGCCGTACCGCGCTCCGCGGACCTGCCCGTCGCCCTGCTCGCCGTCCTCGCCTCCGGATCGGCCTTCGTCCCCGTCGACCCCGGCCACCCGCCCGCCCACCTGGTCCGGGTGTGCGCCGACAGCGGCGCCCGGCTCGCCGTCACCACCACCGCCGCGCGGCCCGCGCTGCCCCGGGACGGCCTGCGTACGCTCCTGCTGGACGGCGAGGAGCCGCTGCCCGAGGCACCGGAGCCGATGGCGGTGCCGGAACCCGGCCACCTCGCCTACGTGCTGTACACCTCCGGCTCCACCGGACGGCCCAAGGGCGTGATGATCGAACACCGGTCGCTCGCCGGACTGATGGCCGTGATGGACGAGGTGGACCCCATCGGCCCCGGCGACACCTGGCTCGCCACCTCCAGCGTCACCTTCGACGTGTGCCTCGCGGAACTCCTGTGGCCGCTCACCCGGGGCGCCACGGTGGCGGTGTCCGCCGCGGGCGTCGGGCGCCCGGGACTCGCCGGGGAACTGCGCCGCTTCGCGCCCACCCACCTCCAGGTCACCCCCTCGGCCGCCCGGCTGCTGCTCGCCGACCGCGACACCGCCGCCGGCCTGCGCGGCCTGCGCGCCCTGATCCTGGCCGGCGAACCCCTGACCGGGCCGCTGGTACGGGAGTTGACCCGCGCCACCGACGCCCGGCTGCACAACCTGTACGGGCCCACCGAGGCCACCGTGTACGCCACCCACCACGCCGGCCCCGACCCGGAACAGGCCGCGGTGCCCATCGGCCGGCCCGTCGCCGGCGCGGTCGTCCACGTGCTCGACGAGCGGGGCCGCCCGTGCCCGCCGGGCGTGCCCGGCGAGCTGTGGATCGGCGGCACCGGCGTCGCCCGCGGCTACCTGGGGCAGCCGGAACCGACCCGGCAGCGCTTCACCGACGCCCCCGCCGTCGGCGGGCGCGCCTACCGCACCGGCGACCTGGCCCGGCGCCGCACCGACGGGGTACTGGAGTTCCTCGGCCGCCTCGACCGCCAGGTGAAGGTGCGCGGCGTCCGGGTGGAGCCCGCCCAGGTGGAGCGGGCACTGGAGGAGCACCCCCGGGTACGGCAGGCCGTCGTCACCGCACGCACCGGACCGGCCGGCATCACCGAACTGATCGCCTACGCGGTCCCCGCCACCTGCGACGAGGCCGAGCTGCTCGCCCATCTGCGTGCCCGGCTTCCGCAGGCGATGGTGCCCGCCGCCGTGGTGGCCCTGGACCGCATCCCGCTCACCCGGAACGGCAAGACCGACTTCGCCGCCCTGCCGGAGCCGACGGTACGGCGCCCGGCACCGGGCGACGGCCCGCCGCGCACCGACGCCCAGCGCGCCGTCGCCGCCCTGTGGACCGAGGTACTGGGCCGGCCCGGCCCGGGGACCGACGCCGACTTCTTCGCCTCCGGCGGGGACTCCCTCAAACTCGTCGCCCTCTACGAGCGGCTGGAGAGCCGTTGGCCGGGGGCGCTGCGGCTGGCCGAGCTGTTCGACCTGACCACGGTGGCGGCCCAGGCCGAGGCGGTGGAGCGGCGAGCACGGACGGCACCCGCCGGACCGGACGATGCCGCGCCCGCCTGCGCCGGGCCGGACGGCGGTGAGCCGGACGGCGCCGGACCAAGTGGCGCCGGGACGCGAAGGGTCGAGCTGTGACCGACCGGCCCATCGCGCGAGCCGGGCGCCTGGACTCCGTCCCCTCGCCCGATCCCTCACCCCCGCCCGGTCCCGTACGCCCGCCCGATCCCCCGGCCGGGCGGCCGGACCCCGTACCCCCGGCCGGAGCCGCGCCCCGGGGCCGCGCCCCGCGCTCCCAGAGCCGCGCCCCAAGCTCCCAGACGACCCGCAAGGAGACCGTCGCAGCCATGACCGACGTCGCGATCATCGGGGTCGCCGTCCGCTTCCCCGACGCGCCCAGCCTGGACGCCTTCCGGGACAACCTGCGCCGGGGCCACGACAGCGTCCGGCCGCTGTCCCCGGAGCGGATCCGCACCAGCGGCATCGATCCGCACCGCGACTACGCGGAACTCGCCCACCTGGACCGCGTCGACACCTTCGACCACCGGTTCTTCGGACTCTCCCGGCGCGAGGCCGAGGTACTCGACCCGCAGCACCGCCTCGCCCTCCAGCTCGCCTGGCACGCCATGGAGGACGCCGGGCACAGCCCCGCGTCGCTGCGCGGCACACCCACCGCCGTCATCCTCAGCGCCCCGCGCGCCGACTACTTCCGGCTGGTGCCCCGGCCCGACACGCTCAGCCTGCTCGGCAACCTGCCCGCCGGCCTGCCCGGACGCGTCTCCCAGGTGCTCGGTCTGACCGGGCCGTCGTACGCCATGGACACCGGCTGCAACGGTTCCCTGGTCGCCGTCCACCAGGCCTGCCGTGAACTGGCCGACGGCGAGGCGGAGTACGCGCTGGCCGGCGGGGTCAGCCTGAAGGTGCTGCACGAGCCGCGCGAGGCCCACGCGCACTTCCCCGAGATCCTCTCCCCGGACGCCCGCTGCCGTGCCTTCGACGCCTCCGCCGACGGCACGGGCGACGGCGAAGGCGGTGCCGTCCTGCTGCTCACCACGCTGGAACGGGCGCTGCGCGACGGCGACCACGTCTACGCCGTCGTCAAGGGCGGCGCCGTCGCCCACAACGGCCCGCGCACCGGCGCCATGGGCACCCCGTCCCCGGCCGCCCAGGCCGAGGTGATCCGCCGCGCCTGGCGCCGGGCGGGCCTGGAACCGGGCGACGCCGGATACCTGGAGGCCCACGGTTCGGGCACCCGGCTGGGCGACGCCGTCGAGCTGCGCGGCATCGCGCTGGCCCGCGGCCAGGCACCGGGAGCACCGCTGCCGATCGGCTCGGTGAAGACCAACATCGGCCACCTCGACCACGCCGCGGGCATCGCGGGACTCGTCAAGGCCCTGCTGTCGGTCCGGCACGACGAGCTGTACCCGTCCCTGCACTACACGGCCCCGCCCCAGGGGCAGGACCCCGCCGACCACGGCGTGGAGGTGGTCACCCGGCCCCGGGCCTGGAGCGAGCCGGACGGCCGGCCGCGCCGCGCCGGGATCAGCTCCTTCAGCCTCGTGGGATCCAACGCCCACCTGGTCATCGAACAGGCCCCGCCCCCGCGCCCGGCGGAGCAGAGGGACGCGTCTCCCCACCTGGACGCGCCCTTGGCCGTCGGCGTGTCCGCCCGCAACCCGCACACGCTGGCCGAGGCCTGCGAACGCCTCGCCGCCGCCCTGGACACCACTCGCCCTCCGCTCGCCGACACCGTCCTCACCCTCACCACGGGCCGCGACCACCACGACCACCGGGTGGGCCTGGTCGCCCGGACCACCGAGGAACTCGCCGGTGCCCTGGCCCTCGCGGCGCTGCGCACCCGGCAGGGCCAGGGCGCGGGCGCCGCCGCGGCACCGGCCCGCGACGGTGTCCATCTGCTGCTCTCCCGGGACATCACCGTCGCGGACCCCGCACACGACGTACCCGGCCCCGAACGCGCGCCGGACGGGCCGGCGGCCCGCGTGGTGGACCGGCAACTCGCCGCCCACCGCCGCCTGTCCGGATACGGCGTCACCGTGGCGAGCCTGCTCAGTTCCGGCGTCGGGCGCTGGGCCGCCCGGGTGATCGACGGTGAGGCGACCCGGGAGGAGGCCGACGCCGCGCTGGCCGCCGAGGACGGGATCGGCCCGGCGCCGGACGGCGACCGCCTGCGGGCCGCGCTGGACCCGCTGTTCACGGCGGAGCGACCGCCGGTCTTCGTCGCCCTCGGCGAGGACGGCGAGCTGGCCCGCGCCGTCGCCGCCCGGCTCGCCGAACGCCCCGGCGCCGCACTCGTCACCGTGGGCAGCGGTCCCGACGCCGTGCCCCGCGCGATCGCCGAGCTGTACGCGCTCGGCGTGGCCATCGACTGGCCCCGGCCCGAGGGCGCCCACCGCACCCCGCTGCCCGGCTACCCCTTCCAGGAGGAGCGCTGCTGGGTCCGTCCGGAGGGCGAGTACCTGCGCTGGGAGGAGCTGTGGCCGGGCGCGGTCTCCCAGCCGGAGACGTCGCCCGCACCCCGGACCATTCCCGCGCCGGAACAGACCGCCCTGCCCCTGTCGCCGCCCCCGGCCACGTCCGCCGGCGCTCCCGTGCCCGTGGGCCCTTCCGTCTCAGCCTCCGCCGCCGCGTCCGTGGGCGGCTCCGTCTCCGTCAACGCCTCCGTCTCCACCGGCGAGACCGTCGTCGACCGGGTCCGCCGGGCCTGGACCGACGCCCTGCACGCCGGGGAAGTCGCCGACGGCGACGACTACTTCGAGCTCGGCGGCAACTCCATCACCGCCCTGGAGGTGATCAGCGCCCTCGACCGCGAGTTCGGCGTGACCCTGAAACTCATCGACCTCTACGACCACCCCACCCTGGCCGACCTCGCCGCGTACGTCGCCGACCGCGCGGGACTGCCGAGGACCGCGCCCGAGCGGCACCGGCCCACCGTTCCGCAGCCCCGGCCGACATCGCCGTACCCTCCGCAGCCGCACACCACCGGCACGGAGCCACAAGAGCCACAGCAGCCGCAACCCCGACCACGCCCCGCCCCCGCCGGCGCACCCACCGCCCCGCCCCCCATCACCCGCGCCGACGCCAGGGTGCTGTCCTTCGGCCAGGAACGCCTCTGGTACCACCAGCAGTTGGAGCCCGGCAGCCCGCTGTACAACATCCCCACCCGCGTCCACCTGCACGGCACCCTCGACGTCGAGGCGCTGCGCGGGGCCCTGCACGACCTGGTGGAGCGGCACGAGATCATGCGGTCGTACCTGCCGGCCCGTGACGGCCGCCCCGAACTGCGCATCGCCCCGTCGCTGCCCGACCTCGGCCGGTTCGTGGACGTCCGCGGCGAACCCGATCCGCTCGCCGCCGCCCGCCGCCTGGTCGAGGAGGAGGCCACCGCCCCGTTCGACCTGGAACACGGCCCGCTGACGCGCGCCCTGATCGTCACCTACGGACCCCGCGACCATGTGCTGTGCCTCAACGTCCACCACGCCGTGGACGACGGCTGGAGCCCGGGCATCCTGGACCGCGAACTCACCGAGTTCTACACCGCCCGCATCGAACGCCGCGCCCCGCGGCTCGACCCGCTGCCGGTGCGCTACACCGACTACGCGCACTGGCAGCGCCAGTGGCTGACCGGGGACGTACTGCGCCGGGAACTCGACCACTGGCGCACCACGCTGCGCGACGCGCCCGTGCTGGACCTGCCCGCCGACCGGCCCCGGCCGCGCCGCAAGGACTTCGGCGGCGGCCTGCACACCTTCACCATCCCCGCACCGGTCGCCGCCGCGCTGCGCGAGACGGGCAGGCGGGAGCGGGCCACCCTGTTCATGGTGCTGCTCACCGCGCTCGACGTGCTGCTCGCCCGGCTCACCGGCGGGCGTGACATCGTCGTGGGCTCCCCGACCGCCGGCCGCGACCGGCCCGAGACCCGGGGCCTGATCGGCTTCTTCAACAACACCGTGGCCCTGCGCACCCGGCTGGCCGACGGCCGGCGGTTCACCGAGGTGCTGCGCGAGGTCCGCCGGGTGGTGCTCGACGCCATGGAGCACGCCGAGGTGCCCTTCGAGAAGGTCGTCGAAGCCGTCGCACCGGCGCGGGACCTGAGCCGCAACCCGCTGTTCGACGTGGTCCTGCTGCACCAGACGATCCCCGTCATCCAGGGGCGGATGCCGGGGCTGGAGCTCAGCTCCTTCGAGGCCGAGGACCGCACCATCGTCCACAACGGACTGGCGCCCGGCACCGCCAAGTTCGACCTGACCTTCTGCGTGTGGGAGCGGGACGGGCACGACGAGCTGCCGGTCGGCCTGGAGTACAGCACACAGCTCTTCGACCGGGAGACCGCCGCCGCCATCGGCGACGCCTTCCTGGCCCTGCTGCGCGCGGTCGCCGCCGACCCCGACGGCGAGGCCCTGGCACTGCCGCTGACGGACGAGGCGTCCGCCGCCCCCCTGTACACCCCGCCGCTGCCCCACGCGCCCGACGCCACCCTGCACTCCCTCGTCCTAGACCAGGCACGGCGCACCCCCGACGCGCCCGCCGTCGCACTGGACGACGCCACCCTCACCTACCGCGACCTCGACCTGTGGTCGGCCGACACCGCCGCCCGCCTGGCCGCCGCCGGGGTCGCACCCGGTGACATCGTCGCCGTACGCCTGCCCCGCTCGGCGCACATGGTCGCGGCGGCGCTCGGCGTCCTCCGGCTCGGCGCCGTCCACCTGCCGCTCGACCCGCGCCAGCCGGACGCCCGCACCGCCGCGATGCTCGCCGACGCCCGCCCGCGCGCCCTGATCACCGACGGCGAGGCCCCACCGTCCTGGACCGGACCCGTCGTCCACCTCGCCGGCCGGCCGCCGCGGACCGCCGAACCCCCGGCGGACCCGGCCGCGCCCGGCGATCCGGCCTACGTCATCTTCACCTCCGGTTCCACCGGCCGGCCCAAGGGCGTACTGGTCGAGCACCGGGGCGCGGCCACCCTGGTGCGCGCCACCCGCCGGGAGTGGGAACTGCGGCCCGGCGAACGCGTCCTGCAGTTCGCCGCGCCCACCTTCGACGCGTGGATCTGGGAGGTGTTCACCGCCCTCGCCGCCGGCGCCGTCCTCTGCGTGCCCGACCACCGCACCGTACTCGTGGGCGACGACCTGGCCGCGGCGATGACCCGGCACCGGGTGCACACCGTCATGCTGCCGCCGTCCGTCGCCGCCTCCCTGCCCCAGGACGCCGACCCGCCCGCGCTGCGGCTCATGGTGCTCGGCGGCGAACCGGTGCCTCCCGAGCTGGTACGCCGCTGGGCGGACCGGTGCCGGGTCGTCAACGCCTACGGGCCGACCGAGGCCACCGTGTGCGTCACCATGGGCGACTGCGTGCCCGACGGCTCCCGCCCCGCCATCGGGCGCCCGCTGCCCGGCACCCGGCTGTGGGTGCTCGACGAACGGGGCCGCCCCGTGCCGCCCGGCGTCCCCGGCGAGCTGTACATCGGCGGCGCCCAGGTGGCCCGGGGCTACCTCGGCCGGCCCGAGCTGACCGAGCGCCGGTTCGTCACCGTGCCCGGCACCACCGAGCGCGCCTACCGCACCGGAGACCTGGTACGCCGCCGGTCCGACGGATCGCTGGCCTTCGTCGGCCGCGCCGACAACCAGGTCAAGCACCGCGGCTACCGCATCGAACTGGAGGAGATCGAGGAGGCCCTGCGGGCCTGCGGCGCCAAGGACGCCGCCGTGGTGCTGGACACGGACACCGAGGGCGGCGTGCTGCGCGCCTTCGCCGTGCCCGGAGCCGACCCGGCCGGCAGCGGCGAGGAACTGCGCGCCCGGCTCGCCGACCGGCTGCCGCCCTACATGGTGCCCGCCGCCCTCACCCTGCTGCCCGCGCTGCCGCTGACCGCGCACGGCAAGGCCGACCGCCGGCGGCTGCTGGCCCTCGGCCGCGAACTCGCCGGCGACGAGGCGCCCGTCCCCGCCGGACCCCCGGCACAGACCCCCGCCGACGCCCTCGAAGCGGACCTGCTCGGTCTGTTCCGGACCGTGCTGGGACGCGGCGGGATCGGCGTGCACGACGGGTTCTTCGAGTCCGGCGGCCACTCCCTGCTCGCCGTCCGGCTGATGAGCCGCGTCCGGGAACTGACCGGCCGCACCCTGCCGCTCGCCACCCTCTTCGAGCACCCCACGGTCCGCGATCTGGCCGCCCTGCTGCGCTCCGGCCCGGACCCGGCCGCGCCCCGCTGCCTCGTACCCATCCGCGAGCGGGGCGACGGCG
Organism: Streptomyces achromogenes subsp. achromogenes; assembly: GCF_000720835.1. Classification (GTDB taxonomy): domain Bacteria; phylum Actinomycetota; class Actinomycetes; order Streptomycetales; family Streptomycetaceae; genus Streptomyces; species Streptomyces achromogenes. The sequence continues at coordinate 110,519 of NZ_JODT01000002.1, read as the reverse complement.
AACCGCTGTTCTGCGTCCACCCCTCCGGTGGCAATGTCCTCGTCTACCAGCCCCTCGCCGACGCGCTCGCCGGGGACCGCCCGCTGTGGGGCGTGCAGTCCCACGGCCTCGCCGAGCACACGGAACCCGACCGCACCGTGGCGGCGATGGCCGAGCGCTACCTCGCCGAGATCCGCGAGATCCAGCCCACCGGCCCCTACCACCTCGCGGGCTGGTCCTTCGGCGGCGCCGTCGCCTACGAGATGGGCGCACGGCTCCTCCAGGCGGGCGAGCGGGTCGCGCCCGTCCTGCTGCTCGACACCGACCCGACCGCCACCGTGCCCCGCCACACCGACGACGACGCCGCACTGCTGGCCGGCCTGCTGGCCCCGTTCACCCCGCCGGACACCGCCCGGGAACTGCACGCCCGCCTGCCGGGCACCCCCCTGGAGAAGGCCGTCGCCCTGGCCCGCGACCTCGGAGCGCTGCCGCCCGGCACCGGACACCCGGAGATACGGCGGCTGCTGCGCGTCCTGCGCGCCAACGACGCGGCCTTCGCCGCCTGGGAGGTGCCCGACTACCCCGGCGACCTGACGGCCGTACGCGCCACCGGCGGACGGCTGACGGACCAGGGCCTGGCCGCGCTGCGCGAGCGGGTGCGCGGCCGGCTGACCGTGGTGGAGGTGCCGGGCGACCACTTCACGATGCTCACCGAGCACCGCGCCGCCCTGGCCGAACGGCTCGCCGCGCACCGAGCGCGCGAGCGGGCGACGGGGGAGGGGCACAGCGGCACGGACAGCGCAGGACCCAGCACGGTTGGAGGAGGACAGTGAGCCAGGAAACCCAGCGGCCCGTGGGGATCGCCGGCGCCGGGGTCATGGGCGCCGGGATAGCCCAGTGCGTCGCCCAGGCGGGCCACCCGGTGGTGGTGGTCGACCCCAGCCGGGACGCCCTGGACGGCGCCCGCCGCCGCGTCGCGGACGGACTGCGGCTGAGCCGCCTGCTGCGCGGCTCCCGGGGCGGTACGGCACCGGCCGCCGGGACGGACCCGGCGGCACTCATCCGGTGGACCACCGACTACGGCGACCTGGACACCGCGTGGTTCGTCGTGGAGTGCGGCCCCGAGCGCAGGGACGTCAAGGAACGCATCTTCGAACAGCTCGACAAGGCGTGCCCCGAGGACACGGTGTTCGCCACCAACACCTCCGCGATCCCCGTCGACCGCCTGGCCGCCCGCACCCGCCGCCCCGAGCAGATCCTGGGCATGCACTTCATGAACCCCGCACCGCTGAAGGACACCGTGGAGGTCGTGCGCGGCCCCAGGACCGGCGAGACGGCCCTGCGCCAGGCCGAGCGGCTGCTGGAGATGACCGGCAAGAAGGGCATCCACGTCGCCGACGGCCCCGGCTTCGTCACCAACCGCGTGCTCATGCTCACCTGCAACGAGGCTGCCCAGGTGGTGCAGGAGGGCACCGCGGACGCCAGGACCGTCGACCGGATCTTCCGGGACTGCTTCGGCCACCCCATGGGCCCGCTGGAGACCGGCGACCTCATCGGCTGGGACGTCATCGTGGACACCCTGCACGTGCTGCGCGAGCACACCGGCGACCCCAAGTTCACCCCCTGCGAGCTGCTGGTGGGGATGGTGGAGCGGGGCGAGACCGGCCGCAAGGCCGGGCGCGGCTTCTTCACCCACACGGCGGCCGGGGCCCGGGGAGGCGCCCGGTGAACCGCGAGCGCACCCTCGCCGAGGCGTTCCTCGACGCCGTCCACGACCGGCCCGACGACCCCTTTCTCACCCTGGTGGAACCCGACGGCGACCGCACCGTCACCCTCGCCGAGCTGGCCGGGCACGCGGCCGGCGCCGGCCGGCTGCTGCGGGAGGCCGGGGCCCGGCCCGGCGACCGGGTGCCGCTGGTGTTCGACTCCGGCCTCGCCGCCGTCGCCGCGTTCTTCGGCACCCTGCTGGCCGGCATGACCCCGGCCATGGTCGCCCCGCCGATGGGCCGCCGCCAGGGCGCCGCCTACCAGGAGCACATACGCGGCGTCACCGAACGCTGCGGCTCCCGACTCGGCCTGGCCGACCGCGAGTTCGCCGGCGCGCTCGACGGCGCCGCCGCGCACCCGTTCCTGCCCCTCGTCCCGGACCGGCCCGCCCCGGTCCCCGACCGGCCCGACGCCCCCGAGGCGGCGGGCCCGGTCGCCCTGCTCCAGTTCACCTCCGGCAGCACCCGCGTCCCCAAGGGCGTCCAGGTCACCCACGCCGGAGTGCTCGACAACACCGCCGTGTTCGCCGAGCGGTTCGGCCTCGGCCCCGGCCGGCCCTTCTGCTCCTGGCTGCCGCTCTACCACGACTTCGGCCTCATCGGCGGCCTGCTCAGCTCCCTGCTGTCCGGCGGCCGGCTGATGCTGATGCCCCCTCAGGCGTTCATCCGCTCCCCGCTGGGCTGGCTGCGCGCCGCCCAGCGGGGCGCAGCCACCGTCACCGGATCACCCAACTTCGGCCTCGCCCTGTTCAACCGGCGCTTCGCCGCCGAGCCCGCCGAACACCTCGACGGCCTGGACCTGTCCGGCCTGCGCACCGTCGTCGTCGGCTCCGACCCCGTCGTCCCCGAGACGGTCGAGGCGTTCCAGAAACTCCTCGCCCCCTACGGCCTGCACGACCGCGCCGTGCGCGTGGGATACGGCCTGGCCGAGAACACGCTCGTCGTCACGGCGGTACCGGACGGACAGCCGCTGCGCACCCTCACCGTGGGCCGCCCGGAGGGTGCACGCGGCCCCGTCCGGCCGACCGGGAGTCCCTCTGACGGCCCGGTGGTGACCGCAGTATCGTGTGGCACGCCTGCCGGCCATCAGGAAGTGAGCATCGTGGACGAGCACGGAACGACCGTCGGCCCCGACGTGATCGGTGAGATCACGGTGTCGGGGCGCAGCGTGGCGCTGGGGTACCTGGACGACCCCGAGGCCACCGAGGCGGCGTTCCCCGGCGGTGCCCTGCGCACCGGCGACCTCGGCTTCCTGCACGACGGCGAACTGTACGTCACCGGGCGGCTGAAGGACGTGGTGATCGCCCGCGGCCGCAACCTCAACGCCCTGGACGTGGAACGCGCCGTGCGCACGCTGCCCGGCGCCCACGAGGGCGAGTGCGCGGCCTTCGGGGCGCGCACCGCGGAGGGCGAGGAACTGGTCGTCGCCCAGGAGGTGCGCCCCGCGCCCCCGGAGGACCACCGGGCCCTCGCCCGCGAGGTGACGGCGCTGATCGTGCGGGAGTTCGGCATCGCCCCCGCCGATGTGCTCCTCGTCCGCATGCGCACCCTCCCGAGAACGTCCAGCGGCAAGCTCCGGCGTTCCGGGTGCGCCGACCTGTACGAGCGCGGCGAGCTGGTGACGCTCTACCGCCAGGGTTCCGCCGCCGTGTGAAACGGGGCGGACGGCCGGGCGGCGGCAGGCGCTCGAAGTGACATCGGGTCCGTGTGCGAGAGGAGTGAAGTGCTCGAAGTCATCGACTTAGTCAAGCGCTACGGTGAGGTGACCGCCGTCGACGGTGTGTCCTTCCAGGTGGCGGCCGGTGAGATCGTAGGGCTGCTGGGAGTCAACGGCGCCGGGAAATCGACCACGCTGGAGACGATCGTCGGCCTGGTCACACCCGACTCGGGCACCGTCACGGTGGGCGGCCACGATGTGCGCGCACATCCGGAACAGGCCCGCGCCCACATCGGGTTCGCCGCCCAGGACACCGCCCTGTACCCGAGGCTGACCGTGCGGGAGAACCTGCGGTTCTTCGGCCGGCTCACCGGTGCGAGCCGCCACGACGCCGACGCGCGGGCGGACGAGCTGATCGGCCTCCTGGGCCTGACCGAGCAGGCCGGGCGGCTCGCGGGCGTCCTCTCCGGCGGCGAGGCGCGCCGCGCCCATGTCGCGGTCGCCCTCATGGCCCGCCCCCGCCTGCTGCTCCTGGACGAGGCCACCGTGGGCCTCGATGTCCGCACCCGCACCCACATGCTGGAGCTGGTGGTCCGGGCGGCGCGGGAGAGCGGCGCCGCCGTGCTGTTCTCCAGCCACTACCTCGCCGAGGTGGAGACCATCTGCGACCGGGTCGTGATCATCCACCGGGGCCGGGTGCTCGCCGACGGCACCGTGGCCGAGACCATCGGCCGGCACGCCAAGTCCGCCGTCGAGTTCACCTTCGGCGACGGTACCCGGCAGCGGCACGAGGTCTCCGACCCGGCGGCCGAACTGCCCGCGCTGCTGGCCCGGCTCGACACCGGCGCCGGCGCCCCCGAACTGAAGTCCGTCAACGTGCTGCCGGCCTCCCTGGAGACCGCGTTCTGGGCCCTGACCGGCGAGGAACCGGCGGGACTCGTCGAGGAGGTGGCGTGATGCGCCTCGACCGTCTGGCCGTCATCGGCGGCAACGAGTGGCGCATGCTCTGGAAGGACCAGGCCGTCGTGATGCTCCTGATCGTCACCCCCGCGGTGATGATGGGCATCATGGCGGACGGGCTCGCCCCGGTGGTCCGCGAGAGCTTCGACGCGGGCGCCACCATGAGCGGCGCCGACTTCGCCGTGCCCGGCTTCACCGTCATGTTCGCCTTCTTCATGACCGGCTTCATGGGCAACGGCTTCTTCCTGGAACGCGGTTGGGGCACCTGGCAGCGGCTGCGGGCCTCGTCCGCCCGTTCCGCGGAGGTACTGCTCGGCAAGACCGCGCCCTACGCGGCGGTCTCCACGCTCCAGATCCTGCTGATGCTCGTCTTCGGCTGGCTCGTCCTGGATCTGCACCTGCGCGGCTCCGTGGCCGGGCTCGTGCTCATGATCGTCGCGGTGGTGGCCGTCATCATGGCGATCGCTCTGTTCCTGGTCGCCCACTGCGGGTCCAGCCAGCAGATCAGCGCGCTGACCAACCTGGTCGGCATCGTCGGCGGGGTGATCGGCGGCGCCTTCCTGCCGGTGGACTCCCTGCCCGGCTGGACCCAGGTCGTCGCCTATGTCACCCCCCAGTACTGGGCGGTGGACGGCCTGTCCGGTGTCCTCGGCGCCGGGGACGGCCTGGCGGACGTGGCACCCAACGCCGCGATCCTGCTGGGCGCGGCCGTCGTACTCACCGCCGTGTCGGCACGCCGCCTGTCCCTGACGGAACAGGAACGCGTCGCCGCCTGAGGACGCCTGGACGTCCGGCGTCCGCCGGGGGGCGCTCCACGCCCCCCGGCTCCACTCGCACAACCGATAGCGAAAGGTTCACCATGGCAGTCATCCGTACCGCCGGTTCCCACTGGGAAGGCACCCTCCAGGACGGCCGGGGCACGGTCACCCTCGCCTCCTCCAACGCCGCCACCCACGAGGTGAGCTGGCCGAGCCGGGCCGAGGAACCGGCCGGCCGGACCAGCCCCGAGGAGCTGATCGCGGCGGCCCAGTGTGCCTGCTACAACATGTCCCTCACCCACACGCTGGAGAGCAAGGGCCACACCCTGGAGTCCGTGGACACCAAGGCGGAGGTCACCTTCGAACTCGGCGCGGGCCTGACCCGGCTGGCCCTGACCGTCCGCGCGACCGTCCCCGGCATCTCGGCGGAGGACTTCCGCCAGGCCGCCGAGACCGCGAAGGCCAACTGCCCGGTCACCATGGCCCTGTCCGGCATCAAGGAGATCACCCTGGACGCGGCCCTCGCCTGACCGACCCCACCCCGGCGGCCACGGAACACACCGCGGCCGCCGGGCCCGCCGTACGGCAGGCCCGGCGGCCTTGACGGAAGGACCGGGGCGGCGCGGGCCGGAAGTCCCGGAACGCGGGCCGCCCCCGCTCGTCACAGCAGGGTGTAGACGCTGTCGCTCACCTGGTTGTGGCGCGGCGGGCGGGTGCCCTTGAACCAGCTGACCCAGGACCGGGGCAGGGCCGCCCGGTCCAGGACGAAGTCGTCCAGCACCAGGCAGTCGATGTCCGAGCGCAGGAAGCAGAGCAGGGCGTCGACCGGGGTGTGCACGATCGGCTCGCCGCGCAGGTTGAAGGACGTGTTCAGCAGCAGAGGGCAGCCGGTGCGGTCGGCGAACGCCTTGATCAGGCGGTAGAACCGGCCGTTGTGCCGCTCGGTGACGGTCTGCACCCGGGCCGAGTTGTCGACGTGGGTGATGGCCGGCAGATGCAGCGGGGAGGCCACCTCGCAGGTCTCCAGCATGAACGGCGACTCGTGGTCCAGCGCGAAGTGCTCCCGGGCGTGCTCGGCCAGCACCGCGGGGGCGAACGGGCGGAAGGCCTCGCGCATCTTGACCGAGGCGTTGATCCGGTCCCGGGTGTCGTCACCGCGCGGGTCGGCGAGGATGGACCGCCCGCCGAGGGCGCGCGGGCCGAACTCCTCCCGCCCGTGGTACCAGCCGATCACCTTGCCCTCGGCCAGCCGGGCCGAGACCGCGTCCAGCAGGCCGGGCTCGTCGCCCCGGAAATCCAGGAAGGAATGGCCGGCGTACGCGCCCAGCAGTCCGGCGATCTCCTCCGAGTCGGTGCCGGAGCCGAGCAGCGCCGAACGCTGCCGGCCCTGCGACGGCCGCTCGCCGGTCAGCCGCTGATGGGCGACGGCCGCGCAGCCGAGACTGCCGCCCGCGTCGCCGGCGGCGGGCTGCACGAAGACATGCTCGAACGGCCCCTCCTCCACGATGCGGCGCACCGCGACCACGTTGAGCGCCACACCGCCGGCCATGCACAGGTTGCGACTGCCGGACATCCGGTGGGCCTTGTCGACCATGCGCAGCAGGGTTTCCTCGGTCACCAGCTGGATGGAGCGCGCCAGGTCGTAGTGCACGGTCTCGATCTCCGACTCCGGCACCCGCGGCGGCACGCCGAGCAGCTTCTCGAAGCGCTCGCCCAGCATGCCGTCCGGGTCGGCGAAGTCGAAGTACTCCAGGGCGAGCCGGAACGTGCCGTCCTCGGTGACGTGGATCAGCTGCTCGATCTGTTCCTTGAACCGTGGCTCGCCGTAAGGCGCGAGGCCCATCACCTTGTACTCGCCCTCGTTCACCTCGAAACCGAGGTAGCCGGTGACGGCGCTGTAGAGCAGGCCCAGCGAGTGCGGGAACTCGACCTGCTCGCGCAGCTCCAGCTCGGCCCCGCGCCCGACGCCCCAGGTGGTGGTGGCCCACTCTCCGACCGCGTCCACGGTGAGCACGGCGCTGTCCTCGAAGCCGGAGAAGTAGTAGGCGCTGGCGGCGTGCGAGAGGTGGTGGTCGACGAACTCGATCGGGCCCTGCCAGCCGAGCAGGTCGCGGATCTCCCGGCGCGGGCGGTCGGCGTCCAGCCGGTACCGGGCCATCGGGCCGTTGTCGGGGAAGGCGGGCAGACCGGCCCAGAGCTGGCGGTGCAGCTTCTTGGCCGGGTCCTCGTAGTAGGCCACGCAGTCCACGTCGGTGATCCGCAGGCCGGCCTGGCGCAGGCAGTCGCGGACGGCGTTGCGCGGCAGCTCCGGGTCCTGCTTGCGCCTGGTGTACCGCTCCTCATGGGAGGCGGCCACGAGCTTTCCGCCGACCAGCAGGGCGGCGGCCGAGTCGTGGAAGTGTGCCGAGATTCCCAGGATCACCGGCCCGTCGCCGGTGGTGGGGTCGGTGGTCTGCGCGGTCATCGCTGGTCTCCTTGGCTCCGGGAGGAGTACGGCTTGTCGTCGTCGGGGGTCCGGCCGTCCGGCGGTACGGAGGAGGTCATCGGGCCTCCGGGAACAGCGTCTCGGAGGCGGTCACCGTGGCCTTCGCGAACAGTGCGTCGCAGGAGGTCATCGGACCTCCAGGAACGGCGCGTCGGAGGGGAAGAGCGGTTTGAGATCGGTGAGCCAGGCCGCCCGGGGGTCGTACTCGGCGAAGAACGGCCGCCCGACGAGCTGCGGATCGCGGGCCTGGAGGTAGCGCAGCGCGAGGGCCCGCCGGCCGGCGATCTCGGTGACGCCGTCGACCACCACCTTGCCGGGGGTGGCGGACATCGACGGTCCGCGGACGGTGCGGGCCAGCCCGGTGACGCCGGACAGCGCGTCCCGGTAGATCTCCCAGGCCCGCACCAGCGGCACCCCGAAGTAGTCGCGCGGGCCGGTGTCCCGCTCCACGAAGAGGTAGTACGGGACGGCGTCGAGCGCCAGTTGGCGGGTCCACAGCTCCCGCCAGACGGCGGCGTCGTCGTTGATGGTACGGATCAGCGGGGCCTGGGTGCGGATCACCGCCCCGGCGGCCCGGACCCGCTGGACCGCCTGCCGCACCACGTCCGGGTACAGCTCGCGGGGGTGGGTGACGTGCGCCATCAGGGCGAGGTGCTTGCCGGCGGCGCGGATCTCCTCGAACAGCCGCATCAGATCGTCGGCGTCGCGGTCGGTGGTGAACCGGTACGGCCAGTAGGTCAGCGCCTTGGTGCCGATCCGGATGGTCCTGATGTGCTCCAGCTCCGGGTCGAGGAACGGCTCCAGGGCCCGGCGCAGCGGCCCGATGCCCATGATCATCGGATCGCCGCCGGTCACCAGGATGTCGGTGATCTCGGTGTGCTCGCGCAGGTAGCCGCGCAGCGCGTCGTCCTCGTCGGGGGCCGCCGCTATCTTCAGTCCGGGATCGCCGACGAACTGGGCCCAGCGGAAGCAGTAGGTGCAGTAGGCGTGGCAGGTCTGGCCCTGGCGGGGGAAGAAGAGCAGCGTCTCGCGGTACTTGTGCTGCACGCCGGAGAGCGGCTTGCCCTGCCAGTAGGCGACGTTGAGATCCGTCTGCCCGGCCGGGTGGGCGTTCATGCCCGCCCTGATCTCCCGCACGACGCGGTTCAGTTCGGCCGGCCGGGCGCCGCCGCGCAGCAGTTCGGTGACGGTCTTCAGCTCATCGGGGGCCAGCATGTCGGGCTGCGGGAAGACGAGCCGGAAGACCGGGTCCTCGGCGGCGGCGTCCCAGTCGATCAGCTCGTCCACCACGAACTGGTTGGTCTTGAACGGCAGGATCGCCGCCACCGCCCGGGTCTGCAGCTTCGTCTCGTCGTCCGCCCCGCAGCGGTCGAGCAGGGTGTCCAGGTCCCGCGCCGTGTAGGCGCGGAAGCGCGGTGTGCTGATGTCGGTCACGCTTGCTTCTCCTCCGGCCGTCCGCTGCTCGCCGCGACCGCGCGGGCGATCTGCTCGGCGGCGGTCCGGGCCGCCTGGCCGCGCAGCAGCGTGAAGTGGTCGACACCCGGCACCGAGACGGTGCCGATGTCCATGCCGAGTGCCTCGGACCAGCCGAGGGTGGGGGTGCTCCCGTCGGGACGCTCCTGGTCCCCGGCGAGCACGAGGGTGAACCGGGTGTCCCGGAACCGGGCGCGCCGCAGCCGGTAGTTCACCAGGGCGGTGGCGTGGGCGTCGAACACCCGGTACCTGCGGTGCAGGGCCCGGGTCTCGTCGTCCGCCGCCGCGGAGTCCGCCGAGGCGCCGTCGGCCGCGACCGCGCGCAGCAGGCCGGTGTCGGGCCGCTCGCCGGTCATCCGCTCCAGGTCGCGGGCAAAGGACTCCACCCGGTCGGTGGCCGGGTCGGCGAAGTGGGCGAAGGCCCCGGACCCGGGCGCGTAGCTGTCCAGCAGGGTCACCGAGGCGGTCCCGACCCCCTCGATGGAGAGCTGCCGGGCCATCTCGTAGGCGACCACGCCGCCCATCGACCAGGCCGCGAAGTGGTACGGGCCCTCCGGCTGCGCCTGCTGGATCTCGCGCAGGTAGGCGGCGGCCATCTCCTGCACGGTGCGGAAGACGGTGCCGGTCTCCAGGCCGGGCGAGCGGACGCCGAGCACCGTGATGTCGGCCGGCAGCGCGGCGGCGAGCTCGCGGAAGCAGAGCACGTCACCGCCGATCGGGTGCACCACGAAGAGCAGCGGGCCGCCGGGGGTGCCCGGGCGCAGCGGCAGCAGCACCTCGCCGGCCTGCTCGGCGGAGGGCCCGGTCAGGCCGCGCACCGTCCGGGCCAGGTGCTCGATCCGCGGTCCCTCCAGCAGCTGGCGCAGCGACAGCGACACACCGGTCCGCTTGCGTATCCGGGTGAGCAGGATGGTGGCGAGCAGCGAGTGGCCGCCGACGGCGAAGAAGTCGTCGGTGACGCCGAAGTCCCGCTGGTCGAGCAGGTCGGCCCAGATCTGCCAGATCAGCTCCTCGGTCTCGTCGCGGGGCGCGATCCGCTCGGCGGTCCGCCGGGGCGCGCCGCGGCGCAGCGCGGACCGGTCGAGCTTGCCGTTCGGCAGCAGGGCGAACCGGTCGACGAACAGGAAGAGTCCGGGCACCATGGCCAGCGCCATCCGCTGCCGCGCGTAGTCGCGCAGCGTCTCGGCGCTCAGCACGGAGCCGGGCGTCCTGACGACGTAGGCGACCAGGGTGCCGTCGCCCTCGCCGTCCTTGTCCACGTCGACGTGGACCTGCCGTACCTCGGGGTGGGTGGCCAGCTCGGCCGCCACCTCGGCCGGGTGCACCCGCACGCCGCGCACCTTGAGCAGGTCGTCGCGGCGGCCCTCGATGTGGATCTCGCCGTCGGCACCGACCACGGCGAGGTCACCGGTGCGGTAGACGAGATCGTCCGGGCCGGTGGCGCGCGGATGGGGCCGGAACGCCGAGTCCGCGCCGGTGTCACCGAGGTAGCCCAGGGTGCGGTAGGGCGTGCGCAGGACGATCTCGCCGCGCTCGCCGGGGCCGCACGGGCGGTCGTCGGCACCGAGCACGACGGCCTGGCCGCCGGGCAGCGCCCGGCCCACCGGCACCGGACCGGCGTCCTGATCGGGCGTCACCCGGTGGTAGGTCTTGATCATCGTGGTCTCGGTGGGACCGTAGAAGTTGACGATCTCGGCGTCCGGGCCGAGCAGCTTCTCGCGCAGCCGCGCGACCAGCCCGCCGTTCAGCGGCTCGCCGGCGAGGCAGAGCAGCCGCAGGTGGGGCAGCCGGGCCGGGGCCGGATCGGCCTCGCGCAGCCAGGCGGTCACCACGCTGGGCGTGGTGTGCACGATGGTGATCCGCTCCCGGGCCAGCCACTCCACGGTGCGCGCGGTGTCGTCCAGGTCGGCGGCGGACGGCAGGCAGAGGGTCGCGCCCCGGGTGAGCGGGACGAAGACGTCGCGCAGCATGGCGTCGAAGGAGAGGGTGGTCAGCTGGGCTACCCGGTCGCCGGGGCGCACATCGAACTCGGCGGTCTCCCAGTCGATGAAGTGGTCCAGGCCGCGGTGCCGGCCGAGCACCGCCTTGGCCTCACCGGTGGTGCCGGAGGTGAAGAAGATGTACGCCGGGTCGTCGGGCCCCACCGGGCCGGGCCCGGGTGCGCCGTCGGCGCTCTTGACCAGGCTGTCGAAGGACAGCCGGTTCACCTCGACGCCGGTCGGCGCGTCGGCGGCGGTGCTCGGTTCGGTGAGCAGGACCCGGCGGACGTTGGCCTTGCCGGCCATGGTTGCGAGCCGGGGCCCGGGCAGCCCTTCGTCCATCGGCATCGCCACGGCGCCGGCGCCCAGTGCGCCGACCAGTGCGGCCACCGTGGCGGGGGACTTTCCGCCCAGGATGCCGATCCGCTCACCCGGACGCAGTTCGCGGGCCGCGCCCAGCGCCGCGTCGGCCAGCCGGCGGTACGTCACCTCGCCCTCGGCCCAGTGGACGGCGACGGCGTCCGGGGTGGCGGCGGCCTGGCGGTGGACGAGCTCGGCGACCCGGGTGTACTCCGCCGGGGGCAGCTCGGTGTCGAAGGGGTGGCTCTCGCCGTAGGCCAGGCCGAGCGGGCGGGCCGGCTGCTCGGCGGCGAAGCGCAGCAGACGGGTGAGCCGCTCCCCGAGGGCATCGGCGTACTCGTGCTGGACGGTGTCCGCGTCGTACTCGAGGTCGAGCACGGTGCCGCCCGGCTCCGGGCGGACCACCACGGTGAGGTCGAACTTGGCGGTGGGCGCGGCACCGGTGCCGTCCGCCGCGTCGGCCACCACGTCGACGGGCCGCAGCACGGCCGTCTCGCCCGGCTGTTCCTCGCGGGGCGGCATCCGCAGCAGCACCGAGAACAGGGGACCGCGCTCGCCACCGCGGGCGGCGGCGACGGCGTCCATGACCTGGGCGTAGGAGGCGTCCCGGTGTCCGGCGGCCTCCACCAGGGTGGCGCGGACCCGGCCCAGCGCCTCCTCGAAGCTGGGGTCGCCGGACAGGTCGAAGGCGTAGGCGTGGGTGCGGACGAAGAAGCCGACGACATCGTCGAACTCCTCGCGGTCGCGGCCGATGCTGTCGCTGCCGATCACCACCTTGTCCTGCGCCGACGCGCGGGAGAGCGCGTAGGCCAGGACGGTCATCATGGCCATGTACTCGGTGGCGTCGGCCCCCGCGCAGTACCGGGCGAGCCGGTCCGCCACCTCGGGGGCCAGCGGCAGGCGGATCACCCGCGCCTGGTGCGGGCGTTCACCGGGGACCGGGCGGCCGAGCGGCAGGTCGGGCCGGCGGGCGTCGGCGAGCAGCTCGCGCCAGTAGGCCAGGTCGGCCTCGGCCCGCTCGCCGGTGGTCCGGCCCGACCGCCAGACCGCCCAGTCCCCGAAGTCCAGCCGGGGCTCGGCCGAGTCCAGGTGGGCGTGCCGGTCGGTGCCGGCGAGCAGCGCGTCGATCTGCTCGGCGACCATCCGCCAGGAGACCGCGTCACAGCACAGATGGTGGATGGTCAGGCCGACCAGCAGTTCCCGTTCGGCCACCCGCACGGTGCGCACCCGCACCGGGGGGCCGGTGACCAGGTCGAACGGGACGGCGGCGGCCTCGGTCAGCGCGGCCACGGCGGCGGCCCGGTCGGCGTGGGCCGGCAGCCGTGCGAAGTCCACATCGGCGGGCCCCGCCAGCTGCATCGGGCGTCCGTCGGCCTCCTCGCGGAAACGCAGCCGCAGCGCCTGGTGGCGGCGGCAGACGGTGCGGACGGCGTCCCATACCGCCTCCTCGTCCAGCTCGGCCGGGAGGGTGAAGACGCCCGCCATGTTGTAGGCGGCGCTGCCCGGGTCGAGCTGCTGGAGGTACCACAGGCCCTCCTGCTCCGGGGAGAGCGGCCGTGGCGCGTCAGGGGCGGCGGGCACCGGTACGGGCTCCTCCCGCACCGTACTCGCCCCGGCCCGCAGTGCCTCGTCCACCGCCGTCGCGAGGGCGGCGACCGTGGCGGACTCGAAGAGCGTGGTCAGGCTCAGGTCGACGGCGAAGTCGCGCCGGAGCCGGGCCAGCACCCGCGCCATCAGCAGCGAGTGGCCACCGAGGTGGAAGAAGTTCGTGTGCCGGGAGCCGACCTCCTGCCGCAGCACCTCCGACCAGATCGCGGCGACCCGGCGCTCGGTGTCGGTCCACTCGCCGTCGTCCGGTGCGGCCTCGGCGGCCGGGGCCGCCTGCTCGGGCTCGGGCAGCGCGGCCCGGTCGAGCTTGCCGTGCCCGGTGAGCGGCAGGCGCTCCAGCGGGATTACGTGGGCGGGGACCATGGCGTTGGAGCCGTGCCGGGCCACATTGGCGCGGACCGCGGCGGCGTCGGGGCGGGAGCCGGGCGCGGGCACCAGGTAGGCGGCGAGGGCGGGGCCCTCCTCGCCCGGGCGGACCACCACGGCGGCGTCCTTGACCTCGGGCATCCGCCGGATCACCGCGGCGACTTCCGCCGGGTGGACCCGGACGCCCAGGATCTTGACCTGGTCGTCCGCCCGGCCCTGGATCTCCAGGTTGCCCTGCGGGTCGAGCCGGCCCAGGTCGCCGGTGCGCTGCACCAGGTCGTCCGGGTCGTCCGGGTTGAGCGGGTTGACCTCGAACAGCGGTGCGGCGTCCGGTGCGGGGCGCCACAGACCGCGGGTCAGATAGCGGGTGCGGATCAGTACCTCGCCGGGCTCCCCGACGCCGCAGCGGCGCCCGCGCTTGTTGACCACGAGCAGTTCGGCCCCGTCGGTGGCGGTGCCGACCGGGAGGATGCCGTCGGGCACCTCGCCCCGCGGGACGGGGTACCAGGCCTTGAGGATGGTGGCCTCGGTGGTGCCGTAGAGGTTGACGAACCCGAGGTCCGGGGCGCCGGTGGCGGCGCGCCAGCGGTTGACCAGGCTGCCCGCGAGCGGTTCGCCGGAGAGGCAGACCAGCCGCAGTGCCGGGAAGCCGGTGCCGGCGGGCAGTTCGGAGAGCAGGGTGGCGAGGACGCTCGGAACCGTCTGCAGAATCGTTACGGCGTCGGTGCGCAGCCAGTCCAGCACCCGCGCCACGTCCACGAACGGACGGTCGGTGGGCGGCAGGCAGACGGTGGCGCCCGCGATCAGGGCCGGGAAGAGGTCCTTGAACAGCGCGTCGAAGGTCAGCGCGGCCATCTGGGCGACCCGGTCCCCGGCGCCGAAGTCCAGGGCCCGCTGCTCCCAGACGCAGAACTGGGTGAGCGCGCCGTGCCAGCCCAGCACCCCGCGCGGAGTGCCGGTGGTGCCGGAGGTGAAGCACAGGTAGGCGGGCGACTCGATGCCGACCTCGGGGAGTGCCGCCCCGCCGTCGTCCAGCCCGGCCGCCCGCACCACGGGCCGGCCGGCGAGCTCGTCCGGCAGGTCCTCCCCGGTGGTGTCCAGGATCAGCCTCGGCCGCGCGGCCGCGAGCACGTCCAGGACCCGGCCCTGCGGCTGGGTGACATCGATCATGGTGAGGATCGCGCCGGCCCGCAGAACGCCCAGGAGGGCCACGACCGTCTCCACCGACCGGCCGCCGCGTACCGCCACCACGTCGCCGCCGCCGACGCCGGCCGCGAGCAGGCCGCGCGCCGTGGCGTGGTAGCGCTCGACGAGTTCGCGGTAGCTGCACGCTCTGTCGCCGCGCAGCACCGCGACGGCGTCGGGGTGGCGCGAGGCGGTGGCCTCGATCAGCGCGGGGACGGTGTGCTCGGGCGATTGCCGCGCCGCCGTGGGGGAGGGGCTGCGGTGATCGCTGACATGCGTCATCTCGGTGTCAGTTCCAATCTTCCGGTCGGGGACGACCTGCGGGCCGGTCAGAGCGGGATCTCGTCGATGTACGCGTCGGGTCCGTCGACCGCCGCCTCGATGAACGCGGCGAGCTGACGCGCCATCACGGCGGCGCGTTCGGCGGAGATCCGCCCCCGGGCGTGGACCAGGCGTGCCTCGTACCCGGTGGTGAACGGGAAGACCTCGAACTTGAGGTCGTAGTGCGTGTGGCGCGGCGGAAGCTGGTGGACCGCCACGCTGCGGCCGCCGGCCTCGCGCCGCCAGGCCGGCATGTTCTGGAACACGAAGAGGTTCTGGAACACCGGCAGCCGGTCGGCTCCGCGGGCGCCGCCGAGGTCGGCGACGATCCGTTCCATGGGCACCACCGAGTGGCGCGCCCCGTCCACGACCACGGCCCGGGCCCGGTCCAGGACGTCGAGGAAGGTGGCGTCCTCGTCGATGTCCAGGCGCTGCGGGACGGTGGTGATGAAGTTGCCGGCCATGCGGCCGGTCCACTCCGGTGTCCGGTTGGCCATCGGGGTGCCGACGACCACGGTCTCCTGGCCGCAGATCCGGGACAGCCAGGCGGTGTACCCGGCCAGCAGCGCCATGAACTCGGTGACCCGGCGCTCCCGGCACAGGGCGCGCAGCCGGGTGCCGAAACCGGGCGACCAGGTCAGGTCGACGGCGTCGGCGGGGGCGCTGAGCGCGGCCGGGCGCGGCCCGTCGGCGGGCAGGTCCAGCCCGTCCGGCGCGCCGGCCAGTACGGTGCGCCAGTGCCGCAGGGACTCCTCGACGGCGGCCAGGTGCTCGGCGTCGGCTTCCCGTTCCCGCTGCCAGGCGGCGTGGTCGACGATCTGCCGTCGTCCGGGCTCGGCGGGCAGGCCGTCCGCGGCCAGGAGCGCGACGAGGTCCTCGGCGAGCAGCGACCAGGTCCAGCCGTCGGTGATGATCTGGTGGGTGACCACCACCAGCAGGTGGTCGTGTTCCCCGAGGCTGACACCCCGGGCCCGCAGCGGGGCCCCGGAGCCGAGGTCGAACGGCTCGTGGGCGAGGTCGGTGATGTGTGCCCGGGTGAGCTCGGCGGGGTCGCTGCCGGCCGGGGCGTCCGTCCAGGGCAGCGGCGGGCCGTCGGGGGCGATCACGGCGCGCGGTTCGCCGTCGACCGCGACGTACCGGGTGCGCAGCACCTCGTGCCGGGCCAGCAGGCGGGCGAAGGCATCGCCGACCTGCTCCCTGGTCGCGCCGGTGATCCGGAACGCGGTCGGGGCGCTCATCGCGGTGCTGTCCGGCTCCAGCTCTTGGAGGAACCACAGGCGTTCCTGGGCGCGGTTGGGCCGCAGGACGCCGTCGCGCGGGACCTCGGGGGGAAGCTCCCGCGGGCGGTGGCCGCCCTTCGCGAGGAGTTCGCGCAGCGCGTCCAGGGTGGGCCGGGCCAGGAAGTCGGCGAGGGACAGCCGCACACCGAACTCCTCGGCGATGTCGCCCAGCAGCCGTACCGCGTGCAGCGAGGTGCCGCCGGCCTCGAAGAAGTGCGGCTGGGAGCTGCCGAGCACCGCGGCCCAGGCCCGTTCCACCGGGTCCGGGGACCCGGCGACCGGCTCGGGGCCGGCCCGCCCCTCCACCAGCCGGCGCAGGGCCGCCACGTCGGCTTTGCCGTGCGCGGTCTTCGGGATGGCGTCCACCGGCGTGAGGGTCGCCGGGATCGAGCTCGCGGGCAGCACCCGGGCGAGGTCGGCGCGCCAGTCGTACCGGCCGGCGTCCGGGGCCGGCACGGCGACGGCGGCCAGCCGGACCATGCCCGCGGCGTCGGTCCGGGTCAGCACGACGCACTCCTCGACGTAGGGCAGGGCCAGCAGGGCGGCCTCCACCTCGCCGAGTTCGATCCGCACGCCGCCGACCTTCACCTGGCGGTCGTTGCGGCCGTGGTAGAGGTACGCGCCGTCCGGCCGGCGGGAGGCCAGGTCGCCGGTGCGGTACATCCGCCGGCCCGGGTCGGCCGGGTGCGGTACGAAGCGTTCGGCGGTGAGCTCCGGCCGGTTGAGGTAGCCGCGGGCGACGCCGGCACCGGCGATGCACAGTTCGCCGGTCTCGCCGGCGGGCAGCTCGGCGCCTCGCTCGTCCAGGACGAGCAGTTCGATGCCGGTGATGGGCCGGCCGATCGGGACCGGCTCGTCGAGCGGCCGGCCGGGCTCGCACTGCCAGTGGGTGACGTCCACGGCGGCCTCGGTGGGGCCGTAGAGGTTGTGCAGTTCGGCGTGCGGGAGCCGTTCGAAGAAGCGCTGGGCGAGATCCTGGCCCAGGGCCTCGCCACTGACCATCACCGCGCGCAGCCCGGGACAGGCTCCGGGCGGCAGCCGGCGGAGGAACTCACGGAGCATGCTGGGCACGAAGTGGGTGACGGTCACCCGCCGCTCCGCCAGGAAGCGCGCCAGGTAGTCCGGGTCGCGGTGGCCGTCGGGCAGGGCGAAGGCGAGTTCCGCCCCGGTCGTCAGCGGCCAGAGGAACTCCCACACCGAGACGTCGAAGGTGTACGGGGTCTTCTGCGCGACCACGTCGCCGGGCCCGAGGCCGAAGCGGTCCTGCATCCAGCGCAGCCGGTTGACGATGGCCGCGTGCTCGGTCAGCACGCCCTTGGGGCGGCCGGTGGAGCCGGAGGTGTAGATGACGTAGGCCAGGTCGGCGGGCGCGGCCGCGTCGGTCCCGGCCGTGTGGGTCACGGTCGCGTCGGTCCCGGTCGCCGTGGCGCGGGCGGTGGACCCGGTGCCGGGGGTGTCACCGGCGTCGGCGGTCTCACCGGCGTCGGCGGTGGACCCGGAGCCGGCGGTGTCCCCGGTGTCGCGCGGGGAGAAGCACGGGATGCCCCCGGCGAGGGCGGCGAGCCGCTCCGGGGCGCCGGTCAGCACGGCGACGGGCGCGGCGTCCCCCAGCAGATCCCGGACGCGGTCGTCCGGGTCGGCGGTGGACAGCGGCAGCCAGGCGGCGCCGGCGCGGAGCACCGCGACGATCGCCACCGCCAGGTCCACCGAGCGCTCCAGATGGAGGGCCACGACGCGGTCGGCGGCGGCGCCGGTCCGGACCAGCCGGGCCGCCAGCGCGGCCGAACGGCGGTCGAGCTCGCGGTAGTCGACCACCTCGCGGTGGTCCGACACCGCGGGCCGGTCAGGCGTCCGCCGGAACTGCTCGACCAGCAGGGCCACCAGAGTGGTGGCCGAATGCGGGTACGGATTCGGCTCCGACCGGGAACCAGGCACAGTAAAATCTCTCCCCGGATTGATTGATGGAGCGTCAGATCGACGAGCAACGCGATTGATTGACGCGCAATCAGCTCGGAACGCTCCCAATGCTCCCTGGAGACTCGCACGGCCCGTGGTGATCAGGGAAGATCACCCCCGACGTGATCTATTTCACAGTACAAGTGTCATGATCACTACTGCTAAAGTCGCAGGCCGCAGCCGGTCGGGCCAGCGAATCGGGTGGCACCGGACGGTCACTAAGTCGTCGTTTACGAGGGGGAGTTGGCGTGTGCGGACTCGCGGGCTTTGTGGGGTTGCGGCACGATCCACGATGGGCGCGTGAGACGCTGGAGGCGATGGGCGCGGTGATCGCCCACCGCGGCCCGGACTCCCTGGGCTTCCACGTCGACGAGGCCGTGGCCTTCGGCTTTACCCGTCTCGCCATCAGGGACCTCGCCTCCGGCGACCAGCCGATGTACGACGAGAGCCGGCAGATCGTCGCCATGACGACCGGCGAGATCTACAACTACCGGCAATTGCGTGAGCTTCTCGTGTCGCGCGGCCACACCTTGCACACACAATGCGACACCGAGGTCATTCCGCACCTTTACGAGGAGTTCGGCCGGGACTTTGTCGGCAAGTTGGACGGACAGTTCGCGATCGTCCTTTTCGACTATCGCGAGCGGGTCTTCCTGGCCGCCCGCGACCATTTCGGAGTAACACCGCTCTTCTACGCGCACCGGGACGGCGAAATCGTCTTCGGCTCCGAAATCAAGGCCATGCTGGAACACCCGGCGGTTCAGCGCCGGGTCGATCCGGTCGGCCTCGACCAAGTTCTCACACTGCCCGGTTTGGTGAGCCCGAGAACGATGTTCGAAGGCGTCCACAGCGTGCCGCCCGGCACCGCCGTGGAGTTCCGCCCGGGCGAGACGCCCAAGACCTGGACCTACTGGGACCTCGCCTACCCCCGCGCCGACGCGGAACTCGAGCGGCACGACGAGTCCTACTACGTCGACCGGGTCGAGGAGTTGCTGATCCGGTCGGTCGAGAAGCGGCTGCAGTCCGACGTGCCCGTGGGGCTCTACCTCAGCGGGGGACTCGACTCCTCACTGATCGGCGCCGTCATGCGCCACCTGCTGCCGGACAGCGAGATCCGCTCCTTCGCGGCGGCCTTCCCGGAGCGCGAGCTCTCCGAGAGCGACTACCAGCGGCTGATGAGCGATGTGCTGGACACCGCCCACTGCGAACGCATGGTGGCGGACGAGGAGATCGGCGCCCGGCTGCGCGACGTCGTCTGGCACACCGAGTGTCCGCTCAAGGAGTCCTACAACTCCGCCGCACACGCCCTGTCCGAGGCGGTCCAGGACGCCGGCGTCAAGGTGGTGCTCACCGGCCAGGGCTCCGACGAGTTCTTCGGCGGCTACGTCGGCTACCGCTTCGACCGCTTCCGCCGGGACCAGCCGGGCACGGCGGTCTCCACCGACCTCGCCGAGGCCCGGCTGCGCGCCCGGCTGTGGGGCGACGAAAGCTTCTTCTACGAACGCAACGACGTCGAGTTCCGCTCCGTCAAGGCCGGTCTGTACTCGGCCGCGGTGCGCGAACGGCAGCACACCGTCGACTGCCTGGAGCACCCGCTGGTCGACCGGGAGCGCCTGACCGGCCTGCACGACCTGCACCGCCGCTCGTACCTGGACCTGAAGCTGCGGCTCGGGGACCACCTGCTCGGCGACCACGGCGACCGTATGACCTTCTCCCACTCCGTGGAATCCCGTCATCCGTTTCTCGACCGCGAACTGATCGAGTTCCTGGCCACCGTGCCGCCGGACCTGAAACTCCAGGGCCTGGAGGAGAAGTACCTGCTCAAGCAGGTCGCCCGGAACTGGATTCCGGGCCGCATCGTGGACCGTGAGAAATTCGGCTTCACAGCGCCGGGCAGCCCCCACCTGCTCCGCCAGGACGACCCCGCCATCAAGGCACTGCTCTCCCGCGACCGCATCGAGGCCGACGGCTACTTCGACCCGGACCGGGTGGAGCGACTCGTACGGCAGTACTCGACCCCCGGGTTCCGCATCAACGTCCCGTTCGAGACGGACCTGCTGATGACGGTCATCACCTTCAACATGCTTCTCGACCTGTACGACCTTCCGGCGTACACCGCCTGACGACCGGGCCGCGACGCGCCGACCACCACCCCCACCCGGACCACAACGCCGAGGGAACCGATGCAGCACAGCGATCCGACTCGAAGGATCACCGAAGGACTCAGCGACTTCCTGTCCGGCCCGGGCGGCACGCTCGCCCTCGCCCGGATGCAGACACTGGGCCGGCCGAGCACCCGCTCCACCGAGCTGACCGCCCCCACGCCCGCCCCCGGCCGTCTCGCGGTCTGGATCCACGAGGACGGCGTGCTGCGGCGGGACGCCCAGCTCCGCGAGGAATGGCGCTACTGGGCCGACCTGCCCGAGATCACCCTGCGCGCCGGGCACCGCCGCGTGGCCGTCCTCGGGGAGTCCGCCACCCGCGGCTACTTCTTCGACCCGGCGTACTCGCTGGCGAGCCTGATCGACTCCCGGCTCGCCGACAGCGGTGTCGACGTGCTCGACCTCGCCCGCACCAACTGCTCCCTCCAGGAACTGCTGCGGACGGCCGCCGAGGCCCGCGCGCTGGGCGTGGACGCGCTCGTGGTGCACGCCGGGAACAACTGGAACAACGTCGACCCGACGCCCACCGAGCGGCACGAACTGGCCGGACTGCTCGCCGCCGGCGGCTTCCCGGCCGCCACCGCGGCCTTCCGGGAACTGGTCACCGACGTCGCCGCGAGCGCGCTCGACCTGCTGCGCGAGATCGCCGGCGAGACCCCCGTGGTACTGGTCGTCCCGGAGTTCAACCTCGCCGACTGGGTGGACGAGCCCATGCTCGACTGCCCGGCGCTCCCGGAGGGCCGGCAGCCCCGCTGGCTGGAACTGCGCCAGGCGGCCGAACAGGAACTGGCCGCCGGACGGATACGGCAGGCCCGCCCGCTGGTCGACGAGATGCTGCGGCTGGACGGCGGCAGCTCGCCTGTCTCCCACCGGATGGCGGCCCGCTGCGCACCAACCCCCGGCGAGGCGCTGGAGGCACTGCGAGCGGCCAAGGACTCCGTGGTCAGCCCCTTCGCGGTGCACTCCCCGCGCACCCTGACCTCCGTACAGAACCTGCTGCGGGAGCACGGCGACAAGCTCGGCTTCCGGGTGGTCGACCAGCAGGCCCTCTTCCAGGACGGACCGCAGGACGGGCAGCAGGGCGCACCGGGGCGGCGTTACTTCCTCGACTACTGCCATCTGAGCTTCGAGGGCCTGCTGCTCACCGCCGACGCCGCGGTGGCCGCCCTGGCCGACACCCTGACGGTGCCCGCCGGATCCGGAGCGCCCGTCGTGCCCGCCGCCGACCGGCTGGCCCTGGCACACTTCCTGGCCGCCGTGCACAACGCCCACTACGGCCAGGGCGAGGACACCCTGCGCCACCACATCGCGCGGGCGCTGGACGCGGACCCCTCGGTCGCCGAGCGGATCGAGGACTACCTCGACTACCAGACCAGGCGCGCCCCGAACTGGATGTGCTCCTCCTACGAGCGCTCCGCCGAGGACCCGTCGGTGCGCCGCTACCTGGTGGTCGGCGACGGACGGCTGAACGGCAAGCTGGCCGACCACACACTGCGCGAGGTCATGCTGGACGAGCTGGAGCGGCGCGGCCGGCAGGTGCGCGAACGCCACCAGGAGCTGCTGGTGGCCGAGCAGGCCGCCCAGACCGACCTGCTGGCCGATCCCGCGCTGGCCGGCACCTTCAACGAACGGCGGGAGGCCGCCTTCGCCCGCCGGGTCGCCTACCTGCGCGCACACGCGCCGGTGACCCGC
Source organism: Streptomyces achromogenes subsp. achromogenes (assembly GCF_000720835.1). Taxonomy (GTDB): domain Bacteria; phylum Actinomycetota; class Actinomycetes; order Streptomycetales; family Streptomycetaceae; genus Streptomyces; species Streptomyces achromogenes. The sequence continues at coordinate 88,532 of NZ_JODT01000002.1, read as the reverse complement.
TCCACCCTGGTGCTGGCCGATCCCGCACCGCTGACGGTGGACGTGACCTGGCGGCTGCCGGGCCGGGCCCCGGTGAGCGGCGTCCGCCTCACCGTCAACGGCCAGGAGGTGGGCACGGCCGAACTCGGCACCGACTGGCGGACCGACACCTTCGCCGTGGCCCCGGAGCTGCTGCGGCGCGGCCGCAACACCGTCGAGATCCACTGGCCCCTCGCCGGTGACGGCCACGACGGGCTCCTGCTCGACGCCGGGTCCCGGCTGGAATGCGGGGACATCGTCCCGTGCCACCCGGTCCACGGTCACATCAACGACTGGTCGCTCCGCCCGGTCGGGACTGTCGGCGCCCGATGAGCGCCGGCCCGGCCCTGTGGGCACGGCTGAGCTCCGTGCTGATGCTGGAACGGCGCGAGACCAGACTGCTGCTGGCCAGCGCCACCGCCGACTCCTTCGGCACCGGCATCTTCACCGCCACCTCGGTGCTCTTCTTCACCCACGTACGCGGCTTCGACATCACCTCGGTCGGTGTCGCCATCTCGCTCGGCAGCCTCTGCGCGTTCGTGCTCAGCCCCCGGATCGGCAGGCTGGCGGACCGGGTGGGCGCCAAGAAGAGCCTGATCACCCTGTTCGTCATCCGGGCCGCCGGATACGGCCTGTACCTGCTGGCCACGCAGTACTGGCTGTTCGCGGTGCTCGCCTGCGTGGTCACCACGGCCGACCGGTCCAGCCCGGCGATCAACATGACCGTGATGGGCCGGCTGTTCGAGGACAAGGAACGGGCGACCATCCTGGGCACGATGTACACGGCGCGCAACGGGGCGATCGTGCTCGGCTCGCTCGCCGCCACGCTGCCCGTGGTCACCGGCTCCACCTCGCTCTACATGGTGGGCGTGGCGATCAACGCGGCCTCCTTCATCGCCGCGGCGATGCTGGTGGCCCGGCTGGAGGTACCCGAGCCCGCCACCGCGGCGGACGGCGAGAAGCGGGGGCGGCAGCGCGGACCGTCGCCCCTGCGCGACCCGCGCTACCTGGCGATCACCGTGGTCAACGGCGTCGCCATGACCCACAACACGATCCTGTCCCTGGTGCTGCCCCTGTGGGTCACCGAGGCGACACACTCGCCCCACTGGGGCCTGACCACGCTGCTCGCGCTGAACGGCGCGCTGGCGATGGCCGCCCAGGTGCCGGTGAACCGCAGGTTCGCCGACTTCGGCGCCGCACTGCGCGCCGCGGTGCTCGGCGGGGCGGCCGTCTTCGCGGCGTGCCTGGCCTACGCCGTCTCGGGCAGCGTGACGCAGGGGTGGGCGGCCTTGGCGGTCCTGGTGGTCGCCATGATCGCGCACACCGCGGGGGAGTGCCTGTTCACCGCGAGCACGCCGCTCTCCTTCGAACTGGCCCCCAAGGAGTCACTCGGCCAGTACCTGTCGTTCTACAACCTGGGCCGGGTGGGCCAGGACCTGGTCGGGCCGGTGCTCATCGTGGCACCGCTGGTCGAACACGGCACCCCCGTCTGGCTGCTGATCGGTGTGGCGGTGCTGGCGGCCGGCTTCGTGCCGTGGGTCCTGCTGCGCCGGCACACCCTGGCCACGAGCGAACGGGCCGTCGTATGAGCGCGGTCGTCTCCGAGCAGCCGGACACCCTCGGCGGGCTGCCGCAGCGGTCCCCCATCGTGGGCGTGCTCGGCGGGATGGGGCCGGCCGCCACCGCGGACTTCTTCACCAAGCTGGTGCAGGCGACGCCCGCCGCGAAGGACCAGGAACACCTGCGGACCCTGGTGTGGTCGGACGCCACCGTGCCGGACCGCACCGCCGCGATCCTCTCCGACGGACCCAGCCCGCTGCCCCACCTGCGGGAGGGGCTGCGGCTGCTGGAGTCGGCCGGGGCCACCGTGATCGCCATGCCCTGCAACACCGCCCACGCCTATCTGCCGGAGCTGCGCCGCGAGTCCTCGGTGCCCGTGCTCAGCATGGTGGACGCCACCGTGCGGCATCTGCGCCGCTCCGCGCCGGCCGTCTCCAGGGTCGGGCTGCTCGCCACCACCGGGACACTGGTGGCGGGGCTGTACCAGGAGACCCTGCGCGAGCACGGCCTGGACGCGGTCGTCCCGGCGCCGCTGCTCCAGCAGCGGTGCGTGATGCGGGCGGTCCGGCTGGTGAAGGCCGGCCGGCTGGAGGCCGCCGGGCAGAGTCTCGAACCGGCCGTCCGGAACATCACCGAAGCGGGCGCCCAGATCGTCGTCGCGGCGTGCACCGAACTGCCCCTGGTGCTCGGCGGGCGGGCCGGATCCCTCCCCGTGTTCGACTCCACCCTGGCCCTGGCCCGGGAAGTCGTCACCCTCCTGCTGCGTCGCCCGCAGAACGAACACATGAAGGAAGCACTATGACAAAGCGCGTCTGCCTGGTCTCCCCGAAGCCCCCGATGCTCCAGCGGGCCAGGCAGCAGAAGCTCGACGTGGTCTGTGTCTACACCCCGGAGGAGTTCCGCACGGTACCACCGAGCGCCCTGGAGGACGAGACCTGCCTGGTGCTGCGGCACCGCGAGGACCCGCGGGCCATGGTGGAGGCGGTACGGGCCCTGCACGCGCGGGCGCCGTTCAGCGCCGTGTTCACCGTGCAGGAGGAGGGCGTCGTCCCGGCCGCCCTGCTCAATGACGAACTCGGCCTGAACGGCGTGCACTCGGACACCGTGGCGCTGCTGACCGACAAGTGGCGGATGCGCCAGCACACGGCCGCACAGGGCGTCAGCACGGTGCGGGCCGCCCTCGCCACCGACGTCACCGACATCACGGAATTCGGCGCGGCCGTGGGCTACCCGCTGATCGCCAAGCCGGTGGGCGGCTCGGCGAGCCTCGCCATCCACAAGATCGAGAACGCGGCGGAGGCCGAGCGGGTACACGCCGCGCTGGCCGAGGTCGGCATGCACCGGTTCCTGCTGGAGGAGTACCTGGAGGGCCCGGAGATCAGCGTCGACGTCATGTCCTTCGCGGGCCGGCACGTGGTCATCGCCATCGCCGACAAGATCACCGGCGCCGGGTTCCTGGAGTACGGGCACTCCATCCCGGCCGTGCTGGACGCCGGGCTGGAGGCGGAGGTCTCCCGGACGGTCGGTGCGTTCCTGGACTCGGTGGGGCTGCGGGACGGCCTGTCGCACACCGAGGTGAAGCTCACGCCGGCCGGTCCGAAGGTGGTCGAGGGCCACAACCGGCGCGGCGGCGACCGGATCAACACCATGACCGAACTCGTCTACGGCATCGACCTGGAGGCCGCCGGACTGGCCTGGATGACCGGGGAGTCGGAACCGCTCACCGCCCGGCCCGCCGCGAAGTGCGGGGCCGCGGTCGCCTTCTTCGAGGCCGAGCCGGGCCGGGTCGTGGCCATCGACGGCGCCGACGAGGTCCGCGACCATCCCGCCGTCGTCGAGTTCCATCTGCAGTTCGCCGTGGGCCAGGTGGCTCCGCCGGTGCGCTGGTCGCCGGACCGGGCCGGCTACCTCGTGGTGACGGCCGAGACCGGCGAGGCCGCGAGCGCGCTCGCCCGTTCCCTCGCCGGCCGGATCCGGTTCACCACCGAGCCGGTCGACAACGACGCCGACGAACTGCGCCGCCAGCGCGACCTGCTGACGGACCTCGACCAGGCCGACTACGTCGACGTACTGGAGCCGCGCCGCTGACCCCAGCCCGGTCCGCCACCCGGTCCGCCGACCGCCGTCACCCAGTCCGGTCCGCCGTTCACCGAGACTCCGGCCCGGTCCGCCGTCCGCCGTGCCGCCGCCTTCCCGCCGAGGCCCTCTGCTCAGCACCCCCGGCCGGACGGGAGGCGGGGCAGGGTGGCGAAGCACCAACGGTTGGCCGCCAAGGCGTCGTTGGGCTCCGGGCGGGGGCCACGGCCGTGCACGGCGGTGAAGTCGTACGGCGTGCGGGTGGTCACCGTCCAGCCGCGCGCGGTGAGTTCGCCCGCCGTGTCGGGACGCGGCCCGCCGTCGAACAGCGCGAGCAGGTCGATGCCGGCCCGCTGCCGGGCGGCGGCATAGACGGGACCGGCCCGTACCCGCTGGGCTTCGACGCCCAGTTTGACCTCGTAGGCAAGCGAACTGCCCGCGGCGCTCAACCGGTCGATCGTCGCCACGAGGCGGCGTTCGGCCGCCGCCGGGAGGTAGAGCAGCAGCCCCTCGGCGATCCACGCGGTGGGCGCGGCGGGGTCGAAACCCGCCGCCCGCAGAGCCTCGGACCAGTCGAGCCGGAGATCGGCCGGAAGGACCCGGCGCCCGGCCGCGGGGGCGGCGCCGGCCCGGTCGAGTACCGCCTGCTTGAACGTCAGCATCCCGGCGGTGTCCACCTCGTGGACCACACAGTCCGGCGGCCAGTCGAGTCGGAACGCCCGGCAGTCCAGGCCCGCCCCCAGCAGGACCACCTGCCGGACGCCCCGGCGCGCCGCGTGGAGCAGGTGGTCGTCCAGGACGCGGGTGCGCAGGCCGAAGTACCGCCCGAGCCGGCCCCACAGCGGGTCGGCCTCACCGGCGGGCACCTGTTCCGGGCGGACCGGCCAGCCGGCCGAGGCCGGTGCCGCGCGCACGAAGTGCTCCGCGAACGGATCTTGGGCCAGGGCGTCGGGGCGATGGGTCTCGATGGCCCGGGCCGCGGCCACCAGCAGGGCCGTGCGGCCCACACCCACCGCCACCGCGGGGTTCAGTCCGGCGGTCGCGCGCACGTCTCCTCCTCGGCTCGGTACACCGGTGCGGTCCACGCCCGGGCGTCGTCCGCGGTGGTGGTCCGGGCGCCGTAGACCAGCCGCATGAACCGCAGCACCGCGTCGTACGGCAGGTGCAGCGCGGCCGTGCAGTCCGTCAGGACGGTCACGTGGAAGCCCTTCTGGAACGCCGTGCGGGCCGTGGTGTCCACGCACACGTCCGCGTACAGCCCGGCGAGGACCACATGGCCCACGCCCCGCGTGCCGAGGTACTCCTCGAAACCGTCGGACAGGAAGGCGTCGAAGCAGGCACGTTTGGTGAACACCCGCTCGCCCGGGGCCGGGACGACGGCGTGGAACCGCGCGCCCCAGGAACCCTCCAGGCACTTGGGCCGCCTGCCGAGCGTACTCCCGCAACCGCCAGCCGGGCCCCTGGTGTTCAGGGTCGCCGACGAAGCGTACGAAGAGCACCTCGACACCTTGCTCGCGCGCCCGGGCCACCGCCCGGACACAGCCGGCGACAGCCCGTTCCAGCACGGCCGTGTCCGTGCCGAAGCGGGCCCGGGCCGCCGGGCCGGTACAGAAGTCGTTCTGCAGGTCCACGACGACCAGCACCGTCCCGTCCGGTGCCGCGCCGGTCATGACCCGCCGACCAGGGCGTCGCCCTTCGGGGCCCCGCCGGTCCGGGAGGCGTCGAGCAGGGCGAGCAGGGCGTCGACCACGGCGCTGGTGGAGTGCCGGCCGCGGAGGTCCGGGGTGCGCACGCCCCGCTCGTCCAGGGCGCGCAGGGCCCGCTCGGTGGCCCCTACCGCTCCGGGGCACCCGGCGTGGCGTTCCGCGACGAGTGCCGCGGCGCGGATCGTCGCCACCGGGTTGACGAGGTCCCGGCCGGCGAGGTCGTCGGCGGACCCGTGGACCGTCTGGTACTCGACCAGGCCGGACAGCCCGGGATCGAGGCAGACGTTCTCGGTGCAGCGGCTCTCCTGCCGGTCGGAGCCGAACCGGTCGAGCAGCATGACGTGCATGATGTCGGCCCACTCGTTCCCGGCGACGACCAGCGTGCGGTCGGGCAGCCCGTGGGTGATCAGATCGCGGTTGACCGTGTCCGGCTGGAACAGGCCGACGCGTATGCCGAGCCGGTCCGCGAGTTCGGCCACCCAGGCGTCGAGGGCGCCGTCCAGCAGGTGGAACTTGTAGGCCATGACGATGCGGTCGGGCGGTCCGTCCGGCCACTCGCGCCGGGCCCGGCGCACCGCGTACGTGACCACGGCCTCGGTGATCTCCCGGCTGAAGGTCATGGTGCGGGTGACCTCGCCGTGCGTGTGCCGGTTGTCCCCGGTGTAGAACCCCTGGGCCTGGTCGCGCACCAGCAGCAGCGAGCGGCCGGCGCCGGTGAGGAGGTCGACCTTCACGGACCGCAGCCGCTGCCGGACGAGGTAGAGCGACTGGGCGTTCACGGCGGTGCGGAAGATCGCCCGGGTGCCCCGCGCGGCCAGGGTGCGGCAGAACCGCTCGTAATGGTCCGCGTCCTCGGCGGTCAGCGCCTGGATCCTGGCCACGTCCCGTTCGGCGCGCAGCGACTGGTACGAGTGGTAGTGGCGGGGGGAGCGCTCGATGGTCACGCCGTGCGGGTGCCCGGCGGTCAGCGCGCCGAGCACCCGCTCGAAGACGTCCGCGACCTCGGGCCCGGTGCCCCGGCCCACCGCCAGTCCGACGACGGGCCGCACGGTGCCTGTGTCCCCCGCGGGCGCGGCGACTGGGGGAAGGTTCATCGGGCGGCGTCCGCGGTGAGGTGGTCGCCGGGGATGCCGGCCTTCTCCGGGCGGTAGTAGTCCCTGATGCCGTCCGCCCACGTGGTCACGGGGACGCGGTCGCCGCCGACGGGCTCGAAGGCGTCGAACAGGGCGTCGATGTTCGCGCGTCGGAACCCGATGGCCGTCATCAGGGCGGTGAAGTGCGCACGCTCCACGAAGCCGTCACCGTCCGGGTCGCCGATGGTGGCGAGGGCGTCCGCGAACTCGTCGACCGTGGCGTCGAACCGCTGTGGGTCGAGCACGATCGCGGTGAACTCCTCCGGGCTGACGCGCCCGTCACCGTCGGTGTCCAGCTCCCGGACGAGTGTCTCCCAGTAGCGGCGGAAGGCGTCGAGCAGCCTGGTCTTCGCGCTGTCGCCGGCCTCGGGCACCGCCTCGACGACCCGTGTGCCCATCAGCTCGAAGTCGTCCGCTTCCAGGACGCCGTTGCCGTCGGCGTCGAACAGGGAGAAGACGAGCTGGACGCGGTCGTTCGCCTCGGTGGTGGGCATGGTGTGTCCCCTTACGACGGAAGAGCGGTGCGGCGGATGACCGAAGGACTGTCCGGATCGCCGGGGAACCTTCCGGCGGACGCCGGCGGATCCGGCCCTGCGGCCCGACCACTATCGGCACGCCCCCGTCGCCCCGGCGCGGAAAGCCGGGCGCGTGCACACGAAAGAAGGGAATCCGTCGGCCGGCGCATGAAACGCCACCATCCTGGAAAGCGCCCCCAACCCGATGGTCCCTGTCCAACACCCGCCGAAACCAACCCCGTTGGCCATAAAGGTCGTCACCCACACGCGCGGACGACATCGTGGGTGAGGTCGGTGAAGGCGCGCGCCGCGGCACTCCGGTAGGCGTCGGCGCGGGTGAGGAGCGCGACGGTGCGCACCGGCAGGGGCGGGTCGAGAGGGGTGCGGGTGAGGTGGGGGTGGTCCTGGGCGATGGCGTCGGGCAGGACGGTGGCCAGCGTGGTGCGCCGGACGATCGCGATGAGGGCCTGGATGGAGTTGGCCTCCATCGCCGTGCGGGGGCTGATGCCGTGCCGGGCGAAGTAGTCGTCGATATGAGTACGGGTGGCGAAGTCCCCGGTGAGCAGGGCCAGTTGCATCCTGGCGAGTTCCTCCACGGGCAGCGCGCGGCGATCGTCGGCGGGATGACGGGCGCTGGTGACCAAGGTGAGGGCCTCGGTGAACAGCTCGGTGGCGGTGATGCCGGGCAGGTGGGTTCCGGCGAAGGCGATGCCGAGGTCGATCTCGTCGGCCAGCAGGCCGGCCTCGATGCGGTCCTGGGTCATCTCCCGCAGGGTCAGGGTGATGCCCGGGTGACGGCTGTGGAGCTCGGCGGCGAGCGGGCCGGTGAGGTAGGCGGTGAAGGTGGGGGTGACGGCGAGGCGCAGATGACCGCGGGTGAGGTCCCGCACGTCGTGGACGGCGCGTTCGGCGGCGGCGAGGTCGCGCAGGGCGCGGCGGGCGTGGTGGACGTACGCCTCGCCGGCGTCCGTGAGGCGCACGGTACGGCCGGTGCGGTCCAGCAACTGCGCTCCCAGCATCCGTTCGAGCTGCTTGATCTGCTGGGACAGCGTGGGCTGGGAGAGGTGCAGCTCTTCGGCGGCACGGGTGAAGGTGCCGTTCTCCGCCACGGCGAGCAGATAGCGCAGATGACGCAGTTCCAGGGCCATGAGGAAACTATAGATGTGGCCTATAGGAGTCAGGCCCAGCAAGTCTTGGACGCTATGGCCAGCGGTCGTGCAGGGTGGGCTGCGCCGGCCCGACAAGGGCGGCGATCCCCTTCGAGGGGACCGACCCGATCTGAAGGGAAGTGACCCCGTGCATGATCTGGCCGAAGGCGTCGCGCGGTTCCGGCGGGACGTCTTCCCGGCCAAGGAGGGCCTCTTCGCCCGCCTGGCCGGTCAGCACAGCCCGCACACCCTGTTCATCGGCTGCTCGGACGCCCGGGTCGTCCCGGAGCTGATCACCGGCAGTGAGCCGGGCGAGCTGTTCGTCGTCCGCACCGCCGGCAACCTCGTGCCCGCCCACGGCACCGGCCCGGACGGGGTCGCGGCGAGCGTCGAGTACGCCGTCGCGGTCCTGGGCGTGCGGGACGTCGTGGTGTGCGGTCACTCGGCGTGCGGTGCGATGACCGCCCTCGCCCGGGGCCACGACCTGTCCGGCACCCAGGCGATCGCCGGCTGGCTGCGGCACGCCGACGCCGCCCGGGCCCGCGCCGCCCGCACCGGTGACGTCGAGGCGCTGGTACGGCACAACGTGCTGGCGCAACTGGCCAGCCTGGCCACCCACCCCTCGGTCGCCCGCGCCCTGGCGGAGCGGACGCTCACCCTGCACGGCTGGGTCTACGACATCCCCACCGGCCGTGTCGACACCCTCGCCCCCACCGGTCACCCGACCACCTCGGCGTCCTGACCCGCCCTGCTCGCGGACCCGCCGCGACAAACCCCGTAAGGAACGTGACTCTGATGGCACACGCCCAGTTCGACCCCGCCGCCCGCCAGGCCCTCGCCGTGAAGGCGGTCGAGGCCAAGACGCGCAAGAACCTCACCTGGGAGCAGATCGCCGGCGCCGCCGGGCTGTCGGTGGCCTTCACCACAGCCGCCGTACTCGGCCAGCACGCCCTGCCGGAAGAGCCGGCCGAGGCCGTCGCGAAGCTGCTGGACCTGGACGAGGAAGCGGTGATGCTCCTGCGGACCATCCCCACCCGCGGCTCCATCCCCGGCGGTATCCCGACCGACCCGACGATCTACCGCTTCCACGAAATGCTCCAGGTCTACGGCACCACCCTGAAGGCCCTCGTCCACGAGCAGTTCGGTGACGGCATCATCTCCGCGATCAACTTCAAGCTCGACGTGAAGAAGGTCACCGACCCCGAGGGCGGCGAGCGGGCGGTCATCACCCTGGACGGCAAGTACCTGCCGACCAAGCCGTTCTGAGCACACACTCCGTACGCGGACCGCCCCGGCGGAACCGCGGGCCCCGGCGTGAGCCGGACAGGCCGGGGCAGGGGGCCGCGCGGTGCCGTCGGCCGGGGCCGGGCGGAGCGGTGAGAGAATTGCCGGCGTGAAGGCAACAACCAGTGACATCGAGAAGGCGGCCGAGGTGCTGCGCGCCGGGGGCCTGGTGGCCCTGCCGACCGAAACCGTCTACGGTCTGGGCGCCAACGCCGAAGACCCCGCCGCCGTCTCGCGCATCTTCCAGGTCAAGGGGCGCCCGCCCACCCACCCGCTGATCGTCCACATCGGTGGCGCGGAACAGCTGGACGAGTGGGTCGAAGAGGTGCCCGCGACGGCGCGCCTGCTGGCCGAGCACTTCTGGCCGGGCCCCCTCACGCTCGTCCTGCGGCGCGGCCGGCGGGTGCCTCTGGAAGCCACCGGTGGCCTGGAGACGGTGGCCGTGCGTGTGCCCGACCACCCCCTGGCGCTCGCGCTGCTGGAGACCTTCGGCGGCGGTGTCACGGCTCCGTCCGCCAACCGCTTCGGCTCGGTCAGCCCCACCACGGCGCACCACGTCCGCGCGGAGCTCGGTGACGCCGTCGACTTCGTGCTGGACGGCGGCCCCTGCGAGGTCGGCGTCGAGTCGACCATCGTCGACGCCACGGGCGAGGTCCCGAGCATCCTCCGGCCCGGCGGAGTGACGCGCGAGGACCTCGAAGCGGTGCTGGGGCGCCCGGTCGCCGTGCCCGCCACGAGCCAGGTCCGGGTGCCGGGCCAGCACCCGTCCCACTACGCGCCGCGCGCGCGGGTCGTCCTCGTCGAGCCGGAGAAGGTCGTCGCCGAAGCGGAGCAAGCGCAGGAGCTGGGGCATCGCGTCGGTGTCCTGCTTCCGCCCTCGCTCGCCGGCGCCCCGGTGAAGACGCACGTCGTGGAGACCGTCCCCGCTTCGATGGCCGCCTACGCGCGCGGGCTGTACGGGCTCCTGCGCGAGCTCGACCAGCGGGGCTGCGACCTCATCGTGGCGTCCCTGCCGGCGGAGGAGGGGCTGGGACTCGCGATCGCCAACCGGCTCCGCCGCGCCGCAGGACCCCGGCCTTTGTGACTGATCGTTCCAAAACGAGGTACCGGGGCCGTCGCGAGCGCGATGCTTCCCGAAGCGAATAGCCGGAGCGCCGGACGAGCCGGCGCGCGTCCCCCGGCGGCTCCCGCGCAGGCGGGAGCCGCCGGGGGACGCCGCTTTTCGCTGCCGACGTCGCTCGAACCCCGGCACGGCCGGGGCGAGCCGGCCGGTGCGGCCACCCTTGACGGCGGATCAGCGGGCTCACATACTGACGGCCAAATCGATGTGGCCAAATCGATTTGGCTCTCCGTCCAGGGCCGGATCGCGGCTGAGATCGATCTGCGCGGCGCGGGCTGGATCACCGGGGCGAGGCTCGCCGCCACCCCGGCCGGGCTGGCGGTGCTCTGGATGGTCCCGGAACGCGGCCTCGGCGTGTTCGTGGGCGTCTCCACCGTGCTCGCGGCCGTCGTGAGCCTGGCCGCGCCCGCGTTCACCCCCGGCCGGGCCGCCTACGTCGGAGCGGGCGCGGTGACCGGGCTGACGGAGACCGCGACCGGTGTCGGCGGGCCTCCGCTCGCGCTGGTCTACCAGCACCGGCCGCCCGCCGAACTGCGCTCCACCGTCGCCGCGTGCTTCCTCGTCGGCGAAGTCGCCTCCCTGGCGCTGCTGTTCGGAACCGGGAAGGCGCAGCCGACGGAGCTCGGCCGGGCCGCCCTCCTGCTGCCGGCGATCGCCGCCGGCGCGTGGCTGAGCCGACTGGTGCACCACCGGCTCGACGCACGCAGGATGCGCCTGTTCGTCCTGGTCTTCGCACTGGTCTCCGGGCTCGTCCTGATGCTCGGGGCCTGACGACGGTCCGGACGGGACCGGTCTCAGGTCCGGGCGGCCCGGACGGACGACGCCCGGGCGATCACCCGCGGCTCGGGGGACACCGCCACCGACGGTACGGCGGTGTCCCCGCGCAGCCGCCCCAGCAGCAGCTCCACCGCGTCGGACGCCGCCCGGTCCAGGTGCAGATCGACCGCGGTGAGCGGCGGTTCGCAGGTGCGGGCGCGCAGGCCGTCGTAGCGGGTCACCACCATGACGTCGTCCGGTACGGACCGCCCGCTGTCCCGGACCGCCCGGACCGCACCCACCGCGAAGGCGTCCACCAGCGCGCAGACCGCGTCGATGCCGGGATGCTCGGTGAGCAGGGCGGCGCACCGCTCGTAGCCGGCCTGCTCGCCGCCGGACTCGGCGACCCGCGCCACGATCGGTGTCCAGCCGTACTCCTCCGCGAGCTGCTCGTACGCGGCGATCGCGTCCACGGACGAGTGCCGCGAACCGGCGCCCACGATCAGCGCCGGCCGCACGGCACCCCGCTCGCGCAGGTGCCGCAGCAGCAGCTCCGCGACCAACCGGCCGCGCAGATCGACGTACGGGATGTCCTCCTCGGCCGCCACCGGCCGGCCCAGCGCCACATACGGCAGCCCGCGCTCACGCAGTTGGGCCGCCGCCGCGTCCTCGGCTTCCGGCTCGACCACGATGGCCCCGTCGATGTCGACGGAGTACAGCGCCGAGCCCGATTGCACGGGCGGCACGAGCACGAGCGCGTAGTCGTACAGCAGGGCGCGCTCCGCGGCGGCCGCCGCGACCTCCATGTAGAAGCCGAGCCGGGACGGCCCGCCCGCCACCGCGAACGGCATCGAGGAGGCGAGCGCGATCACCTTCGCCTGCCCGCGCCGCAACCGCTGTGCCCGCAGATTGGGCCGGTAGCCGAGATCGGCCGCGACCTGCCGGACGCGCTCCCTCGTCCGGGGATCGACCTTGCCGAGCCCATTGAGGGCATGGGACACGGTCGTACGCGAAACCCCGGCGACGCGTGCGACATCCGCGATCGTCGGCGGCTTCGCACCGGGGGCGGACGTAGCCATCTGCGCGGACACTCCTCACTGACGAGAACAGCAGACCCACCCATCTTCCCCGACCGTGCCTTCCCTCCCACCGTCCGTGGCATGACGCACCGATGATCTCTTCGACAGAGCGAGGATCGCCCGCTGGCATGAGCGATGGACATCGGAGCAGGCGGCGATCTGGGCCATCGCGCGCCTCGGCGAGCGGCCCATGGGGATGATCGGCTGGGGGGACATCGATCTCAGGGGCGGGAGCGCCGAGATCCTGTACTGGCTGCTGCCGGCCGGTCGTGGCGGCGGCGTCATGACCGACGCCACCGTACGTATCAGCCGGTGGGCCGTGGACGATCTGGGCCTGCACCGGCTGCGCCTCACCCACTCCGTGGCCAACCCGGCGTCCTGCCGGGTGGCGACGAAGGCCGGCTTCGCCTTGGAGGGCACTATGCGCCGTGCCCTCCTGCACGCGGACGGGTGGCACGACGAACACCTCCATGCCCGTGTACGCGGCGACGAGTGGCCCGGTGAATGAGCCCAGCCGGCCCTGGCGCGCGGCCCGGGTCTTGATACTGGCGAGTGGCTCCGAGCCGCCGCTACCCGGTGGTCCCGTCGTCCGGTGTGGAGTGCAGGAGGCCGGCGGAGCGGAGGTGTTCGAGGAAGGTGTGGACGTCGGATTCCGCCTGTGCGTGTCCGATGCCGTACCGGGACACCAGATGCTCCGCGGTCGTGCGGGGATCCGATCCTCGCGTGAGGTGCTCCAGGATCGCCGCCGCGGTGGTGTTCAGCTGCCAGTACCGTCCGCCGCGCTCGTCCAGGAGGATCAGTCCGTCGTCGGTCGCGACGGTCGTCACATGGGAGTGCAGTCGGGTGCTCCGTGTCATGGACGGACCTCCCCTGCCCGGGAGTGGCTTTCGACCGTGATCAGTGGCCGCCACAGGGTGGTGTCGGTGCTCTCCCCGACCGCGGTCCCCTCCGCCTCCACCCAGGCGTGCGCGCGGAAAGGCATCGTACGGACCCCGACCCGCCACGTCGGCCACGCGCCCCGCACACGGCACAGCAGGGCGATGGCCACGGACCGCTGGAGACAGCCGTCACCGGCGCACATGACGCTCACCCTGAGGACCGCCGCTCGCGCCGCCGCCGCCTCGTCGTAGGTCGCCGGTCTCGCTCCCTTGGCCAAGCGGGTCAGCACGCGCCGCACGTCGCGGGGCGGCCGGCGCGTCAGGAGGCGTGCCGCGCCGACGGCCAGCACCGCGCACAGTCGCCGTCCCGGAGTCAGGGGCCGCTGATCCCCGGGCCGCGTCAGGGCCGCACCTCTCGCTTTCCTCACCTTGTTCCTCCGGTAGGTGTGTCACGGGCCGGGCCCGCCGGGCACGGTGCCGCCGGCGGCGATGCGAGACGTGGGCGACAGGCGGCCACGCAGCCAGGACTCGCAGTTCAGCGTCAGGATGAGGGCAGCCGGCAGGGGCCCTGGCCGCTGCGGGGCCAGGCACGCCTGCCGCAGTTCCCCGGCGTCGATCAGTCCCATCCCGGCCAGCAGCGAGTCGTCGCACAGCGCCGCGAGCCTGTGCCGCTGACCGCGCAGGGCCGTGTGGACGTCCTCGGCCATGTCGTTCTTCGTGGACCGCTGGAGCATCCCGCGGGGCACGGCCGGCTCCAGGGCTTCCCGCAGGAGCGGTTTGAACTCCCAGGGGCTGGAACGTTCCTCGGGGCGGGTCGCCAGGCAGATCTCCACCACACGGTCGTCGAGATAGGGCGTGGCGGTCTGCACACCCGCCTCGGCCGTCAGCTGGTTGACCAGCCGGGCGATCCGTCCGGACGTCCTGATGTTCTCCAGGGCCAGGTGCTGCGTACGGGTCTCGGCCAGCGGCCGGGCCCGGCGGGCCGCGTCGGTCAGGGCATCCGCCACCGCCTGTGCGGCCTGCGCGGTGATCCACGGGGGGAGCCGCAGGGTCTGGTGCCACAGGGGCGGGGGAACGCGCCACTGGCCGGGCATCGGCGAGCGCAGGTGCCGGGCGCTGTGCGCGAGCCACGCCCCGTACGGGCGGCGGTCGCTGACCATCCGCCAGGTCTGCCGCACCGACCACCGCCGCAAACCCCTCTGTCCGTAGAGGTGGTTGAGGGCCGACAAGGGGTGTTGCCGGATCAGCGTGTGCACGTACGACGGCGGGGCCGTCAGGACCTCGTCACCACCGTGGCCCGTCAGGTGCAGCCGGGAGCCGGCCGACCGGGCGAGGCGCGCCAGCTCCAGGAAGCGCGCGCTCTGCAGCCCCTGGAAGGGCTCGTCATGGCGGGGCCGGCTGTCGAAGAGCCCTTCCAGGGCATGGGGCAGTCCGCCCGCGCCGATCAGCCTGTGGTCGGCGCCCGGCATGTGACCCGCGGCTCGTACCGCCGCCCCGGTGTCGTCGTCCTCACTGGTGAGACCGGTCAGGGTGAGGGCGACGAGCCGGGTCGCCCGCTGCCACGCCAGATAGGCGACCGGGGTGGAGTCGAGCCCGCCGGACAGGTCGCAGCTGACGACCGCGCCGGTCTCGACCCGGGCGTGTACGGCGGTGCGGAGAGCCTCACGCAGCAGGACGGCGGTCTGCGCCCGCGTCGACTCGGGGCGCGGCGGACTCCATCGCCGCCCGGTCCGTGCCCTGCCGTCCGGGGTCAGTTCGAGGAAGTGGTCCCCGGGCAGGGAGCGGACACCCTGCCACACGGTCGTCTCCGACAGCGGATGCGGTACGCCGGGCAGGAGCAGCCGCAGGGCCAGTGCGGTCTCGTCCAGTGCGGTGGCGCCGACGGCCAGGGTGTCCGCGCGATTCGACGCCAGCGCCCTTGCGTCGTAGAACAGCCGCCGGGTGTGGGCCAAGGTGCCCCACGCGCGGACCGTTCCACCGGCGGAGACGACGACATGATGGCTGCCCGGGAGGCTGGACGCGGCCCTTTGCATGTCCGCCGGCGTCCGTGCGCCGGCCAGGCGGCTCTCCAGCAGGCGCCGGTCCACCGGGCAGAAGCCCAGCACCGCGACGGTTCCCGTAGGGGTACGGCTCACCAGGAGCCGGTCGCCGTGGAGTACGCCGACGACCAGCGGCCGTCCCGACGGATGAGTGGCCAGGACCTCGGTGCCCGGGGCGGTGGGGGCGCGGACGCCGTCGCAGTCGGGAAGGACGACGAACTCGCCCTCACCGCCCGGTTCGTGGGTGTCCGGCACGGTCAGGACCTCAGTCCCACAGCCAGATGGTGTCCCAGGTCTGGGAACCGATGCCGTTGGTCAGCTCCGTGAACTCCCCGAGTTCGACCATGATCGGGGACTCGTACTCCTCACCCGCCACTTCGGGGTTCTTCTCCATCGTGTTCCTCCTTCCAGCGGCCCGCGGAGAGCCGCTACGGGGCCTGGTGCCATGAAGGGCAATGACCATCCTTCAGCATGAACACCTGGAGCGGGGCGGGAATTTGGCTACTCTTCGTGCCAATATGCTTCTTTCTGTATATAGGTCATAAGTACGACATCGATGGCGGTTGATGCCGTGGGCGACCGAATGGCTCCCCCCGACCTCGAGTCCCGGGCGGAAGCGCCAGAGCGTGAGCGACGTTCGCCCCGGTCACCAGCGGACACAGTCCGGGCCGGGGATACCCTGACAGGATGTCGAATCAGGCGGTGGCGGCCGGAGTAGGTCTCGCGCGGGTGATGGCGCACTGTGGGGGCAGCCCCTCGGC
Organism: Streptomyces achromogenes subsp. achromogenes; assembly: GCF_000720835.1. Taxonomy (GTDB): domain Bacteria; phylum Actinomycetota; class Actinomycetes; order Streptomycetales; family Streptomycetaceae; genus Streptomyces; species Streptomyces achromogenes. The sequence continues at coordinate 72,459 of NZ_JODT01000002.1, read as the reverse complement.
AGCCGTGCACTATCTTGCGGGCGCCATGGCCTCCGCACCCGGGAACCCCGAACCGTACGCGGTCCTCGCGGAGTTGTGGCGGGAGAAGCCGTCGGAGCTGGCCGAGGTCGTTCAGGGTGCCGGCTCCTTGAGGACGGTACTGGCGCGGTCGTACATCAGCTTCCTCCGGGACGACATGGACGGCGCGGCCCTGGCGATCGGATCGGTCACGGGTGTACGACCGGACATCGCCTGGGCCGAAGCCCCCTGGTTCGGCGACGAGCGATTCCTCGGCGGGGTGAGCGCCGACGCGCTGGCCGAGGCCGCGATGCGGACGATGGATCGTGGCCACGACTTGGACAGCGACCCCATGCGGGAACGTTTCCGACCCTGGTTCGAGGCCATCGACGCGGTATCCGCCCGCCGGCCGCTGCCGGAGCCGTTGGCGAAGATGGCGATCCTGCTGCGGGCATGCGGCCTCACCGATGCGTCGTTCGCCCTCTGCGACCGGGCGGACTCCGTGGAACGGATCATGCTGACGGAAGTCGTGCGAGCGGGCACATGGCGCAAGGTGGGTGATCCCCTGCAGACCGTCGCCGCGTTCGAGCGCGCTCTCGCCCTGGAACCGGCCAACTGGTCGCTCTACCTCGACCTGGCCGACGTGCGTGCGGAGCAGGGCGACTTCGCCTCCGCGGTCCGGCTGGCCGAGCAGGGGATGAGGTACGAGCCGGGTGAGCCCTCGCTGCGCGCGGCCGGGGCCGCCTACCGCGCACGCCTGACCGGCTCGGCCGCCGATCTGAGGGAACTCGTCGAACTGGCGCCGGAACTGCCGAACGACTCGTACCGGAACCTGCTGATCGACCACGCGTGCGCCGGCCCCGCGCTGCCCGCCGAACTCGTGGCCGCGGCCCGGCGCTTCCAGACCCGACGAGGCTCCGCCTCGCCCTGAGCAGCACTTCCGGCGGCACGAGCGCGGTGGCTTGGCCCGCCGGGGACCGTACCCGCACCTCGGCCCACCAGAGGGTGGACGGCGCTGGCCCGGGGGGACTCCGTGGATGCCGCACGAGTTCCCTCTACGATGCCCTGACCGCGGCGCACACCAGGTACGCCGTGGGGGAGGGGATCCGGTTCATGGCGAACAGATATGCATCGCGCGGCGGTTGGAGAACGGGGGCGCTCCTGATCGCCGCCGTCATGGGCGCTCCGCTGCTGTCGGCCACGCCCGCGGCAGCCGCGCACGGGGCGGTGCCCGGCGACTTCAACGGCGATGGCTACCGCGACGCCGTGCTGCCCGCGCCCGGGGCGAACGTCTCCGGCAAGGCGGGAGCCGGCGCCGTGGTCGTGCTCTACGGGTCGAAGTCGGGGCTGTCGACGTCCCGGCGGGCGACCATCACGCAGAACACCGCGGGGGTGCCGGGCGCGGCGGAGACGGACGACGGGTTCGGTGCCGCCACCGCGACGGCCGACCTCAACCGGGACGGCTACGCGGACCTGGTGGTCTCCACCCCGTACGAGGACACCCCGAGGGGCAGGGACGCCGGCATGGTGACCGTCCTGTGGGGCGGCAGGAAAGGGCTGACCTCCGGCACCGACCTGCCGGCGACCACCGCGGGCAGCTACTACGGGCTCGACGTGGCCGCGCTGAGCACCGGCCCGGGTGTGAGGACAGAGGTGCTCGTCGCCGGGTACGAGGGGGCGATGAGCTTCAAGGGGCCGTTCAGCAGCAACGGCACCTACGGCCAGGCCGTGGAGAACCGGGAGACCGCCAGCGTCGGAAGCGTCGCACTGGGCGATCTCGACGGAGAGGGCTACCCCGACGAGGTGGCCGTCACCGTCCCGCTGAGCGAACTGAGCGGCGGCGCGGTGTACATCGACCCCGTCATCGGGGGCGAGCAGCAGAAGGGCAACGGCTTGATCGCGGCCACCGGGGACGTCAACGGCGACGGATACGCCGATCTCGCCGTCGGCGACCCGGACGAGCCGGACAAGCCCGGAGCCGACGGCACGCTCGGCGGCCGGGTGCTCCTGTGGTACGGCTCGGCCCACGGCATCGCGCGGGACGCCAAACCCGTGCAGCTGACCCAGGACACCCCCGGCGTCCCCGGCGCGAGCGAGAAGGAGGACGGCTTCGGCGACGCCCTCACGGTGGCCGACCTGAACCGGGACGGGCTGGCGGACATCGTGGTCGGCGCGCCGCTGGAGGACACGGGCAGGAGGAACGCCGGGCAGGTGACGGTCATCCCCGGCCGGCGTACCGGGGCCCTGGGCGGCGGCGCCTACGCCTTCACCCAGGACACCGCGGACGTCCCCGGCGCCGATGAGTCCGAGGACGCGTTCGGCAGCACCGTGGCCGTCGGTGACATCAACAAGGACGGCAAGCCCGAACTCCTCGTCAGCGCGGCCGAGGAGAACTTCTCCACCGGCGCGGTCTGGGTCCTCCCCGGCGGCACCGGCGGCCCCACAGCCAAGGGCAGCCGCATGATCACCGCCGCGTCCGTGGGCTTCCCGCAGAAAGAGAGCACCCGCCTCGGCGGCTAGTGGCTCCTCGGAGTGATCCGACCGGGCGCGTACACAGCGGCGGCCCGGCGGCCCGGCGCGTTCGCCGGCTCGACGCCGTAACCTCCCGTCCTTCCCTCTCGTTCCAGCAGGCGACGCACCTACCGCCGGGCAGGACGAGGAGGGACGCGCCATGGGCCGTCGGCCGCGCGGAGTCGGTACACGCATGGCCGTCGCCATGGCGGCCGTCATCGCCCTGAGCGGCGGCACCGCCTCCGCCGCCACCCCGGCCCCTGCCCCGGCCGGACCCCTGGTGTGCCAGGGGCCGGCCCTCGGTTGCGTGCGGGACGCACGCCGCACCCTGGAGGGGATCCGGGACCGGCTGGGCTGCGACCACCGCGCCCCCTTTCCCGCCATCTACGTCCATCTCGAGCGCTCGCTGGAGGCGGCGGTCGCCGACGGCGAACACTTCGACGAGCCGTCCTGGCTCGCCGGCAGCCTCAACACCGGCTTCGTCAACCTGTACCTCGACGCCTACGAGGCCGACCGCGCGGGACGCCCCGTCCCGGCCGCCTGGCACGCGGCGTTCGCGGCGGCACGCACCGCCGATGTCAACGCCGGGCAGGACGTGCTCCTCGGAGCCAACGCGCACATCCAGCGGGACATGCCGTACGTCCTCGCCGCCCTCGGCCTCACCCGTCCCCAAGGAGGCACGCGCAAGCCCGACTACGACCGCTTCCAGGCGGTCCTGGACCGTGCCTACGGCCCCGCCGTCCAGGACGTCGCCGGCCGCTACGACCTGATCGTCGCCCTCGCCGACGACCGCTGGAACCCCATCGCCGGGCTCACCGGCCGGCAGCTGTTCCGGTCCTGGCGCGCCCAGGCGTGGGAGCACGCCCGGCAGCTCGTCGACGCCCCCGACCAGGCCGCCCGCGACCGCGTCGCCCGCAGGATCGAGACGAACGCCGCGCAATGGGCTCAACTGCTGAGCGCCGTCCGCCTCCCCGGCTATCGGACGGTCCGCGACGACTACTGCCGGACACACACCACTTTCGAGCCCGCGCCGGCGCGTCCGTAGCGGGCCAACGCGTGCCCCGCTGCCGGACGTCCGGTCGCGACCGGCCCCTCCGGCAAGGGCACCACTAGGGTGACGGCGGCGCCGACGGGATGCCGGACGGCCCGTCGGCCTCGCGGTCCGAGGACGGCCATACGTAGGGCAGGTCGTCGGGGACACCGGGGAACAGGCCGGCGTAGAGCTCCCGGTCCTTGCGGACGAGGGCGGACTGGTGGCTGCGGTGGAAGGCGTCGTCACCGAGCCATGGCGGCAGTTCCCCGGCCCGGGCGAGCGCGGCCTGGTCGCGCACGGGAGCGCCGGGACGGGCTCCGGCGTAGCCGGCGACCAGTGACGCGGCGCAGCTGTCCTGGTGCCCCTGCTCCCGCCATACCCGGCAGACCTCCAGCCCGTAGCGGACCAGGGCCTCCTCGTACCCGCTCCACATCCGCACGGCCGGGTGCCTGCGCCAGCCGTAGCCGGGCACGGTCAGCCCGCGCAGGACCTGGAGCGCCTCGACCCGCTGCTTGCCCAGGCGGCGGCGGTCCAGGAGCAGGGCGGAGCGTCGGAAGTCGGAGTCGGGCAGGAACGTCTGCATGGATACCGTCCTGGTGTGGCCGCGAGTGGGGGCGGCGCCGGCCGACGGGCGTGTTCCGGTGGCCGTTCGTCCCGGATGCCGTGGCCGGTGCCGTGTCCCCGTCTTCCTTCCCGCTCCGTCGCGGCGACGGGTGCGCCGTCGGCCGAACGGGTCAGGCGCGCCGCCGTCGCGTGCGGTCGCGGCGGCCGGGCAGCACGGTCCACGTCGCCGGCGGCTGGGCGGCGCGCGGTCCACGTCGCCGGCCGCTGGGATGCCCGTCGCTTTCAGGCCAGGGCAGAGAGGGTGAAGCCGGTGTAGCCGTTCCGGGCCACGGCGTCGCACTCCTCCCGGTACCGGTCCAGCCCGCCCGCGTAGGCGAGGAACACACGGGGTTTGCCCGGGACGTTCGCTCCCGTGTACCAGGAGTCCACCGCCGGATAGAGCGTACGGGCGGCGACCTCGGCCACGTGTTCGCCCCAGCCCGCCTCCGCGTCCGGGGTGGCGTCGATCTCCGTGACGCCGTTCCGCCGCAGGTGGGCGATGCAGTCGGTGATCCACTCGACCTGCTGTTCCAGGGACACCGCGATGTTGGTGAGCACGGACGGGCTGAGCGGTCCCAGAACGCTGAAGAGGTTGGGGAAGCCGGCCGAGACGAGCCCCAGATAGCTCCGGGGCCCCTGCGCCCATCTGTCCCGGAGGGTCACGCCGTCCTTGCCCACGATGTCGATGGCGAGTTGCGAGCCGGTCAGGGCGTCGAAGCCGGTGGCGAAGACGATCATGTCGAGGACGTGCTCCCCGGCCGAGGTACGGATGCCCCGGGGCGTGATCGACTCGATCGGGGTCGTGCGCAGGTCGACCAGCGTCACGTGCGGCCGGTTGTAGGTGGCGTAGTAATCGGTGCCCAGGCAGGGACGCTTGGTCGCGAAGGGGTACGTGCGCGGGGAGAGCAGTTCGGCCGTCGCGGGGTCGGTGACGATCGACCGGATCTTGGCGCGGACGAACTCCGCGACGGTCTCGTTGGCCTTCTCGTCGGTCAGGATGTCGGTGTAGGTGCGCAGCAGTCCGTTCAGGAAGCCCGTGCCCCAGGCGGCCTCGTAGGTGGCCGTGCGCTCCGTCTCGTCGGCCTCCAGGGCCGACCGGGTCGGCGGCTCGAAGACGGTTCCGCCCCGGGACAGCCGCTGGGCGCGCCGGAACTCGGGGTAGCGGGCCTTGAACCGTGCGGTCTCCGCGGCCTCCAGCGGGCGGTTGTGCGCCGGCAGTACGTAGGCCGGGGTGCGCTGGAAGACGGTGAGGGAAGCCGCCTCGTCGGCGATGACGGGGACGGCCTGGACGCCCGAGCACCCGGTACCGATCACGGCGACCCGCTTGCCGGCGAAGGAGACGTGCTCACGCGGCCAGCGGGCGGTGTGGTGGATGGCGCCCGTGAAACTGTCGGCGCCGGGTATCCCGGGATCCTTGGGGACCGACATGCAGCCGGTGGCGAGGATGACGAACCGGGCGGTGACGGTCCGTCCGGTGTCCGTGGAGAGCTGCCAGAGGTGACGGTCCCGGTCGTACCCGGCACGGGTGACCCGGGTGCGCAGGGCGACGTCCCCGCGCAGGCCGAACCGGTCGGCGACGTGGTGGATGTACCGCAGGATCTCCGGCTGGGAGGCGTACCGTTCGCTCCACTCCCACTCCTGGTCCAGCTCCGGGGAGAAGGAATAGGAGTAGGACAGGCTCTCGATGTCGCAGCGGGCTCCTGGATACCGGTTCCAGTACCAGGTGCCGCCGATGTCGTCACCGGCTTCCAGGACCAGCGCCGACAGACCGAGCCGCCGCAGCCGGTGCAGTTGGTAGAGGCCGGAAAGCCCGGCGCCGACGACGACGGCGTCGACCGGGTCCGCTGCGGCCGGTGGGCCGGGCGTGGTCACCATCGGGTCTCCTGTTCCTCCGGATCGCCATGCGGATCACCTTGTCGTCCGGCATCGGGTCCACGAGCGTCCGTGCTTCCTCTGCCGGAACCTCGAAGGTAAAGAGATGGTCAATCAATCGTCAAGGAAATCCGGATGATTGACCTGAACCAGCCTTCCGCGGGCTGCGGGCCCATGGATGCGTCGGTCCGGCCGGAGGCCCTCCAGGGGTACGGGTCCCATGCCGCCGTTGGGACCCCGGCCGGAGTCGTCCGGGTTCCCGAGGGGTCGAGGTGCGTCGGGGAGGCGATTGTCAGAGGGGACGTGTACAGTTCGGCGGCTCACCTTCAGGGGCTCCGGAAGTGGCTCTGCATGGTGATGAACCTCTGTCAAAACACCCGAAAACCGGCCGGTCGCCAGTGCGGTCGTTCACTCGATCCGGTGTGTGATGTCGCTCACGCCCACTCGGTAAATATCGGGAACTACCAGCGCCTTTTCCGGGCTGGGGTGCCCGGTGTGTGCTGATCGACATACGAGTACCCGTCGCACGAGGGCGGTAAGGCAAGGCATAGTGGGGGCACCGCCGCCGTCGCGTGTGACGGGCATCACAAAAGTCTGATTTCACTTGCGTGTGCGTCGGTAATCGCATTCGGGCAAAAGGAAAGAGCCCCACCCGACGCCGGCCAAGCATCCTGGTGGAGCTCCTCCTCACACACCGTGTGCAGTGCGGCCGACTGTTGGTCGGTCAGGCCCCGGCCCTCGGGCCGGGGCTTTCCGCTACCAGGGCCACCCGTTCAGCACGGCCTCGTAGGCCACGCGGATCAGGAACCCCAGCCACCGGGCGGCCCGTTCGGGCCGGTCCCGCTTGCTGCAACAACGGCAGTGCCCCTGTGACTCGTACTGCTCCGTCATCGGGACCCTCACCCCCTGTTCCTCTCGGGACTGCGGATTTCGCAGCTCCGTGGAGGCCCACGGCCTTCGTGGACCCCACGCGTGTGAGCCCACGCGACAGGCCCTGGGAGTAAGGGGTGAGGAGACTTTACCGGAGCGCAACGGATCTCGTTTCCCGTCAACCACCCCACTGCAAAAGCGAATTGGCACGGCGTGCCATGCCAAGCGGTCGCATAGTCGATGGAGTCGGAAGCTCAAGGGACGCTCAAGCGCGCTAGCTGCGCAATGTCGTGACGCCGCGTCTGGTACGCCGTGCCAGTTCCCGGCACCGGCGTGCTGAAGCTCACACGCGAAGCGCACGCCACGGGTGAACGTGCGACCTTCGCGCTCCGTGCGCCCCCCGGCCGGCGGCGCCGGGTGCCGGCCATTCGCATATGCATCCTCCCGGGCCGCTGCTCCTCCCGTACCGCCTCCGACTGATGGACGGATGATCGAATAACGACGCCCCGGCCGGGGTAGAACGGACGCCGGGTGCCTTCCCGCAGGGAAGACCCCCGCTACTCACCCGGCCGGCACCCCCGGCCCGATCGAAGGACGCAGTATGGCCAGCGGCACCGTGAAGTGGTTCAACTCCGAGAAGGGCTTCGGGTTCATCGCCCAGGACGGCGGCGGCCCGGACGTCTTCGCCCACTACTCGAACATCTCCGGCACCGGGTACCGCGAGCTGGTCGAGGGCGAGACGGTCACGTTCGACATCACCCAGGGCCAGAAGGGTCCCCAGGCCGAGAACATCGTCCGCGGCTGACCACGCCCTGCCGCCGGCCTACGGAACCCCGTGTAGAGTGGAATCACCGACGCGGGGTGGAGCAGCTCGGTAGCTCGCTGGGCTCATAACCCAGAGGTCGCAGGTTCAAATCCTGTCCCCGCTACGAATGGGGGGCCCGTCATCAGCCGGGCCCCCCTCACGCTTCTCCGCCCGCCCGGCCGTGCGCCGCACCGGTCGGCAGACCCACGTCACCGTCACCACGCGCCGGACACCGGTGGATTCACCGATGGCAGCCCGCCGCCGCTCCTCCAGACTGCGGTCTCAACCCATTGGGACCCGCATTCACGGAGGCAACCGTGCGCAAGCTCGCTCGATTATCCCGGCGGTCCGTCACCGCCACCGCGCTGGGGGCGCTGCTGTGCGGCGGCTTCCTCGGCACGTCGCAGGCCGCCCCGGCCGCGGCCTCCGTCGCCGAGGCCGCGAGCCCCACGATCACCGTCCCGCCCGCCGGCAGCCACGGCTTCCCGTTCCTCGCCGCGGCGGAGGACCTCGGCTCGTCCGGCTACACCGAGAGCGAGTACTTCATCTCGGGCACCGCCACGTCGTACGCCAAGTCCGGCCTGTGGACCTCGGACGGCCGCTGGAACGTCCGCGCGTCCGGTACCGCCCCCTACAAGAGCCGCCTGCTGGTGCGCCGCCCCGTCGACCCGGCGGCGTTCAACGGCACGGTGGTCGTGGAGTGGCTCAACGTCAGCGGCCAGCTCGACCTCTCCCCGGACTACTGGTTCGAACGGGACGAACTGCTCCGGCGGGGCTACGCCTGGGTCGGCGTCTCGGCGCAGGCCGTCGGGGTCGACGGCGGGCTGGGCGAGATCAAGGGGCTGAAGGGCTGGGACCCGGCACGGTACGGCAGCCTGGTCCACCCCGGTGACGCCTTCGCCTACGACATCTTCTCCCAGGCGGGCCAGGCGCTGCGCACCCCGGACGGGCCCGACCCGCTCGGCGGGCTCCCGGTCCGGACACTGCTCGCCGACGGCGAGTCGCAGTCGGCGGGCTTCATGACGACGTACGCCAACGCCGTCCAGCCGGTGTCCAGGGTCTACGACGGCTTCATGGTGCACAGCAACAGCGCGATCGCCGCGCCGATCAGCGGCGTGCTCGCCGACACCCTGCGGATGCCGAACCCGTCCCGGATCAGGACCGACCTGCCGGTGCCCACGTTCGTCGTGCTCACCGAGACCGACGTGCCGGGCGCCGCGACCGCGCGGCAGCCGGACACCGACAGCGTCGTGCACTGGGAGCTGGCCGGCACCGCGCACGGCGACCAGTGGGCCTACGACGCGGGCGAGCCCACCGTGCGGAAGTCGGCGGGCCCGGCCGCGCCGTCCGCCGACTGCGCCGCCGGTTCGGCCCCCTTCAACGACGGGCCCGGCCACTGGGCGATGAACGCGGCACTGCGCCACCTGGCCGACTGGGCGAGAGGCGGTGCGCGGCCGCCGAGCGGGCAGCCGCTGAGCACCGTGCTGCGCGACCCGGCCACCGGCCTGGCCACCGGCGGTGTCCGCCTGCCGGACGTCACGGTGCCCACCCGCACCCTCACCGGTGCGCGCGACACCACCGGCAGCGGTGTCTTCTGCGGCCTGTACGGCGCCCGCGACCCGTGGAACGGCGACGCCGACGCCTGGGACCGCCACGACGACGGCGACCCGTCCGACCCGCACTTCCCGCCCACCGCGGAACCGGTACTCAGCCGGCTCTACCCGACCCACGCCGACTACGTGGACAAGGTCCGCACGGCCGCGCAGACGTCCGTCGGCGCCGGATACCTGCTGCCGGAGGACGCGGCGGCGATCGTCGCCGCCGCACAGGACTCGGGCATCGGCGGCTGACCCACCGGCCGCCCGCGGCCCCATGCCCCGGCCCCACCGCGGCGCGGGGCCGCGGACGGGGGGCGGATGCCCGGCCTCCGCCCCGGCAGCGGCTACACCACCCGGATGCCCACGATGCAGGTGTCGTCGTCCGTGTCCGACCTGCTGTAGGTCAGCAGGCCGTCCAACTGCTGGTCCAGGGTCTTCGGTGCCGTGCGGGCCGCGGTCAGCAGATGGGCCAGGGACTCCTCCACCGAGCGGTCCCGGCGCTCGATCAGACCGTCGGTGTACAGCAGCAGGGTGTCCTCCGGCGCGAACTCCAGCTCGGCCTCCTCGTAGACGGCCTCCGGCAGAGCACCCAGCAGCAGGCCCTTGACCAGCGGCAACGGCGCCGCCTCCGAGCCGCGTACCAGGACCGGCGGCAGATGGCCCGCCCGCGCCCAGCGCAAGGTGTGCCGGTCGGGGTCGTACAGCGCGCAGACCGCCGTGGCGGTGACCGCGCCGGTCAGATGGTGCGCCACGATGTTCAGCCACGACAGCAGCTGGCCCGGACCGGCACCCGTCACGGCGAGACCGCGCAGCGCGTTGCGCAGGACGACCATGCTGGTGGCCGCCTCGATGCCATGGCCCGCGACATCACCCACGCACATCAGCACCAGCCCGGACGGCAGCACCACCGCGTCGTACCAGTCGCCGCCCACCAAGTGCTCGGTCTCCGCCGGGCGGTAGCGCACCGCGACCTCCAGACCCGGCACCGTCAGCGGTGTCCGGGTCGGCGGCATGATGGCGTGCTGCAACTGCAGGGTCAGCCGGTTGCGCTCGGCGGCCTGCTGCTCGGTGTGGGCGAGCTGGTCCCGGGTCGCGGCGAGCGCCACCTCTGTCCAGTGCTGTGCGGAGATGTCCTGATAGGCACCCCGTACGACGAACAGCCGGCCGTCGGTGTCCAGCACCGGCTCGGCGACCACCCGGATGTGCCGGGTGACGCCGTCGGGCCGCTGCAACCGGAAGGCCGCCGAGGCGGGCCGGCGGTGGTGCAGCACCGTGCGCAGGAACCGGCCGAGGGGCACGGCGTCGTCGGGGTGCGCGTACGCGGGCAGGTCCTCCAGCGGGACGGGCGTGCTCGTCGGGGGCCGGCCGTAGAGGTGGAACAGCTGGTCGTTCCAGGTGATCTCGCCCGTGAGCAGGTTCTCCTCGAACCCGCCGATACGGCCCAGGCGCTGGGCGTGCTGGAGCAAGCTCGCCAGGCGCGCCGTCTCGTCCTCGATGCGCCAGATCAGCAGCACGCTGTTGCCGTGCCGGCTGATGCTGATGTCCGCGACCGCCGACAGCGACACCTGGTCGACCAGCGAGGTCAGCTGCATGCGGCGGGCCCGGAACGGCTCGCCCGTGGCGTACACCCGCTCCACCCGGTGGAACAGCTCGCTCTTGCCCGCGGCCATCGGGTACGCCTCCAGCAGCAGCGCCCCGTTGACCACCGCCCGCGGCCGGCCCGCCGGATCCAGGAAGTGGTTGTTGATGTGCTGGATGCGGAAGTCGACCAGCTGCCCCGAGTCGTCGAGGTGCGGCACGAGGACCAGGGCCGGGTCGTGCAGCCCGTCCGCCAGGTCCATCAGCTCGGCGGTGTCGGGCAGGACGCGGGGCTCCTGTTCGGGGTCCCGGCGCGGCGTGTACGTCTCCAGGGTGTGCGCGCACAGCTCGGCGAGGGCGTCCACCTGCCGGACGACGCCCGACGGCTGGGGTTCCAGCGGGCCCGGCCAGGCGATCTCCAGCACCCCGTGGATCCGGCCCCCGGTGCCCGCGGGCACCGCCACCCGGCCGCCGTCCGGGTACAGGTTCCGGCCGATGGTGGGCAGCCCCGTCTCGGCGAGGGAGCCGAACCACTGACCGGTGCGCTCGGTCAGGCCCCGGCGCGCCACCGTCGCCACCTCCGGCGGCACATAACGCCATCGGGTGGCCTCCGCCGGGGAGAACCCGGCACTGCCGGCGAGGGTCAGCGAGCCGTCGGCACCCGCGGCCCAGACGGCCACGGCCACCGCGCCGAGCGGGCGCAGTGCGTGCTCCAGCAGGGATTCGGCGACGGCCTGGGTGTCGTCCGCGGCCAGCGCCCCGCTCTCCGCCGCCCGCAGCCGCACGGCCGCGGCGTCACGCTCCACGCTGTCCGCGGTGGCGGCCAGGAAGCTGTTGGTGATCTCCGACAACCGGTCACGGGCGGCCTGGTTGATGACCTCCACCGCGAACTCCAGCGGAGTCACCCCGGCCTGCTCGGTCAGCTCGGCGAGCTGCCGGGCGGCCTGCGCCGGACCACAGCCCAGCCGCTCCACCAGGATGCCCTTGGCCAGCTCTATCAGCGCCCTGCCTTCCGCCTCCACCTGCGCGGCGCGTACCTCGCGGCGCAGCCGCTCCACGGTGGCGGCGAGCCTGCCCACGGGGGACGTGGGGGAGACCCCGGCCAGATCCGACGGCACCGGATCGCCGGCGGCCGGCCGCTCGACAAAAGCGGACGGCTCGGGACGCAGCTCGACGCCCTCCGGCTCGTGTGACTGCTCGGTCGTGCTCACGATAGGGGTACTCCTCGGCGCGAACGCGCTCGCGCGCTCACGCGGACAGCCAGCGCCGGACGCAGGCGATGAGGTCGTGGGTGTCGACGGGCTTGGTGACGTAGTCGCTCGCGCCCGAAGCCAGGGACTTCTCCCGGTCGCCGGGCATCGCCTTGGCCGTGACGGCGATGATCGGCAGATCGGCGTACTGCGGCAGCTTGCGGATCTCCGAGGTGGCCGTGTAGCCGTCCATCTCCGGCATCATCACGTCCATCAGCACCATCGCGATGTCGGGGTTGCCGAGCAGCGTGTCGATGCCCTTGCGCCCGTTCTCCGCGTGCAGCACCCGGAATCCGTACATCTCCAGGATCCCGCTCAGCGCGAACAGGTTGCGCGCGTCGTCGTCGACGACCAGGACCGTACGGCCCCGGAAACTGTCGTCGACCGGCGGGGCGAGGTCCTGCCGGTCCTCGGCCCGGACCAGGGACAGCACGTCCCCGGGCTCCTCGGCCGACAGGTGCAGCGCGATGCGCTCGCGCAGCTCGTCCAGGCTGGACAGGAACTCCAGCGCCCCGTTGTCCAGGTGCGAGCGCAACGCCTCGTCCCTGGCCACCTCCGGCCGGCGGCCGCTGTGGACCAGCACCGGCACGCCCGCCAGCCCCGAATCGCCCTGCAGGGCCTGAAGGAACCGGCTCGCCTCCCCGTCAGGCATGTCCAGGTCCAGCACCACGCAGTGGCACGGCTCGGCGGCCAGCGCGCCCGCCGCCTCCTGCGCCCCCACGGCGGTGATGACCTCCACGGCGGGCAGCGGGGAGCCCTCGTCCGGGCTGTGCCGCGCCACTTCCGCGACCACGCTCTCGGCGACCAGGGTCAGCAGCCCGCGCGGCCGTTCCTCCACCACGAGCAGCCGGCGCGCCCGCTGCCGGGCAGGGGAGGACTGCGGTGCCGCGCTGTCCTGGGCGGACGCGGCGGCCACTTGCAGCTCGGCCGGTTCCTTCGGCGCGCGCCGGCCGCTGCCGAGCAACTGCTCGAAGTCCGGGCGGGCCACCGGCAGGTACAGCGTGAAGGTGCTGCCCCGGCCGGGAGTGCTGTCCACCGCGACGGCGCCGCCGAGCAGATGCGCGATCTCCCGGGTGATGGACAGACCGAGACCGGTCCCGCCGTACTTGCGGCTCGTGGTGCCGTCCGCCTGCTGGAACGCCCCGAAGATCGTCTCCAGGTGCTGCTCCGGGATGCCGATGCCGGTGTCCCGTACCCGGAACGCCACGACGGCACCTCCGCGCACGACACCGTCCGGGACCTCCTCGTCCGCCGCCGACTCGATGGCCAGCTCGACGCGGCCCTGCTCGGTGAACTTCACCGCGTTCGACAGCAGGTTGCGCAGGATCTGCCGCAGCCGGGAGTCGTCGGTCAGCAGGTCGGCGGGCGCGCCCGGCGCGGTGCTGACGGCGAACTCCAGCCCCTTCTGGGACGTCATCGGCCGGAAGGTGGCCTCCACGTAGTCGATCAGCTGGCGCAGCGGCACCCGCTCCGGGGCGACGTCCATCTTGCCGGCCTCGACCTTCGACAGGTCCAGGATGTCGTTGATCAGCTGGAGCAGGTCGCTGCCCGCCGAGTGGATGATCCCGGCGTACTCGACCTGCTTCGGGGTCAGGTTGCGCGACGGGTTCTGGGCCAGCAACTGGGCCAGGATCAGCAGGCTGTTCAGCGGGGTGCGCAGCTCGTGGCTCATGTTGGCCAGGAACTCCGACTTGTACTTCGAGGCCAGCGACAACTGCTGGGCGCGGGCCTCCAGTTCCTGCCGGGCCTGCTCGATCTGCAGGTTCTTCGCCTCGATGTCGCGGTTCTGCGAGGCGAGCAGGGTGGCCTTCTCCTCCAGCTCGGCGTTGGAGCGCTGCAGTTCCTCCTGCTGGGACTGCAACTCGGCGGAGCGGGCCTGGAGTTCGGCGGTCAGCCGCTGCGACTCGTCCAGCAGCTCGTCGGTGCGGGCGTTCGCCACGATCGTGTTGAGGTTCACGCCGAGCGTCTCGCGCAGCTGCTCCAGGAAGTCCCGGTGGATCGCGGTGAAGGCGGTGACCGACGCCAGCTCGATCACCCCGAGGACCTGGTCCTCGAACAGGATCGGCAGCAGGATCAGCGCGGTCGGGACCGTCTGGCCGAGCCCGGACGAGATCGTGACGTAGCCCGGCGGCAGCGCGTCGACGGTGATGGTACGGCGGCTGCGGGCGGCCTGGCCGACCAGCGAGCGCCCCACGGGGAAGCGGGCGGGCCGCTGATCGTCGTCCGGTCTGCCGTACGAGCCGACGAGCCGCAGCTCCGGGCCGCGGTCGCCGTCCTCGGAGAGGTAGAACGCGCCGTACTGGGCCGCCACCAGCGGCGTCAGCTCCTCCATGATCAGCTCGGCCACCACCGGCAGCTCCCGGTGGCCCTGCATCAGGCCGGAGATGCGCGCCAGGTTGGTCTTGAGCCAGTCCTGCTCCTGGTTGGCCCGGGTGGTCTCGCGCAGGGACTCCACCATGGAGTTGATGTTGTCCTTGAGCTCGGCGACCTCGCCGGAGGCCTCCACGGTGATCGAGCGGGTCAGGTCTCCCTCGGCCACGGCGCTGGCGACCGCGCCGATCGCCCGTACCTGACGGGTCAGGTTGCCGGCCAGCTCGTTGACGTTCTCCGTGAGCCGCTTCCAGGTGCCCGAGACGCCCTCCACCTCGGCCTGGCCGCCGAGGCGCCCTTCGGTGCCGACCTCACGGGCGACGCGGGTGACCTCGTCGGCGAACGCGGAGAGCTGGTCCACCATCGTGTTGATGGTCGTCTTCAGCTCCAGGATCTCGCCCCGCGCGTCCACGTCGATCTTCTTCGACAGGTCGCCCTTGGCCACCGCGGTCGTCACCAGCGCGATGTTGCGCACCTGGCCGGTGAGGTTGTTCGCCATGGAGTTGACGTTGTCGGTGAGGTCCTTCCAGGTGCCCGCCACGTTCGGCACGTGGGCCTGGCCGCCGAGGCGCCCCTCGGTGCCGACCTCGCGGGCGACGCGGGTGACCTCGTCGGCGAAGGCGGAAAGCGTGTCGACCATCGTGTTGATCACGTCCGCCAGCGCGGCGACCTCGCCCTTGGCCTCGACCGGGTGACCTCGTCGGCGAAGGCGGAGAGCTGGTCGACCATCGTGGTGACCTCGTCGGCGAAGGCGGAGAGCTGGTCGACCATCGTGTTGATGGTGTTCTTCAGTTCCAGGATCTCGCCGCGGGCGTCGACGGTGATCTTCTGCGAGAGGTCGCCCTTGGCCACCGCCGTCGTCACCTGGGCGACGTTGCGGACCTGGCTGGTGAGGTTGCCCGCCATGAAGTTGACCGAGTCGGTCAGGTCCCGCCACACACCGGCGACCCCCGGCACCTTCGCCTGGCCGCCGAGGCGTCCTTCGGTGCCGACCTCGCGGGCGACGCGGGTGACCTCGTCGGCGAACGCGGAGAGCTGGTCCACCATCGTGTTGACGGTGTTCTTCAGCTGGAGGATCTCCCCGCGCGCGGGCACGTCGATCTTCTGCGACAGGTCGCCCTTGGCCACCGCCGTGGCCACCTGGGCGATGTCGCGGACCTGGGTGGTGAGGTTCCCGGCCATGGCGTTGACCGAGTCGGTCAGGTCGGCCCAGGTCCCGGAGACCCCGGGCACCTCCGCCTGCCCGCCGAGCGTCCCCTCGGTGCCCACTTCCCGGGCCACCCGGGTCACCTCGGAGGTGAACACGGACAACTGGTCGACCATGCCGTTGAACACGGTCGCGATGTCACCCATGAGACCATGGGCGTCTTCCGGAAGGCGCGTCCCGAAGTCGCCGTCCCGCACGGCGGTCAGGCCCGCCAGGAGCTGCCGCAGCTCCTGGTTGCCCGGCGCGGCGTCGACCGTCTCGGACTTGTCGCTGGTCATGCGCAACCTCGTCCCGCTCCCCAAGGGCCCTCGGCGGTGAGGACCCGAACACCCCGGTGGCCCGCAAGGGGCCCCAACGTCGTGCATTTCCGCATTTCACGGAACTGCGTGATGAGAAATACGCCGCAGGCTAACCCGCTTGGTCCCCGCCACACAAAACCTCCCCCCGCCGCACGCCCGCGACACGCCGTTGCGGCACGGCGAGCCGGACGGCGACGGTCCGTATGACCTTCAAGGGTGTCGGGTGTCACATGTGGTGGGAGCCGGGTCCCGGGGTACCCGATGGGACCAGCGGAGGAAGCGCCGCCGACGGAGGGCCCAGGGGACAGCGAGGACAGGGTGACCATGCCGAGAAGCGCGCAGGCCCGGCCGGACCGTGAGCCGGCGGCGTCATGGCAGGTCCGAGGGGTCGAAACGGCGTTCCGGTTGCTGGCCGGGCTGCGCGGGGCACCCGCGCTGCACCCGCACGGGCTGACGTGCGCGGGTGAGGTGGAGGTGCCGGCCGGCGGTGAGCGCTGGGGCGCGCCGTGGCTGGCGGGACCCGGCCGGTTCACCGCCACCGTGCGGCTGTCCCGGGCGGCCGGGCTGCCCCGGGGCCTGCCCGACGCCCTGGGACTGGCCGTACGGGTGGACCGGGCCGACGGTCCCGGCCGGGATCTCGATCTGCTGCTGACGAGCAGCGGCCGGGGCCGCCTGGCCCGCCACGTGCCGCGGCCCCGCGCCGACGCGCTGGGCGGGCCGTACTCCAGCCTCCTGCCCTACCGGGTGGGCGGCCGCTCCTGTGCCCTGGCGGCCTTTCCCCGTCGGTCCGGGCGGGCGCCGGTGCCCGGTGACCCGGCGAGTCTGGCGCGGGCGCTGGCCGCCGGACCGCTCGTCCTCGACCTGTGCGCCGGGGCTGCCGGCCGTTCCTGGCGGCCGTTCGCCGTGCTCACCGTGCGCTCCGCGCTGCCGGCCGGACCGAAGGAGAGCGTGGGCTTCGACATCTACGCGCACGACGCCCGGGGCTTCACTCCCGGCCCCGCCCTCGCCGCCGTCCGCCGCGCGGCGTACCGGGGGTCGAGGGCGGGCCGCGGCTGAGCGACACTCGGCCGCCGAGTGCGGGCGCCGGCTCACTGGGCCGTGTCGTCCTCCGCCGTGCCCGGATCCTGGTCCGGATCCCGCAGGCGCACCTCGAGGTGGCCGTCGACCACGCGGGTGTCGAAGACGGGCTGGGGAGAAGTGGCCGGGCCGTGCACGTTCCAGCCGTCCGAGAGGCGGAAGACGCTGCCGTGCCAGGGGCACCGGACGCATCCGCCGTCGAGGGTGCCCTCGGACAGCGGTCCCGCGAGATGGCTGCACCGCTCGGCCAGCGCGTGGAAGGTCCCGTCGGCTTCGCGGACGACCAGAACCGGGACGTCGTCCACGGCGCGCCGTGCCGGCCGGCCGGCCGGGAACTCGGTCACGGACCCGATCCGGTGCCAGCCTGCCGAGACGACCTGCGGGACCTCTTCCGCGTGGTTGGCGCCGGCGGCCTGCCGGTAGGCGAGGTGGCCGCCCAGTAGGCCGCCGGTCGCCACTGCCGTCAGCCCCAGGAAGCCGAGGCCGCGGCCGGCCTTCGTGCGGCCTTTGACACGGCAGGCGAGCGAGGCGGCGTAGAGTCCGACGGCCGCCGTGTTGGCCAGCGCGTGCACCAGACCGACGCGCTGCTGGCGGCGGTGCAGCTCCGCCCAGTCGACGGCTCCGGCCAGCGCGGCCGGGGCGGCGGCGGCCAGACCGACGGCGATCAGCGAGCCCGCCTCCCGTGCCCGGCCGGGGCGCAGGTCCAGCACCGCGGCGGACAGCCAGCTGCCGACCGGCACCTGCACCAGCAGCGGGTGGACCGGGTGGCCCAGCCACCTGCCGTGCAGCAGGTCCCGGACGCCGCGCAGCGGCAGGGCTCGCACGCCCCGGCCGAGCGCGTCGATCACCGCATCGCCGCTCGGCCGTCGTTCGACACTGTCCAGGAGCCGCGGAACCATGTCCCGCCGCGTCCGGCGAGGTGGTGTTGTCGTCATGAGTCGCTGGGTCCCCCGCCGCACCTACCGCAAACGGGCCGTTCAGGTGGGAGGCGACCACCTCGGCAGCGCCGGCGCCCGACGCCGGGACCGGCCGGCGGGCGGTCCCGGCCGACCGGACGTATCGTCCACCCCCGCCCGGGGCACACCCGGGCGGGGGTGGCCGGTTCAGCAGGCGCCGAGGTCCTGCCAGACACCCCACTGGCCGGTGGTGCCGGGCTCCTCACCCGTCGTCCACCACTTGGCCTTCCAGGTGTGACCCTTGTACGAGACCTGCTGGCCCCCGGTGTACACCGCGTCCTTGGCCCACGGAGCGGCCGTGCACTGGTTCCCGGAGCCGCCGGTGACGGTCAGGGAGTAGGCCGCCGAGTGGCTGCCCGAGGCGCCCGTGCCGGTGACGGTCACCGTGTACGTGCCCGACGCCGCGGCCGAGGTGGTGGCCAGGGTGAGCGTGGAGGAGCCGCCCGCGGTGACCGAGGCCGGGCTGAGGGAGGCGGTGACACCCGCCGGGGCGCCGCTGACGCTCAGCTTCACGTCCTGGGCGTCGCCCTTCGTCACGGCCGTTCTCACCGTGGCCGTCGCGGACTGGCCGGCCGTCACGGACCCGGAGGCCGGGCTGAGGGCCACCGAGAAGTCGTTGGCCGGGTTGGTGGGCCCGCCGCTGGTGAACGGCGCGAAGATGCGCGTGAAGTCCCATGTGTTCTGTTCGATGCCCGAGCAGTTGTCCGCGGCGCCCCCGCCCGCGCAGCCGCCGTTGTCCCGCTGCAACGCCCAGAAGGACAGGGTGTTGATGCCCTTGGCGACCGCCCAGTCGTACACGGTCCGCGCGTTGGCCAGGGTGAACGTCTCCGCCTTGCCGAAGTCGTCGACGCCCGGCATCTCGGTGACACCGACCATGTTCCACAGCTGGGCCGGGGTCTTGGCCGGATACAGCTCGGCGAGCAGGTCGTACAGGCCCTGGGCGGCGGTCTGGGTGTCCTTCGCCATGTCGTGGGGCTGGTTGTCGTAGTAGTCGAACGTCATGAGGTTCACGACGTCGACCCGGGTGCCGTTGCTCACCGCGTTGCGCAGCAGCGCCTCGCCGTTCTCCGCGGGGCCGTGCGTGGTGGTGGGCAGCGTGTAGGAGATCTCCACCTTGCGCCCGTTGGCCGCCGCCCAGTCCTGCACCAGCTTGATGGCCTTGTTGCGGCGGTCGATGCCGGCGGAGTTGTCGAGCGAGTCCACCTCGATGTCCATGTCGAGCCGCGAGATGTCGTAGGTGGTGATGACCTTCTCGTACGCGGCGGCGATCTGCTGGACGTCGGTGCAGCTGTCGGCGATCTCGGTGCCGGTGGTGTCGGCCGTGTACCCGCCGAACGAGGGGATGACATCGCCTCCGCCCGCCTGGATCGTCTTGATGTCGGCGCCGAAGGTCGAGGCGGCGACCGGCATGCTCGTGTCGCCGTTCCAGTACGGCGTGCAGGAGCCCTTGGCGGCGGTCTGGAGGAACGCCATCGTCAGGTGCTTGGCGCCCGACTGGGCGGACAGGGCGGCGGGGCTCTCGCCGGTCCAGGCCTCGAAGTAGGGGGCGAAAACGTGGTTCGGCAGGGGCGTCGCGGCTTCGGCGGCGCCGGTTCCCGCGAGGGCGAGGCCCACCGCGGCCGCCGTGGTGGCGGCCGCGGTGAGTGCCGCGCGGAAGGAACGCACGAGTCTCATGTCAGTCCCGGTGTGTGGAGGGGGTGGCCAAAGTTCTTGCGCGGGGAGGGTGGTGCCGACTACTGGGATAGCGCCCCCACACAGGCGGGTCAATGGTCTGGACCAAAAAGGGACTAGACCAATTCGCCGGGCGGAGCGGCCCTGCCGCAGTACAGGGCACCCGGCGGCGGACTGGACCATGTGCGCGCGTTCCGCCAGGTCCGGATCGAAGATGACCATGCGCGGCGAACGCGGGTATACGGGTGCCGTGCCGACAAGCCCCCCACGGGAGGAGTAGACGATGACCGACGACGCCTGTCTCGTACTGAAGTCCGAAGCGACGGCCGCGCCCGGTGTGCCGCCGGCGGTGGTCGGTGACCTGGCCTGCCTGGAGACACCGGCGGTACGGGCCTGGCTCCAGGCCCAGGGGGTCACCGAGACGTCCCCGGACCTGCGGCTGGTACCGCCCGAGGAGGCGGCGGCCGTCCCCGAGGACGCCGAGCGGCTGTCCGTGCCGCTCGGCGAGGAGGAGTTGAGCCGGCTGCGCCACCACACCGCCCCGCCGGACCTGGCGCGGCTGGAGGAGGAACTGCTGGGCTACCGCTCCTGCACCGACGGCCGTGACACCCTGCTCGCCCGTGCCCTGGCGGCCGGTGTGCCGGCGCACCGTGTCGCGGAACTCACCGGTGAGGACCTGGCCACCGTCGAGGCGGCCAACCGCTGAGGATCCGGCCGCCTGTGCGGGGCCGGGTGGCGGGGGCGCGCTGCCGGGCCGTCGGCGATGTCCGCCGAGATGCCGCCCGACGCGGGGGAGCCGCTGGGGAGTTGACGGAAGGGGCCCCAGGGACCGGTCGGGCGCGCCCCCTTGCCCAAGCGATCTTCACACCTGTTTCATGGGCTTCACAGGCGTCTCACCGACACCGGTGAGGTGCTCTACTCAGCCTGTGGGGGGAACAGTTGGATACAGCACAGCGACCCAGACGTCTCGCGGCCACCCTGCTCGCCGCCGTGCTCGCCGGGACCGGACTGACCGTCGCCGCCGCGCCCGCGGCCCACGCGGCGGCCTCCGACGCGGTGGCCAAGCTGCCGATCGGGTCGTACTCGGGCCTGGCCGTCGACTCGGTGCACCAGCGCGTCTACATCGCCGACCAGCGCGACACCAACTCCAACGGCACGGTACTGGTCTACGACTTCAGCGGCCGGAAAGTCGACACGCTCCAGCGTGAGTTCGGGATATCGGGCGTGGCCCTCAGCGAGGACGCCGCGACGCTGTACGTGGGCGAGCGTGGACGCGTCATCACCTACGACACCGGCACGCTCCAGGAGAACGGCGGGTACGGAGCGGCCTACGACACCTGCGGCCGGCAACTCGTCTTCACCGGGAGCAAGGTGTGGAGCACGAGCGCCTACGTCTACCAGAGCTACCAGTGCGCCACCGCCTCCACGGCCCTGAACATGCTCGCCGACGGCGCGGTCAACTCCACCGGCTGGAACGACGTCGGCCGGCTCCAACTGGCCCCGGGGGCACGCGGGCAGAACCGTCTCCTCATGGGCCAGCCCAAGGAGAGCGACGCCCCGAACCCGTTCCTCGCCTCGTTCGACGTCAGCGGCACCACCCCGGTGCGGGACGCCTCCCGCCGGTTCGCGGACGGCGACGGCAAGGGCGCCCTCGACCTGAAGGACATGGCGGCGAGCGCGGACGGCACCAAGGTCGCCGTGGCCGATGCCACCGCCGGCACCCGGCTGCTGAACGCCGGCGACCTGTCGGACGCGTCCGGCCAGTACCAGGCGCTGCCCGCCGGCGCGACATCCACCGCGGTCGCCTTCAGCGGCGACGGCACGTACATCGCCCGGGGCGCCCAGGCCACCGGCAGCACCCCCGACCTGCTGGTGCAGAGCGCCGACCCGGCCGACGGCACGCCGCCGCTGGAGTTCGCCTTCGAGGGCAGCCTCGACGGGAACGGCGTCGCCCCGCGCGGCCTGGCCTGGTCCCAGGACGGCTCACGGCTCTTCGCGGTCACCCGGGGCGGCACCGGCCAGGAGTACTGGCTGCACATCATCCAGCCGCCGGCCGTCCAGTACGACACCCGCTTCACCGGCGACCTCACCCACAGCCCTTCCTCAGCCGTCGCGGGTGAGCCGCTGTCGGTGCGCGGCCGGCTGGAGTGGGACGGGCCCGCTCCCGCCCAGCCACTGAAGGTGACCGCCGTGCGCGAGGACGCGAACGGCACCCACCAGCTCGGCACGGCGACCGTCAAGGAGGACGGCACCTTCACCGTCCTGGACGAGCCCGACCTGGTCGGCGGGGCCACGTACCGGGTGTCGTTCCTCGGCGACCTCACCCACCGTCCCGCCACCGACGTCACCCACGCCGTGACGGTCGGCAAGGCGCCCGCCTCGATCACGCTGGCGGGGCCGGAAGAGGCCACCATGAGCGGGGGCGTCCACCTCACCGGTACGTTCACCGCACAAGGCAAGGCACTGCCCGAGCGGGCCATGCTCACCGTGAAGCGCACGGACCGGCTCGGCACCGGCACCCTGTCGTCGGTGACCGTCGCCGCCGACGGCACCTTCGCCATCGACGACCTGCCGCGCACCCGGCGCCAGGTGACCTACACCGTCAGCTGGCCGGGCGACGATCTGCACACGAGCGCGACGGCGTCGGCCACGGTGCACGTCAGCCGCTGAGTCCGCCACTCGAGGCCCGCCCCGATCCCCCAGGGAGCGGGTGCGGGCCTCCCGGCGGCGGACCTCGGCCTCGCCCGGCTCCGCCGCCGCCCCGCCCGGCCCGGCCCCCTGCCGCGGTGGCGCGGACCAGGACAACGGCCCGTCGCCCCCTCCGCGCATGCCACGGCCCCAGTGATCCAATAGGGCCATGCACCGAGCGTTTCTCCGTACCCTGGCCGCCGCCGCGCTCCTCGTCGCGGCCGGCCCGGCACCCTTCGCCGACGCGGCGGACACGGCTCCCCGACAGTGGTACCTCGGCGCCATGGGCGCCGACGCCATAGGGAAGGTCAGCACCGGCGAGGGCATCAAGGTCGCCGTCATCGGCACGGGGGTGAACCCCGAAACACCCTCACTGCGCGGGCAAGTCCTGCCGGGGAAGGACGCGTTGGCCGCGGCCGGGCTGGTCGGCGGAGATGTCACGGACACCCGCGACACCACCGGCGCCGGCACCACGGCCGCCGAACTCATCGCCGGCACGGGGCGCGGCGGCGGGATCAAGGGCCTCGCCCCCGGCGTGAAGATCATTCCGATCCGGGTGCCACCGGTCCGCCACGACGAACTCCCCGACCCCAACTACCCGTTGTCCACCGCCATCAAGGCCGCTGTCGACGCGGGCGCGCAGGTCATCGACATCACCGTCGGCAACCAGTACGTGATCGGCAGCGACTACGACCATCAGGCGCTCGAATACGCGGTCAAGAAGGGCGTGCTGATGTTCGCCGGTGTCGGGGACAACGCGAAGGAGGGCAACAAGCCGCAGTACCCGGCAGCGTACGACGAGGTCGTCGGAGTGGCCGCCATCGACCACACCGGCACGGTCGCCCCCACCTCCCAGTACGGGGACGCCGTCGACATCGCCGCCCCGGGAGTGGACATACCCCGCTGGTGCGACACCGGCTTCCGCCGGTACTGCGCGGACGGCGACGGTACCGCGGCGGCCGCCGCCCTGGTGTCGGCGCAGGCGGCGCTGGTGTGGTCCAGGCACCGGGACTGGACGGCCGCACAGGTCTGGCGCGTTCTGGAAGACACCGCGGGCCGGACCTGGCCCGTCGACAAGCTCAGCAAGTACCTCGGCTACGGGGTCGCCCGGGCCCGGCAGGTCGTGGTGCTCGGCCGGGGGCGGCCCGGACCCGCGGACCGGAACACCGTGCCGGCGTACATCCGGCCGCTGCCCGCCTCCGGCGACGCCCCCACCCCCAAGCCCTCGAAGACGACCGCCGAACCGCCCTCCCCGGCCGCCGCGGCCGAGCCCCGGCACGACTCCGGCCTGCCGCCGACGGGCCTGGCCGTCGGCGTGGCGGCGGTCCTCCTCCTCGGCGGCGCCCTGTGGGCCTTGCTGCGCCGCCGCGCCCGATGAACCGGCGGTGGGGCTGACGGCGCACTGTTCTCCCGCGCCGCCCAAGGCCCCTTCAGGGTCCGGTACGCCCGGAGAATGGTCCGCACTCCCTCGACGCCCCGCGGCCGGACGCGGGAGCCCTCCGCGGCATGCGCGGAACCGGGCCCGTGCGGCGTGACGCCGAAGGCCGGCGCGACGAACCGGTCCGCCGCGAGCCGTGGGTCGGGGACGTCGGACGGCCCGGCCGCGCCGACGGCGGTGAACCGCCTTTCGTGTTCGGGCCGAGGCAGTAACCGTCCGGAGGCCGGGCCGGTTGTGTCTGTCACCAAGTCATCCCAGCAAGGTGAAGGCACAGCCCATGACGAACAGCACGACCACCGCACCCACCATCGGCCGGGGCCTGCTCACGGCGGCGCTCGCCACCGCGCTGGCCCTCGGGGCCGGGCCGGCGGCGGCCGCGGCCCCCGGCGACGCCGGCGGCTGGAAAGGGGAGGGCGGGCTCACGCTGAACGCCGCCGACAACGCGAAGGTGGACACCTACGTCGACCGGACGAAGGAGGCCGAGCGGTCGATCACCGTGGACGTGCGCGCCGCCGCCCTCGCGTCGGGCGCGGAGCTGGTCGGCTTCGAGCACCGTCTGAAGTCGCCCGACTCCCTCAAGCGAAAGGTCGCCACGTCCCTCAAGGAACACCCCGAGCAGAACGTGCAGGGAGTCCTGGCCAGGCTGAGCGACGCCGTCCGCTACACCCTCCAGTGGCAGGACGCCGCCTACACCGACGGCGTCGCCACCGCGTCCGCCGTCCTGTCCGCCTGGGGCAACGACAACACCAAGTGGTCCAACACCTGGGGCCGGTCCAGCGGCTACAAGGGCCTCAACACCGGTTGGCGCGCCCCGCGTTCCGGGCAGCTCTTCGAGGTCCAGTTCCACACCCCGGCCAGCAAGCACGCCCAGGAGGTCACCCACCTGCTGTACGAGGAGCAGCGCCTGCCCTCCACCACCCCGGCCCGGAAGAAGGAGCTCCAGGCCCGGCAGGACGCCATGTTCGCCGCCGTGCCCGTACCGCAGGGAGCCGACCGGCTGGGCCCGCCCGTCAGCCCGGCCGCCCCGCTGCCCGCCTTGACCCACTGACCCCACGGGCTCCGGCCGCCGCCTCGGTCCTCGGGTTCGCCGCCTCGCCCCGGCGCGGTGCAGCTCGGCACGCCCTCTCGAAAGGCGCAGGTCAGAGGGGGTGGAGGGGTGACACCACCCCGGCGGCCCGGGGGCAATCCCCCGGTTCGAAGCGGTGACTGGCAGGCTGTCCCGCGGGGACGGGAATCCCGAGACTCGGTGTCATGACGATTTCCCCGCAGACCGCGGCCCTGATCACGGCGCCCGCCGAGCCTTCCCCTGTCCCCGGAGCCGGAGCCGGAGCCGGAGCCGGAGCCGGGAGTGACTTCTCCCGGCTGTCCCGCCGTATCACCGAGGCGGGACTGATGCGGCGCCGCCCCGGCTACTACGCGGCACGGCTCGGGCTGGTCGTCGCGCTGACGGCGGCGGGCTGGGGCGCCTTCCTCGCGCTCGGGGACAGCTGGTGGCAGCTCGCGGTGGCCGCCTTCCTCGCGTTGATGTACGGCCAGACCGCGCTGGTCGCCCACGACCTGGCGCATCGCCAGGTGTTCCGGCGCGGCCGGCCGAGCCGGACATGGGGCCGGCTCTTCGGCAACCTGGGGATCGGCATGAGCTACGGCTGGTGGATGAACAAGCACACCCGCCACCACGCCAACCCCAACCACGAGGAGCTGGACCCGGATGTCGCCCCGGACATCCTGGTGTGGTCCACCGCCCAGGCACGCGAAAGCCGGGGCCTGGCCCGTCTCATCGGCGGCCATCAGGCATGGCTGTTCTTCCCGTTGCTGACGCTTGAGGGCTTCAATCTGCACGTCGCGAGCGTGCGGGCGCTGCGCTCGCCGTCCATGAAGCACCGCACGCTGGAAGCCGGACTGCTCCTCCTGCACATCGCCGCCTATCTCTCGGCGCTGTTCGTGGTGCTCCCGCCCGGCAAGGCGGTCGCGTTCCTCGCCGTGCACCAGTGCCTCTTCGGTGTCTACCTGGGCTGCACCTTCGCCCCGAACCACAAGGGCATGCCCACGCTCACCGGCGACGAGCGGCCCGACTTCCTGCGCCGCCAGGTCCTCACCTCGCGCAACGTCCGCGGTGGCCGGCTCACCGATGTACTGCTCGGCGGGCTCAACTACCAGATCGAGCACCACCTCTTCCCGAGCATGCCCACCCCGCATCTGCGCCGCGCCCGGGTCATCGTGCGCGCGTACTGCGCACAGGTCGGTGTGCCGTACCACGAGACCAGCCTGATCGACTCCTACCGCGAGGCCCTGACACACCTGCACCGGGTGGGAGAACCCCTCAGGCGGCAGCGCAAGGCAGTTGCCTGAGCGCGGCACTTCGCCGCAGGGACCGGACGGCGGGGTCGTCCGTCGTCGGCGGTCCTGGCCGCGGGCTGTGCCACGAGGCTCCGGAGGGGGCGTGGCCGCCTGTCGGGGCGCAGGGTCACTGTCGTTCGGACCGGTCGCGCCGCTCGCGTTCGTACGCGTTCCAGTCGGCCGGCGGATACGTCGCCTGCGGGGCGGCGAGGGCCACGTCGGTCGCGACCGCGGTCTCCTCGGGGAAGAAGCCGAGGTCTCGGATCAGCTCCATCGCCCGTACGGTGTCCTCGCCGAGCGGACGCGCCATGCGGTCCGCGCCGGACGGGAAGGCCACGGGCTTCATCCGTGCCACTCTGAGCATGCGGTCGGCTCGCTCGTCCAGGCCGAGGACGGAGTAGCCGACGGCCAGGGCGAACTGCTTGAGCGCCGTGGCCATGGCCCCGGAAAGGTCCGTGACACCGCGCAACGTCTGCGCGGGACTGCCCGCGACGGCGTCGTACGGTGTCGGTCCGTACTCCCGCTCCAGACGTTTGTGTTCACCCTCCAGCAAAGAGTGCGCCTCCTCCAACACACGGCCGATCCGCGCCAGTTCGGTCATGTCGTGGAACATCGTGTCTCCTTCCCGTCAACTGGGCCGACTCTACGAGTGGTCACGGTGCTTCCGGAGGCTGTCGCGCGGAGGTGGCCTGATGGTGTGACGGGTGCCGACCCGGTGGACGCGGCGGTGACTACGGGACAAGCGCGCTACTCACGGCGGCCTCCGCGCAGTTCACGGCCCTCCCACGGCGACGGCCGCACGAGCGTCACGGGCGGGGGATCGAGCTCGATTTCTTGGACAGCGTCGCCTTGTCGAAGGACTCGTGGACGGCCAGATAGTTATCACTGCCGTGGCCCGCGGCGATACCGTTCGTGCCCGAGGCCGGACCCGAGCGCCCGGACCCTCCTCCTGACAGGAGGGCGGTCCGGGCGCGTGGGAATGACGAAGAGGTGCGTCACCCGTCGTTCCGGCCGGGGCGGTGGGTCAACTCGTCGTACAAGTCGCGCCGTTGAGGCTGAAGGACGCCGGGGCCGAGGTGTCGCCGGTGTGAGTGGCCTGGAAGCCGAGGGTGGTCGAGGCACCCGGGGCCAGGGAGGCGTTGTAGGCGGCGTTCCGTGCGGTCACGGTGCCGCTGGAAGGCGAGAACTGGGCGTTCCAGCCGGAGGTGACGGCCTGTCCGGCCGGCAGGGTGAACGTCAGCGCCCATCCGTCGATCGTCTGGGTGCCGGTGTTGGTCACGGTGATCGCGGCCGTCAGCCCGGAGTTCCACGTGCTGGTCGAGTACGTCACCTTGCAGGCACCGGCGGGCGGGGCGGGCGGCTCGGTCGGCGGCTGGGTGGTTCCGGAGTCCAGCCCGAAGAAGGAGATGGCGCGTGCGGCCATGCCCGAGGCCGGCAGGGTGTGCCCGACGCCCTGGATGCTGATCGCCTCGACGGGGGCCTGGGTTCCGGTGCCGCCGTAGCGGGTGCAGGTCCAGTTGGACTGCGGGTGGTCGGTGGACGCGGGCGTCTGGCTCACGCCGAGGACATTGGTCCACTGCTTGATCTCTTCGCCGAAGTTCGGGTAGCGCAGCGTGGTGTCCTCGGTGCCGTGCCACAGCTGCATCCGGGGCCGGGGCCCGCTGTAGCCCGGGTAGGCGCCGCGGACCAGGTCGCCCCACTGCTGGGCGGTCTTGGTCACGGTCCCGTTGGCGCAGGCGCTGTTCCAGCCGGAGCCGTCGGTCGTGGCGAAGCAGCCGAAGGGCACACCGGAGAAGGCGGCTCCGGCCTTGAACACATCGGGGTAGTCGCCGAGCAGGACGTTGGTCATCATCGCGCCCGAGGAGGCGCCGGTGACATAGACGCGGTTGGGGTCGGCGCCGTAGTGCTGCTCGGCATAGGTGACCATCGACACGATGCCGACCGGGTCGCTGCCGCCGCCGCGCTTGAGGGCCTGCGGCGACGAGACGTCGAAGCAGCCGCCGCTGCGGGTCACCGAGGGGTAGATCACGACGAAGCCGTACCGGTCGGCCAGCGAGGCGAACTCGGTGCCGGAGTAGAAGGCCGGTCCGGAGCCGGTGCAGTAGTGCACGGCGACCAGGACGGCGGGGCGGGCCGGCGCGCTGTCCGGGCGGTAGACGTACATGCGCAGATTGCTCGGGTTGGCGCCGAAGCCGGTGACCTCGGTCAGGGAGGCCGCGTGGGCGGTCGGTGCGGACAGGGTCAGCATGGCCAGCAGCGGCGCCAGGACCGCGAGTACGGCTGTCAGCAGGCGGTGTGGTCTCGGCCTTCGTCGGATCATCTCATCGGCTCCCGTCTCGAAACATTCGGAGGTCTTTCGGGAACGTGCCGCGTTACGGTAGGGGCAGGGGAGGGTGGAGTCAACCGGTACCGCAGAAGTTCGGTGACGAAAGTTTCGACAGAATCCTCCGGTCTGGGCGCCGACGACTCGAGGCCTGCACGGCCTCCTGAGCCGGCGGCGCGACTCACGCAGGGCCCCGGAGGGGCAGGTTCACCGGCGACGAGCCACTGCCTTGCACCGCGCACCCCCACCCGCCGTAGGCCATATGAGTGTTCGAGTGGCGATGTCCGGTGGGCGGGCTCATCGTGGTCGGTGCCCGGTTCTTGGCCCGTGGGCGCCACGGAACACTCCTCGGACCGGTGGCAGCGTCGTACGGATTACTACCGAGACCATGGGATCTGCGTATGAGCCGAATGGGAACAGCGGGGGCAGTAACACTGGTGAGCGTGGCCATGCTGGGGCTTGCGGCCCCGACGGCGGCCTTCGCCGAGGCCGGCGGTCCTGAGGTGCCGCGCGTGGTCTGCGGAACGGACGGGGCCACGGGGCTGGCGGTGTCGGCCGGCAGCGCCGGGGAGTGCGGGGTCGCCCTGCGGGTGGCGGGGGCCTACACCAAGGCCGGCATGCGGGAGGGCGGAGCGGTCACCGTGGTGCAGGCGGACGGTTCCGTGTGGCGCTGCCAGGAACAGCAGGGCGACCCGAATCCGTACCAGGAGTGTGTGGACACCACCGACATGGCCCGGCACGTCACGCTGACATCGTGACACCACCCCGGCAGTCACCCTCCTGCACGATCGTGCCCCCGGGCCGCCGGGAAGGGTGACCGCCCGTCCGGTACCGCACCGCTGACGGCGTCTCCCGGCCGGTTACGCCGACATGTCCGGCACTCCGCCCCGGACGGCGGCCCGCCGTTCCCCCTGGCGCACCACCCATGACTCGGACAGCAGTACGACGAGGCCGCCGACCGCGAGCACACCGCCGACGAGCACCGCGCCCCGCACCCCGAGACCGGTGGGCAGCAGCAGGCCGCCGACGAGGGAGCCGCCGGCGATGCCGACGTTGAACACCGACGAGCCGACGGCCGAGGCGATCTCGGTGCTCCCGGGTGCCACGTGAAGGATCCTGCTCTGCAGCGCGGTCGTCATGGCGGACATGGCGAAACCGAGCAGCGCGACCAGGCAGACGGCCGCGAAGGTCCGGTCGCCCAGCAGGCACAGCCCGAACATCGTCGCCGTCAGCAGGGCCACGGCCAGCACCATGGTGCCGCGGGGACGGCGGTCCACACGCGCGCCCGCAAGCCCCGTGCCCGCGATCCCGGCGATGCCCGAGCCCAGGAGCAAGGGGGCCACGGCTGACCGGGGGAGACCGGTCACGTCGGTGAGGAAGACGGTGATGTACGTGTACCCGGTGAAGACGCCGCAGATGACCAGGGCCGTCGCCGTCATCAGCACCAGGAACCGGCGGCGGCTGGGTTCGGCGCCGGCCGTGCCGTCACCCTCCTCGCCGGCCCGGGACGGCAAGAGGACGGCGACCGCGACGAGGGCGAGGAAGCCGAACCCGCTCATCACCACGAAAGGGATCCGCCAACCGGCCTGCTGTCCCAGCCACGTGCCGGCCGGGACACCCACCACAGCGGCCAGGGAGAGACCGGAGAAGAGCCCGGCGACCACCCGGCCGCGCACCTCGGGAGCGAAGAGGGCGGTGGCGGTCGAGGCGATGACCGACCAGAACACCGAGTGGGTGAGCGCCACCGTGACGCGGGCGGCGAGCAGTATCCAGTAGCCCGGGGCCACGGCGGAGACGAGATTCGCCGCGACGAACAAGGCCAGCAGCGCGCACAGCAGCGTACGGCGCGGCACACGGCGGACCAGGCGGGTCAACGGCACCGAGGCGACGGCCACCACCATTCCGTATCCGGTCACCAGGCGGCCCGCCGAAGCACTGGACACGCCCAGATCGTCGGCGATCAGCGGAAGCAGACCGACCGGCAACGTCTCCACGGTGCTCAGGGAGAACAGCGCCAGCGCCAGCGCGACCACCACGACCACCGTGGTCGAAGTGCGTAGGGGCGTTCCCGTTCCGGTTCCGGCGAGGGGCACTGTCACTGCCTTTCCTGTCTGGTCGTCCGGCGCTCCGGGCGGCCGGGGAGGGATCCCGGGAAAAGGCCGGGCGGCGTCAATGAATGCATGCTCCCGCGGCTCGGGCAACCGGCTTTCTGTAAACACCCCGTAAACCGCGGCGAATTGCTTCCTTTTGGCCAGAAGTGCGAAATCAGAGAAGCAATGCCCACTTCCACGGGCGCGGGTAAACGGGTAGGCGCCGCCTTCCTCGGTTGCGGTGATGCGGCCGGCTTCTACTGCTCCCGCGTTGCCCAACTACCCTGCGGATTCCGGGCGAGCCGCAGCCCCTGGAATCCGGGTCGACCAGAGGCGACAGCTGGTGTCCCACTCCGTACTCACCCCGGTCGGCATGGAGACCTCCGCGCGCCGCGGCGCCGGTACCCGGCGTCGCTCGTCCCCGGTCTTGATGCCGGACTCGGCCGCTGCCGGGCGGCTTGGGCTCGTCGCCGGCGGCATCACCCCTCACTCTCCCGCACGACGGCCCGGCGCCCGGGACCGGTCGCCTCCGGGCCGGCCGCGCCGTCCGGCCCGGCGGACCTGTCGAGTGCGCCGCTGTAAACATCGGAATCCGCCACCTCGGAATGCGTGCTTGGTGGAATTCCGGAGGCCTCCGTACGCGGTTCCCGGCATGTCAGGATATGATCTTCATATTGCCCCCGCATTGTCTGTGAAGATCCTTCGAGCCTGCTGTCGATGACATGTGGGCGAGATGCGTGAAAACCAGGTATTTACCTTCACGAAACTTTTCTTTGGGGTGGCCGGAACGCACCTTGATGCCCCAAGTATCCGTGCCTCAAGGTTGATTCGTCTACGAGCATCAGGAGTCACAAGCGTTGCTTGCCCCGGCCGGCCGACCGCCGTCGGGGATCTGGCGGGGGAAATCGATGCGTGTGCACGCCCAGCGTTGACCGGCCGGTTGCGTGAGGTCGTCCGCCGCGCCGGAACGGAACCTGTCTCTTTGCCGCCTGCCTCTTGGTGCCATTGCCCGGTGCCCGAGACAGGGGCAGGAGGGGGAAAGCCGATGAGCTCGGTGAGCGCCGCCAAGCCGACGTATCCCGGCGTCTACGTCGAAGAGCTTCCCAGCAGCACCCGCACCATCTCGACCCTGACCACGTCGGTGACCGCGTTCGTCGGCCACACCCGGCGCGGCCCGCTCAACGAGCCGGTGCGCGTCACCAGTTTCGCGGAGTTCGAACGGCGCTTCGGCGGCCTCAGCGCGCGCAGCGCGGTCGGCTACGCGGTCCACCAGTTCTTCGGCAACGGCGGCACCGTCGCCGTCGTCGTCCGTGTCACCAGGGCCCGCAGCGGAAAGGCCGCCCGCGTCACGCTGAAGTCCACCGAGGGACACAGCGACAGCGACGTCCTGGACGTGCACGCCAAGGAGCCCGGCGTATGGGGCAACGGCCTGCGCGTGGCCGTCGACCACGACACCCCCCACCCCGACGACACCTTCAACCTGCACGTGTACGACGCCCGGGGGCAGGCCCGCGAGAGCTTCACCGGCCTGTCCATGGACCCGGCCGGCGACCACCACGCCCCCACCGTCGTCAACGCCGGCTCCCGGCTGATCCGCGTCCACGCGGTCGGCGAGGGCCGCCCCGACCCGTCCGGCACCGTCTCCAAGCCGTTCGGCCACCGGCTGCCCGACCTCGCCGTCGACCTGACCGTCAAGATCGGCGACGTACAGCGCGAGTTCACCCTCTACGATCCCGACTGCGACGGCGAAGCGCCGTGCTCCGTGGCCGAACTGGCGCTGCTGCTCGAACACAAGCTGCGTGCCCTGCCCGACGCCCCCGGCAAGCACGCCTTCGCCGGCACCGAGGTCACCGTCTTCGGCCGCCGCCTCCAGGTCGTCGCCGGCTCCACCGACCCCGAGGACGTCGTCCGCTTCGTCGGCGAGTGCGCCAACGACCTCGGCCTGGAGGCATCCGTCAACCCGCCCGTCTTCCCGCTGACCGGTGGTGCGGACGGCGGGGCACCCGGCCCGGGCGACCTGATCGGCTCCGAGTCCGCCAAGACCGGCATCCAGGCACTGCGCCAGGTGGCCGACGTCAACCTCCTGGTACTGCCCGAACTCGCCGCGTACGAGAAGACCGAGGACATCCTCACCGTCGTCTCGGCCGCCCAGCGGCTGTGCGCCGAGCGGCGGATCTTCCTGCTGGTCGACGCGCCCTCCACCTGGGTCAGCGCCGACACGGCACGCGCCGGCGCCGCCGCATTCGACGCGGTCCGCGGCAGCCACGCCGCCCTGTACTTCCCGCACCTCCGGCTCACCGACCCGCTCACCGGACGGCTGCGCGCCTTCCCACCCTCCGGCGCGGTCGCCGGCGTCATCGCGCGCACCGACGCCGAGCGCGGCGTGTGGAAAGCACCGGCCGGCACCGAGGCACGGCTGGCGGGCGTGCACTCCCTCACCGTCGACCTCACCGACCGGGAGACCGGGCTGCTCAACCCGCTGGGCGTCAACTGCCTGCGCACGTTCCCGCTCACCGGCCCGGCCGTCTGGGGCGCCCGCACCCTGGAGGGCACCGACGCGCTGGACGGCGAGTGGAAGTACGTACCCGTACGACGGCTCGCCCTGCACGTCGAGGAGAGCCTCCAACGCGGCCTGCAATGGGTGGTGTTCGAGCCCAACGACGAGAACCTGTGGCAGCAGGTCCGGCTCGCCGCCTCCTCGTACCTGCACACCCTCTTCCGGCAGGGCGCCTTCAAGGGCGGCACCCCGCGCGAGGCCTACTTCGTCAAGTGCGACAGCGACACCACCACCGACGAGGACATCGCGAACGGCGTCGTGAACGTCCTGGTCGGCATCGCACCGGTCCGCCCCGCCGAGTTCGTGATCGTGAAGATCCAGCAGACGTCCGGCCAGTTCGAGCTGTAGTCCCGCGGGAATTCCGGAGAGCCGAAGGAATCCGATGGCAGAGTTCACCGTCAACGCCCATCGTTTCGACCCCTACAAGAACTTCAAGTTCCTGGTCCTGTGGGACGGTCGTACGGTCGCCGGCATCAGCAAGATCAGCCCGCTCAAGCGCACCACCGAGGTCGTCAAGCACCGCCACGGCGGCGACCCGAGCTCCCCGCGCAAGTCGCCGGGGCGTTCCGAGTTCGACGGCATCACCCTGGAGCGCGGTGTCACCCACGACCCCGAGTTCGACCGCTGGGCCAACAAGATCTGGCAGGTCGGCGCGGGACTCGGCGCGGAGGTCTCCCTCGCCGACTTCCGCAAGGACATCGTCATCCAGGTCCTCAACGAGGCCGGGCAGGTCGCCGTCTCGCACAAGCTGTACCGGACCTGGCCCAGCGAGTACCAGGTCCTCGGCGAACTCGACGCCAACGCCAACGCGGTGGCCATCCAGTCGCTGAAACTCGAATGCGAGGGCTGGGAACGGGACTACGAGGTGCCCGAACCCGAGGAACCCTCCTTCCTCAACCCGGCCTGACACAAGGCGCGGTGACACCGAGAGGAACCGGGGGGAACGGATGGCGGACACCGGGACGGCCGCACTGCTGGCCACCTGGGAGGCGGGCCTCGCCGAGGCACCCGCCGGGCGCGCCCTGCTGCTGCACGGCACGGCACGGCCGGACCTCGACACCACGGCGCTGCCCGCCGTACCGCTCGGCGAACGCGAGGGCGACCTGCTCGCCCTGCGCCGCGCCCTGTTCGGCGAGCGGATGCAGGTGCGGCTGGACTGCCGCGCGTGCGGCGCGGACATGGAATTCGAACTGGACGCCGGGGAGTTCACCCGGTCCCTCGACCGGCCCGCGCGGCAGGTCGTGCGGCTGACCGAGGACGGCTGGGACATCACCTTCCGGCTGCCCGCCGCTGCCGACCTCACGGCCGTCGCACGCGCCACCGACCCGCGCACCGCGCTGCTCGGCCGCTGCCTGGTCTCGGCGGTCCACGACGGGGCGCCCCGCACCGCCGACTCCCTCCCGCCACCGGTACAGCGGCGGATCGCCGAGGCCGTCGAGGCCGCCGACCCCGGCGCCGACATCACGCTCAACGTCGGCTGCCCCGAGTGCGGCACGACCACCCGGGCCGAACTCGACATCGCCTCCTACCTGTGGACCGAACTCGACGCCTGGGCGCGGGACACCCTCCTCGACGTCCATCTGCTGGCCACCGCCTACGGCTGGAGCGAGCCGGAGATCCTGGCCCTGAGCCCGCTGCGCCGCCGCTACTACCTGGAGCTGTGTGCGGATGTCTGACTCCTTCGTGACCGGGCCGTCCCGGGCGCCCGACTTCCTCGACCGGCTGCTCGCCCGGCACACCGCCACCGCAGCGGACACGGTACGGGTCCGGCCGCGACTGCCCGGCCCGTTCGAACGCGTCGAGGCCGTCCGGCCCCGCACCCCGGATCCGGACCCCGCAGACACCATGTGGCCGACCACCGCCCCCTCGGCCGTGCCCGAGCGGGACGGCCCCCGGCCCGCCACCGAGATCCACCACCACACCGAACGCGAACTCACCGTCGTCCGCACCGGACCGGCCCTCGCGGAACCGGCGCCGAGCAGGGCGACCCCGGCCGCCTTGCCCGAGCCGAGTCTGCTGCGCCCCGCCGGACCCCTGACGACCGGACCGCGCCCGGCACCCCGCACCACCGCGCGCGGCACCGGGCGACCGGACCCGGGGACGGGCGTGGACCGGGCCGGGGCGTCCGCCCCGGCCCCCCTGGGGACGGACGCCGCTCCCACCGCCGTCGTGCCCACGGCGGCTCGCCCCGGCGCGGCCGACACGACGGCGGCCCGAACGGCGGTACGGCAGTCCGCCGGGCGCCGCGCCGGCCGGGCGCCCGAGCAGGTGGTGCGGGTGCAGATCGGCCGGCTGGAGGTGACGGCCGCCCAGCCACCCGCCCGCACCGGTTCCCGGCCGGGCACCCGCCCCGCCGAACGGCCGGGCGCGACCCTCAGCCTGGCCGACTACCTGGCCCGGGAGCGCGAGTGAGCACGGGCCGGGACTGCGAGCGGACGGCAGCGGACAAGGGGGCGCCAGTGGGCTACGGAGCACCGGACAGCGGGGTCGACGGTGAACCCCGGGGCGCGAGGCGGTCGTCCGACGACAGCGACGGGGGGCCGACGCCATGAGCAACGCACTCGCCATCGCCCATGTCAGCCAGGCCCTCGCCCTGCTGATCGAGTCCCACCTCCAGCCGGAGATCGACATGGCCGTCAAGGTGGAACCACGCAAGCCGCCCGCCGAGCCGCCGGCCGAACCCACCATCTCCGTCTTCCTCTACCAGGTCGCCCCCAACTCCTCGCGCCGCAACGACGACCTGCCCACCCGCGCCCCCGACGGCACGCTGACGCGCCGGGCCCGGGCGGCGCTCGACCTCAACTACGTGATCAGCGCGTACGGCGACGAGACCGAACTCGTCGGGCAACGACTGCTCGGCTCGGTCGTGCGCACCCTGCACGAGATCCCGGTCCTGCCCACGGACATCATCGAACTCGCGGGAGAGAAGCCCTACTTGGCGGGCAGCGATCTGGCGGAGACGGCACAGCGCGTGCGGTTCACACCCAACGTGATGGACATCGACGAGACGTCCAAGTTGTGGGGGATGCTCTACCAGACCCCCTACGCCCTCTCCGTCGTCTACCAGGCGTCCTTGGTCTTCATCGACGGCCAGGAGATCCCGGTGCAGGCCAAGCCGGTCGAACGGCCGCAGGTACGGGTGCTGCCGTTCGGCGCCCCGGGGGCCCCGGTGCCGCCGGGAACGGGGACGGGCGGCCTCCCCGGGGAGGAGCGGGCGGGAGAGGCGGACACCCGGCCGGCGTCCGGGAACCGGTCCGGAGCGCGGGGAGCCGCGCCGTCGAAGACGGCCGAGGCGGTGGCGAAGAGCCCGGCGAAGGCCCCGGCCAAAGCCGTCGCCAAGACGTCCGCGCGTGCCCGCAAGAGCACGCCCAGGCCGGCCAAGACGGCGCGGCCTCCCGCGCGCGGCACGCACCGCGACGCGGACGGCACCGACAACACCGACCACAACTGACCACGACCGATCCGGCACGGACGACCCGACGGGGGCAGGTGAACACATGGGAGACGAAGAGGAGCCGACGACGGGCGGCGACACCGCGTTGACCGCCGGGATCAGGCGCGTCCTGGCCCGCGTCGACGCCCACGCCGCCCGCCCCGGCCAGGGCCACTCCACGGAGGAACAGGGCGACCCGGACACCGCCCTCACCCCCTCACCCGCCCTCACCACCCCGCTCGACGCCCTCGTCACCCTCTTCGGACTCACCCCCTTCGAACGCGACCTGATCCTGCTCACCGCCGCCGACGAACTCGACCCCACCACCGGCGCGCGGTGCGCCGCGGCCGCGGGCGACCCACGGCGCGCCCACCCCACCTTCTCCCTCGCCCTGGCCGCCCTCGGCGAACCGCACTGGAGCGCCCTCACCCCGGTGGCACCGCTGCGCCGCTGGCGGATCGTGGAACTGGAGGACGAGACCCGGCTGACCGTCTCCCGGATCCGGCTGGACGAGCGCATCCTGCACTTCCTGCTCGACTCGCCCTACCTCGACGCCCGGCTGCACGGCAGACTCCGCCGCACCACCCCACCCCACGCGCTCCCGCCGTCGTACGACCTGGCCGCGAACCGGCTCGCCGAGGGCTGGCGGGAGGACCGCCCGGGCCCCGGCGCACCGCCCGTGGTCGAGGTGACCGGCGGCGACCCGCGCAGCCGCGCCGAGCTCGCGGCCACCGCGGCCGCCCGCTGCGGACTGGGGCTGTACGCGACGAACGCCGAGGACCTGCCGGCCGACCCCGCCGAGCGCGACCGGCTGGCCCGGCTGTGGCAGCGGGAGGCCATCCTGCTGCCCGCCGCCCTGCTGGTGGAGGCCGGCGACCTGGACCGCGAACAGCGCGCGGCCACCGAGGCATTCCTCGCCGGGGCCGCCGTACCCGTCGTCGTCTCCAGTCAGGACCCGCTGCCCACCGCGCGCCCGCCCGGCACCCGCGTGGCCGTGCCGCGCCTGGACGACGACGAGCAACTCGTGCTCTGGACCGACGCGTTCACCGGCGTGGCCGAGCTGACCGACAGCGAACTCCGCTCCCTGGTCGCCCAGTTCCAGCTGCCGCCGCACGTGATCCGCTCCGCCGCGGCCGCCGTGGGCCGCCGGCTGCCCCACGAGGACGAGGCGGACGCCGCCGAACTCGCCTGGCGCGCCGGACTGGAGGAGGCCCGCGTCGGCATGGACGAGCTGGGCCGCCGGATCGAACCCCGGGCCGGCTGGCACGACCTCGTGCTGCACGACCGCCAGACCGCTGTGCTCCGCGAGATCGTCGCCCATGTGCGGCAGCGGCCGACCGTCCTCCAGGAGTGGGGATTCGCCGCCACCCTGCGCCGGGGGCTCGGCGTCACCGCGCTGTTCGCGGGCGGCTCCGGCACGGGCAAGACACTCGCCGCCGAGGTCATGGCCAACGAACTCGGCCTGGACCTGTTCGTCGTGGACCTGTCCCAGGTGGTGAGCAAGTACATCGGCGAGACCGAGAAGAACCTGCGCCGCGTCTTCGACGCCGCCGAACGCGGCGGCGCCCTGCTGCTGTTCGACGAGGCCGACGCCCTGTTCGGCAAGCGCAGCGAGGTCAAGGACAGCCACGACCGCTACGCCAACCTGGAAGTCAGCTATCTGCTGATGCGGATGGAGGCCTACCGGGGTCTCGCCGTCCTCACCACCAACATGAAGCAGGCCCTCGACACGGCCTTCCTGCGCCGCATCCGCTTCGTGGTCGACTTCCCCTTCCCGGCCGAGCGGGAACGCGCCGAGATCTGGCGCCGTGTACTGCCGCCGCAGGCCCCGCTCAAGGACATCGACCCGGACCTGCTGGCCCGGCTCACCGTCGCGGGCGGCTCCATCCGCAACATCGCCCTGTCCGGGGCGTTCCTCGCCGCCGAGGAGGGCGGCCGGTTGGGGATGCGGCACATGCTCGCCGCCGCCCGCACCGAATACCTCAAGCTGGAGCGCTCACTGACCCCCGCGGAGGTGCGCGGATGGGTGTGAACAGGCGGCCCTCGGCGATCAGCGTGGAGATCGGGGAACTGGTCCTCGACGGCTTCCACGCCGACCCGGCCCGCGTCTCGGCCGCGTTCGAACGCGAACTCACCCGCCTCGTACGGCGGCACGGCGTGCCGCTGGCGGCGGACGGCCCCGTGTCCGTGGAGGCGCTCACCGGCCTGCCCCCGCTGCCTGCCGGACTGTCGGCCCGCCGGCTCGGCCAGGAACTGGCCCGCGCGGTCCACGAAGGACTCAGCGGCCACGGGGAGGTGACGCCATGACCGCCCGGGCCCAGGACGAGGCCGCCCGGCAGACGGCCGAGCAGCGCCGCCGCAAGCGCAGGGAACGGGCCGCCACGTCCCGCACGCCCGAACCGAAGAACATCGTCAGCGGCGCCGGACAGCCCCTCGACCCCGGCCTGCGCCGGGAGCTGGAGGAACAGCTCGGTCACGACCTGAGCCGCGTCCGCCTGCACACCGACCGCGACGCCGACCGCCTCACCGAGCTGCTCGGCGCCGATGCCGTCGCCGTCGGCCAGGACATCCTCTTCCGCTCCGGCGCCTTCCGGCCCGGCACCGACGACGGCCGCCGCCTGCTCGCCCACGAGCTGCTGCACTCCGTCCAGAACCCGCACGGCCTGGGCACGTTGCGAGCAGGCCGCGAACCGGGCGCGGTCAGCCTGCCCCAGCAGTCCGTCGAACGCGAGGCCGAGTCCGCCGCCCAGGATCTCGTACGCCCCCCGGCCGAACCGTCCGCGCCCGGGGTCACCGAGAACCAGCCCACACCCGGCTGGCTGCGCTACGCCACCGTGCACGCCGACCGCAGCCGGGCGGAGGCCGTGGACCCGGCGACCCTGCTCGACCGGCTCGCCAACTCGGTCGTACGGTCCCTGCGGGGCGACCCGGAGGATCTGTCCCGGCGCACCCGCAAGCAACTCGCCCGCCTTCCCGAAGAGTTGCTCGACGGCGTACTGGTCCGCCTGGAGAACCGGCTGCTGGCCCCGGAGCACGACCGGGTACTCGACCTCGTCGAGGAGGCCGGGGCGTACGACGACCACGCCCAGGACCTGGAGGTCAACGCGCAGGACGCGCCGGCGATCGAGCCGGACGCCGCCGAACAGGTGCGCACCGAGCGCGAGAAGGCGCTGCGGTCACAGGAACAGCGGCGGGCCGAGGCGCAACGGCCGGGCATCGCGCCGGGACCGGAGAAGGAACGGGCCGACGACCAGGGCGCGCCCGGCAGCACTCCCCAGAACGGCGGCACGCCCGAGCACGGGAGCACGCCGCAGGGCGGGGACGCGCCGCACGCGAGTCGGGAGCGGACGCCGGGGGCCTCGGGCCCGGCACCGGCGGGGGGTCCGGCGACGTCCTCGCACGGGCAGGAGCACGCCGAATCCGCCGCCTCCGGGGCGGCGCCGGACGGCGGACGGCGGAGCGACACGGAGACGACGCCGGCGGCGGAGCGGGAACAGAGCGGGAGGGCGGGCGAGGAGGGCAGGGAGCAGACCGAGGAGACGCGGACTCCCGTCGCGAGCGAGAACGAGTCCGCGTCACGGAACCGTCCGGGTGCGGCCGAGGCCGCCGTCGCCGGACAGCAGCTGCGGCAGCAGGACAAGGGCGGCCGGGAGAAGCCCACCGGCTCGCCGACGGTTTCGGGCGCGGACACCCGGCTTCCGGGGCCGTTCAGCACCCTTGAGGGCAGACGCAGCCAGGATGTCGACGGCCCCGAGGACAGGACCGACGACGACTCCTTCGGCTCCGGGAGCGAGTCGGAGGTCGACGTCGGGGGCGGGGAGCCGAGCGCCTGGGACGTCACGCTCCGGCCCGAGGACTTCCTGCCGGCGCGGGATCTCGACGTGTCCGGTGTACCGACGGCGGACACGCTCGACCCCGGCGCGTCCGCGACGTCGTCGGTTCCGTCCTTTCCCGCCCCGCCACCGACCAGGGCGGACCAGGTACAGGCCGAACGCGACGCGGAGGACGCGGAGGAGGCGGCGGCCGGCCCGGAGGAGGAGACGGCCACGACCGGCCCGGGGGACGGATCCGGATCGTCCGCGCCGGAGACCGAGGGCGGACCGGACGGCCCCGCGGGACCGTCCGGAGCGGCGGTGGAACAGGCCACCGTGGCCCCGCCCGCCCCCGGGACCAGGGACCCCAAGAGCGGAGACGATCCCAAGGCGGGCCCGGTCGCCGCGCAGACGACGGTGCAGCGGGCGCCGGGCCGAGCCGACGGTGCCTCCGAGGGCGGCGGGGCGGCGGCGGAGACGGCCGCGAAGGAGGAGAAGGGCACCGCCGCCGCCGGCGACAAGGGAGCAGGCGGCCAGGAGAAGGAGTCCCGGAAGGCGACCGGCGGCCAGTCGGCGCAGCGGGACGCCGAGGCCGAGGAGGCGGGCGGAGGGGCCGGCCCCACCGGGGCCGGCGGACGGCAGACAGCGGGCGCGGGGGGTGCCGGGACCCCGGAAGCGACGCCGGACGCGTCCGCCGCCGCGGCCGGTGCCACGGCGCCGGGCCCACCGTCCGGGACCTCCGCGGAGCACGCACCCGGGGCGGGCGAGGCACCGGCTCCCGAGTCCCGTACGACACCACAGCCCCGTACGACACCCAGTCCCCGTACGGCGACGGCGGCGCCGGAACCCGCGCCCGCCACGAAACCCGCACCGGCGCCCGCGAGGAGGGCCACGGAGTCGCCCGCCGAGCCGGACTCCGTGCCGCGGTCGGCGCCGGATTCCAAGGCGGCCGGCGGGGGAGCCTCCCAGGGCGGCGGTGGCGGTGGCGCGGGCGCGGCCCCGGCCCGGTCCGAGGGCAGGAAGGACAGCGCGCCGGTACCCGACCTCTCCGGGGTGTCCCCGGAAGCGGGCCTGGCGACGGCCTCGAAACTCAAGCCGCACAAGGCACTCCAGGCCATGGGCGGGATCGGCGGCGCGGTGGACCGCTCGGTCGGCGACGAGCACGAAGCCCTGGCCTCGGCGCCGCCCTCGATGCGGCGCCCGGCCGGCGCGCCGCGGACGCTGCGGGGCAAGCCGAAGACGGACGCCCCGGCGGAGTACTCCCAGGACAAGCCCCAGGAAGCCCGGGCGCCGGAGCAGAAGGACGCCGAGGTCACCGGAGCCAGGAAACCCGAGGGGCGGATCGAGGCGGAGAAGGCCGAGGAGCCCGGGGGGTGGGACACCTTCAAGATGGCCCTCGGCTTCGTCGGCGCCAAGATCGTGAACGGTGTCGCGAGCCTGTTCGGAGCCGACAAGCCGGTGGTGGACCCGCAGGCGCTGGCGGCCAAGTTCGCGGGGCTGCCGACGAAGGACGAGGCCCTCAAGCAGGCCCGGGCGGGCGACGCGCCGGGCGTCGGCATGACGGGCGCGGCGGAGCAGTCGGCCGGCGAACAGGACGGCCACGTCGACGCCAAGGGCCGGCAGACGATCGGCACCGCCCGGGACGACGCCGGCCGGCGGATGGGCGAGGACCAGGTCTACCCGGACGTGCCCGGGGAGACGATGACCGCCAAGGTCCCCGGCGCACGGGGCGGTCGGGGCGCGACGGGCTTGAGCGGCGGGGCGACCGGTGCGGTACCCCCGGAGGCGGCCTCGGAGGTGGCGGAGCACGACCGGGGACCGCAGTTCCAGGCGGCGTTCACCGACGGCGCGAAGAGCATGTCCGAGGGCCGGCAGGCCAAGGACCGCGACGTCCGCGACGCGCAGGACCGGCACCGGCAGAAGGTCGACGCCGAGATCGCGGCGAACACCGAGTCGCAGGCCGCCGAGCGCGAGAAGGCCATGGGCGAGGTCACCGGCCGGCGGGAGGACTGGCGCAAGGAGCAGGACGAGCAGCTCAAGTCCCTCGGCGACAAGAAGAGCGAGCGGCACGACAAGGTCCGCAAGGACGTCGCGGACCAGGAGAAGAAGACCGACGACGACGTCGACAACGAGAAGAAGGACAGCGACAGGAAGATCCAGGACGAGAGCGACAAGGCCGAACGCGAGGCGGACCGGAAGCGCGACGGCGCCGTGCAGGAGTCCGGCAACTGGGTCAGCAAGGCCTTCGACTGGATCAAGCAGAAGGTCATCGACATCAAGAACGCGATCGTCCGGGTCATCCGGGCGGCGCGCGACGCCGTCGTCGGCTTCATCAAGAACTTCAAGGACACGGTCGAGCGCTGGATCAACGAGGCCCGCAAGAACATCGTCGACGCGATCAAGACCCTCATCAAGGACCTGATCGAGTTCGCGGTGGCGATGGTGCGGGCGGTGATCGAACTCGCCGCGAGGATCCGCAGGTTCGTCACCGACCTGATCTCGGCGGCGATCGCCTTGGTCAACCGCCTCGCCCAGGCGCTGAAGCAGGCCGTCTCCGACCTCCTCGACGCCATCGGCAAGCTGCTCGGCGGCCTCCTGGACATCCTGAGGAAGGCACTCCAGGCGGCGGTGAAGGCGGTCGTCGAGGCGGTCAGGTCGGTCCTGGAGTTCGCCTCGAAGCTCCTGAGCGCGCTGGGCGCCTGGATGATGATCGCGGTCGACTTCCTCTCCGACCCGGGCGGCTGGCTCGGCGGCGCGAAGAACTCCGCGGTGGACGGCGCGAAGAACCACCTCTTCCGCGAGGTGTCCACGGCCGTCAAGGCATGGTTCCAGGAAAGGATCCAGGAGATCGTCGGCGTCCCCAAGGCGATCATCGACAAGCTCGTCAAGGGCGGCTTCTCCCTGGACCGGATCGTCAAGGAGGCATGGGACGCGGTCGTGCCTCAACTCCCGCTCATCATCGGTGAGCTGGTGATCACCAAGGTCGTCGCGAAGCTCATCCCGGGCGCCGGCTGGGTGATGGCGGTCATCGACGCGATCCGCACCGCCTGGGGCGCCCTCAGCGCCATCCTCAGCTCCCTCGAGGCGGTTCTCGCCTGGCTCAAGGCCGTCCGCATGGGCGGCGCCGGCATCCTCTTCGCCAAGGCCGTCGCCGCGGGGGTGGTCGCCCTCCTGGAGGTCCTCTACCAGGCCCTCCTCAGCCAGATCGGCAAGTACGTCGCCAAGGTGGGCCGCCGCCTGCGGGGCGTCGCGGCGAAACTCACCAAGTCCGGGAAACCGGAGGGCCGGGGGCGCCCGGGACCGGAGGACACGGAGGGCCGGAGCCCGAAGAAGCCCGAGGACGAGCAGCCCACCGGCCGGAAGCCCGCCTCGGACGCCAGGAC
Source organism: Streptomyces achromogenes subsp. achromogenes (assembly GCF_000720835.1). GTDB lineage: Bacteria > Actinomycetota > Actinomycetes > Streptomycetales > Streptomycetaceae > Streptomyces > Streptomyces achromogenes. The sequence continues at coordinate 28,701 of NZ_JODT01000002.1, read as the reverse complement.
ACGTGGTGCCCCGGACCCGGACCGGACACCTGGTGCCCCGCACTCGAAGACCCCCCGGACCAAGGACGGCCGGCCCGAGAAGCCCACCGCCCCCAAGCCCACGGCCAAGGACAGAAACGGCCGCCCGAAGGACCCCACCGAAAAGCCGGACACCAAGCCCACCCCGCCCGCGAGGCCGAAGCCCAGGCCGGAGCCACGTCCGAGGCCCGAGCCCGAACCAATGCCGAAGAGCGGGGACGTGAAGGCTTCCGCCCGGCCCGAGGACCGGGCCCCGAGCAAGCCGAAGGCCGAGGACAGGGACACCTCCGGCACTTCGAGACCCAAGGACGGCGACGGTCGGCCCATCGACAAGACGAAGGACCACGACCCCGGAAAGCCGAAACCCGGGGACAGGGGCGATACGGACCGGCGCACGCCGAAATCCGACCACGACAGTCCCGGGGGCGGACCGAAACGAAAAGAGAAGGACGGAAAGGGACGGAATCCCAAACACGAGTCGAAGAGGCCGGAGCGCAAGCGGGGCAAGCATGAGAACCGCCGGCCCAAGGACAAGGACCCGGTCAGGCACAAGCAGGAGAAGAAGAACCAGCGCCACAAGGAGGAGAGCTCGAAGGACGCGAAGGACGAGCGACTGCGCAAGATCGTCGCGCGCCTCCGGCCGCGAATCAACCAAATGACGGACAGGGGTGTTGATTCCTTCGTATTCCAAACCGCGCTGCGCGGCTTGAAGGTCTGGTATCGGTTGACGGCCCTGGAGGTCGCTGACGGGCGCCCGCTTTCCGTTGTGGCGACGCTCAACCCGTCTGCCGAGGCGGCACGAGCCATGCGTGCCATGCTGCGTCTGCACTTCGAGGACAATCCTGACCGGCAGCAGCGCCTCGAAGCCGCACTGGGGATCCAGAAGTTCGATGACTGGCTGCTCTTCCATGAAGACGAGAGTGTTGACGAGTTCGCCGCGAAGATGGAAAAGCTGCTCGGCGAGTTGGATCAGGCGGAACAGGCCAACTTGAACGACGAGCCGCTCCAGAGGATCAGGGCTGCGGAGAGAGACGTCCAGAATCACGACAGGCCGGATTTCATACCGGAGACCCCGGAGCCTGCCAAGGAGGATCCGGAGACGGGTGAAGACGTCGTGGACAGGGAGTACGAGGACAAGTTCCAGCGGGTGCTCGAAGACGAAATGCTCAATCGGGTCAAGGATCGTCGGCGAATGGGCCAACCCGGCGAGGTGCCGGACCCCCGGCTCACAAGGAGAGGCGTCACGATCCACCGGTACGACCATTACGACTTGGTAGGGTTCACCCGCAAAGCGCTTGCTCTCAAGCGGCTCAGCAACGCCGGTGCCACGTTCCGCAAGGAAGCTTCGCCTGGGATCTTCGAATACATGGTCATGGTCAAGGCCAATAGACTAAGAAAAGAAGGCAAGGAAGAGGAGGCGCGGCAGCTCGAAGCGGAGATTCCGCAGAGGAAGGAAGATGCTCGACGGCTCACGAACATGACCGTGAACTTCAAGAAGGCGGTCGAAAGACGAGCCAGGCTGAGCAGTGCGGATCCCGCGCTCCAGACCGGGATCACCCGGCGTATCAATAAGATGCAGGCAGACCACGTGCATGACTTGCAACTGGGAGGCCTTGACAGCTACAAGAACTTCTACCTGCTGGACAGGCAGACCAACCTCGACATGGGGAACGACATCGTCAACCAGCTCAAAGTCGGTAAGGAAATGGTTCCCGCAGGCACGATCGTCAACATCGATGTGTCCTGGAAGTCAGTCCCGAAGCCGCCGAGCGAGAGAAACAAAAAGAAGAAGAAATGATTGCACACCAGGACATGGTAGATCTCTACGGCCGTGAGAACGTGATCACGCTGACCGCGCAAGAGGTCGGTCGCCTCGGGCTCGCGGACGGGGATGCAGAGGTACTGACAACCGTAGGGCTTCCCCGCCTCAGCGCACCGTTTTTCACGACCGATGTGCAGGGTGGACCCGAGTTTCTTCGCGTCATCGATGTGACCACCAGTGATGGAAAGAAACACCGCGAGGTCATCCTCGGTGGTCCTACGGGTGATCCGGGGATGCGCTTTTCGCTCTCCGCGTATGAAAGGTTCGTCATGCTGGTGCAGCTCGGCGGAACAAAGCCTCGCGGGGAGGTTGTCAACAACAACCTCCCCGAGTTCGTGGAGTTCCTCTACCGTATCGAAAGGTACAGCCAGGGGGCCGCCGCCGATCCAGCCGTCAAGGAAGAATTGCTCGAAGACCTCCGCGATGCGCTGATCGCCATCGACCCCTTCTCGTTCGAGCTGGCTGAGAACTGGTGGGCCATGGCCCTTCGCCGACTCGGCGGAGACGGTCTGGTGCCGTAGCCGAGCATCGGACTCATCGACTGGCAGGAGAGTGCCATGACCCGCTACCCCGACATCCCCAAACCCATCCGCTCCGGCCTCGTCGTGGTCGACCCCGACCACGGCACCCCCCAGCGCGTCATCGTCCTCCAGTTCAACCCCGACACCCTGGAGCGCAGCATCGCGCCCCAGTCCGCCGGCGACAGCGGGGACGCCGGTGGTGGGGGGACCGGCAGCGGGGACCGGAACGAGGCGTTGCGGTTGAAGGGGCCCGCGCAGGAGACGTGGAAGTTCACCGCCGAGATCGACGCCACCGATCAGCTGGAGATCGCCGCGCCGGACGGGATCCATCCGCAGCTCGCCGTGCTGGAGATGCTGGTGCAGCCGACCACCGCGCAATTACGCGCCGCGATCAGAACGGCGCAGAAGGGCAGTATCGAGATCAGCCCGATCGAGATGCCGTTGACGCTGTTCACCTGGGGGAGCAAGCGGGTGCTGCCGGTGCGGCTCACCGAACTGTCCGTCAACGAGCCGGCGTTCGACGTGCACCTCAACCCGATCCGGGCCTCGCTCGGCATCGGGATGAAGATCCTGACCGTCAGCGACCTGCCGGCCGGACACAGGGGCGCGGATCTGTACATGGCCCACCTGGCGCAGAAGGAGCGACTCGCCGCCGCCGCGCGCGGTGGCGGCCCCGGCGTACCGGGCCTCGGCGGCGCCGGCCTCCTGACCGGAAGGGGATGAGGACGAGATGGCGGAGACCGAGCCGTACGACAGCGCGCTGGACTCGGTACCGGGTGTCCATCCCTACCCGCGCACCAGCCGGTACCACGACGCCGAGATCGGTGTGCACCGGCGCCCCGACGGCTCCGAAGTCCGGTACGCCAAACGGCGGTTGCTGCCGCCGCTCGGCGAGGAGACCGAGCCGCACACCGTCGGCGCCGGCGAGCGGCCCGACCTGCTCGGGCAGCGGTTCCTCGGCGACCCCGGCCAGTGGTGGCGGATCGCCGACGCCAACCCCGTACTGGACCCCCGGGAGTTGACGGACGAGCCGGGACGGGTCATCGGCATTCCGCTCGCCGGCGGTTTCCCGCGAGGAGAGCGGCGTGTCTGAACAGCCCGTGGGGCGCGGCCCCGTCCACATCCAGCTCCTGATGGGGCCCAAACTCGCCCGCCCGGTCCCCCGGGAGGTCGCCGAGGCCCTGCTGTCCGCGCAGATCACGGCCACGGCCGGCGAGCGAAGCGGATTCCAGTTCGCCTTCGACCTCACGAAGAACGGGCTCCTCAGCCGACGGCTGCTGCCCGAGGGCTTCTTCGACCCGAAGACCCGCGTCATCCTCACCGTCAGCGTCCGCGGCACCCCCGAAGTGCTCTTCGACGGGCTGATCACCCGCCAGGAGGTCGGCGCCAGCAACCTCCCCGGCCACTCCACCCTGACCGTCACCGGCGAGGACCTGACACTCCTCATGGACCTGGAGGAACGCACCGCGCGCTACCCCAACCTGCCGCCGTCCCAGCGGGTGCTGGCGATCCTGCGCCGGTACTCCGACTACGGCATCCGCCCCGACGTCTACCAGGAGAAGATCGCCCAGCCCCCGCACCAGGATCTCCGCGTCCACTACCAGACCGGCACCGACCTGCACTACGTCACCGAACTGGCCCGCGCCAACGGCTACACCTTCTACCTCGAGCCCGGCCCGGGCCCCGGCCAATCCTCCGCACGCTGGGGCCCCGAGGTGCGGATCGGACTGCGCCAGCACGCCCTGAACGTCAACATGGACGCCCTGTCCACCGTGGACCAGCTGACCTTCGCCTACGACGGCACCGCCCGCGAGGAACCCCAGGCGCGCTGGCAGGACCCCGGCACCCGCCAGTCCACACTCCTGCCCCAACCGCCGGTCAGCCCCCTGCGCCCGCCGCTCGGCCGCCGGCCCACCCCGGCGCTCAAACGCAAGACCCTCTCCGGCACCGCCAAACAGCAGCGCGAGCAGGCCGAGGCCGAACTCCTCGCCCGCGCCGCCGTCTCCGCCGATGTCATCTCCGGCTCGGGCTCGCTCGACGTCAGCCGGCACGGCTACCTCCTCCAGCCACGCCGGCTCGTCGGCGTCCGCGGCGCCGGACGGGCGTACGACGGCGACTACTTCGTCAAGTCCGTCACCCACAACCTCCGTCCGGGCTCCTTCCAGCAGAACTTCACCCTCTCCCGGGAGGGCCTGGAAGCGCGCGGCGACATCGTCCGGCCGTGACCCCACCCGACCACCGACGAGGAGAACACCCCGACCATGGCGGCACCCAGCAATCGCTACCTCGGCAAGTTCCGCGGCCGGGTGGTCAGCAACGACGACCCGTTGCGGCTCGGCCGGATCACGGCCGAGGTCCCGGACGTCCTCGGCGACGAGCCGTCCACCTGGGCGCTGCCCTGCCTGCCGTTCACCGGGCCCGAGTCCGGACAGTTCGTGGTGCCGCCCCCCGGTGCCGGCGTCTGGGTCGAGTTCGAACAAGGGGACCCCAGTTTCCCGGTGTGGACCGGATGCTGGTACGGCGACGCGAGCGAACTGCCGCCCGACGCCCGGCGCGAGTTGCGAGCGAACGCGGCGAGCAAACCTGTGGTCGTACAGACCCCGGGGGACCACAAGATCGTCCTGAACGACACGGCCGGCACCGAACAGGGCATCCTCCTGCAGGCCCAGGGCGGCGCCTACATCCGCATCACCAAGGAAGCGGTGGTCATCGCCACCGGCGCGGGCGCCGAAATCACTTTGCGCGGCCGTGAAGTCACCATCAATCAAGGGCAGTTGACCGCACAGTCCAAGCGATAGACAAACGGGGGAAGAGAGTTGTTTGGGAGTCTGCTCCACGCGGGCGCCGTGATCGGCTGCCCGCACGGCGGCCGGGCCGCACCCGCCACCGCACCCTCCGGCGGCGTCCGCGTCGACGGCGTCACCGTGGCCACGACCGCCCACGCCTACGTCGTCACCGGCTGCCCGCACACCGTTCAGGGCGTGCCCTCGCCGTGCGTGTCCGTCCACTGGATCGCCGCCGACACCGGCGTCACGGCCGACGGCGCGCCCGTGCTGCTCGACACCTGTGCCGCCCAGTGCTTCAGCGCGGCCCTCGTCCCGCAGGGACCACCCGTCGTCCAGGCCGCACAGCGAAAGGTCACCGTCCGATGAGGCCGCCGAGCCAACACACCCGCCCGCGCAGCGACTTCGCGTTCCCGTTCCGCGCCGACCGCCGCGGCCGCACCGCGCACGCCCGCCCCGCCGAGCACGTCCACGACCTCATCGAACAGCTGCTGTTCACCAGCCCCGGCGAGCGGGTCATGCGCCCCGACTTCGGCTGCGGACTGCTCGACCTGGTCTTCGCACCGGCCGGCCCGGAACTGCTCAGCACCCTCGAACTCTCCGTCCAGGCCGCCCTCCAGCGCTGGCTGGGCGACCTGATCGAGGTGGTCTCCCTCGACATCGCCGGCGACGGCGACACCGTACACGTCCAGCTGTCCTACCTGGTCCGCGCCACGGGCACCGTGCGGGAGGACTTCTTCGAGGGGAGGGCGGCATGAGCGCGGGAGCCACCCGGCGGGCCAAGGTGCGCGCCGCCCACCTCAACGGGATCGACGCCGTCGAGGTGAGCGACGACGGGCTGCTGCTCACCGTCACCTTCCTCGGCAAGGCGCCCGGCGGCCTCGGCCCGGAGAACGTCCGCATCGACGGCGGGCGGCGCGTCACCGGCCTCACCGCCGTGGACATCAGCGTCGAACGCGAGGAGGACCCCGAGCTGGACGACCGGCTCCACGTCACCCTCGACCGGGCCGGCGACACCTCCCGCTACCGGCTGTCGCTGGTGGAGGCCGACCCCTACGGCAGGCCGGGCACCGAGCCGTACCACGGCTTCGACCAGCGGTACGCCACCGCGGAGTTCCGCTTCCGGTCCGACTGCCCGAGCCCCTTCGGCCGCGCGCGGACGGGCGAGGACAGCGCCGCCCTCCCGGCCGTGCCCGTGATCGACTACACGGCCCGTGACTACGACTCCCTGCGCAAGCTCCTGCTCGACCGGCTCGCGCTGACCACCCCCGACTGGGCCGAACGCAACCCGGCCGACCTGGGCACCACCCTGGTGGAACTGCTCGCCTACACCGGCGACCAGATCAGCTACCAGCAGGACGCCGTCGCCACCGAGGCCTACCTCGACACCGCCCGCCGCCGCGTCTCCGTACGCCGGCACGTCCGGCTCGTCGACTACGCGATGCACGACGGCTGCAACGCCCGCACCTATGTGACCGTGCAGACCGCCGCCGACCGCACCCTCGCGCCCGGCGCCTACCGCTTCGCCTCGGTCGACGTACGCACCCTCGATCCGCACGACCGCCCCGGACCCGGCACGGTCATCGACGACAACGACCTCGGTGACCTGGAGGAGCGCGGCTCCGTGGAGGTCTTCGAACCCGTCGTCGGCAACGCGCCGCTGGAACTGCGGGTCGCGCACAACGCGATCCGGTTGTGGACCTGGGACGGCGAGGTGTGCGCGCTGCCCGCGGGAGCCACCGCGGCCACCCTGCGCGACGAGTGGGCGGACCCCCGGACCCGCCGGGAGCGCAGCCTCGCCCTGAGACCGGGCGACGTGCTGATCCTGGAGGAGGTCAAAGGCCCGCGCACCGGCACCCCGGGCGACGCCGACCCCGCCCACCGCCAGGCCGTCCGCCTCACCTCCGTCACCCCCGGCCTGGACCACCTTCAGGACCAGCCCGTGCTGGAGGTCACCTGGGCCGCCGAGGACGCCCTGCGCATCCCGTTGTGCCTGACCACCCGGGGCGGACCCGACTGCCTGCCCGTCGAGGACGTCACCCTCGCCCGCGGCAACGCCGTCCTCGTGGACCACGGCCGCTCCGGCACCGTCGAGACGGTCACCGTGCCGCCGGACCCGGCCGTCGTGGCGCCCTGCGGCCCGCCCGGCCCCGGCTGCGCGGACCCTGCCCGGGGCAACGCACCGGCACGGCTCATCGCCTCGCTGACGGACCGCGCCGACAGCGGCCGGGTACTGCGCCCCGACGACGTCCGCGAACTGTTCGACGTCGTGGGGGAGCGGGCCGTCCTGCGCGCCGGAATCGGCCTGGAAGGAGCCGGACAACGCCACGAGCACGTCGTGCCCGGTACGGCCTACGCGCAGGCCGCGGCCCTGCGGACGCTGCTCGCCCAGAGCGTCTACCCGGGCATCCGGCCGCGCCTGCGGCCCGTCCTCGGCCACGCCCCCGTCACCCAGGCCGTACCGTTCCCCGACCCGACGGCGGTCGCCGCCGCACAGGCCGAACGGATCGCCACGATCCCTGGCCGGGTCCGGCAACGGCTGACCGAACTGTGGCGCAGCGCCCGCGACGCCGACGGACTCGCCGAGGACGAGATCACCGAACTCGCCGTGCTCTTCGGCCTGAAGCTGCTGGAACGGCTCGAACTGCGCCGGCACCCCGTCCGCGCCCTGCGCGAACTGCTGCACCGAAGCGACGAGTTGCTCCACGCCAAACGGCGGCGCATCGCCGTCCTCACCGCGCGGGCCCGCGCCGGCACCGTGCTCGACCCCCACATCGCCTGGGAGATCGCGCACAGTTGGGGCCCGGCGTACGCCACCGGACTCCACCCCGACGAGCCGCTGCTGCACGGCCCGGCCGGCGCCGCGCTCGCCCAGGACCCCCGCCGCGCCCTGCCCGCCGTACGCCTCACCGACGGCGAGGCGGTGTGGGAGCCGCGCCGTGACCTGCTCGACAGCGAACCCCGAGAGCGGCACTTCGTCGGTGAGCTGGAGGACGACGGACGGCTCGCCCTGCGCTTCGGCGACGGACGGCACGGCGCCCGGCCGGCCCCCGGAGCCCGCCTGACCGTGCGCTACCGGCTCGGCGGCGGACGCGCGGGCAACGTGGGCGCGGAGGCCATCAACCATCTCGTCGTGGCGGCGGGCGAGCCCGGCGAGCCGGTACCGGCCGCCACCGTCCGCAACCCGCTGCCGGCCACCGGCGGTACCGAACCCGAACCAATCGAAGAAGTACGCCAATTGGCGCCTCTGGAGCCGCGCCGCACCCGGCTGCGCGCCATCACCGCCGCCGACTACGCGGCGCTCGCCTCGGCCGTGCCCGGCGTCCAGCGGGCCGCAGCCGACCTCCGCTGGACCGGCAGCACCCAGGAGGCCCACATCGCCGTCGACGCGTACGGCGGCACCCCGTCGCCGCGCCTGCTCGACACGGTGACCCAGATCCTGGAGACCTACCGGCGTATCGGCCACGACCTGGTCGTCGGCCCCGCCCGGCTGGTCCCGGTGGACATCGCGCTGCGGGTGTGCGCCCGGCCGGGGCACCAGCACGGGCAGATCCTGGCCGACCTGTACCGCGCCCTCGGCCGCGGCCGGCTGCCCGGCGGCCGGCTCGGCTTCTTCCACCCCGACGCCCTGACCTTCGGCGAACCCGTTCGGCTCAGCCGCCTGGTCGCCGTCGCCGCGACCGTCCCCGGCGTGGAAAGCGTGGAAGTGACCCGGCTGCGGCGGCTGTTCGAACCGGACCGGGGAGAGAAGGAGGACGGTCTGCTGCGGCTCGGCCCGCTGGAGATCGCCACCTGCGACAACGACCCCGACCGGCCCGAACAGGGCCGGCTGGAGATCACCCTGGGAGGAGCCCGATGAACCGGCCCTGCTCCTGCGGCGGCGCATGCGGCGGCCACGACGAGCGCCTCGCCCCCGCCCCCCTCCACAACCCGCCCGGCCGCCCCGCCCTCGACTACCGCGTCGGCGAGTACGGCACCTTCCTCGCCGCCCTCCTCGACCGGCTCGCCTCACCCGCGTACCCGGCCCTCGGCCGGCTCACCGTACGCACCCCCGACGACCCGGCCGTGGGACTCCTCGACGCCGCCGCCGTCCTCGGTGACCTGCTCACCTTCCACTCCGAGCGGATCGCCGACGAGGCATACCTCCGCACCGCCCACGACCACCGCTCCCTGGTCCTGCTGGGCCGGCTCGTCGGGCACCGGCCGCGCCCCGGAGTGGCCGCCACCGCCCATCTGGCGTACACCCTCGAACGCGACCCGCGCGCCGAGACCCTGCCGGTGCCGATCCCGCGCGGGGCCCGCAGCCACAGCGTGCCCGCCTCCGCCGACGAGCGGTCGCTGACCTTCGAGACCTCCCGGGACCTCACCGCCCGCTGGGACTGGAACGAACTGGCGGTACGGCGCCGCCTGCCCGCCCTCATCAACCCCGACGACCTCGCCCGCCGCTTGGAACTGTTCGTGGAGGGCACGGCCCATTCCCTGCGCACCGGCGACCGGCTCCTCTTCGTCTTCGGTGAACAGGCGGGCGGATCGAGGTTGTTGATCCCGGTCGCCGGTGTCCGCGTCGACCACGGGGAAGAGATCACCGCGCTCACCCTGCCCCGGTCGGCCCCGCCCACACTGAAGGAGCTGGTGGCCGAGGTGCGCCGGTGGACCGCCGAGCCGGCCGCCCCCGGCGAACCCGGTGACGAGCCGCCGACCCACGAGGTGCCCAACCCGCGCCCGGTCAGCCGTCTGATCGAGGACTTCGACGACCAGGTCCTCGCCCCCCTGCGCACCGACCTGGACACCATCGACACCCCGGAGAGGCTCGCCACCCGCCTCGGCGAACCGGTGGCCCGCCTGCGCGAGGCCGAGGTCCTGGCGGAGCCGTACGAGGACGTCGCGGCGTGGTTCGAACAGCTGGAGGCGGTCCTCGCGGAGCTGGCGGGGCGGGCGCTGGCATCGGCACCCGCCCAGCCCGCCGACGCCGCCGCAGGCCGTCCCGCCGCCCAGGGCGACGGCACCCCGAGGACGCGGGCCGGCCTCCCCGGCACCGCACGGCACCGGAGCCCGACCGACCCCCGCGAAGCCGCCCTCCGCGCCCTGGACACGGTCCTCCCCACCCTGCGCACCGCCGCCCCCGCCCCCCGGCAGGAGATCCGCGCCCGCCGCCCCGGCACCGACACCGCCCGTCTGCTGAGCGCCCTCGACCCGGGCCTGACCGGCCTCTACCCGGCCTGGCGCACCACCACCCCGGGCACCGGCCCACTGCTGCGCGCCCTCCTCGCGATGCGGGTCACCGCCGCCCCCTTCGGCGCGCACGCCCCTCTCAAACCGGTCCAGGACGCCGGCGGCCGGGTCATCCGCACCGCCGACTGGCCGCTGACCGGCGGCGCGCTGGCGAGCATGCGCGTGGTGTACGACCCGGCGGGCAAGACGCCCGTCCGCGCCGAGTTCCAGTACATCGAGGGCAGCAGCTCCGACCAGCGCGCCGAGAACCTGCCCGTCACCCAGCCGGTCACCTTCCCCCTGGGACCCGGCCGGGTCGACCTGTCCACCCGGGCCGCCCGCGACCCCGAGCCGGGCCGGCCGGCCGCCGACGGGGAACCCGGCGTCACCGCCCGCCTCCACACCGGGCTGCCCGAGGGCACCCTGTTCGTCTCCCGGCCCGAGGACGACGGCACCGTACACATCACCCTGACCGGCGCCACCACCGAGCGGTTCGCCTTGCGGCCCGGCGGCAGCAGGCAGTTCACTTACGGCGAGTACCAGGTCAACGTCACCTACACGGTCGGCAGCACCGCACCGAACGTCGAGATCGTCCTCGCGAGCGAACCCGCCCCCCTCAACCGCCGCATCCTGCGACTGGACAGCGTCCACGACACCATCACCGTCGGCAGCTGGGTGGCGATCGAACGCCCGGCCAAGGGCACGGGCGTCCCCGGGAACGCCGCGCTCGCCTTGGTCACCACCCAGGTGGTGGCCGTCCGGACGGCCACGTACTCCGACTACGGCATCACCGGCCGCGGCACCGAACTCACCCTGGCCGACCCCTGGCTGGACGAGTCCGACGTCCTGCTCTCCCACATCCGCGACACCACCGTGCACGCGGCGGGCGAGCCGCTGCGCCCGGCCGACGAGCCGCTCGGCGAGGACGTACACGGCAACGAGATCGAACTCGCCGAGCTCTACGACGGGTTGCGGCCCGGCCGCACCCTCATCGTGAGCGGCGACCGCACCGACGTACCCGGCGCGAGCGGGATCACCGCCGGCGAGGTGGTCACCATCGCCGCCGCCGACCCGGTGGTCGACCCCGACCTCCCCGGTGACCACGTCCACACCCGCCTCACCCTCACCACGAACCTGGTCCACCGCTACCACCGGGCGAGCGTGCGCATCCTCGGCAACGTCGTGGAGGCCACCCACGGCGAGAGCCGCGAGGAGGCCATCGGCAGCGGCGATTCCGACCGGGTCCACCAGACCTTCGCCCTCTGGCAGTCCCCGCTGACCTGGCTCGCCGCCGACAACCCGCTCGGCGCCACCCCGGCCCTGGAGATCCGTGTGGACGGCCTGCTCTGGCACCAGGTCGACAGCCTCGCCGGACGCGGCCCCACCGAACGCGTCTACATCACCGGCACCACCGCCGACGGCCGCACCACCGCCACCTTCGGCGACGGCGTCCACGGCGCCCGGCTGCCCAGCGGACACGAGAACGTGCGCGCCCGCTACCGCTTCGGCACCGGCAAGGCCGCCAATGTCCCCGCCGAACGGATCACCCAGCCGCTCACCCGCCCGCTCGGCGTCACCGCGGTCACCAACCCGCTGCCGGCGACCGGCGGTTCGGACGCCGACGGCCCGGGCCTGACCCGTCGTACGATCCCCCTCGCCGTCTCCGCCCTGGACCGGCTGGTCTCCCCGGCCGACTACGAGGACTTCGCCCGCTCCCGGGCCGGCATCGGCCGGGCCGCCGCCCGCGAACTCTTCGACGGACGGCGGCGCGTGCTCCATGTGACGGTCGCCGGCACCGACGACGTGCCGCTCGCCGACGACAACCTCCGGCCGCTGCGCCGCGCCCTCACCGAGTACGGCGACCCCGATCTGCCGGTCCGGGTGGACGCGCGCGAACTCGTCCTGCTGCTCATCGCCGCCAAGGTGAGACTCGCCCCGGACCACGCCTGGGAGACGGTCGAACCCCGGCTGCGCCAGGCGCTGCTGCGCCGCCTCGGCTACGAGGGGCGGGAGCTGGGCCGGCCCGCCCGCCTCTCCGAGGTGCTCGCCACCGCCCACTCCGTGCCCGGCGTCGACCACATGGACGTGGACGTCTTCACGGGGGTGCCCGCCTCCGCCGCCCCGGACCGGCTCACCGCCCTGCTCGCCGGCCCCGGCACCCCGCGGCCCACGGTCCCCGCGCACCCGGCGGCCTACGACGAGCAGACCTACACCGTCCGCGACGCCGGCGGCGAGACCCTGTCGTCGGTCTGCGCCCGCCACGGCATCCCGCTGAGCCGGCTGCTGCGCCTCAACCCGGACATCACCGACACCCGGCGCCTGGCCGAGGGCCGGACGGTGGTCGTCTTCCGCGGTATCCGCCCGGCCCAGCTCGCCATGCTGTCGGCGCGGGCCGCGGACACCCTGATCCTGACGGAGGTCAAGTGATGCCCCCCGACGCCGAACCGCGGCCGCCGGCCGGCCGGCACCCCGACGAACTCGCCGAACTGCTGCCCCGCCGCCACCGGTTGCGCGACGCGGAGGAGGGCGAACCGCTGCGCGCCCTGCTCGCGGTCATCGGCGAACAACTGGACCGGGTCCGCGACGGCGTGCGCCAGGGCTACGAGGACCTGTTCGTGGAGACCGCCGCGCCCTGGGTGCTGCCCTACCTCGGCGACCTCGTCGGCTACCGCACCCTGCCCGGCTACGAGCACGTCCTCACCACCGGGCTGCACGGCGGTGGCCGGACGGCGCTCGCCGAGGCCGTCGCCCCCCGCCGGGACGTGGCCGCCACGGTCGCCCAACGGCGCCGCAAGGGCACCCTGCACCTGCTGGAGGAACTCTCCGACCGGGTCGCCGACTGGCCCGCACGCGCCGTGGAACTGTCCCGGCACGTGGCCCACACCCAGCCGGTCAGGCTCCACGGCACCGGCCGGCGCACCGAGCGCGGCCGGCTCCTCGATCTCAGGGACGGTTCGGCACTCGCCACCGCGGGCGGCCCCTTCGACGCGACATCCCGCACCGTCGACGTACGCCGCGCCAACTCGACAAGAAGGCAAGGAGGTTGGACGCCGGCCGGGGTCGGACTCTTCGTCTGGCGGCTCAAGCCGTACGCGCTGACCGCGTCACCGGCCTACTGCGTCGACCGCGCCCGCAACCTCTACACCTTCTCCATCCTCGGCAACGACACCCCGCTGCTCGCCCGCCCGGTGCCCGAACCCTCGCCCGCGCACCTCGCCGCCGTGGACAACGTGCCCGCGTTCCTCACCCGCCGGCTGCTGCACGACCGGCTCGCCGACTACTACGGCCCCGGAAAGAGCCTGTGCATCCGGCGCGACGGCGAGGACCGCCCCGTACCGCCGGCGGACATCGTCGTCGCCGACCTGTCCGACTGGCGCTACCGGCCCGGGCGGGGGCAGATCGCCGTCGACCCCGAGCTCGGCCGGATCGCGTTCGGCGCGCGCCGCGCGCCCCGCCAGGGCGTCTGGGTCGACTACCACCACGCCTTCGCCGCCGACATGGGCGGCGGCCAGTACGAACGCCCCGACCGCGTGGCCCGCCCCGACGCCGGCCTCTTCCGGGTCGGCCCCGGCGAGCCGTACCGAAGGATCATGGACGCCTACCGGGCCTGGCAGGACCACCGGGGCCCCGGCCGGACCGGCATCATCGAGATCACGCACAGCGGCGCCTACCAGGAGCAGCTGGACTTCGACCTCGACCCCGGCGACCGCCTCGAACTGCGCGCCGCCGAGGGCACCCGGCCGGTGATCCGGCTCCTCGACTGGTACAGCAACCGCCCCGACGCCCTCAACATCCGTGCCGTACCCGCCGATTGCGCTCCGCACGAACGGCCGCGCATCGTCCTGGACGGACTCCTCGTCGCCGGGCGCGGCATCAACGTCACCGGCCCCGTCGGCGCCGTCGTCCTCCGGCACTCCACGCTCGTGCCCGGCTGGTCGCTGGAGCCCGAGTGCGCGCCGCACTCACCCGACGAACCCAGCGTCGTCCTCGAACGCACCACCGCCTGCCTCCACATCGAACACAGCATCCTCGGCACCATCGAGGTCATCGGCGACGAGGTGAGCCAGGAGCCCCTCGACATCCGGCTGCGCGACAGCGTCCTGGACGCCACCGGTGACGACCGCGTGGCCCTGTCCGCCCCCGACTGCCGCCACGCGCACGCCGTGCTGCGCCTGCTCCGTACCACCGTCATCGGCGAAGTGCACACGCACGCCGTCGAGTTCGCCGAGAACTCCGTGCTCACCGGGCGGCTGCACGTGGCCCGGCGCGGCATCGGCTGCCTGCGCCACTGCTACGTCCCGGCCGGCTCGCGCACCCCGCGCCGCCACCGCTGCCAGCCCGACCTCGCCGGCCCCGAACAGGCGCAGGCCGTACGGCCGTTGTTCGTTTCCACGCGCTACGGGACGCCCTGGTACGCCCAGTTGGCCGACCAGTGCCCCGAACGGATCCGGCGTGGGGCCGACGACGGCGGTGAACTCGGCGCGTTCCACGACCTGTACCGCCCCCAGCGGGAGGACGCCCTCAGGGCGCGGCTCGCCGAGTACACACCCGCGATCGCGGACGCCGGGATCTTCTTCGTGACGTGAGCGGTGCCGCCCTACGACCCACCCGCAGACTTCCGAACCAGGGGGACCCCCTTCATGCACGCCGACCTCTCCCGCGCCACCTTCCGCCCGGAACGGCACTACTCCGCGGTCCTCGCCCAGCAGGGCCGGGTGCAGCTGGACGCCGACCTCAACGAACAGACCGCGATCCAGCTCCACCAGGCCCGCACCCTCGCCGCCGACCTCATCGGCCGGCACGGCGGACCCGCCGGCGCCTGCGGCTTCCGCATCGAGTACGTGGGCGGCAAGCACGACATCGACACCCTGTACATCCACGGCGGCCGCTACTACGTGGACGGCATCCTGTGCGACGCGGACCGCCCCGCGCCCGGTGTCCCCGTACCGGACGAGGACACCGGACAGTCGCAGACCGCCGAGACGGACGCCCACTGGGACTACTGGAACCAGCCCGACGGCTTCCGCGACCCGGAGCGGCCCGGCGACCGGCTGCCCTCGCCCGACCGGTCGCCCTTCCTCGTCTACCTCCAGGTGTGGGAGCGGGCGGTTTCGGCGGCCGAGGACCCGGCGCTGCGCGAGGTCGCCCTCGGCGCGGCGCTGCCGGACACCGCCGTGCGCACCAAGGTCGTCTGGCAGGTGCTGCCGCTGCCCCTGACCGCGCTGGACATCGGGGACGCCGCACCGTCCCCGGGAACCGTCCGCGCGGCCTTCGAGAAGTGGGCCGAGGCCGAGACGGCGCCCTCCGCCCGGCTCGCCGCCCGCGGCGAACGGCCCGAGCACGCCGACGACGACCCCTGCCTGGTCCGCCCCGACGCCCGCTACCGGGGCCCGGAGAACCAGCTGTACCGGGTGGAGATCCACGCGGGCGGCGAGGCGGCCGACGCCACCTTCAAGTGGTCCCGGGAGAACGGCTCGGTCGTCTTCCCGGTGGACGAACTCGACGGCACATGGGTGCGGTTGGCCACCCTGGGCCTCGACTCCAAGCTCGCTCTGGAGGTCGGCGACCACGTCGAGTTCACCGACACCGCGTACACCTCGCGGCTGGAGGCGCTGCCCCTGCTGCGGGTCGAGGAGCTGGATCTGCCCGGCCGCCGCGTCCGCCTCTCCGCCGAGCCGGACCCGCGGGTGGGTCGTCTGCCGCACCTGCACCCGTTCCTGCGCCGCTGGGACCACCGCGAAGGGCCCCGGCGCAAGGGCCGCACCCACTCCCTGAAGGGCGGCGCCGTGCCGCTCGCCGAGGGGCGCTGGCTGCCGCTGGAGGACGGCGTCGAGGTCTACTTCGCGAAGAACGGCACCTACCGCACCGGCGACCACTGGCTGATCCCCGCCCGCACCGCCACCGGAAGCGTCGAGTGGGACACGGACGCCGCGCGCCGCCCGCTGCTGAAGGCCCCGGCGGGCATCGGCCGGCACCTCGCCCCGCTGGCCCTGGTCACCGGCGAGGGCAGCACCGCCGACCTGCGCCGGGCTTTCGGCGCGCTCGCCACGGACGTCCCCCCGGCCGACCAGGCGGCCCTGGACGCCGAGGCCCGCGCCGCACACGAGGAACGAACCGCTGAGGCCGGCCCCTCCTAGGGCCGCTCCCGGACCACGGCGGCGGCGGGGGCCGCCGCGGAAGGAGACGAGTCATGGCACAGCCGATGAGCGCGGCGAAGTTGCTGGAGGTCCTGCGCGCCGAGGGCCTGACGGTGCACGAGGTGCGCGACTGGCGCCGCCACAACCGCAACACCAAGGGTCCCTGGGGCCCGGTGAACGGCGTGATGATCCACCACACCGTCACCTCGGGCACCGAGAACTCCGTGAACATCTGCTACGACGGCTACGCGGGACTGCCCGGGCCGCTCTGCCACGGGGTCATCGACAAGGAAGGGCACGTCCACCTCGTCGGCAACGGCCGCGCCAACCACGCCGGTCTCGGTGACGGCGACGTGCTGCGGGCGGTGGTGAACGAGACGGGACTGCCGCAGGACAACCAGGCCGACACCGACGGCAACCGGCACTTTTACGGCTTCGAGTGCGTCAACCTGGGCGACGGCAAGGATCCTTGGCCCGAGGCGCAGAAGGAGGCCATCGAGAAGGTGTCCGCCGCGATCTGCCGGTACCACGGGTGGTCGGAGCGCTCCGTCATCGGCCACAAGGAGTGGCAGCCCGGCAAGCAGGACCCGCGGGGCTTCACCATGGACGGCATGCGGCGGCGCATAGCCGACCGGCTCGCGGGCAAGGGCGGCAAGGAGCCGGGCGACCACAAGCCCGGACCCAAGCCCGAGTACGCGCCCTTCCCGGGCGCCGGCTTCTTCCACACGGGGCGGAAGTCCCCCCTGATCACCGCCATGGGCCGCCGCCTCGTCGCCGAGGGCTGCGGTCGCTACGAGAAGGGCCCGGGCCCCGAGTGGACCGAGGCCGACCGCGAGTCCTACGCGGCCTGGCAGCGCAAACTCGGCTACCGCGGCAAGGACGCGGACGGCGTCCCGGGCCGGAGCAGCTGGGCCAGGCTGAAGGTCCCGTCGGACGACTGACCGCCCGGTGAGCGCGGACGCTGGCGGATCCGGCGTCCGCGCTCGCATGTCCGGGCCGTTTCAAGTGATCGACGTGCGCGTCACGGGAGTTCCTCCCGCCCCCACTACTCAGTGATACCGTATAGCGGTACTCGGTATCACGAAGTACCGGCAAGGCTGAGGAGCACCGGCGGTGGAGGACCTGACGGAGATGCTGAAGGGCACGCTCGAAGGGTGCGTGCTCGAAATCATCGGCAGCGAGGAAACCTACGGGTACGCCATCACCCGTCGGCTGAACGAGCTCGGCTTCACCGATGTCGTGGAAGGGACGGTGTACACCATCCTGCTGCGACTGGAGAGGAACGGGCTCGTCCAGGTCACCAAGCGGCCGTCCGGGGTGGGCCCGCCGCGCAAGTTCTACGCGCTCAACGACGCCGGACGCGAAGAACTCGCGAGATTCTGGGCGAAATGGCAGTACGTCTCATCACGCATCGACAGGCTCAGGAAGGGCGGGAGATGAACTTCTGGGAGAAGGCCACAGGCAGCGATCTGACCAGGGAATGGAAGGCGTTCCAAGCCCGGGCCGAGGCCCTCCCCGACGACCACCAGGCGGCGTGGGGACAGATCATCGCCCACCTCTTCCCCTACGGGGACTTCACCGGCCGCAACCTGCTGCCGATCCTCGACGCCGCCCTGGGGCTGCTCGAAGCAGCGGCGGCGGACGGGCAGAGCGTCCACGAGGTGCTCGGTGACGACATCGGGGGCTTCTGCACGGCGTTGGCCGGCGGGGCAGGGGCCCGGACCTACCGCGACCGGTGGCGCGAGCAGTTGAACAGGAACGTCGCGAAGAAATTGAGCCGGCTGGGAGGCTGACGTGAGCATCCAGGACATCATCGAGGGCAAGAAGCAGTGGCGGGCGCACGTGGCCCGGGTCGAGGCCCTCCCGCGGGATTACCGGATCGTCTACAAGGAGATGCAGAAGTACCTGTTGAAGGTCGGGCCGGTCGACCTGCCTGATGGACCCCTGCTCCCCGGGATCGTCACCTTCTTCGAGGAGGGCGTCGCCGCGGGCAAGGGGGTCCTGGAACTCATCGGCACCGATGTCGCCGCGTTCTGTGACGACTTGGTCAAGGAATCTCCCACCTACGCGGACCTCTACCAGCAATCCCTCCACGGAGAACCCGGCGCGGCCGAGAAGTAACCGCTGCCGCGCACCACTTCGGCGTTCTCCGCGTACCCGACCGGTCCTGTCTGCCGCCGCCGTCGCGACGGTTGACCACCGGACGGAGAATCACGCGCCACTCGGCGCTGCACGGCCGCGAACGGCTCGGCCGCCTGGGCAGGCGGCTCACGCACGTGCCGCAGGGCGGGGGAGCCACCCCCCACGACGGTACGTACAGCCCGGTGCGAACACCGCGAACACGTTTCGAACGGCCCCTGCCACCAGGCCCGGGCGTTCGGAACGCGTTCGGAACGGGTTCGAAGCGCCCTCCTGGCGTTGAACCGGCACTCACCCCGCCTCCAGACTCGTCACCGTTCATCCCGCCCGTCTCAACAAGCTCGGAAACCCCGGCACTTCCCTGCTGGAACGGTTCCTCCCCTCCGCCGACGCGGACGCGCTCCGGTGCATTACGCGCTGCAACTCGAGGAGTTACTGGCAGGACTGGTGCTGCGACGACAACGGTAGGAACTGGGGTGTCTGGCCCTCGCGCGGGCCTTTCTGCGCGGCACGCGGGACCTGATGATCCTCGACGAACCCTCGGCTCGACTGGACGCCGAGGCCGAGAGCGAGATCCACGCCTCGATCACCCGGCACCGCCGGGGCCGGACCAGCGTCCTGATCTCTCACCGGATGGGCTCGCTGCGCAACGCCGACGTCATCGTCGTCCTCTCCGGCACGCGCATCGTCGAACGCGGCACCCACGGGCGGCTGCCGGCGGTCGGCGGGGAGTACGCGAGGCTCTTCGCCCTCCAGGCCACGGGCTACCTGCCCGACGCGGCGGGACCGTCCGAGAGAGCGGCGCTGACGGAGGTGACACCGTGACCGGCGGACACAAGCTCTGGGCACCGGTGATGACGCTGGCGCTCGCGGCCTGCGGGGCGACCGCCGTGCGCCGGCTGCTCGTCGTCACCGTGCGCGGGACGAGCATGACGCCCACGCACCACCACGGGGAGCGGTTGCTGGTGCGCCGTACGCGCACGGTGCGCCGGGGGCAGGTCGTGGTGGCGCTGCGGCCCCGGTCACCGGCGGTCTGGCGGGAGGACCGGCACAGTCCGCTGATCGTGAAGAGGGTCGCGGCGGTGCCGGGGGAGCGGGTGCCGCCGGGGCGCGTGGTGCTCCTCGGCGACAACACCGCCGCCAGCGTGGACTCACGCCAGTTGGGCTTCTTCCCGCTGGACGACGTACTCGGGGTGGTGACCCGGTCCCTGCCCCGGCCCGAGGGCGCGCACCGAGGGTGCTGCCGCACCGAGGAGATCCGGCACGACCTGAATCCGCCCGGCGGGGCTCCCGGCCGGGAGGGCCGGGGAGGTGCTGCCTAGAGCCGCGCCATCCCGCTCGGCGCCGGGTACGGGTCGCGGAAGGTGAACGCCTCCGGGCCGGGGCCGTTCTCGCGCAGCATCGCGACCCGCTCCATCGCCTCGGCGACGGAGGGGCGGTGGCCGGCCGGGATCCACCACATGGCCTGGTGCGCCTCGGTCATGCGGCGGAACCACTCCCGGCGGCGGCTCAGCGCACGAAGGTGATCGCCGTTGTACGTGAAGTTCCGGAGGGCTTCGACCGATTCCCAGACCGAGCAGTTGAACAGCAGCAACGCGTCGTTCCCGTCGGGACGGACGCCGGTCGCGTCCATGCCGTCGTCGTCCACCATGCGCCAGACGAACCCGGGGCTCCGGTCGGCAAGCGCGTTGATCTCCGGCTGCAGGGCGACGAAGTCGGCCAACTCGGGGCTGTCCAGCGGGGCGATGATGCGGCCGATGTTGACCTGCGCCAGGTGAGAGTCAGTCATGGGCACAGCATGGCCCGGCCCGACTTCTATAGTCAATGAGATTTCTTTTTAGAAAGCATCACGCAGCAGCCGCCGGAGCACGGATCCATCGCCGGTGACCACTCCTCAGGCGCCAGACCCTCGATGAGTGCCAGGTTCATCCCGCAGATCAGGGCGGGGAACTCCGTAGCCAGCGCGTGGAAGGGGCAGTTGCGCAGCCGCAGCGTCTCCCCCTCCCGGTAGGGCTCGTAGCCGCGGGCCCGCAGCACCGCCTCCATGTCGTCGGTGCACGCGTCCGGATGTGCCGCGCCCGTCGCCCTCGCCGCGGCCTGCAACTCCCGGTCCAGCCCGGCGTTCTCCAGCACCTCGGCGAGCAGCCGGCCGACGGCTTCGTACGACCGCGGCGGTAGGGAGACGGCATGTTCCCCCTCGGCGCGCCGGTACAGCTTCGCCGGCCGTCCCGCACCGGGGCCGGTGCGCCCGGACAGCCGCCGGAACGAGACGGTGAGCAGCCCGGCCTCGACCAGCTTGTCCAGGTGGAAGGCGGCCAGCGAGCGGGAGATCCCGGCCGCTTCCGCGACCGCGTCGCGGCCCACCTCCCCGGGGGAGGCGGCGACGTAGCGGTAGAGGCGGCGGCGCACGGGATCGCCCAGCACGGCCAGCATGTCGAAGGTGGAGTCTTCGTCGGTCACACGCCGACTCTATGACCCGCCATGCCGCTGGACGACGCCTCGGCGGGCTGGTGACAGTGGCCTCGTACGCCCCGCCGGAGGGGGTCGGCTCGGCCACCACACCGGCGTCTTCCGCACCCGTCGCCTCCGGCCCCTCCCCATGCCGCATCCGGCACGGCCATCATGGGAGCGCTCCCGTACTCCTGGCACGCGCAAGTCTCCCGACACCGGAAGGACCGCTCATGCGTACCGCTCCTCATCTGTCCCGGCGGGCACTGCTCACGGCCGCCGCCGCGGGCGTCACCGCGGGCCTCACCACCGCGGCGGCCGCGCCCTCCCGGGCATCCGTCGCCCACCCGGCCCCGCCGTCCCCCGCCTTCGCCGGGTTCCGGACGGTGGGCCGGGTCAAGGAGGCGGCCGACGGCTGGGTGCAGTACGCCTGGCCCGGTATCGTCTTCGAAGGCCGGTTCCGCGGCAGGGGCGTCGGGATCGTGCTCGACGACTCCGCCAACGACTACGACGTCCAGATCGACGGAACGACCGTGCGCACACTGGTGACTCCCGGGCGCACCACGTCCTGGGTCACGGACCTCGCCGACACCGAGCACACCGTGCGGCTCGTCAAGCGGACGGAGTGCCCGTGGGCCGTCGGCCGCTTCGGCGGGTTCGTCGCCGCCCGGGGAGGAAGGATCCTCGCCGCCCCCGCGGCGCGCAGGAGGCAGATCGAGTTCATCGGCGACTCCTACACCGCCGGGTACGGCAACGTCTCGGGCACGCGTGACTGCTCGGCCAACGGGGGAGTCGACCGGAACAGCAACGCCGGCCTGGCCTTCGGCGCCCTCACCGCCCGGAAACTCGACGCCGACTACCAGCAGAACGCGTTCTCCGGCCGCGGCATGGTCCGCAACTACAACGGCGGCGACCCCGGCACCGATTACCGCACCTACTACGACCGGGCCCTGCTGAACGTCGCCGGCGACGTCTGGCACGCACCGCGCGGTTGGCGTCCGCAGCTCGTCGTCATCGGCCTCGGCATCAACGACTTCTCGACCCCGCTCCACCCGGGCGAGCCGTGGGCCACGCAGAGCGAGCTGACCGCCGCCTACGCGCGCGCCTACCACGGCTTCCTGGACAAGTTGCGGGCCCGCTACGGCAGCAGGACGTTCCTGGTGGTCAGCGCCACCGCGGTGGCCGGCACCGCCTTCGCCGACACCGCCCGGGCCATCGTCGAGGACCGCAACGCGCGGGGGGACGACCGGGTGGGCTACTGGTACTACGACGACCCCCGCCTGGACCGGCTCGGCTGCGACTGGCACCCCTCCCTCCGGGACCACGAGATCATCTCCGGTCTGCTCGACCAGTACCTCGCCACCGTGCCGCTGGACTGGTGACCCCCAGGACCGTCCGGGCCGGAGCGGGCCGATGGGCGTCGGCCGATCCCGAATCGTCGGGACAGCACCGCCGGGGCGGCACCGCGCCTCGGCGGCCCCCCTCTGCCGTGCGGCCCCGCTCACCACGCGCGCCACTCCGCCCGGACGGTGCCTGGCCGGCTCACACCATGCCGGTGCGCGGCAGCGGCGGAATGTCACACTCGACGGCTGCCGTCGAGGACGGTCCGGGCAGGGCGAGGTAGCGGCTCCGGGACAAGGGAACCGGTCAGTTCGACTTCAGCCAGTCCTCGTAGCGGGTGGCCGCGAGGTGGGTCGTGTCGTCGCCGATGAGCACCCCGTCGGGCATGCCCGCGAACGGGCTCGCGGTCTCGTCGGTGACGACGGAGCGGCCGTCGGGCTTGGCCGCCAGGGTGATGTCGCCGAGCCGGTCGAGCCGCTCGACCTCGGGACCCGCGATGTCGCGGATGCCGTACGACGGCTCGCCCAGCGCCGCGTCGGCCACGGCGGCGGCGACATCGGCGGAGGCCATCGGGCGCAGCCGTACGGAGGGCAGGTGCACCTCCGTGCCTTCGGTGGTCATGTCCATCACCGGGGCGATGAACTCGAAGAACTGGGTGGCGCGCACGACGCTGTAGGGAACGCCGCTGTTCCGCACGGCTTCCTCCTGGGCGACCTTGGCCCGGTAGTAGCCGTAGTCGGGCACCTGGTCGACGCCGACGATGGAGAGTACGATGTGGTGGCGGACGCCCGCCTCCTGTTCGGCCCGGGTCAGATTCCGCTCCGAGCGGGTGAAGAAGTCCAGCGCCGGCTCCGGATCGAAGGAGGGGGAGTTCGGCACGTCCACGACCACGTCCGCGCCCGTGAGAGCCTGTGCCAGACCCTCACCGGTGAGGGTGTCGACACCCGTGGAGGGAGCGGCCGCCACGGCCTCGTGACCACGGTCGCGCAGCAGCGCGACCACCTGCGAACCGATGAGCCCCGTACCGCCGACGACCACGATCTTCATCACTGTCTCCGTTCGTTGATCCGGTTTCCCGACGGACACCGGCGACACCTCGCCGGGCCCGGTGCGGCAACGCGCACGTCAACAAGACAAGGCAGCGGCCGGTTCTGTGACAGCCGAGGCCGGCGCCCCGGAGTCGGACGGACCGGTCGGTCGCGGTGCGGACCTCCGGTTCAGCGAGTCCTATCCTGCGCCACCTCGCCGTCCCCTGCTACACCGGACTCCGGCTGGGAGGAACCGCTGACGCGGGTGGTGCTGGGCGGCGCCTTGCTGCTCCTCGACGTTCAGAGGGTGCGCCATCCAGGGAGTGCGCCGGCCGGCCTGGACGCCCGCCCCGCGCCGAGTCGTCAGTGGCCCGGGGTGCCGCGGGCCGTCGCGCGGAAGGCCGTCGGTGTGGTGCCCGTGCGCTGCCGGAAGAACGCGGTGAAGTCGCTGGCGTCGGTGAACCCGAGGCGTGTGGCGAGTGCGGTGATGGTCAGCCGGCCGTGGGCGAGTTCCCGTTTGGCTTCCAGTACCACGCGTTCGTCGATGTAGCGTTTGGCCGGCAGACCGGTGGCGGTCTGCGTGGCCCGGGTGAGGGTGCGGCGGCTGTAGCCCAGGGCCGCCGCGTAGTCCTCCACCCGGCGGGTGACCGTGAAGTCGCGTTCCACGGCCGCGTGGAAACGGCGGAACGTCTCGTTCGCGGCCGGTCCGCCGGTCTCGGAGCCGTACGCCCTGGCCAGGCGCACCAGCAGGACCGCCAGCAGATGCCGCAAAACCTGCACATGGGCTTCCAGGGGCAGCTCGGCCATGGCCCGGTACTCGTAACGCAGGTGCTCCAGTGCCCGGCGCAGGCCTTCCGCGTGGGGGGTGTCCGGCTGGAGGGGCGCTTGGGCCGACGCCAGGCCGGCGACCGAGGCGGCGGCCGTCTCGGTGTCCGGGAAACCCGGGGGAAAGGCGATCACCAAGCCTTGGGCCCGGGTGAGATCCGTGCCCCAGCGCTGTACCTGCCCGGGGCGGATCCACAGCCAGGCGCCGCCGGACAGCTCGTAGCGGGTGAAGTCCACCGAGACCGTCAGACGGCTGCCCGGCAGCACGGTGACGATCTGGTGGAAGGCCGGGCGCAGCGACGCGTACGGATCGTTGCCGTGCCGGCGGGCGCGCTCGGCCAGTCCCGCGAGCTCGACCAGCTCCAGCCCCGGCGGGGAACCCGCCGTGCGCCGCAGGGCGAGCTCCCGGATGACCGACCGTCGCGCAACCTGTCCGTTTTTCCCCATGGCGAGTCCCGAGTGTACCGCCGCACCCCGCCACACGGCTCCTAGCGTGAAGGCGTAAGGGCAGCTCAGCGCGGTGTATGCGGGAAGGAAGGCCGGTATGAGACTGGTCGTGGGGATGACCGGGGCCACCGGAGCGGTGTTCGGTGTCCGTTTCCTCCAGGTGCTGGCCCAGCTGCCGGACGTGGAGAGCCATCTGGTCCTCAGCCGGTGGGCGCGTACGACGATCGAGCTGGAGACGGGCCTGTCCGCGAACGAGGTCGGTGACCTGGCCGACGTCGTACACCAGCCGCAGGACCAGGGTGCCGCCATCTCCTCCGGGTCGTTCCGTACCGACGGCATGGTGATCGTGCCGTGCTCGATGAAGACCCTGGCCGCCCTCCGCGCCGGATACGCCGACACCCTGGTCGCCCGCGCCGCCGACGTGATCCTCAAGGAACGCCGCAAGCTCGTCCTCGTCCCGCGCGAGACACCGCTGAGCGAGATCCATCTGGAGAACATGCTCGCGCTCTGCCGGATGGGGGCGCAGCTCGTGCCACCCATGCCCGCCTTCTACAACCATCCGCGGTCGGTGGACGACATCGTCGACCACGTCGTGACCCGGATCCTCGACCAGTTCGACCTGCCCGCCCCCGCCGCCAAGAGGTGGGAGGGCATGCGCGCCGCCCGCCGGCTGCGGCCGGCCTCCTGACGCCGACCCGCCCCACCCACCCTCCCTTTCGGTTCCCACGGAGTACCCATGGCTTATGACGACCTGCGCGGTTTCCTCAGCACGCTGGAGAAGGAAGGCCAGCTGCTGCGCATCACCGAGGAAGTCCTTCCCGAACCCGACCTGGCCGCGGCGGCCAACGCCGCCGGCCGCATCGGCGAAGGCGCACCCGCCCTGTGGTTCGACAACGTCAAGGGCTTCACCGACGCCCGTATCGCCCTGAACGTCCACGGCTCCTGGGCCAACCACGCCCTCGCCCTCGGCCTGCCCAAGCACACCCCGGTCAAGGAGCAGGTGGAGGAGTTCGCCCGGCGCTGGGACGCCTTCCCCGTCGCTCCCGAGCGGCGCGAGGACGCCCCGTGGCGGGAGAACACCCAGGAAGGCGACGACGTCGACCTGTTCTCGGTACTTCCCTTGTTCCGCCTGAACGACGGTGACGGCGGCTTCTACCTCGACAAGGCGGCCGTCGTCTCCCGCGACCCCGACGACCCGGAGCACTTCGGCAAGCAGAACGTCGGGACCTACCGCCTCCAGGTCATCGGCAGGAACCGGCTCGCGATACAGCCCGTGCCCGTGCACGACATCGCGCTGCACCTGCGCACGGCGGAGGAGAGGGGCGAGGACCTCGCCATCGCCATCACCCTCGGCAACGACCCGGTGATGGCGATCGTGGCCGGAATGCCCATGGGATACGACCAGAGCGAGTACGAGATGGCCGGCGCCCTGCGCGGCGCGCCCGCCCCGATCGCCACCGCCCCCCTCACCGGCTTCGACGTCCCCTGGGGCTCCGAGGTCGTCATCGAAGGCGTCATCGAGAGCCGCAAGCGGCAGATCGAGGGCCCCTTCGGCGAGTTCACCGGGCACTACTCCGGCGGCCGCCGCATGCCCGTCGTCCGCATCGACCGCGTGTCCTACCGCACGAACCCGGTCTTCGAGTCCCTCTACCTGGGCATGCCCTGGACCGAGTGCGACTACCTCGTGGGCCCCAACACCTGTGTCCCGCTGCTGAAGCAGCTGCGCGCGGAGTTCCCCGAGGTCCAGGCCGTCAACGCCATGTACACGCACGGGCTGCTGGCCGTGATCTCCACCAGGAAGCGGTACGGCGGCTTCGCCAAGGCCGTGGCCATGCGCGCCATGACGACCCCGCACGGCCTCGGCTACATCACCACGGTCATCGTCGTCGACGAGGACGTGGACCCCTTCGACCTGCCGCAGGTCATGTGGGCGATGTCGTCGAAGGTCAACCCGGCCGACGACGTCGTGGTCCTGCCCAACCTCTCGGTGGTGGAACTGGCACCCGCCGCCCAGCCGGCCGGCCTGACCAGCAAGATGATCATCGACGCCACCACGCCCGTGCACCCCGACACGCGCGGCAACTTCTCCACGCCCACCAAGGACCTCCCCGAGGCCAAGGACTGGGCGGCGAAGCTCCAGCGCCTGCTGTCCGAAGCCCGCGGCTGACACCCGTCCGAGGCACCCAACGGCACCCATCCGGCCTGTACCAAGGCTTGCACCAAGGAAGGCATCCCCATGACCGACTGCTGCCCCCGCTGCGCCCACGAAAGCGTCGGGACCCTGTACTCCTCGCCCGTCCCCGGGGTCTGGGACGTCGTGCAGTGCGGGCGCTGCCTCTACACATGGCGGACCAGTGAGCCGGACCGCCGTATACGGCGCGCGGCTTACCCGCAGGCGTTCCGGCTGACCGCGGAGGACCTGGCGAACGCCGCCGAGGTGCCGGCCGTCCCGCCCCTGCGCCCCGACGCCCCCCGCCCGCAGAGCGGACAGGCTCCTGGCCTGGCGCCGACCGAGGCGGCCGGGCCGCAGTAGACCGTACGCGGGCAGCAGCCACCGGGTCCGTCCGCTGCCCGCGACCCGGTGTTCCGTTCCGACAGCGCCGAGCCGCCGGAACGGAACACCACGCGTCGAGCGCCGTGCCCGCCGCCTGACTCGGCTTCACGAACTTGTCACATACGGTCGGAATGACGGTCACGCGTAGGCCGGTTGCCCCTACATGACCATCGGAGTAGCGCTCTCCCATCTGAACTCGATCGACACCACCGTGCGGCTCGCCCGGGAGGCCCATGAAGCCGGGGTGACGTCCGCCTGGTTCGGGCAGACCTTTTCCTACGACTCCCCGACGCTGGCCGCGGTCGTCGGCCGAGAGGTGCCCGGCCTTAAGGTCGGTACGTCGGCGATACCGGTCTTCGGCCGCCATCCGCTGATCGTCGCCAGTCAGGCGCAGACCGCCCAGGCCGCCACCGGGGGCCGCTACCACCTGGGGCTCGCGCTGGGCACCAAGCACCTCACCGAGACCGGCTTCGGCATCCCGTACGAGCGTCCCATCGCCCGGCTCCGTGAGTTCCTGACCGCTCTGCGCCCCCTGCTGGAGACGGGCAGCGCGGACTTCCACGGCGAACTGCTGACCGCCACCACCCCGCTGCCGGCCGGCGTGCCGGGCGCCGAACCGCCGGTACCCGTCCTGGTCGCCGCCATGGGACCGCAGGCCCTGCGGGTGTCCGGCGCCCTCGCGGACGGCATCCTCCCGCTGCTGGCCGGGCCGCGCGCGCTGGCCGACCACATCGTCCCCGCCGTCACCGCGGCGGCCGAGGCGGCGGGCCGGCCGGCGCCTCGGATCGTGGCCTTCGTGCCCGGCGTGGTCACCTCCGACGTCGAAAAGGTCCAGGAGACGGCGACCGAGACACTCTCCTTCTACGAGAGGTTCCCGTCCTACCAGCGGGTCATCGAACTGTCCGGCGGCACCCGGGCCGCCGATATCGCCGCCATCGGCGACGAGGAGACCGTCGCCGCCGAGGTACGCCGTTACCGCGAGGCCGGAGCGACGGAGGTGGTGTTCACGGCGACCGAACTGGGCGGGGAGGCCGACCAGCGCCGGACGTTCGCGCTGCTGGGCGAACTGGCCGGCGGCTGAGCCACGGGGCGTACTGGGTCACATTTGGCGGTCCCGGACGGTGACCTGGCGTGTGGGTCCGGGTGCGGGGTGTGTGCGGGGCGGTGAAGGACCCCACATGACGCACGTCACCTACGACCGGACACCGTAGCCCCTTTTGCCCGATTCACCCCTTCCCGCACCCCGCCTGACCTGCGGATTGAGACCCACGCCACACACCCGGCATTCCTCTCGGATCCGGCCACCACTAGTAAAGGGGGTCATTGCGGGCACCTTCCGGGGCTGCTTATCTGGATGACGTCGCCAGGCGCCACGAGCCCCGCAGCGGGCCGCGGCGCCGACGCATGCCGGCCACCACCACGTGGCC
>NZ_JODT01000001.1 GCF_000720835.1 Streptomyces achromogenes subsp. achromogenes | reverse complement strand
GCCCGTCCTGCGCGAGGAGTTCGCCAAGGGACGCCCCGCGGACGTGCCCGACGCCCCCACCCACCGGTCGCTGACCGCCGCCGCCCGCAAGGAGGCCACAGTATGAAACTCGTCGTCATCTCGGCCGGACTGGGCGTCCCGTCCTCCACCCGGCTGCTCGCCGACCGCCTCGCCGCCGCCGTCCACGGGCACACGCCGGTGGACGTCCGGGTGGTCGAGCTGCGCGACCTCGCCGTCGAGATCGCGCACGCCTTCACCAACGGGTTCCCGGGCAAGGCTCTCGCCGCCGCGCAGGACGCGGTGGCGGAGGCCGACGGGCTGATCGTGGTCACGCCGGTGTTCAGCGCGTCGTACAGCGGGCTGTTCAAGTCGTTCTTCGACGTGCTGGACCGGGACGCGCCGGCGGGCAAGCCGGTGCTGATCGCGGCCACCGGGGGCTCGGCACGGCACTCGCTGGTGCTGGAGCACGCCCTGCGTCCGCTGTTCGCCCACCTGCGGGCCGTGGTCGTACCCACCGGGGTGTACGCCGCCTCCGAGGACTGGGGCGCCGAGGGGCTGGCCGAGCGGATCGAGCGGGCGGCGGGGGAGCTGGCCGCGCTGATGCCGGGGACCGCGGACCGGCGCGGGAGGGACGACGGCGTGGTGCCGTTCGCCGAGCGGCTGGCGGCGCTGGGGCGGTGACGGACCACGGGCCGCCGTCGCCCGTCCCGGCCGGCGGGAGGCACGCGTCGGCCGGTCCGGGTGGCGGGGAGGTAGGCGTCGGCCGGGACGGGCGGCGGGGAGGTGCGCGGGCGGCTCGGTACGGGGCCCGTGGGCCGGGCGGGTGAGGGTCCGGGTGGCCTGTGGGCGGGGCGGGTGGCCCACGGGCCGGTCCGGCCGGCGGGGAGGTACGCGTCGGCCGGGACGGGCGCCCCGCAGGACGGGCGGTGGCCCGTGGCGGTCGGGTGGCGGGGAGGTACGCGTTGGCCGGGAGGGGCGGCTCGGGACGGGCGGCCTGTGGGCCGGGCGGGTGGCGGATTGCGTGACCCGCCGGGGCGGGCGACCGGCCCGGGTGGCGGATTGCGTGGCCCGTCGGTGTGGGCGGCCGGTCTGTTCGGTCCGGATGGCCCGTTCGGTCCGCGCGGGTCCGTTCGGTCCGCGCGGGTCCGTTCGGTCCGCGCGGGTCCGTTCGGGTTCCCCGGGGCGGTGAGGGCCGCCGGGCCTCGGTGGGCGGTCGGCGGATCTCGGCGAGCGGCTGGCGGCTCGGTGGGCGGGCGGTGGGCTCGATGGGAGGGCGATGGCAGGTGAGAGGGCGGTAAAAAGCGTGCTCGGGCGCCATCGTCCCCGGCCGGGCCGCCGGTGGCCTTGGCAGACTGGGGGCGTGCCCCAGACTGTGCTGCTCGCCGAAGACGACCGTGCCATCCGCCATGCCCTGGAGCGTGCCCTGACGCTGGAGGGGTACGCGGTCACGGCCGTCGCCGACGGGGTGGAAGCGCTGGCGCAGGCCCACACCAACCCGCCGGACGTGCTCGTCCTCGACGTGATGATGCCCGGCATCGACGGCCTCCAGGTGTGCCGCGTGCTGCGCGCCGAGGGCGACCGCACCCCGATCCTGATGCTCACCGCCCTGGTGGAGACCGCCGACCGCATCGCGGGCCTGGACGCCGGCGCCGACGACTACGTGGTCAAGCCGTTCGACGTGGAGGAGGTCTTCGCGCGGCTGCGGGCGCTGCTGCGCCGCACCAGCCCCGCCCCGGCCGCCGCCACCCCCGGCCCCGCGGAGGGCCCGGCACGGGAGGCGGCGCAGGGCGCGGGCCGGCACCTGGAGGCCGCCGGACTGCGCATGGACCTCCAGGCCCGCCGGGCCTGGCGCGGCCGGCGCGCACTGGAACTGACCCGCACCGAGTTCGAGCTGCTGGAGCTGCTGGTGCGCAACGCGGGCATCGTCCTGGACCACTCCACCATCTACGACCGGATCTGGGGCTACGACTTCGGCCCCGGCTCCAAGAACCTCGCCGTCTACGTCGGCTATCTGCGCCGCAAGCTGGACGAGCCCGGCGCCCCGCAGCTGATCCACACCGTGCGGGGCGTGGGCTACGTGCTGCGGGAGGACTAGATGCGCCCGCGCCGGCGGCTGCCGGAGCGGCCCCGGCCCCGGCTGGTCTCCCTGCGCACCACCTTCGCGGTGTCCTTCGCCGCCGTCACCGCCGCCGTCACGGTCCTCGTCGGCATCCTGTCGTACAACTCCGCCGCGCGGCTCGTCCGGGTCGACCAGCAGTCGGTGTTCACCCAGGTCGTGCAGGACGTCCGGGACGAGGTCCGGCAGCAGCCGATGGGCCCCGAGGACTTCTCCTCCTCCCGTCCCGGGCACGACCTGGTCCGCCCCGCCCGCACCGACGTCCAGGTGCTCGGCGCGTGGGGGCAGATCGTGGACGACGGCTCTCCGGTGCTGCCCGTCACCGCCCGGGACCGGGCGGTGGCCGTCGCCCGGCCGGCCGGGAAGGTCGTCGAGCACAAGGACGTACGGGTGGACGCGGACCTGTTCCGCATCGCCACCGTCTCGCTCGGCGACGGGCGGGGCGCGGTGCAGGTCGCGCAGGAGTTCAGCGACACCGAGGACCTGCTGCGGGCCCTCCAGCAGCGGACGCTGATCCTGATGGCGGCGGTCGTGGTGGCGGCCGGGCTGTTCGGCTGGTGGCTGGCCCGGCGCATCACCCGCCGGCTGGTGGTGCTGACCTCCGCCGCCGAGGACGTGGCCCGCACCCGGCGGCTGGGCATCCAGGTGCCGGTGACCGGTCTGGACGAGGTCGGCCGGCTGGGCCGGGCCTTCGACCGGATGCTGGGGCGGCTCGCGCAGTCGGAGGAGGACCAGCGCCGGCTGGTGCAGGACGCCGGGCACGAGCTGCGCACCCCGCTCACCTCCCTGCGCACCAACATCTCGCTGCTGCGGCGCATCGACGAACTGCCGCCCGCGTCCCGCGAGGAGCTGGTCGCCGACCTCACCCAGGAGGCCCGGGAACTGACCGACCTGGTCAACGAGCTGGTCGACCTCGCCGCCGGGCAGTCCGACGCCGAGCCGCCCCAGCGGGTGGACCTCGCCGACCTCGCCGAGGACGTGGCCGGGCTGGCCCGGCGCCGCACCGGGCGGGAGGTCGTGCTGCGCGCGAGCGGTGAGACGACGGCCTACGGGCGGTCCGGGATGCTCCAGCGGGCCATCTCCAACCTGGTCGAGAACGCCGCCAAGTTCGACCGGGAGGGCACCGCGCCGATCGAGGTGAGCGTCACGGGGCCGGCCCGGCCGGGCACGGTGCGGGTGGAGGTGCTGGACCGGGGGCCCGGGATCGCCGACGGCGACCTCGTGCGCATCTTCGACCGCTTCTACCGCGCCGCCGACGCCCGCTCGCTGCCCGGCTCGGGGCTCGGCCTGTCCATCGTCCGCGAGGTCGCCCTGGCCCATGGCGGGGCCCCGTTCGCCTACCGGCGCGAGGGCGGCGGCTCGGTCATCGGCTTCACGGTGGGCGGCGGGCCGGTGGGGGAGGGCGGGGGCGGCGGCTGAGCACGGCCCCTGGCCGGGGTGGCGGCTGAGTACGTTTCCCGGCCGGGGTGGCGGTTGAGTACGGCTACCTACCCGGAGCGGGTAGCCGTGCCCATCCCCGGGGCGTCCGGGCCGCCGTAGCGTCGCCGTATGCCCGACGAGATCACACCGGCCGCCACCACCCCCACCAGCACCGATACCGGCAAAGGCACCCTGCGGGGGCTGGGCTTCGGCTGCCTGGGCTGCGGTGGGCTGGTCGTCGCCCTCGTCCTCGCCCTGGTCGTCGTGCTCGCCTGGAACGCCGGGGCCGGGACGGACCTGCCCCGGGTCGCGCCCCAGGAGCGGGCGGACCGCGCCTTCGGGTACTCCCGGGAGGCGTACGACGTCCTGGGCTTCCCCCGCGCCCTGCCGCCGGGCACCGGGGGGACCGGCAGCCGCGCGGAGAACGTGTTCGGCGCGGAGTACTGCCACGACGGCGGGCTGCTCGGCATGGAGGACAAGACCGTCGACGGCGCCTACCGGCTGTACCACGAGTGGGCGCTGGACGATGTCCCCGCCGACCAGGCCGTCCCCGGTCTGCGGCGGCTGCACCGGCGGCTGGCGGACGAGGGCTGGCGGGTCACGTCGTACACCGAGGGCGGGACGGGCAAGGACTGGTCGCTGTACGTCCAGCGCGACCACCGGGCCGAGTGGATGACCTTCACCTGGGACCCGGAGCAGCGGTACTTCACGGGCGGCGCGGGCGTGCCCTGTGCCTACGACCCCGCCTGGACGCACGGCGACAGCGACACGTACGACCTCGACACCTACGACCCGGACACCGCCGCCGAGGCCGTGACACCGCCCGTGCTCGGACCGGGCGGCCGGTGAGCGTCAGGCACCGTCGCCCGCGTTCCCCTCGCGCCGCCGGGCCGCCGTCAGCAGCCAGGCCAGGTTGCCCACCGCGGCTCCGGCGGCGACCGCGGCGGCGATCACCCCGCCGGTCGCGAGGCCGTCGCTGAACAGGTGCGGGCGCCGGTCCAGGCTGTGCAGCCCGAAGCCGCACAGCTCGTACACGCCGACGGCGGCGATGGCCAGGCTGACGACCAGCACGGCCACCGTCGGCGCGAGACTGTGCGCACAGACCTCCGGGCCGGGCTCCGTCTCGGTCGTGTCCTGCATGCGTCCCCCGTTGAACAGGCGTGTGAACGGCCCCGTGGTTGTGGGCGGTTGGGAACCTACATTACGTAAGGTCGGCTAGGGTCGACGCCGTGCGGATCTACATCAGCGCGGACATGGAGGGCGTCACCGGGCTCGTCGACGCGGACGACGTCCAGCCGGGCGGCCGGGACTACGAGCGGGGCCGCGCCAGGATGGCCGAGGACGTGAACGCCGCCGTCCGGGGCGCGCTGGCCGCCAGTGCCGCCCACATCCTGGTCAACGACGCCCACGGCCCGATGCGCAACCTCCTCCCCGAGGCCCTGCACCCGGCGGCCCGCCTGGTGCGCGGCAGGCCCAAGCAACTCGGCATGCTGGAGGGGCTGACCGGGGAGTACGACGCCGTGCTGTGCGTCGGCTACCACTCCCGGGCCGGAGCGCCGGGCGTGCTCAGCCACAGCTTCATGGGCCACGAGATCGAGGACATGTGGCTGGACGGCCGCCCGGTCGGCGAGATCGGGCTCGCCCAGGCCACGGCGGCGGCCCTCGGCGTGCCGGTCGTGGCCCTCACGGGGGACGACACGGCGTGCGCGGAGATGACGGAGTGGGACGCCTCGGTCGCCACCGTCCCGGTGAAGTACGCGCGTGACCGGTTCGCGGCCGAGCTGCGGCCCGACGCGGAGGCGCGCAAGGCGATCGAGGAGACGGTGGCCGCCGCGCTGACCCCGGCCCCGCGCCGTCCCGCCCGGTCCGCCGCCGAGGCCACCCTCGCCGTCCGCTGGCAGTCCGCCTCGGTCGCCCGGACCCTGCTCGGCATCCCCGGCGTGACGGCCGACGACTCCCGGACGGTCCGGGCGACCGGCCAGCTGCCCGCGCTGTACCGGCAGTTCGGGGTGTGGATGCGGGTGGCGGCCTCGCTCACCAACCAGCCGCCGTACTGCTGACGGGGACCGGCCGGCCGTCGCACTGCTGACGGAAGGACGGCACCACCCGCGCCGTTCGCCCGGTGGGCCGGGCGTGGCACGGGTGGTGGGGGGCGCCGGTGGGCCTGCCGCTTCCGGGCCGGCCCGCCCGTCACCGGCGGTGGGCCTTCCGCAGGAACACCGCGCTGCCGACGGTGCCGGCGAGGGCGAGGGCCGCGTTCAGCGCGATCGCGGTCTTCAGGCCGCCGAGGACGGCCAGGGTGCCCGTACCGGTCATGGCGGCGGTGGCGACGGCGCTCATCACCGGCGTGCCCATGGTGATGCCGATCTGCTGGGTCATCGTCGCGAGCCCGGTGGCCAGCCCCTGTTCGCCGTCGGCGAGACCGGACGTGGCGGTCACCATGAACCCGACGATGACCAGCATGTTGCCCACCCCGCCCGCGAAGGTCGCCGCCAGCAGCAGCCACAGCGAGGCGTGCCCGGCGCCGAGCCCGAGCAGGGCCGCCGTGAACACCGCCTGCGTCAGCCCGCCGGCCAGCAGCGTCCGGGTCGCGCCGAACCGGCCGATCAGCCGCGGGGCGAGCGCGCCGCCGACGACCGTCCCCGCGCCCAGCACGCCGAACGACAGCCCGGCCGCCAGCGGGGAGAAGCCCAGCACCTCCTGGAGGTAGAGGGTCAGCAGGAACACCAGGGACGTCTCGGTGAGGAACGCGATCAGCCCGGCGAGGTTGCCCCACGCCACCGACCGGCGGCCCAGCACCCGGGGCGGCACCAGCGGCGCGGACACCCGGCGCTCCACGGCCGCGAACACCCCGAGCAGCACCGCCCCGGCCGCGAGCGGCAGCAGCGTGGCCGGCGCGCCCCAGCCGTGCTCGCCGGCCTGGGTCAGCCCGAGGATGACCGCGAGCAGGCCGAGGGTGACCGTGACGGCACCCGGTATGTCCAGCTTCGGCCGCTCGGCGGGCCGGGACTCGGCGATGACGGCGGGCGCGACGAGGAGCACGGCGAGGGCCACGGGCACGTTGATGAAGAACGCCCAGCGCCACGACAGCAGGTCGGTCAGCAGTCCGCCGAGGATCGCGCCCGTGGTGAAACCGGCCGACATCAGCGCCCCGTTGAGCCCGAGCGCCTTCTCCCGCAGCGGGCCCTCCGGGAAGGACGTCGTCAGCAGGGACAGCCCGGCCGGGGTGACCGCCGCGGTGGCCAGCCCCTGGAACACCCGGGCCGTGAGCAGTACCTCCGGGCTCTGCGCCAGTCCGCCGGCCAGCGAGGCGGCACCGAGGACGACGAGCCCGCCGAGGAACAGCCGACGGCGGCCGAAGAGATCGGCGACCCGCCCGAACAGCAGGGTGAACCCGGCCGCGCACAGGGCGAACGCGGTGCCGATCCACTGGAGACGGTCGAGGGAGAAGCCTAGGCCCGCGCCGATCACCGGCAGGGCCACGTTCAGGATGGAGAAGTCCACGGCCAGCATGAACTGGGCCGCGAGCAGCAGCACCAGCACCAGGCGCAGCCGCGGGGTCAGCACGGCGGGCGCGGCGTCGGCCGGCCGTGTCGCTGTGACGGACATGACGGGTCCCTTCTGTACGGCGGGGGTCGGGCGGTGGGGCGTACGGCGGACTCGCCGGTGTGACGTGGGAGTCGCCGTGCATCGGAGCCGCCGTGCAGAAGACTCGTCCGCCGCGGCCGGGCCAGCCAGCACCGCCGTGGGACCGGTCACCGCGAGGGTGGTCATCGCGTGACCACCCTCGGGCGTCCCGTTCGCGCCGCCGGGCGGGCAGGATGGACGACGACCCGCCGTACCCCCGTACTCGCCGCACCCGCCGTACCCGTCGCTGGAGTACGCCGCACACCCCGGAGGCAGCCATGGACGCGTCGTCCGAGCTCGGAGAGTTCCTGAAGTCACGCCGTGCCGCGCTGCGGCCGGAGGACGTCGGGATCGCGACCGCGCCGGCCCGCCGCCGGGTCGCCGGGCTGCGCCGCGAGGAGCTGGCCCTGCTCGCGGGCGTCAGCATCACCCACTACACCCGTCTCGAACAGGGCCGCGCGGCCGGGGTGTCCGACTCGGTGCTGGAGGCGATCGCCCGGACCCTGCGGCTCACCGAGGACGAGACCGCCCACCTGAAGGACCTGGCCCGGCCCGCCGCCCCGCGCCGCCCGGCCGCGCCCCGCGCCGAGCACGCCTCCGCCTCGGCCCGCCGGCTGCTCGCCGCCATGACGGACGTACCCGCGCTCCTGCTGGACCGGCGGGGCGACGTGCTGGCCTGGAACCGGCTCGGGCACGCCCTGCTCGCCGCGCACCTGCCGTGGCAGGCCCCGGAGACTCCCGGTGCCCGGCCCAACGTGGTGCGGATGCTGTTCCTGGACGAGGAGTACCGGGCGAGGTACACCGACTGGAAGGAGGAGGCCCACCTCGCGGTCGCCTCCCTGCGCCTGGTCGCCGGCCGGCACCCCGACGACCGCGCGCTGGCCGAGCTGATCGGGCGACTGTCCATACAGAGCGAGGAGTTCACCGCGCTGTGGGCCCGGCATCCGGTCCGCACCTGCGTCTCCGGCACCAAGTCCCTGCGCCATCCGGCGGTCGGCACCCTGGAGCTGGGCTTCGAGAACCTGTGCCTGCCGGGGACCGCGGACCAGCGCATGATCACCTACACCGCCGAGCCCGGCTCCCCGTCCGACGCGGCCCTGCGCCTGCTGGCGGCCACGGCGGTACCGGCCGCGCGGGAGGACCTGCCCGCGCTGGACGCGCGCTGAACCGTCCGGTGCCGCCCCGAGGCGTGTGGTGCGTCAGGTCCGCGGCCCCGCCCCGAGGACGTCGAGCATGGCCCGGGTCGCCGGGCTCGGCGGGAAGCGGCTCCAGGCCAGGTACTCCACCCGGTGCGGCCCGTCGGCCACCGGGACCAGCGCCAGCCCGGGGTCGGCGGCGGCCAGCGGCCGGACGAACGCCGAGGGCAGCAGCGCCACGCCGAGCCCACGCCCGATCAGCCCGGTGATCAGTTCCACCACCCCCGCCTCGTAGGCGACCTCGCGGACCAGGCCCGCCGCGGCGAACGCCTGGTCCGACTGGGCCCGGGCGGGCGTCCCGGCCACGAAGTCCACGAACGTCTCCCCGGCGATGTCCGCCAGCGTCACCCGTTCCGCCCCGGCCAGCCGGTGCCCGGCCGCCACCACCAGCACATGCTCGTCGTGGTCGAGCGCCACGCACTCCACGCCCGTGGGCCGCTCGCCCTCCGGCAGCCCGAGGAAGGCGATGTCCAGCTCGCCGCGGCGGATCGCCGCCGCCAGTTCGTCACTGCGACCGGACCGCAGCAGCACCCGGACCTCCGGGTGCCGGGCGCGGTAGCGCTGCAACAGCTCCGGCACGTCCACGGCGGCGGTGGTCACGATCACGCCGACGGCGAGCCGGCCGCGCACCACGCCGGTCGCGGCGGCGGCGTCGGCCACCGCGCGGTCGGCGGCGGCCAGCGCCTCGCGCGCCCGGGCCACGAACGCCTCGCCCGCGTCGGTGAGTTCGACCCGGCGGCTGGAGCGGGCGAACAGCCGTACCCCCAACTCCCGCTCCAGGCCCGCGATCCGGTGGCTGAGCGAGGACTGCGTCACGTAACACCGCTCGGCGGCACGGGTGAAGTTACGGGTCTCGGCGACGGCGACGGCGTACCGCATCTGCTGGAGGTCCACCCATCCATGGTTTCCGTACATGGCTGCGATGGCAACCATGTCTTGGACGCATGGCGGGGGAGCGGCCGAGACTCCTTACATGTCCTCGTCCGCCCACCGGCCGGCCACCGCGCCGCCGGGCATCCACCGGCCGGCCACCGTGCCGCCGGCCAGTCACCGGCCGGCCACCGTCCTGCTGACCGCCCTCGCCCCCGCCGCCTGGGGCACCACCTACGTCGTCACCACCGAACTCCTCCCGGCCGGACACCCGATGTTCGCCGGCCTCATGCGCGCCCTGCCCGCCGGGCTGGCCGGCCTGGCGCTCACCCGGGTGCTGCCGCGCAGGGAGTGGTGGTGGAAGGCCGTCGTCCTCGGCATGCTCAACATCGGCGGGATGCCCCTGCTGTTCGTGGCGGCCGAACGGCTCCCCGGCGGGGTCGCCGCCACCCTCGGCGCGGCCCAGCCGCTGCTGGTCGCCGCCCTGGCCGTCCTCGTCCTGCGCGACCGGCCGACGTCCTGGCGGCTGGCCTGGGGCGTGCTCGGCGTGGCCGGTGTCGGACTCGTGGTCCTCGGACCGGGGGCCCGGCTGGACGCCGTGGGCCTGCTGGCCGGCCTCGGCCATACGGCGACCATGGCGGGCGGGGTCGTCCTGACCAGGCGCTGGGGCCGTCCGGCGGGCGTCGGTCCGCTGGCCCTGGCCGGCTGGCAGCTCACGGTCGGCGGCCTGCTGCTGCTCCCGCCGACCCTGGCCTTCGAAGGCGTGCCGCAGCGGATCGACGCCGGCGCGGCGGGCGGCTACCTGTGGCTGGGCAGCATGGGCGGATTGATCGCGTACACGCTGTGGTTCCGCGGCATAGCCACCCTCCCCGTGGGCGCCACCGCGCCCCTGGTCCTGCTGTCCCCCCTGGTCGCCACGGCCATCGGCGTGGCGCGGGGCGAATCCCTGAGCCTGGCCCAGACCTGTGGGTTCGCCCTGTCCCTGGCGGCACTGCTCGCCGCGCAACTCAATCCACCCCACCGCAGAAGGAGCACCCCCCGATGACCACCCCCCTGACGATCGCGGTCCTCGGCGCCACCGGAATGGTCGGCAGCCGGATCACCGCCGAGGCCGCCGCACGCGGGCACCGGGTACGGGCCCTCGCCCGCAAGCCGGCGAGCGGGCACCCGGCCGTGACCCCCGTTCCGCTGGACGCGACGGACCCGGACGCCGTACGCCGGGCGCTCACGGACTCCGGCGCGCACGCGGTGGTACTGACCCTGCGGACGTACCCGGTGGACGAGGACTTCCTGCTCGGCGCGACCCGGACCGTCCTGGACACCGCCGCCGGCCTCGGTGTCCGCGTCCTGGTGATCGGCGGCGCCGGCGCCCTGCGCACTCCCGGCGACCCGGACCTCCTCCTGGCCGACAACCCGGCCTACGTCCCCGAGGAGATACGCCCGGTCGCCGCGGCCGGAGTGGCCCAGCTGAACGCCTGCCTGGCCCACGCCCACCCCGACTGGACCTACCTCAGCCCCCCGGCCCTCCTCGAACCCGGCGCCCGCACCGGCCGCTACCGCCGTGGCACGGACACCCTGCTCACCGCCGCCGACGGCCGCTCCTGGATCAGCGCGGAGGACCTCGCGGCGGCAGCCGTGGACGAACTCGAACAGCCGCGCGGAGAGCGGCACTTCACGGTCGTGTACGCCTGACGGAGTGACCGGGTGCCGGACCCGCTCGGACCCCGGGCGGGGTGGTCAGGCCGCCGCTGCGGGACGCGGTTCGCCGTGGAAGACCTGCCGGGTGTGCCAGTCGCGGTGCGCGGCGGCGACCGGGCGGACACCGGGCTGGGGACCGGTGAGGAGCCGGCCGGCGAGGGCTATGACGTGCTCCCGGGCGGCGGGGCTGCGCCCGACGAAGCGCTGCGACACCAGGATGCGGTGATCGCCGTCGACTCCCAGGACACCCTTGTCGAAGAGCTTGTGGTGCAGCGAGCACAGGCACAGTCCGTTGTCGATGTCGTCGGGGCCGCCGAACGCCCACCAGCGCACATGGGCGGCCTCCAGCCCGACGGGTACCGCACCGATCCTGCCGTCGTAGCCGCAGAAGGCGCACTGGTACTCGTAGGCGGTCAGCACCAGTTCGCGCATCCGCGGGTCCCGCTGCCTGCGCGCCGGCACGAGCCGCTCGACCTCGGCGGGCTCCAGTTCCAGTCCGACGGCCTCGCACAGTTCACCGTGCAGGGAGGGCGGGAAGTGCAGGTCGAGCAGCAGCCGCGCGATCCTGCCGAGCAGGTCCGGCTCCCGCCGCAACGCCGCCCTCAACTCCGGCGCGAGCCGCCCGGTCGCGCCCGTCTCCCGCAACTCCCGCCGCGCCGTCCCGGGACTGCCGGTTCCCCGGTCGGTGCGCACCTCCCACACCCCGTCACTGACCAGGTGGTGGAAGGGGTAGGCGGGCGTCGTCCTGTTGGGCGGGCCGTACTCGGTGAGCAGGTTCTGCAGGTCGTGCTCCACGGCGGTGTACCGCAGACCCCCGTCGGCGTCCTTCTGGAACCGCGCGAGGGCGTACAGCAGCAGCAACGGCTTGTGCGGGGCCCGCGCTCCGTTCCTGGCCCACTGCCGCAGGGTCGCTATGCGCTCCAGCCAGTCCATGACGGTGATCGTAGGGGGGAACGAGGCGGTGCTAGCGCTCCGCGTAGCGCAGGAACTGCCAGCCGAGAACGGCCAGGGCGGGTATCTGTGCCAGCGAGACGATCAACAGCAGCGGCCGGACGGTGGAGGAGCACCAGAAGGCCGTCACGCAGATCACCGGCACGGCCACGTACGTGAAGAGGTCCACCCCAAGCTGCAGTCGCTTGCGCGTCGTTCGGGTCGCGTCGTCGCGGTGGTAGGTCTCCCAGCCGAACACCGCGCCGTGAGCTCCGCTGAGCTCGGCCAGCCGCGGTCCCAGCCGGTCGCGGATGTAGCAGCCGACCGCCGAGATCTTCTCGTCGTTGACCAGGTAGGTCCAGCCCAGGACCACGCAGACCACGGGGACGGCGAGCAGCACTTGCGCCTGACCGCTCTCCACGGTGATCGCCACGACCGCGGTGACCGCGGCGAGCGTGAAGTAGAGCAGGTTGTCACGGAAACCTATCCGGGTTTTCTGCTCCTCCTTGAGACGGTCGTACTCGGTCAGCAGCAGTCTGCTCTCGGTGACGTCTTCCGTGGCGGTCACGGCCCTTCCCGATCTCGGGTTCCGACTGGGGTGAGGAGCGGGCGGGGAACCGGCGCACCGGACCCCGCCCGCTCCGTGTCCGGGAGGATCAGCCGGCGGCATGGAAGAAGGGGAGGTTCTTGGGGTTGATCCGGTCGATCCAACCCTTTCCGTCCGCCGCGATTCCTTCCAGGAGATGGAAGGTGTGGACGAAACCAGCCGCATCAAGGTTGATGTCGGTGATTTCCTGGGCGTTCTCGCCCGGTACGAGCTGATCGGCGTCGGCGTCCTTGACGCGAATGTTCCTGGCCGGCCCGTTGGTGAGGTAGAGCTCCAGGTCGTAGCCGGTCTCGCTGTGTTCCGTGACCTGCACGGAGGACAACGCGTCGAACCGGTAGTTGCTCCGCTGCCGGTTCCCGCGCCGCGCGTTGGTGAAATCGAATTCCGCACCGACTTCGCGCACGCCGTCCTGTGTGACCAGGAAAAGCCGGAAGGCGTAGCGCGAGTAGCGCCAGGGACCACCCTTCACGCGTCCTCGCCTGTAGGGGCGCGCGGGGGTCAGCAGGATGGTGTGGGTGATCAGATCCTGCCAGGTGAGCTGGTAGTGACGGAGCGCCTCGTCGATGAACAGGGTCTTGTCGCAGGTCAGCCAGGTCTCCATTTCCAGCTCACTGGGGCGCGTGGCGTCCAGCTGCGACTTCCACTTCTGGTAGGCCGCCTGCCGCGCGGCGAGCTGCTCCTGGTATTCCCGGGTCTCCTCGGCCAGCCGGCGCTCCTCGCCCCCGGCCTCCAGCCACGAGGACGCGGCCGCGCGTCCGGACCAGACCGCGCCGGCCACGGCCAGGACGGCCAGTACCAGCTGTGATCCGCCGCCGCCCGAGGCAACCGTTCCGAGCAGGCTCAGCGTCATGAAGCCGAGAACGGCCAGGGCGGCCACGCACAGGCCCTTGGCCCCCGCGGACGTCTGGTGCAGGCGGCGCTGATCGAACAGAGTGCCTTTGCCGTACCGGTCCCGGGCATCCTCGGCGAGATAGCGGATCAGCCAGTTGACGCGGTCCACGGGGATCCGGCTTTCGCGGTAGAGGACCGCGATCTCGGCGGCGAGGCTGTCGCGGATGTCGGTGGTGTGACCGAGCCATTCCTGCGGGGTGAGTCCGTACGGCACGCGGACGGTGAAGTAGTGGTCGAAAGAATGGCGGACGCGGTTGGTGAACCCGTCCCCGGTGGCGGCGGGGTCGCGCGGGTTCGGGATCTGGAGCCAACGACTCTTGATCTTCAGATGATGTTCCTGGTACCACCACCGGCGGCCGAAGTGAGCCGCGGTCAGGCCCGCGGCCAGCGCCACCAGTAACTCGACGGCCGCCGAAGCCGGATCCGCGACCAGGGCCAGGACCGCGAATACCGCCGTGACGGCGGCGAACAGGCCGGCTCGGACGGGGAGAGCCGCCCGGGCGGCGGCGGCGGTGCTCGGACGGGGCGGCAGGGCCCGTGGTCCGATCGGGTCGGGTTCGAAATAGGCCCAGACCCTTTGCACCCGCTGGTTGTCCAGACGCTCCGCCTCGGCCCACATGCGGCGCTCGGCCCACAGGCCGTCCTTCAGCCCCCCGGTGAGCACCAGGTCGAAATGGTGGACGATCTTGTCTCGTATGCCGGGAGACAGGGTTCGCAGCCGCTCCAGCACGCGTTCCGTCTCGCCGTCCGGGGTGCCGCGCATCGCCAGCAGG
This sequence comes from Streptomyces achromogenes subsp. achromogenes, assembly GCF_000720835.1. Classification (GTDB taxonomy): domain Bacteria; phylum Actinomycetota; class Actinomycetes; order Streptomycetales; family Streptomycetaceae; genus Streptomyces; species Streptomyces achromogenes. Next base: position 374,763 of record NZ_JODT01000001.1, on the reverse strand, counting down.
TCGAAAGCGACACGGAGAGCGTCCTTCCACTCTCCCTCGGCATAGTCGCGTACGGCCTCGGAGGCGCGCTGCAACTGCTGGCGTTCCTCGGTGCCGAGGTCGTGATAGGCGCGCGTACTGAGCATCGCCAGCACCCAGTGGAAGCGGACCTCCGCGTTGTCGTACTTCTGGGCGATCGCCTGACCGATCAGGTCGCGAGCACGGCTGGGGACCCCGTCCTCGAGGAACCGCACGCCGAGCTTGTACTTCTCCTCGGGCGTCGCGTCCTGATGGCCGATGGAGATGTTGGCGTTGTGCACGACCCCGGCCTGCATTCCGATGGTGGAGTCGTACGCCGAGTTGTGCGTGATGCCGCTGTCGTCGTTCATGACAGGCTCCCCGCCGCGACGACCAGCGGGGCCAGCCTGGCCGTCAGCTCGGGAGAGTCCCCGATCAGGCCACGTAACCTCTTGAGCGCCATGGTCGTCCGCTTGGCCGACTCGGGAGTCTTCTCCGCTGCCGCCCGGCGGGCAACGCCCAGCTCGGCCAGTGCTTCCCGGTGGGTGTCGTCGTCCAGGGCGCCCTCGGCCCGGTGACGGTTCAGGTGCTCACCGAAACCGTCCAGTTCCGCGACCAGGTCCGTCGGGCCGGTCGCCTTCGGGCTCGCGTCGAGGTGGACGCTGCTCTGTTCGACGGTGCCGGCCATGATGCCGACGGTGCTGTTGTAGGCGGTGTTGGCGACGTGCTTTTCCAGCTTGTCGGCCGCACGGGCCTTGTCTGCCTGGGACATCGCGATCTGCTCCTGTTCCCCCACCAGTTCGACGGCCAGCCGGGTGGCGAACGCCGCCGCGTTCGCCGCGGCTCGTGGCTGCCAGTTGCGGTCTTTCGCGCTGGTCTTCGTGCCGTCCGCCCGGTCGCTGATGCCCCGGACGATGGCCACCGGTGCCCCGCTGAGATGACCGGCCTGCGCCACACCGGCGGCCTCCATCTCGATGGCCAGCGCGTCGTTGTAGTGCTGCCGGATCCACCGTGCCTCGGCGGAGATCGTCGAGTTCTGTACGATCTCGCCGGCCGCGATCGCACCGAAGCGCACCTGCGGTGCGCGCCCCTGACCGGGCGAGTCCTCGGCCCAGTCGTTCATGCGGGCCAGATACAAGCCGAGCTGGCTGATCCCGTGCGCCGTCTCCCACACCCGCGGGCGGCTCTTGAGTCCGTCGTCCTCGCTGGTCCCGCCGTGGTAGGCGTACACGTGGGTCGCCATCACCACGTCACCCAGCCTGGCGGTGTCCCACAGGGCACCGGCGACGCCGACGAACAGCACGGCCACCGGCGAGAACTCCTGGATCGCGCGCTCGGCGATCACCGCGGCGGAATGATTTCCCTTGTTCGTCAGACCGAGCGCGACACGGCACGAAGTGCCCTGCACGGTTCCCACCTCGAACAGCGTCCCACGCTCGTGCCGGTGCACCTGTGCGCCGGCCAGTTTGCGGCGCACCGCCTGGTATTCGAGATTGAGGGCGGTGAGAATCACCACCAGGTCTTTCGTCATCTATGCTCCTTCCTCTGCCGTGCTTTCTTCCGCTGTGGGCGGCACGGGCCGGATCAGCGGCGGGATCAACACCGTCTTCGGCCCGGCCCGGTACAGCCGCGCGGGCCGTCCTCCCGTACTCCTGCGGCCGGAGCCGGCGGGGACGATGAATCCGTCCACGGCCTGGACTTTCCGGTAGAAATTGCGAGTGTCGAGTTCGGTGCCCCACACCGCCTCGTACACCTGTTGCAACTCGGCTATGGTGAAGAGTTCTCCGCAGAACGCCGTGGCCAGCGCCGTGGATTCGAGCTTTTTACGCGCGCGCTCGATTCCGTCCGTCACGATCCGGTAGTGATCGAAGGCCAATTTCACCTCGCCGGACAGGACGGCTTCCGCGGGAACCCAGTCGGCGTCCATGGCATCCGTTCCCGCGACCGGTTCGGGGAGTCCCGGCGCGATCGCCAAGTGGGCCACCGACACGACGCGCCCCCGTGGATCACGGCCCACGTCCCCGTAGACGGCCAGCTGTTCAAGGTGCACCCACCCGGCGGTCAGAGCGGTTTCCTCGCTCAGCTCACGGTGGGCGGCGTCGAGGATCTCCTCACCGGCGTGATTGAGGAATCCGCCGGGCAGAGCCTGCATGCCCCGGAAAGGATCTTCGCCTCGCTCCACGAGCAGGACGCACAACCGCCCCTCACGCAACGTCAGGATCACGAGATCGACCGTCAGCAGCACAGATGGGGGTGACCAGTCGTCATCTTCCATGCCCCGTACGGTACTTCAGTTCCTGTCACTTTAACAAGAAGGGGGTTGTGGAGGCCGCTCGTCCGGGGTTGCCGCCCGCGACCGCCGACGTACCCTGCCGGAACCGCACCGCTTCAGCCGCCGATTGGGAGTCCCCGCATGACCGAACCCACCGCCCCGGACAAGAAGCCCTTCCTGTACGTCGTCGTGTGCGCGAGTGGTGTCGCCGGGGGCGTCGGCAAGCTGATCACGGCCGCCCAGGAGGCGGACTGGGACGTCGGCGTCGTCGCCACACCGCAGGGGCTCAGTTTCATCGACGCCAGGGCGATCGAGGCGCAGACCGGCTATCCGATCCGCTCCGCCTGGCGTTCACCGGGAGATCCGCGCCCGCTGCCCCCGGCGGACGCGATCGCCGTGGCTCCCGCCACCTTCAACACGATCAACAAGTGGGCCGCCGGGATCTCCGACACCCTCGCCCTGGGCATCCTGTGCGAGGCGTACGGCATGGGCATCCCGACGGTGGCGCTGCCGTACCTGAACTCCGCCCAGGCCGCCCACCCCGCCTACCGGCAGAGCCTGGACCGGCTGCGAGGGATGGGCGTCCTGATCGGCTCGGGCGAGCCGCACCGGCCGAAGGCGGGCGGCGCGGCGGAACGCTTCCGCTGGGAGGAAGCGCTGGAGTTGCTGGGGCCTCTGGCCGGCAGGGGGCGGTGACGCCGTCCGTCACCCGGCAGCCGGCGCGACCCATGGGCCCTTGAAGACCCTTACCGGCACGACGGGGCGGGGTCCGAAAACCCCGCCCACCCCGCGTGAATCACCGGCTCACGGCCACACCAGGCAATAAGGCTGATGCCCTGCCTCGTGCAGCCGTACCGAGAAGTCCTGCCACTCGTGCAGCAGCTGGTACACGTTGAACGCGTCCCGGGGGCCGCCGCGGTCCGGGACCGTGGACCAGATGAAGGCCGCCGCGCCCACCGCCTCCTCGCCGACGCCGCGCAGCGGGTCGACGACCGTCATGGGGAGTTTGACCACGGCGTAGTCGGGGTGCAGGACGACGAGTTCGAGGGGCGGCACCTTGTGCAGGGGGACGCCCTGGATGCCGGTCAGGACCATCGCGGCCATCGTCTCCGGCTTGATCTTCGTGAACATGCCGTTCATGCCCAGCTCGTCGCCGCCGAGTTCCTCGGGGCGCATCGAGATCGGGACGCGGGCCGCGGTCGCTCCGTCCGGCGCGCCGAAGTACTTGTACGTCACCCCCACCCGACCACCGCTCCTGCTCCCCGCGCGGAGGGGCTGCCGGTCGTACCGCTCGGGCTCACCCGGTCCACCCTGTGTCCGACGTGTCTCGGTCGTTTCCTCCGCGTCGCGCCGGTGCCTTCCCCGCCGGGCACGTCGAGGACCCAGGTCATCAGTCCCCTCGCCCAGTCCGCCACCGCGATGCATATCTCCACCCGACTGCTTTTCTAGGACGCGTGGCCCCCGCCGCGCAACCCGATCATCGTGTCAGTGACCTCCCCCGAGGCCGCCGGCCGAAACGTACGGTGGAACGGCGATCCGCGCGGAAGAGTCCCGGCTCTGATCATTACGTGCGTACGAGCCGTGTGTATCAGCTCTCAGTCTCGCAGACGAGGGATGGCGGCGCTTCGATCCCGAGGGCGAGGGCGGCCTCGCCGGGGCGCGGCCTACCCTGAGGAGGTCACCCCGCAACAGGAGCCGAGAAGCCGGAGAAGCCGCACGTCATGAGTGCCACGAGCGAAACGCCCTATCCCTACGACGCGCCCGTCTCGCAGGCGCTCTTCGACCGCGCCTCCGCCGTGACGCCGGGCGGAGTGAACTCCCCGGTGCGCGCCTTCCGCGCGGTCGGCGGCACGCCCCGCTTCATGGTGTCGGGCCAGGGCCCCTACCTCACCGACGCCGACGGGCGCGAGTACGTCGACCTGGTCTGCTCCTGGGGGCCGATGATCCTCGGGCACTCGCACCCCGAGGTCATCGCCGCCGTACAGCAGGCCGTCGCCCGCGGTACGTCCTTCGGCACGCCCGGCCAGGGCGAGGTGGAGCTGGCCGAGGAGATCGTCGCCCGGGTCGAGCCCGTGGAGCAGGTGCGGCTGGTCAGCAGCGGCACCGAGGCCACCATGTCGGCGATCCGGCTCGCGCGCGGCTTCACCCGGCGCTCGAAGGTGATCAAGTTCGCCGGCTGCTACCACGGGCACGTCGACTCGCTGCTCGCCGCCGCGGGCAGCGGCGTGGCCACGTTCGCGCTGCCCGACACGCCCGGTGTCACCGGGGCCCAGGCCGGTGACACGATCGTGCTGCCGTACAACGACCTGGAGGCCGTCCAGGAGGCCTTCCACCGGCACCCGGGCGAGATCGCCTGTGTGATCACGGAGGCCTCGCCGGGCAACATGGGCGTGGTGCCGCCGGACCCCGGGTTCAACCAGGGCCTGAAGGACGCCTGCGGCAAGAACGGCGCCCTGTTCATCTCCGACGAGGTCATGACCGGCTTCCGCACCAGCCGCGCCGGCTGGTACGGCGTGGAGGGCGTCAAGCCCGACCTGATGACCTTCGGCAAGGTCATGGGCGGCGGGTTCCCGGCCGCCGCGTTCGGCGGGCGGGCCGATGTGATGGCCCACCTGGCGCCCGCCGGTCCCGTCTACCAGGCCGGCACGCTCTCCGGCAACCCGGTCGCCACCGCCGCCGGTCTCGCCCAGCTGCGGCTGCTCGACGACGCCGCGTACGCCAAGGTCGACGCCGTCTCCGAGCAGATCCGGACGCTGGTGAGCGAGGCGCTGACCAAGGAGGGCGTCGCGCACCGGGTGCAGACCGCCTCCAACATGTTCTCGGTGTTCTTCACGGACCGGCGGGTACGGGACTACGAGGACGCCAAGCGGCAGGAGTCGTACCGCTTCACCGCTTTCTTCCACTCGATGCTGGCGAACGGCGTCTACCTGCCGCCGTCGTCCTTCGAGTCCTGGTTCGTGTCCACGGCCCACGACGAGCGGGCCGTGCAGAAGATCGCCGACGCCCTTCCGGCGGCGGCCCGGGCGGCTGCGGAGGCCACGGCGGAATGAGCTCCCCCGAGACCAACATGGCGGGCACTGCCGGAAACGGCGCCAAGGACATCACCGTCGTCCACCTCATGCGGCACGGCGAGGTGGAGAACCCGGAAGGGATCCTGTACGGCCGGCTGCCCGGCTATCACCTCTCCGAGCTGGGCCGGAAGATGGCCGAGCGGGTCGCCGAGCACCTCGCCTCCCGGGACGTGACCTACGTCTGCGCCTCGCCGCTGGAGCGGGCGCAGGAGACCGCCACCCCGATCGCCAAGGCGCACGGGCTGGACCTGGCCACCGACGGGCGGCTGATCGAGGCCGACAACGTCTTCCAGGGCAAGACCTTCGGCGTCGGCGACGGCGCGCTCCAGCGCCCGGAGAACTGGAAGCATCTGGTCAACCCGTTCCGGCCGTCCTGGGGCGAGCCGTACATCGACCAGGTCGTGCGGATGATGGGCGCGCTGGACGCCGCCCGGGACCAGGCACGCGGGCACGAGGCGGTGCTGGTCAGCCACCAGCTGCCGATCTGGATCGTGCGGTCGTACGTCGAGCGGCGGCGGCTGTGGCACGACCCGCGCAAGCGGCAGTGCACGCTCGCCTCCCTGACGTCGTTCACCTACCAGGGCGACAAGATCGTGTCCGTGGGGTACAGCGAGCCCGCCATCGATCTCGTCCCGGTCCACCTGCGGGCCGGTGCCAAGCCGCAGAAGGGCAAGGGGACGGCTCAGGGGAAGGCCTTCGGCGCCTGAGGGAGCCGGCCGGGCGGGCGCCGGTGGTCACTGTGCGTCCGTTTGGCGTGGCTTAGCGCACTGTTGCGCACATTAATGTGAAAAGCAGAAGAAGTAGCGGAACCTCCCCGATCTTCCTGTCCTCTGACTGGGTGACCCAGCAGGCAGTGATGATCGGGGATTTCCATGCGCACCATCTCCCGGACCCTTTCCCGGCGGGGAGCACTCGGCCTCGGCGCGGGCGCGGCCGCCGCCGTGTCGCTCGCCGGGTGCGGCGGCTCCACGTCCTCGGACGACGCCGGGCGGCCGGGCGGTTCCCGGACCCAGGGGAGCAGGGGGGAGGGGCGCCCGGCGCGGCCCATCGGCGACGGCTCCACCTCCTTCACCGGCAGCCAGCCGCACCAGCCGGCCAAGCCCGAGCCGCTGGAGCCGGGGCAGACCCCGCCGCAGTTCGTGGTCTTCTCCTGGGACGGCGCCGGCGAGGTCGGCAACGGCCTCTTCCCGCGCTTCCTGGACCTCGCCAAGGAGCACGGCGCGTCCATGACCTTCTTCCTCTCGGGGCTGTATCTGCTGCCCGAGTCGAAGAAGCGGATGTACGAGCCCCCGAACAACCCGCGCGGCGCCTCCGACATCGGCTACCTCACGGACGAGCACGTCAAGGCCACCCTCACCAACGTGCGCCGGGCCTGGCTGGAGGGGCACGAGATCGGCACCCACTTCAACGGGCACTTCTGCGCGGGCGGCGGCACGGTCGCGCACTGGACCCCGCAGCAGTGGGCCAGCGAGATCCGGCAGGCCAAGGCGTTCGTGAAGGAGTGGCGCACCAACACCGGCTGGACCGATCTGCCGTCGCTGCCGTTCGACTACGACAAGGAGCTGACCGGCGGCCGTACGCCCTGTCTGCTCGGTCAGGACAACCTGCTGCCCACCGCCCGTGAGCTGGGCTGGCGCTACGACGCCTCCTCGCCGGGCGGTCGTCAGGTGTGGCCGGTCAAGCGCCAGGGCCTGTGGGACCTTCCCCTTCAGCAGATACCTTTCCCCGGACGTGGGTTCGAGGTGCTGTCCATGGACTACAACATGCTCGCCAACCAGTCGGTCAACTCGACCAAGGCGCCCGCGCACAACTACCCGGGCTGGCGCAAGCAGTCCGCCCAGGCGTACATCCAGGGATTCCGGCGGGCGTACGAGACGAACCGGGCGCCGTTCTTCATCGGCAACCACTTCGAGCAGTGGAACGGCGGCATCTACATGGACTCCGTCGAGGAGGCCTTCAAGCACATCGCGCGCGAGAAGGAGAAGGGGGCCGACGTGCGCCTGGTCTCCTTCCGGCAGTTCGTGGACTGGATCGACGTGCAGAAGCCCGAGGTGCTCGCCAAGCTGCGCACGCTGGGCGTCGGGCAGCGGCCCGCCGGCGGCTGGAAGGAGTTCCTGCGGGGGACCAAGGGTGCCGCGTCCAACGCGGCCTGATGTCCGGAATGTCCCGTGTAAATACGCCCTGAAGTGGGGTTTTCCGCCCGGCAGGGGGGCGCGCGAAATCCCCGGAACGGTCATGCGAAACTTTTCACATGAGTACCCGTAGCCGCGCCGTCCTGCTCACCGCCGCGGCCGCCGCAGCGGCCCTGGCCCTGTCCGCGTGTGGCAAGGGCGGTATCTCCGGTGGCGGTGGCGACACCCACTTCGTCACCGGCAACAACGGCATCGAGACCGTCGCGGCCGGCAAGCGCGCCACGGCTCCGGACCTGTCCGGCAAGACCATCGACGGCAAGACCCTGGACGTCGCCGACTACAAGGGCAAGGTCGTCGTCATCAACGTCTGGGGCTCGTGGTGCGGGCCGTGCCGCAACGAGGCGAAGTACTTCGCCAAGGTCTCCGAGGACTACGCCGGCAAGGGCGTGCAGTTCGTCGGCATCAACACCCGCGACACCAGCACCACCCCGGCCGTGAACTTCGAGAAGGAGCACGGGGTCGCGTACCCGAGCCTGTACGACCCCACGGGCAAGCTGCTGCTGCGCTTCGAGAAGGGCACGCTCAACCCGCAGATCGTCCCCTCCACGCTCGTCATCGACCGGCACGGCAAGGTCGCCGCGCGAGCCCTGGAGGCGCTCGACGACACCGGCCTGGTGGACATGATCAAGCCGGTCCTCGCGGAGAAGTGACGTGAGCGCACTGCTGACGCTGGCCGCGGAGACCGGCCGGAACCAGACGGTCCTGCACGGCGCCCTGCTGGTCGCCCTGCCGATCGCCCTGTTCGCCGGTCTCGTGTCGTTCTTCTCGCCCTGTGTACTGCCGCTGGTCCCCGGCTACCTCTCCTATGTCACCGGCGTCGCGGGCGCCGACCTGGCCGAGGCCAGACGGGGCCGGATGGTGGCCGGCGCCTCCCTGTTCGTCCTCGGCTTCAGCGCCGTGTTCGTCTCCAGCGGGGCCCTGTTCGGCTACTTCGGCGCCAACCTGCTCGGCTACCAGGACACCCTGTCCAAGGTGCTCGGCGCGCTCATGATCGTCATGGGCGTGTTCTTCATGGGCCTGACGCCCTGGTTCGCCATGCGCGACTTCCGCTTCCACAAGCGGCCGGCCGGCGGCCTGGCCGGGGCGCCGGTGCTCGGCGCGCTCTTCGGGGTCGGCTGGACGCCCTGCATGGGCCCGACGCTGTCCTCGGTGAACTTCCTCTCCCTGCACGAGTCGAGCGCCGCGCGGGGATCGCTGCTGATGGTGGTCTACTGCCTCGGCCTCGGCCTGCCGTTCGTCATCACCGCGATCGCCTTCCGCAAGGCGCTCGGCGCCTTCGCCTGGGTCAAGCGTCACTATGTCTGGGTGACGCGCATCGGCGGCTCGATGATGATCGTGACCGGTGTGCTGCTGCTGACCGGCGCCTGGGCCGAGCTGGTGCAGCAGATGCAGACCTGGACCAACGGCTTCGATGTGGGGATCTGACCGATGAGCAAGACCGACACCGGCACCGGCCGGGACCGGGACGAGCTGGGCGCGGCCGGCTCCCGGCTGTCCACCGCCCCGCAGGAGGAGGCGGTGAGCCTCCCGGGCCTCGGTGTCATCGGCTGGACCCGCTGGTTCTGGCGGCAGCTGACCTCCATGCGGGTCGCGCTGCTGCTGCTCCTGCTGCTCTCGCTCGGCGCGATCCCCGGATCGCTCATCCCGCAGACCGGCGCGGACGCCACCAAGGTCGAGGACTTCCGCGCCGCGCACCGGACGCTGGCGCCGGTCTACGACAAGCTCGGCCTGTTCCACGTCTACAGCTCGGTGTGGTTCTCCGCGATCTACATCCTGCTGTTCGTCTCCCTCATCGGCTGCATCATCCCCCGCACCTGGCAGTTCGTCGGCCAGCTGCGCGGCCGGCCGCCGGGCGCCCCGAGGCGCCTGGACCGGCTGCCCGCCTACACCACCTGGACCACCACCGCGGACCCCGAGCAGGTCCGCGCCGCCGCGCTCGGCCTGCTGAAGAAGCGCCGTTTCCGCGCCCACACCGCCGGTGACGCCGTCGCCGCCGAGAAGGGCTATCTGCGCGAGCTGGGCAACCTGGTCTTCCACATCGCCCTGATCGTGCTGCTGATCGCCTTCGCCTCCGGCCAGCTGTTCAAGTCGGACGGCACCAAGCTGATGGTGGAGGGCGACGGCTTCTCCAACGCGCTGCCGATGTACGACGACTTCAAGTCCGGCAGCCTCTTCGAGCCGGACGACCTGGTCCCGTTCAGCTTCGACCTGGAGGACTTCAAGGGGACCTACGAGCTGACCGGCCCCAACCGGGGGACCCCGCGCACCTTCCAGGCGAAGATCCGCTACAGCAAGGGCGCCTACGGCAGGCAGACCACGACCACCGTCAAGGTCAACGAGCCGCTGGAGATCGACGGCTCCAAGGTCTACCTGGTCAGCCACGGCTACGCGCCCGTGATCACCGTCCGGGACGGCACGGGCAAGGTGGTCTACCGCGACGCCGTGCCGCTGCTGCCGCTCGACGGCAACGTCACCTCCCAGGGTGTCGTCAAGGTCATGGACGGCTACCGCGACGCGAAGGGCAAGAAGGAGCAGCTCGGCATCAAGGCCTTCTTCCTGCCGACCTACGGCGGGGCCGGCATGGAGATCGCCTCGGCCTTCCCCGCGCTGCTGAACCCGGTGCTGAACCTGGAGCCGTACCACGGTGACCTGGGCGTCGACTCGGGCCTGCCGCAGAGCGTGTACCAGCTCGACAAGACCCACATGAAGGACTTCAAGGACGCCAAGGGCGCGCAGCTGAGGGTCAACCTCAAGCCCGGCGAGTCCATGAAGCTGCCGAACGGCGCCGGTACCGTCACCTTCGAGAAGGACGTCAAGGAATGGGCGGGCTTCGAGATCGTGCAGGAGCCGGGCGGCGGCTGGGCGCTCGGCGGCGCCCTCGCCGCGATCCTCGGTCTGGCCGGGTCCCTGTTCATCCAGCGCCGCCGCGTGTGGGTGCGTGCGGTGCGCGGCGACGACGGCGTCACGGTGGTCGAGATGGCCGGGCTCGGCCGCAGCGAGTCGGCGAAGGTGCCCGAGGAACTGGGCGAGCTCGCCGGACACCTCTACGAACGGGCGCCGGGCGCACCGGAACCCGACGACGCACACCCCGCACCCACACCAGACCGCCACGTCGTACCTGCCGAAGGGGCTGAGAAGTGACTCTCGCCGCCGCGACCAACGAACATCTCGCGAGCGTCAGCAACACGCTGATCTACTCGTCGATGGCCGTCTACACCCTGGCCTTCTTCGCCTACATCGCCGAGTGGCTGTTCGGCAGCCGCAGCAAGGTCGCCCGGACGGCCGCCGCGCTCACCGCCGACGGCGCGCGCACGGCGGCCGGTCCCGCCGTCGTGGCCCGCAAGGGCGGCGGCACCGCCGTGCTGGAGCGGCCCAAGGTCGTCGTCCGCTCGGCCTCCGGCGCGCGGGACGTGCCGGACGGCCCCGGCGCGCACGGCGGCGACGAGCAGGGCGACCTGTACGGCCGGATCGCCATCTCGCTCACCGTGCTCGCCTTCCTGGTGGAGCTGTCCGGTGTCATCGCCCGCGCGGCGTCCGTGGAGCGGGCGCCGTGGGGCAACATGTACGAGTTCAACATCACCTTCTCCACGGTGGCCGTCGGCGTGTACCTGGCGCTGCTGGCGCTGAAGAAGAACGTGCGCTGGCTCGGGCTGTTCCTCATCACCACGGTCCTGCTCGACCTGGGTCTCGCGGTCACCGTGCTGTACACGGCCAGCGACCAGCTGGTCCCGGCCCTGCACTCGTACTGGCTGTACATCCACGTCTCCACCGCGATCTTCTGCGGCGCGGTGTTCTACGTCGGCGCGGTCGCCACGATCCTGTACCTGTTCAAGGACTCGTACGAGAACAAGCTCCAGGCCGGCGGCAAGCCCGGCGCCTTCGCCCGCTCGGTCCTGGAGCGGCTGCCCGCCTCCGCGTCCCTGGACAAGTTCGCCTACCGGATCAACGCGGCCGTCTTCCCGCTGTGGACGTTCACGATCATCGCGGGCGCGATCTGGGCGGGCGACGCCTGGGGCCGGTACTGGAACTGGGACCCGAAGGAGACCTGGTCCTTCATCACCTGGATCGCCTACGCCTGCTACCTGCACGCGCGGGCCACGGCCGGCTGGAAGGGCCGCAAGGCCGCCTACCTGGCGCTGATCGCGTTCGGCTGCTGGCTGTTCAACTACTACGGCGTCAACATCTTCGTCTCCGGCAAGCACTCCTACGCGGGCGTGTGAGCCTTCCGCCGGCACGAGGCCGGTCTCCGTGGCGCGGGTCACGGGGGCCGGCCTTCGCCGTTGCCGGACAGGCGTGCGGGAACCCGGGGCCGGGGGCACGCTGGAGTCATGAGCGGTTCCATCGCACAGGGTTCCAGCCAGACCCACGGGAACACGCACATCCTGCACTTCGTCGTGCGGCTCCCGCGGCGCATGGAGGAGGTCTGGCCCGCGGTGTCCACGCCCGAGGGGCTCGCCGCCTGGTGGACCCCCGCCGAGGTGCTCGAACCCCGGCTCGGCGGCGCGGTCACCCTGGGCGGGCTGGGCAGCGGGCACGTCACCGCGTGGGACGTGGACCGGATGGCGGAGTACACGGTCGGGGGCGGCGGCCGGATCCGGTTCCACCTGGAACGGGAGGGGGAGGACGGCAGCGCGCTCCGCTTCACCCACGAGTTCCAGGGCGAGGAGGAGACGGAACAGCGCTGGCGGGACCGATTCGAACGGTTGATCGAACTCCTGGGGCCGGACCGGTCCGCGCCCGGTACGGACCCTTGGTGAGCTACGACACCGCGGACAGGCTGCCGTCGGCCACCGAGGCGATCCGGTCCCGCAGCCGCTCCACGTACAGCCGCATGTTCTTCGCCGCGACGTCCGTGTCCGGGTACCGGCTCGCCAGCCACAGCCCCTCGGGCAGCCGGTTGACCCACACGCACACCTGGTCGCCGTAGGACACCCGCAGCAGCCCGTACGCCTTCTGCTCGGCCCACCGCCCCGCGCCCGGCAGGCCGCGGGTGTCGACGTAGGACACGATCGAGTACAGGTCGGGGGAGACCGGCCGGAAGTCGGCGCCGAGCAGCCGCAGCACCCGGGCCAGCGGCATCCGGGCCAGCGCCCGGTTGGCCTTCAGCTCCGCCCGTACCGCCCGCAGGGCCTCCGGGAAGCCGCGGGTGCGGCCGACGGGCACCTCGATGGGGGCGCCGCCCACGTACCAGCCCACCGACTCGCTCCAGCGGGACGCGGCCCGGGTGTGGAAGGGCACCACGGTCCGGTACACCGGCTGCCCGCCCAGTTCGTGCACGATCAGCCCGGTCGCGGCCAGCAGCCCGGTCATGCTGCCGCCGTAGGGCCGGCAGTACGCCTCGAACGCGGCGGCCGTGTCCGGGCCGGCCAGCGGCTCGGCCAGCATCCGCTGCCGGGGCAGCGGATCACCCGGCGCGAGACCGAGGTCGACCGGGAAGCCCGGCAGGGTGCCGTCGCAGCGGCGGATGAACTCCCGCCAGCGCTCCACGATCGCGTGCCGGCCGTCGACGCCGTCGGCGTGCGACCGCTCGATCTCGCAGAAGTCGACGTAACTGGCGGCCGTCGGACCGGCGCCGGACGCGGCCGGGCCGGTGCCCGCCGTGTACAGCTCGTGGATCTCGGCGGGCATCCGCTGCACCGAGTAGGCGTCGACGTTGCTGTGGTCGAAGGCCAGGTACACACTCGCGCCGTCGTCCCGGACGACCGCCGCGTAGAGGAGGTTCGGCCAGCGCAGCGCGTCCGCGACCGTGTCGAAGCGGTCCTGGAGGTGCCGGACGAGACCGTCGGCGTCGGGGAAGCGGCCCGCCTCCTGACGGCACAGGGACACGTCGGCCGCGTCCAGGGTGAACCGGCGCAGTTCGTCACCGGCCCAGCGGAAGCCGCTGCGCAGCGTCTCGTGCCGCACGGTCCAGGTGTGCAGGGCCCGCTCCAGCGCGTCCAGGTCGACCGGGCCGGGCAGGTCGAAGGCGGCGCCGACCCAGGTCGGCACGAACAGCCCGTCCTCCCTGAGCGACCGGGCCGTCCTGATGTGCGACTCCTGGATGTAGGCGGGCGGCCGGGAGTCCTCGGGGAGTGCCGCCGCCGCCGCGACGGTCGCCGGGCTCAGCGTCCACTCGACGAGCCGTCCCGGCCGTACCTCGCAGCGCTGGATGTCAGTGATTCGCACGCGTCTCCCATCGAAGAAGGGGCCCCTGGATGCGGGCCCCCTCCAAGGCAATGCCGTGGGACGCGGCCGGGACATGCCCGTTCGGCCCATTTCAACGGAACGGGTGGCGGGCCGAACGCGGAAGTGATTAACGGTCGGTGACCGCCCGGCCCCGGCCGCCGGCCCGTCTTTCCCCCTCTGACCTGCCGGTTCAAGGTTTCCCGCAAGGTTCGTCGTAGGACGGCCGGCCAAGGTGGGTGACGTGGTCCCGGCCATCGGCCGGTGCGTGGCCCACGGGGGGCGGTACGGGGAGGGACACCTCCCCGTACCGGGGTCTTCAGCCGAGGGCGTCGAGCAGGGCGCGGGTCTGGGCCACGCGGGCCGGGTTGACCTCCATGTCCCGGAAGACGTCGAGGGCCTGTTCGTAGCAGCGGCGGGCGGCCTCCCGGTCGCCCAGGGCCTGGTGCGCCTCGCCCAGGTGGACCAGGGCCTCCGCCTCGTTGAAGCGGTGGCCCAGGGCGCGGTGCAGTTCCAGGCAGCGCTCGTGGCACAGGAGGGCCTGGGTGTGCTCGCCGAGCTGCTGGTAGGCGTAGCCGAGGGTGTCCAGGGTGTCGGACTGGCCGCGCCGGTCGCCCAGTTCCTCCTGGAGGGCCAGGGCCTGCTGGCAGCGGGCCACGGCCTGCCGGTGCCCGCCGGTCTGCACGTGGTCCCACGCCACCGCGTTCAGCGCGCGGGCCAGCCCGGCGCGGTGGCCGAGCCGGGTGAACAGCCCGACGGCCAGCTCGTCGTGGCGCAGCGCCGCCGCACGGTCGCCCGTGTGCTCGTACAGCCAGCCCAGGGTCAGATGGGTGTGCGCCTCGGACAGGGTGTGGCCGCTGCTTACGGCCAGGGACAGCGCCCGGTCCAGCCGCTCCCGGGCCGCGGCGGGGTCGCCCGCCTCGATGCGTTCCAGGGCCAGCACCCGGTACGACTCGTTGACCGCGGCCGTGTCACCGAGCCGGGTCGCGGCCCGCAGCGCCGTGGCGTGCACGGCGGCCACGTCGCTCCACCGGCCGCGCCGGGTCAGGAAGGTGGTCAGGGCCCAGGCCAGCTGCCAGGCGTGGATGTCGTGGCCGTGCCGCGCGGCCAGGTGGACGGCGGCGATCAGCGCCGGCCGCTCCCGGCCGAACCACGCCATGGCCCGGTCGTGGGTGGGGATCTCCTCGGGCCGCACCCCGTCGGCCATCGGCGGCAGCCGGACGGGGTCCCGGTGCGGCAGCAGCAGCCGGTCCGCCGCCCAGGCGGTGCGCAGATAGTGGTCCAGGACCCGCAGCCGGGCGGCCCGCGCCTCCGCGTCGTCGCCGGCGGCGACCTCCAGGGCGTAGGCGCGCAGCAGGTCGTGGCCGGCGAACCGGCCGGGGGCGTGCTCCTGGAGCAGGTGGCGGGTGCGCAGCCGGTGCAGCGCCTGGTGGGCCCCTGCCGGACCGAGCCCGGTGAGGCTGCCGGCCGCGGCCACGCCGATGTCGGGGCCGGGCCCCTGCACGAGCTGCCGGAAGACCCGGGCGGTGCCGGCGTCGAGCGCCCGGTAGGAGGCGGCGAGCACGGCCCGTACGTCGGTGGCGTCCTCGCCGGTGCTCAGCGCGTCCAGCCGGCTGCTCTCGCGCAGCTCCTCGGTCAGGGCGGTCAGGGTGGCGACCGGGTTGGTGGTGACGCGTCCGGCGAGCACGCTCAGGGCGAGCGGCAGCCCGGCGCACTGGCCCACCAGTTCGGCGGCGGCCCGGGGCTCCGCGGCGACGCGTTCGGCGCCCAGCCGGCCGGCCAGCAGCTCGTGTGCCGTGGCCGGGTCGAAGGCGCCCACGGTCAGATGGGTGACCTGGTGCGCGGCCGTCAGCCCGGTGAGCTGGTCCCGGCTGGTGATCAGCACCGCGCAGCCGGGGGTGCCCGGCAGCAGCGGCAGGACCTGCGCGGAGTCCCGGGCGTTGTCCAGGACGACGAGCACCCGCCGGCCGGCCAGCAGACTGCGGTACAGCGCGGCCTGCGCGTCGAAGGCCGCCGGGACCCGCCCGGGCTCGACGCCGAGCGCGTCGAGGAAGCCGCGGATCACCACCCCGGGATCGGCCGGCTCCCCCGACGGGGTGAAGCCGTGCAGGTCGACGAAGAGCTGCCCGTCGGGGAACCGGTGCTGCGCGCGGTGCGCCCAGTGCAGCGCGAGGGAGGTCTTGCCGACCCCGCCGATGCCGCAGACCACCGTCACCGGCAGGGTGGCGCGCGGCCCGCTCTGGGCGGCCAGCGCCTTGTCCAGGACGGCGAGTTCGGCGTCGCGGCCCACGAAGTACGGGGGCGGGGCGAGCAGTTGCCGGGGCGTGGTGGAGCGGACCTCGGCGGGCGGGGCGGCCTCGGGCGGGGACGGCGCGGGGGCGCCGGCGGGCGGGGCCGGATCGGGCGGGAGCAGCGCGGGGTCGTTGGCGAGGATGCGTTGGTGCAGGGCGAGCAGCCGCGGGCCCGGGTCGGCGCCCAGCTCCTCGGCCAGCCGGTGCCGCAGCTCCTGGTAGTGGGCGAGGGCTTCGGAAGGGCGGCCGGCCCGGTACAGGGCGAGCATCAGCTGACCGGCCAGCCGTTCGTCCAGCGGGTGTTCACGGGCCTTCACGGCCAGCTCGGCCGGCAGGCCGCCGTGGTCCCCGGCGCCCAGCCGCAGGTCGATGTGGTCCAGCTCGGCCGCGAGCCGCTCGCGCAGCAGCACCCGGCGCTGGTCGTCGAACCACGGGACGTCCACGGTGGCGAACGGCTCCCCGCGCCACAGCCCGAGGGCCCGCCGCATCAGCGCCACCGCCTCGGGGCCGTCGGCCGCGCGGGCCCGCGTGACGAGGTCACGGAACAGGTGCAGGTCCACCGAGAGCGGATCGGCGTCCAGGACGTAGCCGCCGGGGCGCCGGGCGACGGTCACCTCCGGGGCCGGACGCAGCGCCTGGCGTAACCGGGACAGATAGCCGTACAGCGTGTCCTTGGTGCGCTGCGGCGGCCGGTCGCCCCACACCCGGTCGACGAGCGTGTCCACCGGGACCGCCCGGCCCACGTCCACCAGCAGCGCGGCCAGCACGCACCGCTGCCGCATGTGCCCCACGTCCACCGTGCGGCCCCCCAGCCGCACCTCGATCACACCCAGCAGGCCGAACTCCACCGCCATCGCGTTCCTCCCCCTGCCCCACGGTAGGCACACGGCCCCCGCGCCCGCCATCCGTCCGACGGCTTGCCGGTAGTGTGAACGACGGCCTCCACAACTGTCTGACGTACGTTCACTTCGCCTACAGGGCTTGTTGATTGGGCGTTCCATCCGCCGTCGTCCCGTCCGTGCACGATCCTGCCCCCGCCGACGCAGGAGAACCGGGTGGCCACTCACGGATCCGACAGCGACAGACCCCGGCAGAGCCGCGAGCCCCGCCTGAAGGTCGGCGCCCCGGCGGTCGCGCCCGCGCGCCGCTCCCCGGCGCGCAAGGTGCTGCCGCGCGCCGTCGCCGCCGTCACCGCGCTGTGCGCGATCGTCGTCCTCGTCCAGGGCCACGCGGCGCTGCCGTTCCAACGGATCGTCACCATCGAGGCCAAGATGGCCTCCAAGGCCGACTTCTTCGAGGACCCCGAGGTCCGGCGGCTGCTCGTGCGGCACGGCTACCGCGTGCGCCTGACCCGCATGGGCTCCCGGGGCATCGCCACCCAGCGCTACGACGGCTACGACATCGTCTTCCCCTCCGGGCAGCCCGCCGCCGACCTGATCACCTCCCGCCGCGCGGCCGAGGGCCACCCGGCGACGACGTACCGCCCGTTCGTCAGCCCGATCGTGCTCGGCACCTACCGGGAGTACGCCGAGACCCTCCGGGAGGCCGGGATCGCCACCCCGCTGCCGGGCGTGCCGGCCGGGGCGAAGCCGATGTACTACTCCCTGGACATGCGGAAGTTCCTCGGCGCGTCCGCCGCCGGGCGCCGCTGGGACGACCTCGGCACCGACCGGCGGGGCCGGCCCGTCGGC
This sequence comes from Streptomyces achromogenes subsp. achromogenes, assembly GCF_000720835.1. Lineage (GTDB taxonomy): Bacteria > Actinomycetota > Actinomycetes > Streptomycetales > Streptomycetaceae > Streptomyces > Streptomyces achromogenes. Next base: position 357,087 of record NZ_JODT01000001.1, on the reverse strand, counting down.
ATCGGCCGGCACGGCATCCACAACGGCAACAAGGTCCTCGCCCAGACCTCCGACATCTGCCAGGCCAACTCCGCCGGCACCTACCTCGGCCTGGTCTCCTACGTCTGGAACCACCAGGACATCCCGCAGACCCAGGCGGAGGCCACCCGCTTCGCCGAACGCATCCGGCTCCTCCTCAACGACCAGGGCATGCCGTCCTCGGAGAAGAACGAGACCTACGTCTCCGCCGAGGGTAAGAGCATCTCCCCGATCGCCGTGATCTACGAGCACCAGTTCCTCGCCCACCAGATCGCCGCCCGGTCCGCCACCGGACACGTCGACACCGAGCGGGTCCTGCTCTACCCCTCGGCCCGCTTCGTCACCGAACCCCAGCTCATCGCGCTCACCCCGCGCGGCGACGCGCTCGGCGAGCTGATCACCAGGGACCCGGCGCTGCAACGGCGCGCGATGGAACTGGGCTTCAGGGTCCGCGACGCCCAGGGAGGAGCGGCCACCAGCGACGCCCTGACCCGCTTCCTGACCGAACGCGGCATCCAGGCCCCCGTGCTCTCCGACGACGACACCAAGGCCGTACTGCCCCGCCTCGACCTGCTCGAACGCATGATCGAAACCGTCGGTGACTGCCCCCCGGCCGCCCCCGCCGCATCCCCCGGGGAGACCTCATGACGCCCGCCCCCCGCACCCTGCCGCTCGGAGTGCTCTGCCTGTGCCTGGTGCTGGCCGTGGGACTCGGCGGGCTCGCCTCCTGCTCCGGCGACGGCGGCTCCCGGACCACCCTGCGCGTCCTGGCCAGCGACGAACTCACCGACATGAAGCCACTGCTCGACCGGCTCCGCAAGGACACCGGCGTCCGCCTGGACATGGACTACCGCGCCACCAACGACGCCTCCGACACCCTGCTCACCGGCCGCCACTCCTACGACCTGGCCTGGCTCTCCTCCGACCGCTACCTGCGCCTGCGGGCCAAGCGCGCCCCCGCCGGGGCCACCCCCGCCACCGGAGTGCAGAGCGCCTCCATCATGCGCTCCCCGGTCGTCGTCGGCCTCACCCCCGACGCGGCCCGCGCCCTGGCCGCCAAGGTCCCCGGCGAACGCCTGTCCTGGGCCGACATCGCCGACGCCGCCGCCACCGGCACCGTACGGTTCGGCATGGCCGACCCCCGGCGCAGCAACAGCGGCCTCGCCGCCCTGGTCGGTGTCGCCACCGCCGCCGCCGGCACCGGCCGCGCCCTGCGCCCCGCCGACGTCAGCTGCGACCGGCTGCGCGGCTTCCGCTCCGGCCAGACCCTCACCGCCGCCGGCTCCCGCGCCCTGCTGGACGCCTTCGCCACCCGCCCCGGCCGCACCAACGCCCTGATCACCTACGAGTCCGAGCTGCTCGCCCTGAACGCCTCCGGCCGGCTCCGCGCACCCCTGACGATCGTCCACCCCGCCGACGGCATGGTCCTGTCGGACTACCCGCTGCTCCTGCTCGACCCCGGCCGCCGCGACGCCTACGACCGGGTGGTGGACTGGCTCACCGCCCCCGGCCACCAGCGCGAGATCATGCGCCGCACCCTGCGCCGCCCGGTCAGCACCGACGTGCCCCGCGACGCCCGGCTGACCGCCCCCCTGGACAACGCCCTCTACTACCCCGACGACCCGGCCGTCCTCGACCGCCTCCTCGCCGACTACGGCGACCCGGCCCGCCGGGGCGCCGACCAGGTGATCTTCCTGCTGGACTTCTCCACCTCCATGCGCGGCGCCCGCACCCGCGCCCTGCGCGCCGCGTTCGCCGCGCTCAGCGGCGCCGACGGCTCCGCCCGCGCCAAGTTCGTCCGCTTCCACCAAGGCGAGCGGCTGACCGTCGTACGCTTCGGCGGCCGCCCGCTGGCCGAGCGCACGGTCACCGTGCGCGGCCCCGCCGACCTGAGGGCGCTGGCCGGCTTCGTCGCCGCAGACGGCTACGACGGCTCCACCGCCGTCTGGTCCGCCCTGGACCACGGCTACCGCACCGCCGAACGCGCCCTGCGCGCCGACCCCGGCCGGCTGGTGTCCATCGTGCTCATGACGGACGGCGAGAACAACGCGGGCATCGACCGGGCGGCCTTCACCGCCCGCTACCGCTCCCGCCCCGCCGACGTCCGCGCCGTGCGCACCTACCCCGTCCGCTTCGGCGACGCCGACGCGGCGGAGCTGCGCCGGGCCGCCGAACTGACCGGCGGACGCCTGACCGACGCCCGCTCGCCTTCCCCGTCTTCACAGTCTTCCCCGTCTTCACAGTCTTCCCTGTCCACCGCGTTCAAGGAGATCCGTGGCTGTTCTTGACGGCACCTGGTGGAGCGCCTGGTGGGGCCCGATGACCTGGTGGCTGCTGGCCGTCGCCGGCCTGCTCGCGCTGGCCGGGCGGGCGCTGCGGCGCGGACTGGCCCGGCTCGGCAAGACCGCCGCCGACCCCGCCTACCTGCCCCTGTACCTCGACAACGACGCGGTCATGGGCCTGTTCAAGATGGGCAACTACAAGGCGGCCCTGCGCAAGGAGGTCGAGGAACGGCGCATCCGCAACGCCGGCTGCCTCGCCGTCATCCCGCTGGTCTCCCTGCTGCTGAAGGTGACCGGCGGCTCCACCACCGAAGTGGTCGCCAAGTACGTGGAGAACAGCGAGCCCATCTCCGTGATCGGCCTGCTGCTGTCCGTGCTGCGCCGGGGCGACGCCCTGGTGGAGGTCCGGCTGCGGCCCGACTCCGGGACCGTCGTCCCCAACCGCGCCCTCCTCGGCGAGCTGGCCCGCACCGGGGCGGCCACGGCGGTGCCGCTCAGCGAGATAGGCGAGTTCGTCATGGTCACCGGCCGGTTCGAGGCGGGCGACAGCCGGGGCGAGACCCTGCTGATGCGGGCCCCCTACGCCGACGGCGGCCCCACCGCGCACCTCAGGGTCGTGCTGCGCGGCGACGGCCTGCTCACCCCGGACAAGGAACTGCCCGAGGGCCAGTTCCAGGCGCACTGCCTGGGCAAGGTGACCAGCTGGGACCCCGACGCCCGGGAGGTCGTCCTCCAGTACCCGGTCGCCGTCTTCCGCTGACCTGGGCCCGCGCCGGAAGACGGGGGGTGGGCACCGGGACAAAGCGGTACGTCGGCGATACTGGGGCACATGGCTTACGACGATCTTCGCTCCCTGCTCCGGGCGCTGGAGCGCGAGGGCGACCTCAAGCGCATCAAGGCCGAGGTCGACCCGTACCTGGAGGTCGGGGAGATCGTCGACCGGGTGCAGAAGTCCGGCGGCCCGGCGCTGCTCTTCGAGAACGTGCGCGGCTCCGACCTGCCCCTCGCCATGAACGTGTACGGCACCGACCGCCGGCTGCTGAAGGCGCTGGGCCTGAAGTCGTACGACGAGATCTCCGACAAGATCGGCGGCCTGCTGCGGCCCGAGCTGCCGCACGGCTTCGTCGGCGTGCGCGAGGCCTTCGGGAAGCTCGGCGCCATGGCGCACGTCCCGCCGCGCAAGGTCAAGGAGGCGCCGGTGCAGGAGGTCGTCCTGCGCGGTGACGACGTGGACCTGGAGCGGCTCCCCGCGCTGTTCACCTGGCCCGAGGACGGCGGCTCCTTCTTCAACCTCGGCCTGACCCACACCAAGGACCCCGAGACCGGCGTCCGCAACCTGGGCCTGTACCGCCTCCAGCGCCACGACAAGCGCACCATCGGCATGCACTGGCAGATCCACAAGGACAGCCGGAACCACTACCAGGTGGCCGCGCGCCGGGGCGAGCGCCTCCCGGTGGCCATCGCCTTCGGCTGCCCGCCCGCCGTGACCTACGCCTCCACGGCCCCCCTCCCCGGCGACATCGACGAGTACCTCTTCGCCGGCTTCCTCGCCGGCAAGCGGATCGAGATGACCGACTGCAAGACGGTCCCGCTCCAGGTGCCCGCGCACGCCGAGGTGGTCCTGGAGGGCTGGCTGGAGCCCGGCGAGATGCTGCCCGAGGGACCCTTCGGCGACCACACCGGCTTCTACACCCCGCAGGAGCCGTTCCCGGCCCTCAAGATCGACTGCGTGACCATGCGCCGGCGCCCCCTGCTCCAGTCGATCGTCGTCGGCCGCCCCCCGACGGAGGACGGCCCCCTCGGCCGGGCGACGGAACGCTTCTTCCTGCCCCTGCTGAAGATCATCGTCCCGGACATCGTGGACTACCACCTGCCCGAGGCCGGCGGCTTCCACAACTGCGCGATCGTCTCGATCGACAAGAAGTACCCCAAGCACGCGCAGAAGGTGATGCACGCCGTCTGGGGGGCGCACATGATGTCCCTCACCAAACTGATCGTGGTCGTGGACGCCGACTGTGACGTCCATGATCTGCACGAGGTCGCCTGGCGGGCCCTCGGCAACACCGACTACGCCCGTGACCTCACGGTCGTGGAAGGCCCCGTCGACCACCTCGACCACGCCTCCTACCAGCAGTTCTGGGGCGGCAAGGCGGGCATCGACGCCACGCGGAAGTGGCCGGAGGAGGGCTACACCCGCGACGGCGGGTGGCCGGAGATGGTCCTGTCGGACCCGGATACGGCCGAACGAGTCACCCGGCGCTGGAAGGAGTACGGACTGTGAAAGGCACCGACATGATGGTGCGGGGCAGCGCGGAGACGGGGTCTCCCCGCCGCCGCGGGGATGATCCGGAGTACGGACTGTGACGTCAGCCTCCGCCGCCCTCGCCCAGCCGGGCCGGACCAGGGCGTTCCTCCGCCTGGTGATGATCGAGCACTCGGTCTTCGCGCTCCCCTTCGCCTACATCGCCTCCCTGACGGCGATGTACGAGTGGGACGAGAACATCCACTGGGGCCGGCTGCTCCTGGTCACCGTCTGCATGGTGGGCCTGCGCACGTTCGCCATGGCGGTCAACCGGATCATCGACCGCGAGATCGACGCCCGCAACCCGCGCACCGCGCACCGGGAACTGGTGACGGGCGCGATGTCGGTACGGCACGCCTGGACCGGCGCCCTGGTCGCCCTGGCGGTCTTCCTGGGTGCGGCGGCCCTGCTCAACCCGCTGTGCCTGGCGCTGGCGCCGGTGGCGGTGGTGCCGATGGTGGTCTACCCCTACGGCAAGCGGTTCACCAACTTCCCGCAGGCCATCCTCGGCCTCGCCCAGGCGATGGGCCCGGTCGGCGGCTGGCTGGCGATCAGCGGGGAGTGGTCCTGGACGGCGGTGATCCTCGGCCTGGCCGTCGGCGTCTGGATCGGCGGGTTCGACCTGATCTACGCCTGCCAGGACGTGGAGACGGACCGCGAGATCGGCGTGAAGTCGGTCCCGGCCCGCTTCGGCATCCCGGCCGCGATCTGGGGCGCCCGCGCGTGCCACACGGTCACCACGGCCCTGTTCGTCTGGTACGCCCTCGCCACCGACGCCGGCGCGTTCTTCTGGCTCGGCCTGGTGATCGTCGCGGCGGCCTTCGTCTACGAGCACCGGATCGTCCGCCCGCACGACCTGACCCGCCTGAACAGGGCGTTCTTCTCGGTCAACGGCTTCATCGGGATCGCGCTCTTCGTGTGCGCCCTGCTGGACCTGCTGGTACGAGGGCTCACCGTCTGACTCGTTCCCCGTCCCGCGGGGGCTCCTCGACCGGGTGGCCGGAAACCCCACCGGTCCTGAGCCCCTGTGCGCGCGCCGGTACGCTCAAGGGTGTGAACGCAGGAGAAACGCAGCGCGTGCCTTGGATCGTGGGGGTGTCCGGAGCTTCCGGGACGCCGTACGCGGCGGCCGTGCTGCGGGCGCTGCTGGCGGCCGGGGAAGCGGTGGACCTGGTGGTCAGCCGGGCCTCGCGGCTGACGCTGCTGGACGAGACGGGCCTGCCCTTCCGGGACGCCCACTGGCAGGACGACCTCGCGGAATGGCTGGCCCGCGGCGCCGACGGCAAGCCCGGCACCTTCGACGTGGACGTCAGCGGCGTCCGCCACTGGAGAGCGGGCGACCTCGCGGCCGGGCCGTCCTCCGGCTCGTACCCGGCCCGCGGCATGCTCATCGTGCCCGCCTCCACCGCCTGCGTGGCCGGTGTGGCGCTCGGCCTGTCCAAGGACCTCCTCCAGCGCGCGGCGAGCGTCACGCTGAAGGAGCGCCGCCCGCTGGTGGTGGCCGTACGGGAAGCCCCGCTGAACGGCCAGACGCTGCGCCACCTCGTCACCCTGGACGACGCCGGCGCCTCGGTCGTCCCGGCCTCGCCCGCCTTCTACGCGGGCGCCACCCACATCCAGGACCTGGTGGACTTCGTGGCCGGGCGGGTGCTGGACGCGGCGGGAGTCGAGCACGGCCTGTACCGGCGCTGGCGGGGAGAACTGGGCGGCGGTCCGGCGGACGGCCCCCGGGGCGATTAGCAGTACGTACCTCTCATCACTTCAGGAACTTTCACCGGAAGGCTTCGATCGCATGGACGCGGTGGACAGGCAGCTCATCCAGGCCCTGAGGGAGAACGGCCGGGCCTCGTACGCGGAGCTGGGGCGCCTGGTCGGCCTGTCGGGCCCCAGCGTCACCGACCGCATCAACCGGCTGGAGGCGGCCGGGGTCATCACCGGCTACCGGGCCACGGTGAACGCGGCCTCGCTCGGCCTCGGTGTCACCGCCCTGATCGGCATCTCCCTGTCCGACGCTGCCGACCACGAGGACGTGGCGCAGCGGCTGCGCGACCTGCCGGAGATCGAGGACTGCTGGTTCATCGCGGGCGACGACTCGTACATGCTCAAGGTGCGGGCGTCGGACGTGGACGGGCTGGAGCGGACCATCCGCCGGCTCAGCGGCACCAAGGGCGTCTCCCGGACCCGTACCACGATCGTGCTGTCCACGAAGTGGGAGAACCGGGTCGGGGAGCTGCCCGAAGAGGTGTAGGGATACCGTTGGTCGGGCTGTCGTAGAAAGGTGTTGCCATGGACGTCGGTCTCAAGCGCGAGCTGGAGGAGAAGGTCCGTTCCGGGGAGCGGCTGACCCGCGAGGACGGCATCGCGCTGTACGAGTCGGACGACCTGGCCTGGCTCGGTGGCCTCGCCCACGAGGTGCGGACCCGCAAGAACGGTGACGTGGTCCACTTCAACGTCAACCGTCACCTCAACATGACGAACGTGTGCACCGCGTCCTGTGCCTACTGCTCGTTCCAGCGCAAGCCGGGCGAGAAGGACGCGTACACGATGCGCATCGAGGAGGCCGTCAAGCTCGCCAAGGCGATGGAGTCGGAGAACCTCACCGAGCTGCACATCGTCAACGGTCTGCACCCGAACCTGCCGTGGCGGTACTACCCGCGGTCGCTGCGGGAGCTGAAGAAGGCGCTGCCGAACGTCTCGCTGAAGGCGTTCACGGCGACCGAGATCCACCACTTCGAGACGATCAGCGGGCTGTCCGCCTCGGAGATCCTGGACGAGCTGATCGACGCGGGCCTGGAGTCGCTGACCGGTGGCGGCGCGGAGATCTTCGACTGGGAGGTCCGGCAGCACATCGTGGACCACCGCACCCACTGGGAGGACTGGTCCCGGATCCACCGGCTGGCGCACGAGAAGGGGCTGAAGACCCCGTGCACCATGCTGTACGGCCACATCGAGGAGCCGCGGCACCGGGTCGACCACGTGCTGCGGCTGCGTGAGCTCCAGGACGAGACGAACGGCTTCCAGGTCTTCATCCCGCTGCGCTACCAGCACGACTTCGTGGACCTGAAGGACGGCAAGGTACGCAACACGCTCCAGGCGCGCACCACGATGGCGACGGGCGCGGAGGCGCTGAAGACCTTCGCCGTGTCCCGTCTGCTCTTCGACAACGTGCCGCACGTGAAGGTCTTCTGGGTGATGCACGGTGTGCAGACCGCCCAGCTGGCCCTTCAGCACGGCGCGGACGACATGGACGGCTCGGTCGTCGAGTACAAGATCACCCACGACGCGGACAACTACGGCACGCCGAACAAGCTGACCCGGGAAGACCTCCTGGAGCTGATCCGCGACGCCGGCTTCCGCCCCGTGGAACGCAACACCCGCTACGAGATCATCCGCGAGTACGAGGGCCCGAACCCGTCCCGCCGCGACGAGCCCCAGCCGATGCGGGTGTGACGATCCGCTCACTCCTGAAGCGAGGCCCCGACGCCCCCACCTGAGGGGCGCGGGGCCGTGTGGCATATGCGGCTCCGCCGCGCGGGCGCGACCAGCCACGACGCGCCCGCAGCCGGGCGACGGCCTGAACACCCCCTCGCTTCTCCGCCGAAACGAGGGGTACCCGCCCGGCATGCCCACCACGAAGGCACCCGAGGACCAGTACACCGCGGCCCCCTTCGTTCCCCAGGGCGCCGATCTCACCGCCCTGCGCCGCGCAGCGGCCGGCTGCCGCGGTTGCCCCCTCCACCGCGCCGCCACCCAGACGATCTTCGGCGCCGGAAGCACCGACGCCCGGCTGATGCTCGTGGGGGAGCAGCCGGGCGACCAGGAGGACCGCCAGGGGAAACCGTTCGTCGGCCCGGCGGGCAAGCTGCTCGACCGGGCGCTCGAAGAGGCCGGTATCGACCCCGCCGAGGCGTATGTGACGAACGCGGTGAAGCACTTCAAGTTCACTCGGGCCGAACCCCGCAAGCGCCGTATCCACAAGGCTCCGAGCCTGCGGGAGATGACGGCCTGCGGCCCCTGGCTCGCGGCGGAACTCGCGCTGGTGGAGCCGGAGCTGATCGTGGTCCTGGGCGCCACGGCGGGCAAGGCCCTGCTGGGCTCGTCGTTCCGGGTGGGCGAGGTGCGCGGCACGGTGCTGGAGCGGGAGATCCACGGCCGCCCCGAACGCCTCGTACCCACCGTGCACCCCTCCTCCGTGCTGCGGGCGCGGGACGACGACCGCAGGGCCGCGTACGAGGGCCTGGTGGCCGACCTGGAGGTGGCGGTCCGGGCCCTCGGGTGACCGGAACCCGGCGGTAGGTAATAGATACACTCCCCGTGTGCCTCTTACCTTCACTCTCGACCCCGCCGTCACCCCCGCCCTCCGCGACGGCATCCTCGGCCTGTGGACGGACGTCTCGAACGCGGGCGGTTCCGTCGGCTTCGTCCCCCCGGTGACCCCCGACGAGATACGGCCCGAGCTGGTGCGCCACTTCGCGGCGATGGCCGAGGGCCGCACCCGGCTGCTCGTCGGCCACGACGAGGACGGCCGGGTGGCCGCGACCGCGTTCCTCACCCGCAACACCCACCGGCTGATGACGCACTGGCTGTGGCTGTACACGGTGATGGTGCACCCCCGCCACCAGGGCCGGGGCTACGGCCGTGACCTGCTGGCCGCCGCCGAGGAGGCGGCCCGTGGCCTCGGGGACGCCGAGGCGATCCGGCTGACCTGCCGGGGCGGGCACGGCCTGGAGCGGTTCTACGCCTCCTGCGGCTACAAGGAGGTCGGCCGGGTCCCGGACGCCATCCGGGTCGCGCCCGGCGACGACCGCGACGAGATCGTCATGCTGCTGCCGCTGCGCTGAGCCGGCGCCCGCGCCACCCCCTTGTACGACCCCCCTGCATGATCGCCACCGGGTCGTGCTTCACTGGGCGATGACCCTATTTGGAATCGGACGAGTGGATTGAGATGCTCCGCTACACGCTGATGCGCCTCGGTATCTTCGCGGGCTGCCTCGTGATCGTCTGGGGAGCCGTCTACTCGGGCATCTTCCCGCGCGGCTTCGGTGACTCCAACCTCCTGTGGGTGCTGCTGCTCTCCCTGATCCTGTCGGCGCCGATCAGCTGGGTGGTGCTGCGCAAGGAGCGGGACCGGGCCTCGGTGCGGATCGTGAACAAGGTCGACCGGATGAAGGCCAACCTGGAGGCCAACCGCACCCAGGAGGACTTCGCCGACGACGTCGCGCGGACGCAGGGCGGCGCCACCGCGTCCAGCTAGCGCGTGCCCGAGCCGGCGAGCCGCTCCCGGCCGACGCCTGCCCGGCCGGGTACGGCACCCGGCCGAACTAGTCTTGCCCCATGGGTGCCGTGAAGACCAAGCGGATGCCGCGGGCGGTGCGCGAGCGGCAGATGCTCGACGCCGCCGTGCGGATCTTCGGGCAGCGCGGGTACAGGGCCGCGTCGATGGACGAGATAGCCGAACTCGCGGGCGTGTCCAAGCCGTTGGTCTATCTGTACCTGAACTCGAAGGAAGACCTCTTCACCGCCTGCATCCGCCGCGAGGCCGCCGCGCTGACGGCGGCCGTGCGCGCCGGGGTCCGCCAGGACCTGCCCGTCGAGCAGCAGTTGTGGGAGGGCCTGCGGGCGTTCTTCGCGCACACCGCCGAGCATCCGGACGGCTGGTCGGTGCTGTATCTCCAGGCCCGCAGGCACGGCGAGCCGTTCGTGTCCGAGGCGGCGGCGATGCGCGCGGAGATCGTCGCGTTCGTGACGCGGCTGGTGGCGGTGGCGGCGCGGGAGGCGCACCGGGATCCCGGCCTGCCGGAGCGCGAGGTGGCCGGGCTCGCCGAGGCGCTGGTCGGCGCGGCGGAGTCGCTCGCCGCGTGGGCCAACAGCACCCCGGAGGTGACGGCCCACCAGGCCGCGTCCACCCTGATGAACTTCGCCTGGTCGGGGCTGGGCAACCTCATGGGGGGCAAGGTCTGGACCCCGCCGCCGGAGCGGGATTAGCGCGCGACCGGCTCCCCGCACCCTCACTTCCCCCTGACCGTCCCCTCCAGGCACAGCCTCCCGCTCTCGCCCCGCAGTTCGAACCGCCCCGCGCCGTCCGCCCCGTAGGCCACCGTCCCGGGCAGCGGCACCGGCGCGCGGAACCGGGCCCGTACGACGGCCGCGGCCGGGGTGCCGTGCGCGGCGAGGCAGCGGGCGAGGGTCCACATGCCGTGGGCGATGGGCCGGGGGAAGCCGAAGAGCCGGGCGGTGAACGGGTGCAGGTGGATGGGGTTGCGGTCGCCGGACACGGCCCCGTACCGCCGCCCCACATCCGCGCCGAGCCGCCACTCGGCGAGGGCGGGCAGCCGCTCCCCGTCGGCCGCCGGACCACGGCGTTCCGTCCCCCCGCCGGTTCGGGCCAGGTAGCCGCTGCGGGAGGACCACACCACCTCGCCCCGCGACCGTACGGCCGTCGCCACCACCGCCTCGGTCCCGCGTGGGCGCGCCGCCAGCTCCTCCACCCACACGGAGAGTTCGTACTCGTCGTCGGCCGGCAGCGCGGCACTCCGCTCGATCTCCACGGACGTGTGCACCAGCCCCAGCAGCGGCAGCGGGAAGTCCCGGCCGCTCATCAGCCGCATGGCCAGCGGGAAGCCGAGGACGTGCGGGTAGGTGAGGGGGAGGGCGGACTCGCCGGTGGGGAAGCCGCAGACGCGTTCGTAGGCGGCCAGGCGCGCGAGGTCGACGCGTACGCCGGGCAGCACCAGCCGGGTGCGGGGGGCGGGCGCGCCGGGGGCCGGGTGCTTGAAGGGGGAGCGCAGGGCGCCCCGGGCCAGCAGGGGGCCGAGCGCGGGCGGCGCGGCGAGGGTCACGGTGTGCATCGGGTCACGCCCCAGCGGTCTCTCCGGATTGCCTACTCTGAAGTAACGTTACCGGAGGTAAGCGGGGTGGGCGGAAACCCCCCGAGGCTGCACATCCCCGGCCCCGTACCCTCCCGGAACCCGCACAACCCCCTCACAGCGGAGCCGTACGATCACCTGGCCTGACCAGCGGTAACCCCGCCCGCACCGGGGCCCGCCGCCGGTGCACGCACGCAGGAGGAGCCGCCCGTGTCCACGTCGTACCCGAACGCCCCCGCCTCCTCCGGAGCTCCCGTCTCCGCCGTCGACTACGACGGCCTGCCGGTCCTCGTCCAGCCCGACGTACGGCGGCTGGACGGCGCGGTGCGGGAGGTGTCGGTGCCGCCGTTCGCGCCCCCGGTCACCCACGGATCCCTCGCCGACCTGCCGTACGACAACGCGGAGGCGGCCCCCGACGCGGTCGTGATCGGCCGCAAGGTGTCCGGCGGCCGCTGGACGGACCTCACGGCCGCGCGGTTCGCCGCCGAGGTGCAGGCGGTGGCGAAGGGCCTGATCGCCGAGGGCCTGATGCCCGGCGAACGGATCGCCATCATGGCCCGTACGACCTACGAGTGGACCCTGCTGGACTTCGCCGCGTGGGCGGCCGGGCTGGTCACCGTGCCGGTGTACCCGACCTCGTCCGTCTACCAGACCCGCTGGATCCTGCAGGACTCCGGCGCGGTCGCCCTGATCACGGAGACCGCGGCCCAGGCCGCCGCGATCGGCCCCGAACTCCCGCGCCTGCCCGACGTGCGCCATGTGTGGGTGATGGAGAAGGACCACGTGGCCCGGCTCGCCGACGCGGGCGTGGCGGTGCCCGACGGGGAGGTGGCCGTACGCCGGGGCATGCTCGTCCCCGACACGCTCGCCACCCTGATCTACACCTCCGGGACCACCGGCCGCCCCAAGGGCTGCGCCCTGACGCACGGCAACTTCTTCGCCGAGGTGGACAACGCCATCGAACTCCTCCATCCGGTGTTCAAGGCGCACGACCACGGTCCGTCGGTACTGCTCTTCCTGCCCCTGTCCCACGTCTTCGGCCGGATGGTGGCCATCGCCTGCGTCCGCGCCCGGGTCCGCCTCGGCCACGCGCCGAGCCTCGCCCCGGACGACCTGCTGCCGGACCTCGCCGCCTTCCGGCCCACCGCGCTGCTGACGATCCCCTACATGCTGGAGAAGGTGTACAACTCCGCGCGGGCCAGTGCGGAGGCGGGCGGCCGGACGGCGGTGTTCGACCGGGCGGCGGCCGTGGCCCGGCGCTACGGCGAGGCGCTGGAGGCCCGCCAGACCGGCACCGGCACCGGCCCGAGCCGCGCCCTGAAGACCCAGCGCGCCTTCTACGACCCGCTGGTCTACCGCCGCATCCGCACCGCCATGGGCGGCCGCGTCCGGTACGCGATCTGCGGCGGCTCCCCGCTCGGCCGGCGCCTCGCCGCGTTCTACGCGGGCGCGGGCATCGAGATCTTCGAGGGCTACGGACTGACCGAGACCACCGGCGCGTCCACGGTCACCCCGCCGCTCAAGCCCCGGCTGGGCACGGTGGGCTGGCCGCTGCCCGGGACCCGGGTGCGGATCGCGGCGGACGGCGAGATCCTCGTCGCAGGCGACCACGTGCTGCGCGGCTACTGGGACGCCCAGGCGGGCGGGGTGGTCCCCGCGACCCGCGACGGCTGGCTGCCGACCGGCGACCTCGGCACGCTGGACGACGAGGGGTACCTGACCATCACCGGCCGCAAGAAGGAGTTGCTGATCACGGCGGGCGGCAAGTCGGTGGCCCCGGCCCCGCTGGAGAACTGGCTGCGCCAGCACCCGCTGATCTCCCAGGTCATGCTGGTGGGCGACGGCCGCCCCTATGTCGGCGCGCTCATCACCCTCGATGCCGACGGCATCACCCACTGGCGCCAGATGCTCGGCAAGCACCCGGTCCCGCCGGAACTCCTGGTCGGTGACGAGGAGCTGACGGCCGTCCTCCAGCGCGCGGTGGACGAGGCGAACAAGCTGGTCTCCCGCCCCGAGTCCATCCGCCGCTTCGCCGTCCTGCCGACCGACTTCACCGAGGCGGCCGGCCATCTGACCCCGTCGATGAAACTGCGCCGGGACCGCGTCCTGGAGGACTTCGCGGCGCAGGTGGAAAGCCTGTACGGGCGCGCGGAATAGCGCTGTACGAGCGCCTGGAACAGGCCGTACCCTGCCGGAACGCAGAGACATCGGGGGAGTACATGAACGACACGAACGGCATCGGCGCGCCACCGCCCGGACGCCCGCCCGGGCCACCGCCCACCCCGCCGTCCGCGCCACCGCCTCCGCCCTCCGCGCCGCCCTCCGGACGGACGGGTGAGGCCCTCGTTCTCCGGGTGAGCCGCCGCATGCTCTGGGCGGGGTCGGCGGCCTTCCCGCTGCACAACATCACGATGGTCGACGCCTACCTGTACCGGCCCAGCCGGCTCGCCGCGCTCATCCGCTGCCTGAAGTGGCTGTTCGGCGCCCTCCTGGTCTACCTGGCCTACGTCGCGCTCAACGCCATGGACAACGGGGGCGGCGGGGACGCCGACAACCCCGCGCTCCTGGTCGTCCTGTGCGTCGCGGCGCTGATCGTCCCCGTCAAGGACCTGTTCGCGCCGCCCAAGCCGGTGCTGTCCGTCCAGGTGGCCAGCGGCACGGCGCTGGTGGTGACCCTGCCGAGCCTGGAGGAACTGCGGCAGATCGCGGACCGGATCGCGTACGCCATCGACCACCCGGAGGCCGAGTTCACCGCGGTCGTCCACCAGTACAACACCAACAACTACGGGCCGGTCGCCAACCTCAACGGCGGCCACGGGAACACGGGGTTCAAGCTGTGAGCGACACGACGAACTACTACGGGCAGGTCGCCAACATCAACGGCGGCCAGGGCAACGTCGGCTTCAACTACGGCACGGTCGGCGGTCCGGCCGGAGATCCCGAACTCCGCGCCGCCGTCACGGAACTGACCCGCGGCCTCGCGGAACTGCGCCGCCACCTCACCCCGGAGCAGGACCGGACCGTGGAGGAGGCCCTGCCCGCGCTGACCCCCGACCGCGCGGCGCTGCGCGAGCGCGGCCTGGTCCTGGCGTCCATCGCCCAGATCGCCGCCGCCGTCGGCACGGTCGGCGAGCCCGTCGTGAACGCGGTGGGGCGCCTGCTCGCCCTGCTGGGCCAGGGCTGACCGAGCGGTCGGCACCCGCTCCCCGCACCTCCCACGTCGTCCGGACTCGGCGGGACGGGGAGCGGGTTGCCGCCTGGGTCGGTCGCGGCCCGCACACGATCCTCGTACGACCCCAACACCCAGTCAATCCTGGGGTTTTCTTCCGATCCCCAAGCATTACCTTGGGTCCCATGACTCTGGACGACCTCCGTGTGTTCGTGGCCGTGTGCCGCGCGGGCAGCCTCAGTTCGGTCGCCCGGGACCTCGGCTGCACCCAGTCCGCCGTCAGCCAGCACGTGAAGCGGCTGGAGCGGGAGACCGGCGTCGCCCTGCTGGAGCGCCGCCCGCGCGGGGTCGTCCCGACCCAGGCCGGCCGGATACTGGAGACGGCGGCGGCCGAGGGCATCAACGGCCTCGACCTGGCCGTACGACAGCTCCGCGACCTCCTCGACGGCCACAGCGGCCACGTCCGCGTCGCCACGGGCGCGACGACCGTACGGCACTTCATGTCCGAGGCGGTCGTCACCTTCCGGCGCAGCCACCCCAAGGTCAACCTGGAGTTCCGCACGGTCAGTTCGGGCCGGGGCAGCTTCGATGCCCTCGCCGACGGCACCCTCGACCTGGCGTGGATCACCATCGGCCCCCCGGTCCGGGGCATCGAGCAGCGGACCGTGGTGGAACTGCCCTGGCTCCTCGCCGTACCGGCCGACGACCCCCTGGCGGACCGCCCCCATCTCGACCCCGCCGAACTGACCGGCACCCGCCTCATCCGCCTCCCGCCGAACTCCACGTCCGCCGCCCACCTCGAAGCGGCCTGCGCGGAACGGGGAGTCCGGTTCGTCTACGAGCCGAGCGTGGCCGACTGGGACACCGCCCTGCTCCTCGCGGAACTCGGCGTCGGCAGGGCGGTCGTCCCCGCCGTCCCCGGCCTGCCCGTCCCCGGCGACGGCCCCCTCCGGCTGATCCCCCTGCCCGGCCTGCGCCCCCTCCCCGTCGGCTGGGCCGTACGCCGCTGGGACGCGCTCAGCCCGCCGGCCCGCGCCTTCGCGGACACGGTCGCCGCCGTGCGCTGAGCGACAGTTCGGCCCACACGGTCTTGCCGACGTCCCGCTCCGCGACGCCCCACAGCCGGGCGAGCACCTGCACGATGACCAGCCCCCGCCCGCACTCGTCCTCCGGCCGCCCGTCCAGGAACCGGAGCGCGCGCTCCCCGCGGGCGTCGCTCACCTCGATGCGCAAGGTGTCCGTGTCCACGGACTGACCCGCCCAGCCGTCCTTCCGGGCGAGCAGGAACGCCTGCGGGGCCGACTCCCCGTGCTCCGCCACCCGCTCCCGCACCGTGCTCGACCGCACGGCGAAACCGGCGCCTCTCAGCAGCCCGGCCATCTGCTCGGGGCGGCGCCGGTGGAAGTCCAGTGGGCCAGGGACAGCTCCCGCATCGAGCCCCGCTCGAACCGCAGCGCGGGGTACCTGCGGCGGGCGACCGTGATCATCGACTCGGACAGATCGAGGCCGAACACGGACAGACCGAGCCCGTCGAGGTGCGCGGTGATCTCCCCGGGACCCTGCTCGGCATACGCGGCGAGCAGCGCCCGCTCCAGCGGCCGGTGCGCGAGCTGGTCGCGGAAGTGGACGGCGTAGTCCTCGGCGATGGTGTCGTAGAAGGCGCGGGTGTCGGTCATGGGGAGGGACCCTAGCGGGCCGCACCCGTCACCCCGGCACCACCAACGCACGTACTCTGATGGCCGTTGGCCGGAACATGACGTGGGGGGTACGGGCCGATGGACCAGACGACGGAGGTCTTCGGGCCGCTCCAGGCCGACGACCCGGCGGCGGTGGCCGGATACCGGCCGGCGGCCCGGCTCGGCGCGGGCGGCATGGGCCGGGTGTACCTGTCGCACACCCGGGGCGGACGCCCCGTCGCGCTGAAGGTCGTACGGCCCGAACTGGCGGACGACCCGGACTTCCGGCGGCGGTTCCGGCGGGAGGTCACGGCGGCCCGGCGGGTGCGCGGCGCGTACACCGCCGAGCTGATCGACGCGGACCCGGACGGCACCCCGCCCTGGCTGGCCACCGTGTACGTGCCGGGGCCGTCGCTGGCCGACGCGGTGGCCCGGCGCGGTCCGCTGCCGGTGGCGGCGGTGCTGTGGCTGATGGCGGGGGTCGCCGAGGCGTTGCAGGCGATCCACGCCGAGGACGTCGTGCACCGGGACCTGAAGCCGTCGAACGTACTGCTCGCCGCCGACGGGCCCCGGGTGATCGACTTCGGCATCGCCCTGGCCGCCGACGGCACGTCGTACACGGCGACCGGCAGCACCATCGGCACGCCCGCGTTCATGGCGCCCGAGCAGGCGACCGGGGGTGAGGTGACGGCGGCGACGGACGTGTTCGCGCTCGGGCAGACGGCCGCGTTCGCCGCGCTCGGCCGGCCGCTGTACGGCGAGGGGCCCGGCGTGAACGTGCTGTACCGCATCGTGCACTCCCAACCCGACCTGTCCCTGCTGCCCGAACCGCTGCGCCCGCTGCTTGCCCGGTGCCTGGCCGCCGACCCGGCGGAGCGCGCCACCCCGGCGGAGATCGTGGAGTGGTGCCGGCGGCGGCTGGGCGCGGAGGCCGACGCGGGCGGCGGACCGGCCGTGTGGCGGGAGATCGCCGGACCGGAGGTCGCGGTCCCGGCGCCGGTGCCCGAGCCCACCGCCGTCGCCCCGCAGCCGCTGGTCGGCTACCCGCCGCCCGGGTGGCTCCGGCCGACGGCCGAGGAGCGGCGGACCAGCAGGCGGCGCGCCGCGCTGGTCTCGGCGACCGTGGTGGCGGTCGGCGCGCTGCTGGTGGGCGTCCTGGCCTGGTCGGGCGTGGACCTGAAGGACAGGTGGGGCACGCGGAAGGCGGCGGCCGGGGCCACGGCGTCCGGCTCTCCCGGTTCCGGGGGCGCGCGGTCGCCGGCGTCCGCGTCCGGCTCCGACTCCGGTTCCGGTTCGGCGGGTTCCGCGGCTACGGGAGACGTGTCCGGGGCGGCGCGGTCCCCCTCGGCGTCGCCCGCGCGGCCGGTCGCGGAGGACCACGCCGGGAGCTACCTCAACGCGACGACGCCGCTGAGCATCGAGCATCCGGACGGCAAGGGGAAGGACGACAAGGGCGCCCTCCGCCTCGGCTGCCGGACGATCGGGTGTGAACTGGACGCCGGTGACAGCACCATCGTCCAGATGTACGGCGCCCACGGCACCACCCTCGAGCAGTGCCGGCTCATCCTCAAGGACGCCACGAAGCACCGCTGGACACTGACCGGGGCGGCGGCCGGCAGCGAGTTCTGCCTCCGGCACCCCTCGGGGGACGTCGCGTTGTTCGTCCTCAGGATCAAGTCGACCGCGTTGCCGGAGGCCGCCTTCCTGGAAGGGGATCTGACCGTCTGGCGGGAGGCGGCCTAACCGGTCCCCGCCAGCCGCAGCAGCGCCGTCGTCGCGGCGGCGGCCAGCACCACCGCGGCGAACGGGGCCCGGCGCCAGGCCAGCGCCGCGCCGACCAGGACCCCGGCCGGGCGGGCCCAGCCCGAGAACCGCCCGGAGTCGGTCAGCGTGCCCGTGGCCAGCAGGGCGACCAGTATCACCACCGCGCCCGCCGACGCCAGCTCCTGCACCCGCGGCGGCACGGTGACCCGGCCGTGCAGGGCCGGGCCGACCAGCCGGAAGGCGTACGTGCCGACGGCCAGGGCGAGGGTCACGGTGACGGTCGCGTTCATAGGGCGGCTCCGGAGGCCACGCGGTGTCTGTGCGCGAACAGCCCGGCCAGCGCGAGCAGCACCGGCACCCCGGCCGGGACGGCGGGCGTGACCGCGAGGGCGAGCCCGGCGCCGAGCAGGGCACAGCGCCGTACCGTCGCGTCCGTGCGCAGGGAGGGCAGCACCAGGGCGGCCAGGACGGCGGGGAAGGCGGCGTCCAGGCCGTAGCGGTCCGTGTCGCCGAGGGCGCCGCCGGCGAGCGCGCCGGCCAGGACGCCCAGGTTCCACACCGCGTACAGGCCGAGTCCGACGACCCAGAAGGCCCGGCGCCGGCGGGCCGGGTCCGGCTCGGCGAGGGCGAAGGCCACCGTCTCGTCCGTGACCAGGTGGGCGCCGAGGAACCGGCTCACGCGGCCGGTACCGATGATCTCGGCCACGGCCAGGCTGAAGGCGGCCGTCCGGGTGTTGAGCAGCAGCCCGGCGGTCACGGCGGCGGCCGGGCCGCCCCCGGCGAACAGCACACCGATCGCGCTGAACTGGGCCGCCCCCGCGTACACCACCACGGACATCAGCACCGGCACCCACAGCGGCAGTCCGCCGCCGACGGCCACGGCGCCGAACGACACGCCCACGATGCCGCCGGCCAGCCAGACGAGCGCGCTGTCCCGGACGAGGGCACGGTCGTCGGCGCTGTCGGTGGGCCCCGCTGGACCCGTTCGCTGTGCCGAACGCATGTTTTCTACGATGAACGCTGAGCACATAGTCCGTCAAGACACACGTTCGTGTGATGGAGTGAACGACATGTCCGAGACCACCCCCGTCCGACTCCCCCTGGAATGGATCGCCGCCGCCCTGAAGCGGGAGCGGAGCCGTGCCGGGCTGTCCCTGTCCGAGCTGGCCAGGCGGGCCGGCGTCGCCAAGTCGACGCTGTCCCAGCTGGAGGCGGCGAGCGGGAACCCGAGCCTGGAGACCGTCTGGGCGCTCGCGGTGGCGCTCGGCGTGCCCTTCAGCGCGCTGGTCGAGCCGCCGGCGTGGCAGGTGCGGGTGGTCCGGGCCGGACAGGGGCCCGCGGTCCGCTCCGAGCAGACCGGTTACCTGGCCTCCCTGCTCTCCGCCTGCCCGCCGGGCGCCCGCCGTGACCTGTATTCCGTGTGGCTGGAGCCGGGGGCCGTACGGGAATCGGAGCCCCATATTCCGGGGAGCGTGGAACACCTGGTGGTCAGTGAGGGCGCGGTGAAAGCGGGGCCGCTCGGGGAGACCGTGGAACTGGGGCCGGGGGACTACATGTCATACCGGGCGGATGTGCCTCACTCGTACGAGGCACTCGCGGCCGGGGCGAAGCTCGTACTCGTCATGCAGCACATGTGAGACGCCGCGGCCCCTCTGGGTCCGGTGTGGTTTGTGAACGGGAAATGAACCGGAAAAGGCAGGAGCCCCGTCGCCGGATGGCGTGGGGCTCCTTGGGTACTGCTCTCAGGTTCTGCGATCAGGCAGGAATCAGGCGGGGGTGACGTTCTCCGCCTGCGGGCCCTTCGGGCCCTGCGTGACGTCGAAGGTCACCGCCTGGTTCTCCTCGAGGGAGCGGAAGCCGCTGGCGTTGATCGCGGAGTAGTGAACGAAGACGTCGGGGCCGCCGCCCTCCTGGGCGATGAAGCCAAAGCCCTTTTCGGCGTTGAACCACTTAACGGTTCCGGTAGCCATAAGCCCTCCTTGGGCTCAAAAGGGTTGCCCTGCTCCAGAACCTGCAAGTGTGAAACGGTGCCGCACCACTGCATACTTCTGAAAACGACGAGAGCCCGCGGTCACATGCTCCGCAGGCTCTGTACTGCAAGGGAAACCAAACTGCAACTTGCGGCGAGCCTAGCACGCGGGCGCCGGGAAGCAATAGAGGTAAAGATCACTTCACCCGGATGTTTGAACGCTCGTTGGGCCGTTCGGGTCCGGGTTGGTCCAAGAGCCGTACCGTACGGGGGCTAGTCTCGCGATGTGGACAATTCTCGCACCCGGCCGCGTGTCGGCCACATCCAGTTCCTGAACTGCCTGCCCCTGTACTGGGGGCTCGCGAGAACCGGCACGCTTCTCGACTTCGAGCTGACCAAGGACACCCCGGAGAAGCTCAGCGAGCGGCTGGTGCGCGGCGAGCTGGACATCGGCCCCGTCACCCTCGTCGAATTCCTGCGCAACGCCGACGACCTCGTCGCCTTCCCGGACATCGCCGTCGGCTGCGACGGGCCGGTGATGTCCTGCGTGATCGTCTCCCAGGTGCCGCTCGACCGGCTGGACGGCGCCCGGGTCGCCCTCGGCTCGACCTCCCGCACCTCGGTCCGGCTCGCCCAGCTCCTGCTCGCCGAGCGGTACGGGGTGCGGCCCGACTACTACACCTGCCCGCCCGACCTCAGCCTGATGATGCAGGAGGCCGAGGCCGCCGTCCTCATCGGCGACGCGGCCCTGCGCGCCAACCTCGTGGACGGACCCCGCTACGGCCTCCAGGTGCACGACCTCGGCGCGCTCTGGAAGGAGTGGACCGGGCTGCCGTTCGTCTTCGCGGTCTGGGCGGCCCGCCGGGACTACGCCGAGCGCGAGCGGGACATCACCCACCGGGTCCACGAGGCCTTCCTCGCCTCCCGCAACCTCTCCCTGGAGGAGGTCGCCAAGGTCGCCGAACAGGCCGCCCGCTGGGAGGCGTTCGACGAGGCCACCCTGGAGCGGTACTTCACCACCCTGGACTTCAGCTTCGGCGCCCCCCAGCTGGAGGCGGTCGCCGAGTTCGCCCGCCGGGTGGGGCCGACGACCGGCTTCCCGGCCGACGTACGGGTGGAACTGCTCCAGCGGTAGGAGGGGGAGAGCGCGTGGACGGGGTGACCACGGGGTTATTGGTGCTCGCGGCCGGGGTGTGGGGCGCGCTGACGGGGCTGCTGCTGCCCCGGGCCGCGTACCGCTTCTCCGTCCCGCCCGGCGAGCCCTGGCGCGCCCGCTGCCCGGCCGGCGACCACCCGGTCCGGGGCTGGCTGGGCGGTGCGGGCTGCGGGGGGTGCCGTAGGGACTCCGGTGCGGGGTCCCGTAGGGGAACCGCCTCGGCCGCCGTCCTCGCCACCGTCACCGCGCTCGTCTGCGCCGCCCTCGCCGCCGCCACCGGGACCCGGCCCGAGCTCGGGGTCTGGCTGCTGCTCGCGCCCGTGGGCGTGCTGCTGGCCGCCGTGGACCTGCGGGTGCGCCGGCTGCCCGACGCGCTCACCCTGCCGCTCGCCGCAGCCGCCCTCGCCCTGCTGGGTGTCACCGCCCTGCTCCCCGAGCACACCGGCCACTGGCCCACCGCCCTCTGCGCGGCCCTCGCCCTCGCCGCCGGTCACTTCGCGCTGCACCTCGTCAACCCGGACGGCATGGGCTTCGGCGACGTGAAACTGGCCGCCGGGACGGGCGCCGTACTCGGCTGGTACGGCTGGCCCACCGTGCTGCTCGGCACCTTCGCCGCGTACCTGCTCGGCGCCCTCTACGGCGGCGCCCTGGTCCTCGCCCGGCGCGCCGGGCGCAAGACCGGCGTGCCGTTCGGCCCGTTCCTGCTCGCCGGCACCCTCGCCGGGCTGCTGACCGGGGCCTTCGCGGCCTGACGTCGGCCCCCGGAACCGCCTGGCGTAGTCTGGCGTACGTCCGTCCACAACCCCTTACGAAACCTTGCGAAAGGGACGCCGGTGACCGAGAAGGCCGACCTCCAGTCCGTCCTCGACCGCGCCGCGGCGGGCGGACGCATCACCCCCGAGGAAGCGCTCGCCCTCTACCGTGACGCCCCTCTGCACGCCCTCGGCTCCGCCGCCGACGCCGTGCGCCGCCGCATGTACGCGGGCACCGAGCACATCGCCACGTACATCATCGAGCGCAACATCAACTACACGAACGTGTGTGTCACGGCGTGCAAGTTCTGCGCCTTCTACGCGGCTCCCAAGGACACCGGGAAGGGCTGGACCCGCGACCTCGACGACATCCTGCGCCGCTGCGCGGAGACCGTCGAACTCGGCGGCACCCAGATCATGTTCCAGGGCGGCCACCACCCGGACTACGGCGTCGAGTACTACGAGAAGCACTTCAAGGCCATCAAGGAGGCCTTCCCGCAGCTGGTGATCCACTCCCTCGGCGCGTCCGAGGTCGAGCACATGGCCCGGATCAGCGGCGTCTCGGTCGAGGAGGCCATCACCCGGATCCACCAGGCGGGCCTGGACTCCTTCGCCGGCGCCGGTGCCGAGCTGCTGCCGGAGCGCCCGCGCAAGGCCATCGCCCCGCTGAAGGAGAGCGGCGAGCGCTGGCTGGAGATCATGGAGACCGCGCACCGGCTGGGCGTGGAGTCCACCTCGACCATGCTCATGGGCACCGGCGAGACCAACGCCGAGCGCATCGAGCACCTGCGGATGATCCGGGACGTACAGGACCGCACGGGCGGCTTCCGCGCCTTCATCCCGTACACCTACCAGCCCGAGAACAACCACCTGAAGGGCCGCACCCAGGCGACCCTGTTCGAGTACCTGCGGATGATCGCCATCGCCCGCCTCTTCCTGGACAACGTCCGGCACATCCAGGGCTCCTGGCTCACCACGGGCAAGGAGATCGGCCAGCTGTCCCTGCACTACGGCGCGGACGACCTCGGCTCGATCATGCTGGAGGAGAACGTCGTCTCCTCGGCCGGCGCCAGGCACCGCTCCAACCGCCTGGAGATCATCGACCTGATCCGCAAGGCGGGCCGCGTCCCGGCGCAGCGCGCGACCACCTACGAGCACCTCGTCGTGCACGACGACCCGGCGAACGACCCCGTGGACGACCGGGTGGTCTCCCACATCTCCTCCACGGCCATCGAGGGCGGCACCGCCCACCCCGAGCTGAAGCTGCTCGCGTCGAACTAGCCGAGCCGGGAGAACCAGGACCGCCGTGCTGACGCTGCACACGGACTCCAGGGGCCGCGCCCACCTCGTCCGGGGCGAACGGATCGAGGCCGTCGGGTCCCTGGAGGAACTGGCCGCCGCGCACCCGCACGCGCGCGTGCGCCGCTGGCCGGGCATCCTCACGCCCGGGTACGTCAACCCGCACGGCAACGAGCTGCTGGAGCGGGCGTACCACCCGGACCCGCGGGAGGCCGACGCCCTCGGCACCGACCCGCTGACCGGCGCCGCGCTCGCCGCGCTCCCCATGGACGACGCCCGCTGGGGCGCGAGCGCCCGGCGCGGGGTCCAGCGGATGCTGGCGTACGGCACGGTCGCCGTGGCCTGCGAGCCGCTGCGCGTCCGCGCGGTCCAGGACGCCGTACGCCGCACCGGCATCGCCGTCGTACCCCGCCCGGCCCCCGTCGCCGGCGCGCCCTCCCTGGACCCCTTCGCCCACCGCCCCGAGGCGGCCCCGCCCCGGCGGCCGGGCTCCGCCGCCCACTTCGCCGTCTTCGACGTCGAGGACGAGACGGAACTGGCCGAACGGGGAGCCGCGACGTGCGTGGCGACGGTCCTCGCGGGCCGGCTGGTCTTCCGCCGCCGCTGAGCGCGCGCCGCGCTGAGCGTCCGGCGCCGGTCGCGCCCTGCCTCCCGACCGCCGGACCCGGCTGCAACAATGGGCGGGTGACCCGCGCTTCCCTGAACAAGCAGCCGCACGAAGTCGCCTCGATGTTCGACGACGTGGCGGAACGGTACGACCTGACGAACGACGTGCTGTCACTCGGCCAGGACCGCCGCTGGCGCAGGGAGGTGGCGAAGGCCGTCGACGCCCGCCCCGCGCAGAAGGTCCTGGACCTCGCCGCCGGCACGGCCACCTCCTCCCTCCCCTTCACCCGGACCGGCGCCTACGTCGTCCCCTGCGACTTCTCCCTGGGCATGCTCCGGGTCGGCAAGAAGAAGCACACCTGGCTGCCGTTCACCGCGGGCGACGCGACGAGGCTGCCGTTCAAGGACGACACCTTCGACGCGGTGACGATCTCCTTCGGGCTGCGCAACGTCCAGGACACCGACGCGGCCCTGCGCGAGATGTACCGCGTCACCCGGCCCGGCGGGCGCGTGGTGATCTGCGAGTTCTCCCACCCGACCTGGGCGCCGTTCCGCACCGTCTACACCGAGTACCTGATGCGCGCGCTGCCGCCGGTCGCCCGCGCGGTCTCCTCGAACCCGGACGCGTACGTCTACCTCGCCGAGTCCATCCGGGCCTGGCCCGACCAGCCTGGCCTCGCCGAGCGCCTGCGCAAGGCGGGCTGGTCGAAGGTCGCCTGGCGCGACCTCACCGGCGGCGTCGTGGCACTGCACCGGGGCTTCAAGGAGGACCCGGGCCTCACGGAGCGCTGATCCCGGCCACCTCGTACGGGTCGTGCGGCGGGTCCAGTTCCCGTCGCGGCCCCCCGCGCGGCGGTCCCGGCACGCGCGGCTCGCGCACGCCCCCGCCGCCCTCGCCCTCCGCGAAGTCGAACCACACGTACACCGTCGAGTCCCGCGGCACCTCGGTCCCGGGCCGCGGATGCTGGCGTACGACGTAGTCCACGACGGCGAGGTGGAAGTCCGGGCGGTCCGGCGCGTTCAGGGACAGGCCCCGCGCCCGGGCGGTCTCGCGCGCGTCCACGGCCATCAGACCGACCAGACGCGGGACGCGCACTTCGGGTGTCTTGGGTGGTATGTGCACAGATGTCACCCCCAGTGGTAGTGGCAGGGTAACTCCGGCCCGTCCCGCCCGGAAGGCGCCGGTGTCTTTCCGTGACAAATGGACACGGAGAGTGACCGGCATCGGGGGGTGGCCCTTCGGTCGGGCGGCCAACTGCGCTGAATAGACTGCCTATGTCCCGTGCCGGCCGGCACACACCATTCGACCTTGGGGAGATCCCGCCGTGACCGTCGTGACCGAGCCGCTCTCCGAGAACACCGCCGACGTGATCGTCGTGGGCGCGGGGCCGGCCGGCTCCACGACCGCGTACCACCTCGCCAAGGCCGGGCTCGATGTCCTGCTGCTGGAGAAGACCGAGTTCCCGCGCGAGAAGGTGTGCGGCGACGGCCTCACCCCGCGCGCGGTCAAGCAGCTCGTCGCCATGGGGATCGACATCTCCGAGGAGGCCGGCTGGCTGCGCAACAAGGGGCTGCGCATCATCGGCGGCGGCGTCCGCCTCCAGCTCGACTGGCCGGACCTCGCCTCCTTCCCGGACTACGGCCTGGTCCGCAAGCGCGACGACTTCGACGAGCAGCTCGCCCGCAACGCCCAGAAGGCGGGGGCGCGGCTGTACGAGCGCTGCAACGTGAGCGGCCCGATCGTGGACGACCGCACCGGCCGCATCACCGGCGTCACCGCCAAGCTCGGCGAGGACAAGCGCGAGGTCTCCTTCCGCGCGCCGCTGGTCGTCGCCGCCGACGGCAACTCCACCCGGCTGTCCCTGGCCATGGGCCTGCACCGCCGTGAGGACCGTCCGATGGGCGTCGCGGTCCGGACCTACTTCGAGAGCCCCCGCCACGAGGACGACTACCTGGAGTCCTGGCTGGAGCTGTGGGACCGCCGCGGCCCCCAGGACCGGCTGCTGCCCGGCTACGGCTGGATCTTCGGCATGGGCGACGGCACCTCGAACGTGGGCCTCGGCGTGCTGAACACCTCCGACTCCTTCAAGGAGCTGGACTGGCGGGAGGTCCTCAAGGCGTGGTGCGCCTCCATGCCGGAGGACTGGGGCTACACGCCCGAGAACATGACCGGCCCGATCCGCGGCGCCGCCCTCCCTATGGCCTTCAACCGCCAGCCGCACTACACGCGCGGCCTGCTGCTCGTCGGCGACGCCGGCGGCCTGGTGAACCCCTTCAACGGCGAGGGCATCGCCTACGCCATGGAATCCGGCCAGATCGCCGCCGACGTCATCGTGCAGGCCCACGCCCGCGCCACCCCGGCCCAGCGCGAGACCGCCCTCCAGCGCTACCCGCGCGTCCTCAAGGACACCTACGGCGGCTACTACACCCTCGGCCGCGCCTTCGTGAAGCTCATCGGCAACCCGAAGGTCATGCAGATCGCCGCCCAGCGCGGTCTGACCCACCCGATGCTGATGAAGTTCACCCTCAAGCTCCTCGCCAACCTCACCGACCCCACGGGCGGCGACGCGATGGACCGCATCATCAACGGCCTGACCAGGGTGACCCCGAAGGCCTGACGGCCGCCGGGGCCGGACGGCCACCGAGACCGGACGGCCACCGGGACCGGACGGCGCCGGACCCCACCCGAGGGGCATCCGGCGCCGCCGCGGGCCGGCGGGGGTCACGCGCCGAAGGCGGCCTCCTTGGCGGCCCGGCGGGCGTACACCTCGTCCCGGCGCTCCGTCATCTGCCGCAGGGCGTCCTTCCGTTCCCGCTTGGACAGCCGGTCCAGGTAGAGGTGGCCGTTGGTGTGGTCGGTCTCGTGGGCGAGGCAGCGGGCGAAGTACCCGGTGCCCTCGACGACGACCGGCCGGCCGTCCCGGTCCTGCCCGCGCACGACGGCCCGGTCCGGGCGCGGTACGGCCATCACGGCGCCGGGCACCGACAGGCAGCCCTCGCCCTCGTCCAGCAGCCGTCGCTCACCCGTGGGCGTTTCGAGCACCGGATTGACGATGTGTCCGACATGCCGGACACCGTCGTCGTCCGGGCAGTCGTACACGAACAGCCGCAGTCCGACGCCGACCTGATTTGCCGCCAGTCCCGCACCCTCGGCGACGTACATCGTGCGGAACATGTCGTCGATCAGCGCGGCGAGGTCGGGCCCGAACTCCGTGACGTCCCGGCACGGCTTGTGCAGCACCTCCTCGCCGGCCTCGGTGATGCGCCGCACCGCGCCCCGCCCGGCCTCGGGGGCGTAGCGCGGGTAGTAGTCGGCGGGATTTCCCTGTACGAACACGCGTGGCATCGCGTGGACTCCTTCGCTCGGACGCGGACCACCGGACGGCGGCCCGAGCAGAGCATGGCAGGGAACGCGCGAGGGCCGCTGCCCGGGGGCAGCGGCCCTGTGTGCGCGAGGAGAGGCGCGGAGTGCGCTCAGAGCACCCGTACGGCGCCGGTGGGCGGGTCGTAGGACAGCGGGCGCTCCACCACGCCGGTGGAGGGGTTCTGCGCGCCCACGAACATGCCGTCGCCGACGTACACGCCGACGTGGTAGGCGCTGCCCGCGCCGCCCCAGTACAGGATGTCGCCCGGCTGGAGGTTGCTCAGCGAGACCTGGGTGCCGGCGGTCGACTGGTCCTGCGACACGCGCGGCAGGCTGACGCCGATCTGCTTGAAGGCCGTCTGCACCAGGCCCGAGCAGTCGTAGGCGGACGGGCCGGTGGCGCCGGAGACATACGCCTTGCCGACCTGCGCCCGGACGAAGCTGACGACGGCCGCGGCCGAACCGGTGGCCGTGGACGAGCCGGTGTCGGTGCCGGTGCCGGCTTCCGTGCCGGTGCCGCCGCCGAGGGTGGTGGTGCCGGTGTCGGCCGAGGTGGTGGAGAGCGTGGTCCGCGCCGCGGTGCGCGACGCGCGGGCGGCGGCCTCCTTGCGGGCTTCCTCCTCGGCCTTCTTCTTGGCCTCGGCCGCCTTCTTCTTGGCCTCGGCGAGGTCCGCCTCGGCCTTCTTCGCGGCCTTGGCGGCGGCCGCGTCGCGCTCCGCCTGCAGCTGGTAGTTCGCGGCGGCCTGCTCGGTCGCGTCCGCGGACTGGGCCGCCTGAGCGGCCAGGTCGGCCGTCAGGGTGGGCAGTTCGAGGGTCTGCGTCACCGGCTCGGCCGCGTTCGCCGACCCGGACGCCCCGGCGACTGCCAGGGTGCTGAGGACGCCACCGGCAACTCCGGCCCGCACGGCGAGGGTCGACGCGCTGCGGCGGGGCTTCCGGTGGCTGCGTATGTGAGCGGTGTGGGACATGGGAACAACCGGTACCAGGGGCTCCTTCATATCTTCAAGAAACGTGTCGTGCGCCACAGTTGCTCAATCGATACCTGGAAACCCGGGCGTGTCGCCCTTTATTGACGCCGTAACGGACATTGCGGACCGTCGTGATCAAGCCCTTGATCACGGTCTTTGATCATTACGTCCGAATTGCCCCGCGCTTACCACTGGTTGGGGTCGTTGGCCAAGCCTGGTTCTCATCGCCCTCTCACGGACGTGACGGAGGTCACGGAACGGCCGGTGGAACTCCGGCGTCCGGCGCGTGCGGACCTCGTGAACGCGCGCACGCACCGGGACCCGCGTTCACGCCCGCCCCGGGGTCCGCTCCGGGGTGTGAACGGATCGCACTACCAGATGTCTGCGCCAGGCACCAATTTGCATGCAGGTGAACTCTCTTGATATGGAGACGACCCTTCTCGCCTGCGCTGATAAGTAAGAATGTCACTTCTGGTGATCAACTGAACGCTTCCGGTATGTAGATCACCCATCATCCGACTTCATGATCCTTCGTCAGGTGGTGGAGATCACAAAGCTTGTGCAATACCCCGTGTCGCAGATCACAGAGTGACAGGCATAAGATGCGAGGCAATCGGGCTTGTGACCTGCTTCACATGTTCTCGATCTTCGCCCGGGACGAGCGGGGTTCGTGGGACCGGTGAGGCGATGTGAGCCCAGTGATCCGCCAGCAGTCAGTGCCGACTGAGAGGAGCGAGGAGCGGTGAACGCGTATGCGCCCATCCTCGTACTGGGAGCCCTCGGGGCAGGCTTTGCGATCTTCTCCGTGGTCATGGCCACGCTGATCGGTCCGAAGCGGTACAACCGCGCCAAACTCGAAGCCTACGAGTGCGGCATCGAGCCGACCCCCACGCCGGCCGGCGGCGGGCGCTTCCCCATCAAGTACTACCTGACGGCGATGCTCTTCATCGTCTTCGACATCGAGATCGTCTTCCTCTACCCCTGGGCCGTCACCTTCGACGCCCTGGGGATTTTCGGGCTCGTGGAGATGCTGCTCTTCGTGCTCACCGTCTTCGTCGCGTACGCGTACGTATGGCGGCGCGGCGGCCTGGAATGGGACTGAGGGGCCTTACATGGGACTCGAAGAAAAGCTGCCGAGCGGCTTCCTGCTCACCACCGTCGAGCAGGCCGCGGGCTGGGTGCGCAAGGCGTCCGTCTTCCCGGCCACCTTCGGCCTCGCCTGCTGCGCCATCGAGATGATGACCACCGGCGCCGGCCGCTACGACCTCGCCCGCTTCGGCATGGAGGTCTTCCGCGGCTCGCCGCGCCAGGCCGACCTGATGATCGTCGCCGGCCGGGTCAGCCAGAAGATGGCGCCCGTCCTGCGGCAGGTCTACGACCAGATGCCCAACCCCAAGTGGGTGATCTCCATGGGCGTCTGCGCCTCCTCGGGCGGCATGTTCAACAACTACGCGATCGTCCAGGGCGTCGACCACATCGTCCCGGTCGACATCTACCTCCCCGGCTGTCCGCCCCGGCCCGAGATGCTCATGGACGCGATCCTCAAGCTCCACCAGAAGATCCAGTCGTCCAAGCTCGGCGTGAACGCCGAGGAAGCGGCCCGGGAGGCGGAGGAAGCGGCGCTGAAGGCCCTGCCCACGATCGAGATGAAGGGGCTGCTGCGGTGAGCGACGCGAAGAACGGCACCCAGGGCGCGAACGGGTCCGCGAACGCCAACGGGTCCGCGAACGGTTCCGCGAACGGGGTGAACCCCGAGAAGGACCTCGCCGCGGCCAACCTCCCCGGGATGCGCGGCCAGGGCGGCGAGGAGATCCGCGTCCAGCGCGGCATGTTCGGCGCCGACAACGGCGGCGACACCTCCGGCTACGGCGGCCTGGTCCGCTCGGTCCGGCTCCCGGGACCGGCGACCCGCCCCTACGGCGGCTGGTTCGACGAGGTCGCCGACGAGCTCGAAGGCGCTCTGGAGGAACAGGGACTGCTGCCCGGGAACGCGATCGAGAAGACGGTCGTCGACCGCGACGAGCTGACCTTCCACATCGAACGCGAGCACCTGGTCCGCGTCGCCCGCGTCCTGCGCGACGACCCGGCCCTGCGCTTCGAGCTGTGCACCGGCGTCAGCGGCGTCCACTACCCGAACGACAAGGGCCGCGAGCTGCACGCCGTCTACCACCTGCGCTCGATCACCCACAACCGGCTGATCCGCCTCGAAGTCAGCGCCCCCGACAGCGACCCGCGCATCCCGTCCCTGGTCTCCGTCTACCCGACCAACGACTGGCACGAGCGCGAGACCTACGACTTCTTCGGGATCGTCTTCGACGGTCACCCGGCCCTGACGCGGATCATGATGCCGGACGACTGGCAGGGCCACCCGCAGCGCAAGGACTACCCCCTCGGCGGCATCCCCGTCGAGTACAAGGGCGCCCAGATCCCGGCTCCGGACCAGCGGAGGTCGTACTCGTGAGCAGCACCCAGTCAGCAGCCGCCCGGGAAACCACCGAGGGCACCGTCTACACGGTCACCGGTGGCGACTGGGACGAGGTCGTCCAGTCCGCGGCCCGCGCCGACGACGAACGCATCGTCGTCAACATGGGCCCCCAGCACCCGTCCACCCACGGAGTGCTCCGCCTCATCCTGGAGATCGAGGGCGAGACGGTCACCGAGGCCCGCTGCGGCATCGGCTACCTCCACACCGGCATCGAGAAGAACCTCGAATACCGCACGTGGACGCAGGGCACCACCTTCGTGACGCGCATGGACTACCTGACGTCCTTCTTCAACGAGACCGCCTACTGTCTCGCCGTCGAGAAACTCCTCGGCATCGAGGACCAGATCACCGAGCGCGCCGAGATCATCCGAGTGCTCCTGATGGAGCTGAACCGGATGTCCTCCCACCTGGTGTGCATCGCCACCGGCGGCATGGAGCTCGGCGCCACCACGATCATGATCTACGGCTTCCGTGATCGTGAAATGATTCTCGACCTCTACGAGCTCATCACGGGCCTGCGCATGAACCACGCGTACATCCGGCCCGGCGGACTCGCCCAGGACCTGCCGCCCGGCGCGGTGGACCAGATCCGCGAGTTCGTGAAGAAGATGCAGCGGAACCTCCCGGAGTACGACAAGCTCGCCACCGGGAACCCCATCTTCAAGGCCCGTATGCAGGACATCGGCTACCTCGACCTGGCCGGCTGCATGGCCCTCGGCGCCACCGGCCCGATCCTGCGCTCCACCGGCCTCCCGCACGACCTGCGCAAGACCCAGCCGTACTGCGGCTACGAGAACTACGACTTCGACGTCCCGACCGCCGACTCCTGCGACGCCTACGGCCGCTTCCTCATCCGCCTGGAGGAGATGCGCCAGTCGCTCAGGATCGTCGAGCAGTGCCTGGACCGGCTCCAGCCCGGCCCGGTCATGGTCGCGGACAAGAAGATCGCCTGGCCCGCCCAGCTCGCCCTCGGACCGGACGGACTCGGCAACTCCCTCGACCACATCAAGAAGATCATGGGCACCTCCATGGAGGCCCTGATCCACCACTTCAAGCTGGTCACCGAGGGCTTCCGGGTCCCGCCGGGGCAGGCGTACGCGGCCGTGGAGTCGCCCAAGGGCGAGCTCGGGGTGCACGCCGTCTCCGACGGCGGCACCCGCCCCTACCGGGTCCACTTCCGCGACCCGTCCTTCACCAACCTTCAGGCCATGGCGGCGATGTGCGAGGGCGGCCAGGTCGCCGACGTCATCGTCGCCGTCGCGTCCATCGACCCCGTGATGGGAGGCGTCGACCGGTGACCACCTCTTCTTCGGAGCGGGGCATCAGCCTGGGCATGCCCGAACTGCCCGCACCGGCCTACCCGGACGACGTCCGGGCCCGGCTGGAGGCGGACGCCCGCGACGTGATCGCGCGCTACCCCGACTCCCGGTCCGCCCTGCTGCCGCTGCTCCACCTCGTGCAGTCCGAGGAGGGCCACGTCACCCGCACCGGGATGCGGTTCTGCGCGGACATGCTCGGCCTGACCACGGCCGAGGTCACCGCGGTCGCCACCTTCTACACCATGTACCGGCGCCGGCCCTCCGGTGACTACCAGGTCGGCGTGTGCACCAACACGCTGTGCGCGGTCATGGGCGGCGACGCCATCTTCGAGACCCTCCAGGAGCACCTGGGCGTCGGCAACGGCGAGACCACCGACGACGGGAAGGTCACCCTGGAGCACATCGAGTGCAACGCGGCCTGCGACTTCGCGCCGGTCGTGATGGTCAACTGGGAGTTCTTCGACAACCAGACCCCCGCGAGCGCCAAGCGCCTGGTGGACGACCTGCGCGCCGGGCGCGCCGTACAGCCCACGCGCGGGGCGCGCCTGTGCACCTTCAAGGAGACCGCGCGGATCCTGGCCGGCTTCCCCGACGAGCGGCCCGGGGCCGTCGAGGAGGGCGGCAGCGCGGGCCCCGCCTCGCTGGCGGGCCTCCGCCTGGCCAAGGGAGAGGACGCGTCCGCGCGCGTGGTCCATCCGCGGGTCCAGCAGTCCCCGGACGCCCCGTCGGCGGGCCAGGCCGAAGAGGAGGGGGAGTGATGACCGTGGTATCCGAGGTCAAGGACCCGAGCCCCGAGAAGCTGCTCGCACCCGTGCTGTCGGCCTTCTGGGACGAGGACCGGTCCTGGACGCTGGACGTCTACCGGAGGCACGAGGGGTACGAGGGGCTCCGCAAGGCCCTCGCCATGTCACCGGACGACCTGATCGCGTACGTCAAGGAATCCGGGCTGCGCGGCCGCGGCGGCGCGGGGTTCCCGACCGGGATGAAGTGGCAGTTCATTCCCCAGGGCGATGGAAAACCGCACTATCTCGTTGTCAACGCCGACGAGTCGGAGCCCGGGACGTGCAAGGACATCCCGCTCCTCTTCGCGAACCCGCACAGCCTCATCGAGGGCATCGTGATCGCGTGCTACGCCATCAGGTCGTCGCACGCCTTCATCTATCTGCGCGGGGAGGTCGTCCCCGTACTGCGGCGGCTGCACGAGGCCGTGCGCGAGGCCTACGCGGCGGGCTACCTCGGCGAGAACATCCTGGGCAGCGGGCTCGACGTGAAGCTCACCGTGCACGCCGGCGCCGGCGCGTACATCTGCGGTGAGGAGACCGCGCTGCTCGACTCGCTCGAAGGCCGCCGTGGTCAACCGCGGCTGCGTCCCCCCTTCCCCGCCGTGGAAGGCCTCTACGCCTGTCCCACCGTGGTGAACAACGTCGAGTCGATCGCGTCGGTTCCCGCCATCCTGAAAAACGGCAAGGAATGGTTCAGGTCGATGGGCAGCGAGAAGTCCCCGGGCTTCACGCTCTACTCGCTCAGCGGCCACGTCGCCGGCCCCGGACAGTACGAGGCCCCGCTCGGCATCACCCTGCGCCAGCTGCTCGACATGAGCGGCGGCATGCGCCCCGGCCACCGGCTGAAGTTCTGGACGCCGGGCGGCTCCTCCACGCCGATGTTCACCGACGAACACCTCGACGTCCCCCTCGACTACGAGGGCGTCGGCGCCGCCGGCTCCATGCTCGGCACCAAGGCCCTGCAGTGCTTCGACGAGACGACCTGCGTGGTGCGGGCCGTCACCCGCTGGACCGAGTTCTACGCCCACGAGTCCTGCGGCAAGTGCACCCCCTGCCGGGAAGGGACGTACTGGCTGGTGCAGCTGCTGCGGGACATCGAGGCCGGCAAGGGCACCATGTCCGACCTCGACAAGCTCGCCGACATCGCCGACAACATCAACGGCAAGTCCTTCTGCGCCCTCGGCGACGGCGCCGCGTCCCCGATCTTCTCCTCGCTGAAGTACTTCCGCGAGGAGTACGAACAGCACATCACGGGCCGGGGCTGCCCCTTCGACCCGGCCAAGTCCACGGCCTGGGCGGACCGCCCGGAGGTGAACGCATGACCGTGACCACGAGCGCCCCCGCCGGCGGGGGCGAGGCGGCGGTCCCGCCGGAAGACCTCGTCACGCTGACCATCGACGGCATCGAGATCAGCGTGCCCAAGGGCACCCTGGTCATCCGTGCCGCCGAGCAGCTCGGCATCGAGATCCCCCGGTTCTGCGACCATCCCCTCCTGGACCCGGCCGGCGCCTGCCGCCAGTGCATCGTGGAGGTCGAGGGCCAGCGCAAGCCGATGGCGTCCTGCACGATCACCTGCACCGACGGCATGGTCGTCAAGACCCACCTCACCTCCCCGGTCGCCGAGAAGGCCCAGCACGGGGTGATGGAGCTGCTGCTCATCAACCACCCGCTGGACTGCCCGGTCTGCGACAAGGGCGGCGAGTGCCCGCTGCAGAACCAGGCGGTCTCGCACGGCAACGCCGAGTCCCGCTTCGAGGGCCGCAAGCGGACCTACGAGAAGCCCGTCGCGATCTCCACGCAGGTGCTGCTCGACCGCGAGCGGTGCGTGCTGTGCGCCCGCTGTACCCGCTTCTCCAACCAGATCGCGGGCGACCCCATGATCGAGCTGATCGAGCGGGGCGCGCTCCAGCAGGTCGGCACCGGCGAGGGCGACCCCTTCGAGTCGTACTTCTCCGGCAACACCATCCAGATCTGCCCGGTCGGCGCGCTCACCTCGGCCGCCTACCGCTTCCGCTCCCGCCCCTTCGACCTGGTCTCCTCGCCGTCGGTGTGCGAGCACTGCGCCGGCGGTTGCGCCACCCGCACCGACCACCGGCGCGGCAAGGTCATGCGGCGGCTCGCCGCCAACGACCCCGAGGTCAACGAGGAGTGGATCTGCGACAAGGGACGCTTCGCGTTCCGCTACGCCCAGCAGCGCGACCGCCTGGAGACCCCGCTGGTCCGGAACGCCGAGGGCGTGCTGGAGCCCGCCTCCTGGCCCGAGGCGCTCCAGGCGGCGGCCGAGGGCCTGTCCGCCGCGCGCTCCCGGGCCGGTGTCCTCATCGGCGGCCGGCTGACCGTCGAGGACGCCTACGCCTACAGCAAGTTCGCCCGGGTCGCGCTCGACACCAACGACATCGACTTCCGCGCGCGCGTGCACAGCGGCGAGGAGGCCGACTTCCTCGCCTCCCGGGTCGCCGGCCGCGGCCGGGACCTGGACGGTACGGGCGTCACGTACACCTCCCTGGAGAAGGCGCCCGCCGTGCTGCTGGTCGGCTTCGAGTCGGAGGAGGAGGCGCCCGGCGTCTTCCTGCGGCTGCGCAAGGCCTGGCGCAAGCACAAGCAGCGGGTGTTCGCGCTGGCCACGCACGCCACCCGGGGCCTGGAGAAGTCCGGCGGCACGCTGCTGCCGGCCGCCCCCGGCACCGAGACGGAGTGGCTGGACGCCCTCGCGAGCGGCGTCGGCCTGGAGGAGCCCGGCACGCGCGCCGCCGAGGCCCTGCGCGCCGACGGCGCCGTCATCGTCGTGGGGGAGCGGCTGGCCGCGGTCCCGGGCGGCCTCACCGCCGCCGTGCGCACCGCCGCCGCGACCGGCGCCGAGCTGGTGTGGATCCCCCGCCGGGCCGGTGAGCGCGGCGCCGTGGAGGCGGGCGCGCTGCCCTCGCTGTTGCCGGGCGGCCGGCCCGCGACCGAACCGCGCGCGCGGGAGGAGGTCGCCGCCGTCTGGGGGCTCGCCGAACTCCCCGCAGGGTACGGCCGCGACACCCAGCAGATCCTGACGGCCGCCGCGGCCGGTGAACTGTCCGCGCTGCTGGTCGCCGGCGTGGAGGTCGCCGACCTGCCCGACCCGGCACGCGCGCGCGAGGCGCTGGCGAACGTCGGCTTCCTGGTGTCGCTGGAGCTGCGGCTCAGCGAGGTCACCGCGCACGCCGACGTCGTCCTGCCGGTCGCCGCGGTCGCCGAGAAGGCCGGCTCCTTCCTCAACTGGGAAGGCCGGGTGCGCTCCTTCGGGGCCGCGCTCAAGCCCGACCAGATGACCCGCCGGCTCGCCCCGGCCGACACCCGCGTGCTGCACATGCTCGCCGACGCCATGGACACCCACCTGGGCCTGCCGGACCTGCGCACCACGCGCGCGGAGATCGACCGGCTCGGCCTCTGGGACGGCCCCCGCGCCCTGGCGCCGAGGGAGTCCGCGGGCGCCCTGCCCCGCCCGGCGGCCGGCGAGGCCGTACTGGCCGGGCACCGGCTCCTGCTCGACCAGGGCGTCCTCCAGGAGGGCGACGAGGCGCTCGCCGGAACCCGGCACGCCGCGCTCGCCCGCCTGTCCGCGGCCACGGCCGCCGAGGCGGGCGTCGAGGACGGCGGCACCCTGGCCGTCACCGGACCCGCCGGCACGGCCGAACTGCCCCTCCGGGTCACCGAGATGCCCGACCGGGTGGTCTGGCTCCCGCTGAACTCCACCGGCGGCGGCGTCGCCTCCGACACCGGGGCGCGGCCCGGCTCCCTCGTCCGCATCGGCCCGGCGGCCACCGCCGAGACGGCCCCCAAGGAGGTGGAGGCATGAGCGCGTACCTCGCCGCGGAAGACCTCTCGATGTTCGGCCGCGACCCCTGGTGGCTGGTCGTCGTCAAGGCCGTCTTCTGCTTCGCCTTCCTGATGGTGACCGTGCTGTTCTCCATCGTCTGGGAGCGCAAGGTCGTCGCCTGGATGCAGCTGCGCATCGGCCCCAACCGGCACGGCCCCTGGGGCATGCTCCAGTCGCTCGCCGACGGCATCAAGCTGATGCTCAAGGAGGACCTCGTCGTCAAACGCGCGGACAAGGTGGTCTACGTCCTCGCACCGGTCGTCGCGGCCATCCCCGCCTTCATGGCGATCGCGGTGATCCCCTTCGGCCCGGCCGGCAACGAGATCTCGATCTTCGGCCACCGCACCACGATGCAGCTCACCGACCTGCCGATCGCGATGCTCTACATCCTCGCGGTCGCCTCCGTCGGCATCTACGGCATCGTGCTGGCGGGCTGGAGCTCCGGATCCACCTATCCGCTGCTGGGCGGCCTGCGCTCCTGCGCCCAGATGATCTCCTACGAGATCGCCATGGGCGCCGCGTTCGCCTCCGTGTTCCTCTACTCGGGGTCGATGTCGACGTCCAGGATCGTGGAGGCGCAGGCCGACCGCTGGTACATCCTGCTGCTGCCGGTCTCCTTCATCCTGTACATCGTCACGATGGTCGGCGAGACCAACCGCGCCCCCTTCGACATGCCGGAGTCCGAGGGCGACCTGGTCGGCGGCTTCAACACCGAGTACTCGTCGATCAAGTTCGCGATGTTCATGCTCGCCGAGTACGTCAACATGGTGACGGTCTCGGCCGTCTCCGCCACCCTCTTCCTCGGCGGCTGGCGCACCCCCTGGCCGATCAGCACCTTCTGGGAGGGCGCCAACCACGGCTGGTGGCCGCTGCTCTGGTTCGTCGTCAAGGTCCAGCTGCTGCTGTTCTTCTTCATCTGGCTGCGCGGCACCCTCCCGCGCGTGCGCTACGACCAGCTGATGAAGCTCGGCTGGAAGGTCCTCATCCCGGTCTCGGTGACCTGGCTGATGCTCGTCGCGACCGTCCGCGCGCTGCGCAACGAGAACTACGACTTCGCCGACATCGCCCTCTACGTCGGCGGCGGGGTCCTCGCCCTGCTGCTCGTCTCCTTCGTCGCCGACATGTTCCGCGAGAAGAACAGGACCGCCGGGCCGCCCGCCGCCCAGGAGCCGGTCTTCGATCCCATGGCGGGCGGATTCCCCGTACCGCCGCTGCCCGGACAGCAGTTGCCGCCGGTGCCCAGGCGCCGCCCGCGCCGGGAGCGGGAGCTGATTGTCAGTGGTGGGGCGGACACTGTCAGTGACGGAACTTCGGATGGAAAGGAGGCGTCCGATGGCTGAGGAGCCTCAGGAGTCCGGGCAGATCAAGCCCGGCTTCCAGAATCCCGTGGCCGGCTTCGGCGTGACCTTCAAGGCCATGTTCAAGAAGCGGCTGACCGAGCAGTACCCGGAGCAGAAGAAGACCACGGCTCCGCGGTTCCACGGACGGCACCAGCTCAACCGCCATCCGGACGGCCTGGAGAAGTGCGTCGGCTGCGAGCTGTGCGCCTGGGCCTGCCCCGCCGACGCCATCTACGTGGAGGGCGCCGACAACACCGACGAGGAACGCTACTCGCCGGGCGAGCGCTACGGCCGCGTCTACCAGATCAACTACGCCCGCTGCATCCTGTGCGGCCTGTGCATCGAGGCGTGCCCCACGCGCGCGCTGACGATGACCAACGAGTTCGAACTGGCCGACTCCAGCCGCGCCAACCTCATCTACACCAAGGAGCAGCTGCTCGCCGGTCTCGAAGAGGGCATGGTCGACACCCCGCACGCCATCTTCCCGGGGACGGACGAACAGGACTACTACCGCGGCCTGGTCACCCACGCCGCGCCCGGCACCGAACGGCAGACCGCCGTCTCCAAGGGCGAGGGTCCGCAGGAGGCCGCCGCCACCTTCGGCGAGGACGAGCCGGCCTCGCAGGAGGTGATCGGCCGATGAGCGCGCAGCACCTGGCCGCCTACACCACCTCCACCGGTGAGGCCTTCCAGTTCTGGGTCCTCGGCACCGTCGCGGTGATCGGCGCCCTGTGCACCGTCTTCATGAGGAAGGCTGTGCACAGCGCGCTCTGCCTCGCCGGCACGATGATCGTCCTGGCGGTGTTCTACCTCGCCAACGGCGCCTACTTCCTCGGCATCGTGCAGATCGTCGTCTACACCGGCGCGATCATGATGCTGTTCCTGTTCGTGGTGATGCTCGTCGGCGTCACGGCCGCGGACTCCCTGAAGGAGACCATCAAGGGCCAGCGCTGGCTGGCCCTGCTGTGCGGGATCGGCTTCGGCGTCCTGCTGCTCGCCGGCATCGGCAACGCCTCCCTGAAGGAGTTCAACGGCACCGGCCAGGCCAACGCCAACGGCAACGTCGAGGGGCTGGCGTCGCTGATCTTCACCAAGTACGTCTTCGCCTTCGAGATCACCGGCGCGCTGCTCATTACCGCGGCCGTCGGCGCCATGGTGCTCACCCACCGGGAGCGCACCGAGCGCGCCAAGACCCAGCGCGAGCTGTCCGAGCAGCGCATCCGCGAGGGCACGTACATCCCGCCGCTGCCCGCCCCCGGCGTCTACGCCCGGCACAACGCGGTCGACATCGCGGGCCTGCTGCCCGACGGCACCCCGTCCGAGCTGACCGTCAACAAGACGCTGCGCGCCCGCGGCCAGATCCGGGACGTGTCCACCGAGGCGCTGAACGACCTGCGGGCGCTGGAGCAGCGCGCGGAGGAGCGCCTGGAGCGCCGGGCGATCGAACCGGAGACGTTCAAGCGGCCCGAGGAGGCGTCGAAGTGAACCCGGTCAACTACCTCTACCTCGCCGCCCTGCTGTTCACGATCGGCGCGACCGGCGTCCTCGTCCGGCGCAACGCCATCGTGGTCTTCATGTGCGTCGAGCTGATGCTGAACGCCTGCAACCTCGCGTTCGTCACCTTCTCCCGGATGCACGGCAACCTCGACGGCCAGATCATCGCCTTCTTCACGATGGTCGTCGCCGCCGCGGAGGTCGTGGTGGGCCTCGCGATCATCGTGTCGCTGTTCCGTACCCGCCACTCGGCCTCGGTCGACGACGCCAGCCTGATGAAGCTGTAAGGGGTCGGAAGAATCGTGGAGAACCTGATCGCGCCGCTCATCGCGGCGCCCCTGCTCGGAGCGGCCGTCCTCCTGGTCGGTGGCCGGCGCCTGGACCGCGGCGGCCACTGGATCGGCGTCCTGCTGTCGTTCGTCTCCTTCGCCCTCGGGCTCGTCCTCTTCGCCGATCTGCTCGGCAAGGGCGCCGGACACCGCACCCTGACCCAGCACCTGTTCAGCTGGATCCCGGTGGCCGGCTTCCAGGCGGACGTCACCTTCCGGCTGGACCAGCTGTCGATGACGTTCGTCCTGCTCATCACGGGCGTCGGCTCGCTGATCCACCTGTACTCGGTCGGGTACATGGCGCACGACGAGCGCCGCCGCCGCTTCTTCGGCTACCTGAACCTGTTCCTCGCGGCGATGCTGCTGCTCGTCCTCGCCGACAACTACCTGCTGCTGTACGTCGGCTGGGAGGGCGTCGGCCTCGCCTCGTTCCTGCTGATCGGCTTCTGGCAGCACAAGCCCAGCGCCGCCACGGCCGCGAAGAAGGCCTTCCTGGTCAACCGCGTCGGCGACATGGGCCTGTCGATCGCGATCATGCTGATGTTCACCACCTTCGGCGGCTTCGCCTTCGGCCCGCTCCTCGGCACGCACGAGGAGCCGGGTCTGGTCGGCGGCGCCTCCGAGGGCAAGCTCACCGCGATCGCCCTGATGCTGCTGCTCGCGGCCTGCGGCAAGTCCGCCCAGGTGCCGCTGCAGTCCTGGCTCGGGGACGCCATGGAGGGCCCGACCCCGGTCTCCGCCCTCATCCACGCGGCGACCATGGTGACCGCGGGCGTCTATCTGATCGTCCGCTCCGGCGCGATCTTCAACGCGGCGCCCGACGCCCAGCTGGCCGTCACCGTCGTCGGCGCGGTCACGCTCCTGTTCGGTGCGATCGTCGGTTGCGCCAAGGACGACATCAAGAAGGCGCTGGCCGGCTCGACCATGTCGCAGATCGGCTACATGGTCCTCGCCGCCGGTCTCGGCCCCATCGGCTACGTCTTCGCGATCATGCACCTGGTGACGCACGGCTTCTTCAAGGCCGGGCTGTTCCTCGGCGCCGGTTCGGTGATGCACGGCATGAACGACGAGGTGGACATGCGCCGCTACGGCGGCCTGCGCAAGTACATGCCGGTCACCTTCGTCACCTTCGGCCTCGGCTACCTCGCCATCATCGGGTTCCCGGGCCTGTCCGGCTTCTTCTCCAAGGACAAGATCATCGAGGCGGCGTTCGCCAAGGGCGGCACCGAGGGCTGGATCCTCGGCGGCGCGGCCCTGCTGGGCGCGGCCATCACCGCCTTCTACATGACGCGCGTGATGCTGATGACGTTCTTCGGAGAGGAACGGTGGCGTAACGCCCCGGCCCCGTCCCCGGCCGAGCCCAGTGTGGAGCCGGCCGCCGAGGCCGGGGGCGAGCACGCCGTACCGCACCCGCACGAGTCCCCGAAGGTCATGACGATCCCGATGATCGTCCTCGCCGTCGGCTCGGTCTTCGGCGGTGCCTTCTTCAGCATCGGCGACCGCTTCCTGAACTGGCTGGAGCCGGTCACCGGGCACGACCACGGCGACTCGCCGCTCAGTGCCGGGGTGATCACCGGGGCGACGATGGTGTGCCTGGTCGTCGGAGTCGCCCTCGCCTGGGCCCAGTACGGCGGCAAACCCGTCCCGGCGCTCGCCCCGCGCGGCTCGCTGCTCACCCGCGCGGCCCGCCGCGACCTGCTCCAGGACGACTTCAACCACGTGGTCCTGGTGCGCGGCGGCGAGCACCTGACGCGCTCCCTGGTCTACCTCGACCACTCCCTGGTAGACGGCGTCGTCAACGGCACGGCGGCCGGTTTCGGCGGCCTGTCCGGACGGCTGCGCCGGTTCCAGAACGGCTTCGCCCGCTCCTACGCGGTCTCGATGTTCGGCGGCGCGGCACTCCTGGTCGCCGCGACCCTGCTGATGAGGGCGGTCTGATACCGATGTCCTTTCCTCTGCTGACAGCGACGGCGGCGCTCCCGGCCCTCGGGGCCGTCGCCACGGCCGCCGTACCGGCCGCCCAGCGCACCGCCGCCAAGTGGCTGGCGCTGCTCGTCTCGCTCGCCACGCTCGCCCTGGCCGTCACCGTCCTGGTCCGCTTCGACCCGGACGGCGAGCGCTACCAGCTCACCGAGAACCACGCCTGGATCGAGGACTTCGGGGTCAGGTACGAACTGGGCGTCGACGGCATCGCGGTGGCGCTGATCGCGCTGACCGCCCTGCTGATCCCGTTCATCATCCTCGCCGGCTGGCACGACGCCGACCCGCTGGAGACCGGCAGCCGCCGCTGGCGGCCCACCCAGGGCTTCTTCGCGCTGATCCTGGCGGTGGAGGCGATGGTGGTCATCTCCTTCGAGGCCACCGACGTCTTCCTCTTCTACATCTTCTTCGAAGCCATGCTGATCCCGATGTACTTCCTCATCGGCGGCTTCGGGGACCGCGCGCACGCGCACGGCGAGGAGACGGCCGCCACCCAGCGCTCGTACGCGGCGGTGAAGTTCCTCCTGTACAACCTGGCCGGCGGTCTGATCATGCTGGCCGCGGTGATCGGGCTCTACGTGGCCGCCGGGAACTTCTCGCTCACCGAGATCGCCGACGCCCGAGCCAACGGCACGCTGCACATGGCGACGAACACCGAACGCTGGCTGTTCCTCGGCTTCTTCTTCGCCTTCGCGGTGAAGGCGCCGCTGTGGCCGCTGCACACCTGGCTGCCCAACGCCATGCAGGAGGCCACCGCGCCCGTCGCCGTCCTCATCACCGCGGTGGTCGACAAGGTGGGCACGTTCGCGATGCTCCGCTTCTGCCTCCAGCTGTTCCCGGAGGCCAGCAAGTGGGCGACGCCGGTCGTCCTCGTCCTCGCCCTGATCAGCATCATCTACGGCGCGCTGCTCGCCGTCGGCCAGCGGGACATCAAACGCCTGGTGGCGTACGCGTCGATCTCGCACTTCGGCTTCATCATCATGGGCGTCTTCGCGATGACCAGCCAGGGCCAGTCCGGCGCCACGCTCTACATGGTCAACCACGGCATCTCCACGGCCGCGCTGATGCTCGTCGCCGGTTTCCTCATCTCCCGGCGCGGCTCGCG
Organism: Streptomyces achromogenes subsp. achromogenes; assembly: GCF_000720835.1. GTDB lineage: Bacteria > Actinomycetota > Actinomycetes > Streptomycetales > Streptomycetaceae > Streptomyces > Streptomyces achromogenes. Next base: position 314,218 of record NZ_JODT01000001.1, on the reverse strand, counting down.
GCTCATCGCCGACTACGGGGGCGTGCAGAAGGTCGCCCCGGTGCTCGCCGGCACCTTCCTGATCGGCGGCCTCGCCACGCTGTCGCTGCCCGGCCTCGCCCCGTTCGTGAGCGAATTCCTGGTGCTGGTCGGCACATTCACGCGCTACCCGGTGATCGGGATCATCGCCACCTTCGGCATCGTCCTCGCCGCGCTGTACACCCTCGTGCTCTACCAGCGGACGATGACCGGCCCGGTGAAGCCGGAGGTCTCGGCGATGCCCGATCTGCGCGTGCGTGAGGTGCTGGTCGTGGCCCCGCTGATCGTGCTGCTGATCTTCCTGGGCGTCTACCCGAAGCCGGTCACGAACATCATCGACCCGGCGGTCAAACAGACCCTGTCCGACGTACACGAGAAGGACCCCCGGCCCGAGGTGGAGGCGGCCAAGTGAGCGCAACAGCCGTCCACAGCCTGTGGACAACCGCGGCCGAACCGATCACGAAGATCGACGCGCCGAAAATCGAGTACGGACAATTGTCACCGACGCTGATCGTCGTCGGCGCGGCGCTGGTGGGGGTGCTGATCGAGGCGTTCGTGCCGCGCAGGTCCCGCTACTACGCGCAGGTGTTCGTGTCCGTCGTCGCCCTGTGCGCCGCGTTCGCGGCGGTCGTCGCGCTCGCGGCCGACGGGTTCGGCACGACGAAGGCGCACATCGCGGCCATGGGCGCGATCGCGGTCGACGGTCCGGCCCTCTTCCTCCAGGGCACCATCCTGCTGGCCGGCCTGGTCGGCCTGTTCACCTTCGCGGAACGGCGCCTGGACCCGGCGGCGCACGGCAACCGGGTCGACTCCTTCGCCGCGCAGGCCGCGTCGGTGCCCGGCAGCGACAGCGAGAAGGCCGCCGTGCGGGCGGGCTTCACCACCACCGAGGTCTTCCCGCTGCTCCTCTTCGCGATCGGCGGCATGCTGATCTTTCCGGCGGCCAACGACCTGCTGACCCTGTTCGTGGCCCTGGAGGTCCTCTCCCTGCCGCTGTACCTGCTGTGCGCGCTGGCCCGGCGCAAGCGGCTGGTGTCGCAGGAGGCCGCGGTCAAGTACTTCCTGCTGGGCGCGTTCGCCTCGGCGTTCACCCTGTTCGGCATCGCGCTGCTGTACGGCTACGCGGGCTCGGTGTCGTACGCCCGCATCGCCCAGGTCGTCGACGGCACCGTCACCGACGTCGACCCCGCGCTCGCGAACACCATGGGCAACGACGCGCTGCTGCTGATCGGCGGCGCCCTGCTGGTCATGGGCCTGCTGTTCAAGGTGGGCGCGGTGCCGTTCCACATGTGGACCCCCGACGTCTACCAGGGCGCGCCCACCCCCGTGACCGGGTTCATGGCGGCGGCGACGAAGGTGGCCGCCTTCGGCGCGCTGCTGCGCCTGCTCTACGTCGTGCTGCCCGGCCTGCGCTGGGACTGGCGGCCGGTGATGTGGGCGGTGGCGATCGTCACCATGCTGGGCGGTGCGATCGTCGCCATCACCCAGACCGACATCAAGCGGCTGCTGGCGTACTCGTCCATCGCGCACTCCGGATTCATCCTCGCGGGTGTCATCGCCACGTCGAAGGACGGCGTGTCGTCGGTCCTCTTCTATCTGGCGGGCTACTCCTTCGTGACGATCGGCGCGTTCGCCGTGGTCACGCTGGTGCGGGACGCGGGCGGCGAGGCGACCCACCTGTCCAAGTGGGCGGGCCTCGGCCGGCGCTCGCCGCTGGTGGCGGCCGTGTTCGCGGTGTTCCTGCTGGCCTTCGCCGGCATCCCGCTGACCTCCGGGTTCGCGGGGAAGTTCGCCGTGTTCAAGGCGGCGGCGGACGGCGGCGCGGTCCCGCTGGTCATCGTGGGCGTGATCTCCTCGGCGATCGCCGCGTTCTTCTACATCCGGGTGATCGTCCTGATGTTCTTCAGCGAACCGAAGCCGGAGGGCCCGACCGTGGCCGTCCCGTCCCCGCTGACCATGCTGGCCATCGGCCTGGGCGTCGCCACCACCCTGGTCCTCGGCATCGCCCCCCAGTACTTCCTGGACCTGGCGGGCCAGGCGGGGATGTTCGTGCGCTGACGTCCACGTCACATATGCCGCTGCCCGGCATCCCTTCGGCGGGGTGCCGGGCAGCGGTGTTGTCGTTTGCGGCCTGTTATCGGTCCTTCGCGGGCCGCGCCTTGATCATGGTGAGGTCCAGGGCGATCGGGAACGGGACATCCACCTTCATCTCCTCGCGGAAGATCCCTACGCTGGTGTATGCGCCAGTGGCAGGCTCCAGCTCGAAGACATGCACGGCGGCGCGACCGTTTTCGCCCTCAACCCTCCAGTAGTGGGGAATCCCTGCCCGGGCGTACTTCAACGGCTTGGTTTCACGGTCGCGGGAAACGGAATCCTCGGAGACGACCTCGATGGCCAGCACGATGGCATCTGCGGGGAAACGGGTCTGATCAGATGTCGTCCACGCGTCCGCTCGCAGCACGATGACATCCGGCTCAGGCCGGTTCTGCCGGTCGATGTCGATGGTGAACTCGCGGAACACCTCCAGATCGGAGGGTGCCAGACACTGCAGCTGCCACTTGAAGAAGTCGACGACTCGCTCGTGAAAGGCGGTCTGCGGACTCACGAAGACCAGGCTCCCGTCGATCAATTCCGTGTGCGGAGGAAGATTGGGGAGGCGGTCCAGGTCGTCGGCGGTCCAGCCGCCCTTCGGCGGGATCGGCCAGCTGGACGCGGACGCCTTCGGTGCGACGCTCATCAGTGCTCCCATGGGACGGAGTCTCGCCGGTGCATTCAGACTATCGGCGGGAAACGGGCAGGTCCCCCGCGAACGTGTGAACGACACTCGCGTGCTTGACGTGAGATACATCGGTCGACCTGTGGATAACTCCGAGGCTGTCGGTGTGGGCCCCTATCGTTGAGGGAGCGGTCGAGGGACGGCACACGGGGGAGCGACGGGGGACAGGACGATGGGCGTGATGGGCGGAGTCAGCGAGATGCCACAGGTGACCGAGGGGCCGGGCGCGGTCGACAGCGAGGCGTTGGCCACGCTGCACCGGGTCTTCGGATTCGATGCCTTCCGGGGCGAGCAGCAGGCGATCGTCGAGCATGTGGTGGCGGGCGGCGACGCCGTCGTGCTCATGCCGACCGGCGCCGGAAAGTCGCTGTGCTACCAGATTCCGGCCCTGGTCAGACCGGGTACGGGCGTGGTGGTCTCCCCGCTGATCGCGCTGATGCAGGACCAGGTGGACGCCCTGCGCGCCCTCGGTGTCCGGGCCGGCTTCATGAACTCCACCCAGGACTTCGACGAGCGGCGCATGGTCGAGGCCGAGTTCCTGGCGGGCGAACTGGACCTGCTCTATCTGGCACCGGAGCGGCTCCGCCTGGACGCCACGCTGGACCTCCTCTCGCGCGGCAAGATCTCCGTCTTCGCGATCGACGAGGCGCACTGCGTGTCCCAGTGGGGCCACGACTTCCGCCCCGACTATCTCTCCCTGTCCCTGCTCGGCGAGCGCTGGCCGGACGTCCCGCGGATCGCGCTCACCGCCACGGCGACCCGCGCCACGCACGAGGAGATCACCCAGCGGCTGAACCTGCCGACGGCCCGCCACTTCGTCGCCAGCTTCGACCGGCCCAACATCCAGTACCGGATCGTGCCCAAGGCCGACCCCAAGAAGCAGCTCCTCGCCTTCCTGCGCGAGGAGCACCCGGGTGACGCCGGCATCGTCTACTGCCTGTCGCGGAACTCGGTCGAGCGCACGGCGGAGTTCCTGACCGCGAACGGCATCCAGGCGGTGCCGTACCACGCGGGCCTGGACGCCTCCGTGCGCGCGGCGCACCAGTCCCGGTTCCTGCGCGAGGACGGCCTGGTCGTGGTCGCGACCATCGCCTTCGGCATGGGCATCGACAAGCCGGACGTGCGCTTCGTCGCCCACCTGGACCTGCCCAAGTCGATCGAGGGCTACTACCAGGAGACCGGCCGCGCGGGCCGCGACGGCCTGCCGTCCACGGCATGGATGGCGTACGGCCTGAACGACGTCATACAGCAGCGCAAGCTGATCCAGTCCGGCGAGGGCGACGAGGTGTTCCGCCGCCGGGCCGCCGCCCACCTCGACGCCATGCTCGCGCTGTGCGAGACCGCCCGGTGCCGCCGCGGCCAGCTGCTCGCCTACTTCGGCCAGGACGCCGCCGCGGAAGCCTGCGGCAACTGCGACACCTGCCTCACCCCGCCGGAGACGTGGGACGGCACGGTCGCCGCGCAGAAGGTGCTGTCCACGGTGGTGCGGTTGCAGCGGGAGCGCGGGCAGAAGTTCGGCGCGGTGCAGATCGTGGACATCCTGCTCGGCAAGCGCACCGGCAAGGTGATCCAGTTCGACCACGACCAGCTGTCCGTCTTCGGCATCGGCCAGGACCTCACCGAGGGCGAGTGGCGGGGTGTCATCCGGCAGCTGCTGGCCCAGGGGCTTCTCGCGGTCGAGGGGGAGTACGGCACGCTGGTGCTCACCGAGGCGAGCGGCGCGGTGCTGCGCCGCGAGCGGGAGGTGCCGCTGCGCAAGGAGCCGAAGAAGCCGGCCGCCTCCCGGACCCGGTCCGCCGGCGGCTCCGGTGCGTCCGGCGCCGGCAAGGCCAAGGCCGTCGCGGCCGAGCTGCCCGAGGCACTGCTCCCCGCCTTCGAGGCCCTGCGCGCCTGGCGCGCCGAGCAGGCCCGGGAACAGGGCGTCCCGGCGTACGTGATCTTCCACGACGCCACCCTCCGGGAGATCGTGACCCGGTGGCCCGGCTCGGTGCGGGAGCTGGGCACGGTGAACGGCGTCGGTGAGAAGAAGCTGGCGACGTACGGCGAGGGCGTGCTCCAGGTGCTGGCGTCCCTGGACGGCGCCGCACCGGCCGCCGCCACCGTCGCACCGGCCGCCGCCACGGACGCACCGGACGACGCGGACTGGCATGAGTGGTCCGACGAGCCGGAGCCGGAGCCGGACTGGACCTAGCGAGCCGGTGCGGCCCGCCGGGACCGTCAGGACAGTGCCGTCAGCCCGGGTGCGAAGGTGATCAGCAGCGGCAGCAACGGCACCAGCGCGGCCACCGTCGTGGTCAGCGCCCGGTGCCGGCGCAGCAGCCGCGGCGGCGGCTCCAGCAGCCGGTCCACGCGCTCGCCCAGCAGCCGGCGGCTGGAGGCGCAGGAGAGCACGCCCCGGTGCTGGTTCAGCTCGATCAGGGCGAGCGCCGTGGTGAGGTGCCCGCAGCGCCGGGAGGCCGCGTCATCGGCGGCCAGCTCGACCAGGCGGTGCGTCTGGTCGCAGAAGTGGGCGAAGAGCGGTACGCGCGGGAAGCCCGTGGCGAGCGCGGCGGACAGGTGCAGCAGCCAGTCGTGGTGGGCGCGGGCGTGCCCGCGCTCGTGGGTGAGGACGGCGTCGAGCTGGAGGTCGGTGAGGCGGTGCAGCGCCCCCGTGGTGACGACCAGCTGCGGCGGGTGCCCCGGCATCCACCAGGCGTCCGGGTACTCGTCCTCCAGCACCAGCATCGGCCCGCGCGGCGCCCGCAGTCCCGGCGGCAGCTCGGGGGCGCGTTCACGCAGCTGCGCCCGGGCCTGGCCCCGGCTGCGGCGGGCCTCGAACAGTTCCCGGGCCAGCATCGCCGTCGTCCAGGCGGCCCCGCAGGCCAGCAGCAGGGTGAGGGTGGTGGCCCATACCGGGGTGGCGGACAGGTCGTAGGCGGCGGTGACGGCGGGCGGCGCGGGGGCGAACACATGGTCGCGGACGGTGTGGAAGACGGCCGCCGCGCCCAGGACCAGTGCGGTCAGGCAGCACAGCAGTACGGTGGCGACCAGACACTGCCACACCCACAGCGCGACCACGGGTTCCCGTTCGGGCCAGGCCGCCCGGGTCAGCGCGCGCGGCGCCGGTACGGCGGCCGTCAGGGCGACGGCGCTCAGCAGGAGCAGGCAGACGGTCATGCCGGGGCTCCGGTTCCTGGTCGGAAAGGTGTGCGGGTGCGGGATGGTGCGGGGCACGCATCGCACGGCCGCGCGGGGTGCGGATGCGTGTCCCTGTCAGTATGGCGAAGAAGGGCGGTGTGAGTCAGGTGCCGGCGGCGATCCGACCGGGGAAGGCGGCGAAAACCCAGGTGGGGGAGGCGAGTTCGGCCGGGCCAGAACAGGGTCCCGGTCCGCCCGCCCGGCCTTGGTTGCCGCGGCGCGCGGACTCGGCGGACCGGCCGCCCTGCCATGGCCCAGTCCGGCCTGCCGTGGCCCAGTCCGCTGTGCCGTGGCTCAGTCCGCCACGACGCGGCCCGTGACCTCGCCCAGCCCGACCCGGCGGCCGTCCGGGCCGGGGGCCCAGGCCGACAGGGTCACCACGTCCCCGTCCAGCAGGAAGGCTCGCTTGCCGTCGGGGAGTTCGAGGGGGTCGCGGCCGTTCCAGGTCAGCTCCAGCAGCGAGCCGCGCTGGTCCTCGGCCGGGCCGCTCACCGTGCCCGAGCCGTACAGGTCGCCGGTGCGCAGCGAGGCGCCGTTCACCGTCATGTGGGCGAGCTGCTGGGCGGCGGTCCAGTACATGGTGGAGAACGGCGGCTCGGAGACCACGTGGCCGTTGACCGCGACGGAGATACGGAGGTCGTAGCCGCCGGGTTCCACACCGGAGGCCGTGTCGTCCAGGTAGGGCAGCAGCGGGTGGGTGCGCTCGGGGGGCGCCACGCGCGCGTGCTCCAGTGCCTCCAGCGGGGTGATCCACGCCGAGACCGACGTCGCGAAGGACTTGCCGAGGAACGGGCCGAGCGGGACGTACTCCCAGGCCTGGATGTCCCGCGCGGACCAGTCGTTGAGCAGGCACAGCCCGAAGACGTGCTCGCGGAAGTCGCCGAGCGCCACCGGGCGGCCCTGCCGCGACGGCACGCCCACGACGAAGCCGACCTCGGCCTCGATGTCCAGCCGGACCGACGGGCCGAAGACGGGCGCGGGGTCGGCGGGGCCCTTGCGCTGCCCGGCGGGCCGTACGACGTCCGTGCCGGAGACGACGACCGTGCCGGCGCGGCCGTGGTAACCGATCGGCAGGTGCTTCCAGTTGGGGGTGAGGCTGTCCTCGGCGTCCGGGCGGAAGATCTGACCGACGTTGCGGGCGTGGTGTTCGGAGGCGTAGAAGTCGACGTAGTCCGCCACGTCGAAGGGCAGGTGCAAGGTCACCTCGGACAGGGGGTGGAACAGCGGCTCGACGGTCGGGCGGTGCGCCGGGTCGGTGACCCAGGAGGTGACGGCGCGCCGAATCTCCGACCAGGTGGCGCGGCCGGCGGCCAGCAGCGGGTTGAGGGTGGGGGCGGCGAGCAGCGCCTGGTGGGGCGAGCCGACCGCCGCCGCCGCGGCGCCCGCGTCGAGGACGTGGTTCCCGAGCCGGACGCCGATCCTCCGCTCCGTGCTGCCGAGGGGCGAGAACACGCCGTAGGGGAGGTTGTGCGGGCCGAAGGGGTCGCCCTCGGGGACGTCGAAGGGGGGCATGGGTGCTGCCTCACTCTCATCCGTGCCATGCATGGCGAAGCGTTCCATGTGGTCGGGCCACACGTTACGGCCGACACGCATGTCATGGGCAGTGGTCTTTGTGCCTCGGGGGTTGCTCGAAAGGGTGCTCGCGCGGGCCCGTAACCGCTCGGCGGGCGTTCGTCACGGAGCCTTCCCCGGGCGGGAGTTGGGGGCGGTCGGCGGGGAGGGAGCGGGGAACGGGGGATGAGCCGGCGGGGCCCGGGGTCCGTATTCTCTGGGCATGGCATCCACCCCGGCATATGCCCTCATCGCCACTGACCTGGACGGAACGCTGCTGCGCGGCGACGACACCGTCTCCGACCGGTCGCTCGCCGCGCTCGCGCGGGTGGCACGGGCCGGGGCCCGGCATCTGGTGGTCACCGGCCGCCCGGCGCCGCGGGTACGGCCCCTGCTCGCGCGCCTCGGCGGCACCGGGCTGGCGGTGTGCGGGCAGGGAGCGCAGGTCTACGACGCCCGGGCCGGCCGGCTGCTGTGGTCGGTCCGGCTGGACCGGGAGCTGGCGGAGACCGCGCTCGGCAAGGTCGAGGCGGAGGTGGGGCAGGTGTTCGCGGCGGTCGACCAGGACGGCGAGGACGGGCTCACGCTCATCGAGCCGGGCTACCGGATGCCGCACCCGACGCTGCCCGCGGTGCGGGTCGGCCGGCGCGCCGAGCTGTGGGCCGAGCCCATCAGCAAGGTGCTGCTGCGGCACGCCGAGCTGTCCGACGACGAGCTGGCGGCCGTGGCGCGCTCGGCGGTGGGCTCGCTGGCGACCGTCACCATGTCGGGGCCGGGCACCGTGGAGCTCCAGCCGAGCGGGGTGACGAAGGCGACCGGTCTGGCGCTGGCCGCCGAGCGGCTGGGGATCGGTCCCGACCGGGCCCTCGCCTTCGGTGACATGCCCAACGACATCCCGATGTTCCGCTGGGCGGCGCGCGGTGTCGCCATGGCCGGCGCGCACCCCGAGCTGAAGGCGGTGGCCGACGAGGTCACGGTGTCGAACGAGGACGACGGCGTCGCCGTCGTCCTCGAAAGACTGTTCCCGGCCGCCAGACCGTGGGAAGGGGCGGGCGGCCGGGCCGGTCAGTAGGCGCTGAAGACGTTGTCGATCGACCCGTAGCGGTGCGCCGCGTAGTTGCAGGCGGCGGTGATGTTCGCGACCGGGTCGTAGATGTCGAAGGACGTCCCGGCGACGTGGTACGTGGTGAAGGTGGGGTCGATGACCTGGAGCAGGCCCTTGGACGGGATGCCCTTGGCCGCGTTGGAGTCCCAGAGGTTGATGGCCGCCGGATTGCCGGAGGACTCGCGGATGATGTTGCGGTAGATGCCGTTGTAGGTGCCCGGGATCTTCTTCTCGGCCATGATCGCGAGCGACTCGCGGATCCAGCCGTCGAGGTTGTCCGGGTATCCGGCGGGGGTGGTGCCCACCGCCGGGGCCGCGGTGGTGGCGGCGGACGCGGCGGTCGCGCCGATGAGCGGCAGGGCGAGGACGGCGGCGCCGGTGCAGGCGGTGGCGAGGGCGCGGGCGAGGCGGGTGTTCCGGGTACGGCGGTGCTGAGCGGCAGCGGGCATCGAGAATTCCTCTCCGGCGCCTGCGAGGTGAGCTGTCGGGTTCGGGCGGGGAGGTGCCCGGCCGTGCCCGGGAGGAGGCACGGCTTCACCCCAAGCCGTTCCGGCGCGGCGGATGCCGTCCGGCGCGGCGACTTACCTGGGTCCCCCGCTCCTGCCGTACGAATGAGTTCGTGAATGGGTTATGCGGGCGGCGGCAGGATTCGGCGTCCGCCCGACGGCCCGGAACGTATGCGAGAGCACATGTCGGGAACAAGTACCGGATTCATACAACGCACCATTTGACCTTGATCAACGCCGTATGGGGTGCTTGATCCTTTGCGGTTGCCCGTCCTCAACTCGCCGACGGCGCAAGGGTGGCGGCGGGAGCGGCGGACGGCGCGGCCGGGAGGGGTGGGTGACCCAATTCACGAAATAGCAAAATACTTCAAATCAGACATGGGGGATTAAGGGGATTCAGGTCTGAAGTCCGAGTGGTGGTGGAACCCGGGGTGAGGTGCGCGTCGTTGTCGTAGGGGCCGGCGGGGAAAGGGTGTGGACGAGGAAGGTGCGGAGAGGTCGCGACACGGCATCCGGATTACTGTTAAGTCGATATATGTCCCTTTATTACTGTGTGATCAAAACCATGCCGGTCATGATCCGATACCACCCAGGCTGGACCGGTGGGCGCTGGCGGTGATCGAAACAGGACCGGATACGCTGACTTGAGTGATGGCAGCGACCTATCGACAAACCGTGTAATCGCCAGCAGACACCAGCAGACAGGAGACCCCTCGTGACCGTCGTCGGGCCGTTCGGGCTGAGCGTGCGGGACCAGGCTCTCGAAGCCGATGTCCAGGCCGGATTGGCGGCTGTCGAGGAAGGCTTGCTCGATGCCACCAAGAGCGAGGTCCCGTTCATCACCGAGGCCGCGCAGCACCTCGTGCGGGCCGGCGGGAAACGATTCCGGCCACTGCTCGTGATGCTCGCCGCCCAGTTCGGCGACCCGTACGCGCCGGGCGTCGTGCCGTCGGCCGTGGTCGTGGAGCTCACCCACCTGGCCACGCTGTACCACGACGACGTCATGGACGAGGCGGCCGTACGGCGCGGGGTGGACAGCGCCAACACCCGCTGGGGCAACTCGGTCGCGGTCCTCACCGGCGACTTCCTCTTCGCCCGCGCCTCCCAGATCCTCGCCGACCTCGGTCCGGAGGCGGTCCGGGTGCAGGCCCTGGCGTTCGAACGGCTGGTCACCGGGCAGATCCTGGAGACCGCGGGCCCCTCGGACGGCCGCGACCCCGTCGAGCACTACCTGGACGTACTGGCCGGCAAGACCGGCTCCCTGGTGGCGGTGTCCTGCCGGTTCGGCGCGATGATGTCCGGCGCCGGCGAGCGGGTCGTGGACGTGCTCACCCAGTACGGCGAACGGCTCGGCGTCGCCTTCCAGCTGGCGGACGACGTCCTGGACATCGCCTCCGACTCCCACGAGTCCGGCAAGACCCCGGGCACCGACCTGCGCGAGGGCATCCCGACGCTGCCGGTGCTCCGGCTGCGCGAGCGGGCCGCCCGGCTCGGGCTGGCCGAGGACATCGCGCTGTGCGAACTGCTGGACTCCGACCTCAGCGACGACACCCGGCACGCCCGGGCGCTGGCCGCGCTGCGCGCCCACCCCGCGCTGGAGCAGGCCCGCCGGGACACGGTCCGGTACGCGGAGGAGGCACGGGCCGCGCTGGCCCCGCTGCCGGAGTGCGACGCCAAGGCCGCGCTGATCGAACTGTGCGACGCGGTGGTCCACCGCGCCGGCTGACCCGGCCCGGGCCACTCGGGCCGGCCGCCGTGCCTTCCCGGCCTGACCGGCGTACGACCCTTCCCGGCTCGACCGGCGTACGACGGGGACGACGGCATGACGGCATGACCGTACGACGGCCCGACCGTGCGCCCGTACGACGGCCCGACCGTACGACGGCATGACCGTACGACCGTAAGACTCCGGGCGGCCCCCGCGTGGCCCCGCCGGACCCTGGTGTCCCCTGCCGTGGCCGGCCCCCGGTGTCCTGCCCGTGCCGGATCCGGTGTCCCTCACATGGGTGCGGCCTCCCTTACGACCCCTACGGGTCGCGGGGTGACACGGCCGTCGCGTGTCATACCGCAGGCGTAGGCGCAGTTGCCTCCGAGGGCTGACGCTTCCGCACGGCGGATTTGGTCATATGGAAAGCGCACGCATCACCACTCCTCACCGATTCAGGTGAGAATGGCGGCTCAGGGTTGACCAGCGTGAGAACAGCCGCCGCCGACGACGGAGGTAAGGCACACATGGCACCGTACGAATCCGACGACGCAGTGGGCGCCGCGCACGAGGAGGCCGCGCGGGACGGGGCCCCGGGCTCCGGCCGGCGCAGGGCCGCCCGGTACGCCGTTCCCGTCGCGGTGGTGGGGGTGGCGGCGGCCACGATCGGGCTCGTCCCGGCGCTCGCCGACTCCGGCGACCCCGACCTGCCGAAGATCACCGCGCAGCAGCTCGTCGAGAAGATGGCCAAGTCGGACGTGCAGCGGCTGTCCGGCACCGTGAAGATCACCACCGACCTCGGCCTGCCGGACCTCGGCGGTCTGGAGGACGGCCTGCTCTCCGGCGCGGACCACGGCGGCTCCGGTGACGGCTCCTCCGCCGACCCGCGGTCCAGGCTCACCGAGCTGGCGTCCGGCATGCACACCCTGCGGGTCGCCGCCGACGGCCCGGACCGGCAGAAGGTGTCGCTGCTGGAGCGCGGCGCCGAGTACAGCCTGATCCACGACGGCAAGGACGTCTGGGGCTACGACAGCAAGAGCAACGAGGTCTACCACTCCACCGCGGCCGGAACCGGCGCGGAGCGCCGGGCCGAGCCGCCGGCCACGCCCAAGGACTTCGCCGACGAGGCACTGAAGGCGGTGGACGACACCACGTCCGTCACCGTGGACGGCACCGCGCAGGTGGCCGGCCGCGACGCCTACAAGCTGCTGATCCGGCCCCGGCAGTCCGGCACCACGGTCGGCGCGATCAGCATCGCCGTGGACGCGAAGACCTGGATGCCGCTGAAGTTCACCCTCACCCCGAGGAGCGGCGGGGCCGCCGTGGTCGACGCCGGCTTCACCCAGGTCTCGTTCGCCCGGCCGGCCGCCTCCACCTTCGACTTCACCCCGCCGAAGGGCGCGAAGGTCACCGAGGAGAAGGACACGGCGGCCAGGACCCCGGCGCCGAAGCACGGCGAGGACCTCGCCGGGGGCCTCGGCGGGCTGGACGTCCTCGGCAAGGGCTGGACGTCCGTCGCCACCGTCGACACCGGCGCCAAGGGCGGCCTGCCCACCGGTTCCCAGGGCGGCGACCTCGGCGGCTTCCTCGGCTCGCTCGGCGACCCGGTCTCCGGGAAGTTCGGCAAGGGCACGGTCTTCTCCACCCGCCTGGTCAACGCCCTGATCACCGACGACGGCAAGGTGTACGCCGGCCTGGTGACGAAGGAGACCCTGGTGAAGGCGGCCGACGCGGGGAAGTGACCCCAGGGGACCGAGGGAACGAGGGGAAGCCGATGGACGAACGCGGGCGCGGCGGCCTACCGGACGGCGGTCCGGCGAGCGTGATCGACACGCGCGGGCTCACCAAGCGCTACCGCGGCGGACAGCTCGCCGTGGACGGTCTCGACCTGACCGTCCCGGCGGGCAGCGTCTTCGGCTTCCTCGGCCCGAACGGCTCCGGCAAGACCACCACCATCCGGATGCTGATGGGCCTGATCGAACCGACCGCGGGCACGGTCCGGCTGCTCGGCCGCCCCATGCCGCGGGCGGCCCGCACGGTCCTCCCGCAGGTCGGGGCCCTCATCGAGGGCCCCGCTCTGTACGGCTTCCTCTCCGGCCGGGACAACCTGGTGCGCTACGACTCCGCCGATCCCACCGCCGACCCGCGCACCCGGCACGCGCGCGTGGCCGCCGCGCTGGACCGGGTCGGCCTGACGGCGGCCGCCGGCAAGAAGGCGAAGGCGTACTCGCTCGGTATGAAACAGCGCCTGGGCCTGGCCGCCGCGCTGCTCCAGCCGCGCCGGCTGCTCGTGCTGGACGAGCCCACCAACGGCCTCGACCCGCAGGGCATGCGCGAGATCCGCACCCTGGTCAGGGAGCTGGCCGCCGACGGTACGACCGTCTTCCTCTCCTCCCACCTGCTGGACGAGATCGAGCAGGTGTGCACCCACGCGGCGGTCATGGCGCAGGGCCGGCTCGTCGTCCAGGGCGAGGTGGCCGACCTGGCGGCCGGGGCGCGCGGCCGGCTGGTCGTGACCACCCCGGACCCGGCCGAGGCGACCCGGGTGCTGAAGGAACTGGGCGTCGGGGACGTGACCGCCGACGGCGACCGGGTCACCGGCGAACCGCCCGGCCGGGACCTCGCCGAGGTGACCGCGGCGCTGGTCACCGCCGGGGTCCGGGTCCGGGGCCTGACCGTGGAACGCGCCTCGCTGGAGGACGCGTTCGTGGCGCTGACCGGGGAGGGCTTCGATGTCGCGGGCTGACCACTCGACCACGACCACGACCACGACCACGACCGTGACCACGACGACGACCACGACCTCGGCCGCCGCCGTGCGCCGGCCGAACCCGCTGTGGGCCCTCGGGCTGCTGCGCAGCGAGCTGGTCACCACCGTCCGGCGATGGCGCACGCTCGCCCTGCTCGGGGTGCTGGCCGCGGTGCCGGTGCTGGTGGGGGTCGCGGTGCGGATCGAGACCCGGGGCGGCGGTCAGGTGGGCGGCGGGGGCGGCGAGGGCCCGGCCTTCATCGCGCAGATCACCAACAACGGACTGTTCCTGGTGTTCACCGCGCTGGCCGCGACCCTGCCGTTCTTCCTGCCGATGGCGGTCGGTGTCGTGGCCGGTGACGCGATCGCCGGGGAGGCGGGCGCGGGCACCCTGCGCTATCTGCTGGTGGCCCCGGCCGGCCGCGCCCGGCTGCTGTTCACCAAGTACGCGACCGTGCTGGCCTTCTGCCTGCTGGCCACCCTGGTCGTCGCGGTCTCCGCGCTGGCCGTGGGGGCGCTGCTGTTCCCGTTCGGCGAGCTGACGACGATCTCCGGCACCCGGATCGGCCTCGGCGAGGGGCTGGCCCGCGCGCTGCTGATCGCCCTGGTCGTCGCGGCCTCCCTGGTGGGGGTGGCGGCCCTCGGCCTGTTCGTGTCGACCCTCACCAACAGCGGCATCGCGGCGATGGCGACCACGGTCGGCCTGCTCATCACGGTGCAGATCGTGGACCAGATACCCCAGCTGCACGCGGTGCAGCCGTACCTCTTCTCGCACTACTGGCTGTCGTTCGCGGACCTGATGCGCGACCCCGTCTACTGGGACGACCTGCTGCGCGACCTCGGCCTCCAGGCGCTGTACGCGGCCGTGTTCGGCTCGGCGGCCTGGGCGCGGTTCACGGCGAAGGACATCACCGCCTAGGGGCACGGCGAAGGACATCACCGCCTAGGGGACGGGCGGCCGGTGCCTCAGGCGGCGTGGGCGGTCTCGTGCGGGAAGCGCGCGAGGGGCGCTTCCTCGGCGAAGAAGGTCTTGGCGCGGGTCAGCGCCCCGGTGTCGTTCAGGACGTCGCCGGGCTTGCTGCCGCTGCCCAGCAGTACGCCGCCGAACCGCATCTCCAGGTACGCGGCGGAGTTGCGCAGGGTGCCCGCGTACGGGTCGGCCACGGACAGCTCCTCGTCCGCGAGCGCGGCGACGCCCCAGAGGGTGCGGCCGGCCATCCTCGCCTTGAAGTCGAGGCCCGGGATGCGCAGCCAGCCGGACCAGTGGTCCAGGAAGCGCTTGGTCTGGGCGGAGACCGAGTACCAGTACACCGGCGAGGCGATCACGATGTCCGTGGCCGCGAGCGTGGCGTCCAGCAGCAGCCCGAGCGGGGTGTCGGACGGCGGCCGTACGTGGTCGCTGTCGTGCCGCAGGTCCTCGAAGTCGGGCAGCGGCTGCTCGGAGAGGTCGATCCAGCGCTGTTCGACCTCGTCGGGGAGCTGCTCGGCGGCGCGGCGGGCCAGCAGCTCGGTGTTGCCCTCGGCGCGGGCGCTGCCCAGGACGAAGAGAAAGCGGCGGCTCATGAGGTCTCCCAGGTGCGTCAGGTCGTACCAACGAATAAGGTGCACACGCATCTTATGCACACGCAACCAATTGGCGCCAGAGTCGCTGGTGCGAGGCTGTGACGTCGCGGTGACCCGGCAGCCGTGGGCAGCCGACACACTGGTGGTCAGGATGCGTAGGACCGGATCGCGACGCCGGGGGAGTGGAGGGACACCGATGGCTGGACTCAGCTTCGAGAAGAAGCGGGCGCCGCGGACCGTGGGGTACCCGGCGGCGGTGCCCGTCCGGGTGTACGGCCCGGAGAGCGCCTCGGTGGACGGGGTGCCGGTCGTCGCGGCGCCCGGCGAGGAGATCCAGCAGGCCGTCCTGAACCGCCTGCAGAGCCTGGCCATCAGCGTCGGGGCGCCCATACACGCCACGGTCCACGACGACCTCGCGGGCTGTGTGGTCCCCCTGGAGGTCTCGGCCGACGGCTCCAGCCGGGTGACCGGCGAACCCGTCCGGCTGACCGCGCCCCGGACACCGGGCACGGCCGCCCCGGCGCACACCACGCCGAGCCCTCCGCAGGCGCCGGCCGACCGGTTCGGCCCCCCGCCGGTGATGGACGCGCGCCCCGTGACCGCCGGCCCGCGGGACGCGGGCGCGGGGCCGGGTACGGGGCCGGGTACGGCCTCGGGTGCGGGTACGGGTGCGGCCCTGGGCTTGGGCCTGCCCTTCGAGGAGCCCGCCCCCGCGCAGACCCCGGCCCGCGGCTTCGACGCGGTCGCCGAGGAGGTGCTCGGGGACGGGCCGCTGACCGAGACGGCCGAGGGCGCGGAGCTGCTCGCCGAGCCGCTGGGCCGGATCAACGAGGCCGTGCGCGCGGGCCGTGTCGACGCGGCGGCGGAACTGGCCGAGCGGACGCTCGCGGAGGCCTCCGCCGTGTTCGGCCCGCACCACGCCGAGGTGCTGCACGTGCGCGAGCTGTCCGCCTACATCGCCTACCTGGGCGACGACCCCGTGCGCGCCTGCCGGCTGTCACTGGAACTGGCCGGGCTGCGCCGGCAGGCCCGGGACGGGGAGGCCGCCTACGGCAACCTGCAGAGCGCGGCGACCGCCTGGCGCGCGGTGCGCGACCCGGAGGAGGGCCTGCGGCTGGGCCGTGAGCTGATCGGCCTGTGGACGGAGCTCGCCGCCGAGCCGGGCCCCGCCGCGGACGATCCCCGCCCGCTGGAGGCCGCCCGCGCCCGCATGATCCGCCTGACCGACCGCGCGGCCAAGGCGGCACAGACCTGACGCGCCCGGCGGCTGCCCGTAGTACCCGTAGTACTCCTACTACCCGTAGTACCCCTACTACCCGTAGTACCCCTACTGCCCCGGCCCCCGTCAGGCGTCCGCGGGTGCCGACGACGGTGTCCCGGCGGTGCGGGGTGCCGGTTCGGGGAGCCGGCGCGGGCGGCGGGAGAAGCGCAGCGCGTCGACCGTGAGCAGCACCAGCGCCAGCCAGACCAGCGCGAACCCGGCCCACCGCTCGGCCGGCATGGCCTCGTGGAAGTAGACGATGCCGAGCACGAACTGGAAGACCGGGGCCAGGTACTGCAACAGGCCCAGCGTGGACAGGGGCACGCGGATCGCCGCCGCGCCGAAGCAGACCAGCGGCACGGCGGTGACCAGTCCGGTGGAGGCGAGCAGCAGGGAGTGTCCGGCGCCCTGGGCCGCGAACGTGGCGTCGCCCCGCGCGGCCAGCCAGATCAGATAGCCCAGCGCCGGCAGGAACTGGATCGCGGTCTCGGCGGCCAGCGACTCCACCCCGCCGAGGTCGACCTTCTTCTTCACCAGCCCGTAGGTGGCGAAGGAGAAGGCGAGGCAGAGGGAGATCCACGGCGGGCGGCCGTAGCCGACGGTGAGCACGACGACGGCGGCGAGGCCGACCGCGACCGCCGCCCACTGCGCGGGCCGCAGCCGCTCCTTGAGGATCAGCACGCCCATCGCGATGGTGACCAGCGGGTTGATGAAGTAGCCCAGCGAGGCCTCCACGACGTGGCCCGCGTTGACCGCCCAGATGTACACGCCCCAGTTGACGGTGATCACGGCGGCGGCCACGGCGACCAGGCCGAGCCGCCGGGGCTGGCGCAGCAGTTGTCCGGCCCAGGCCCAGCGGCGCACGAAGAGCAGCGCGACGGCGACGAACGCCAGGGACCACACCATGCGGTGGGCGAGGATCTCCACGGCCCCGGCCGGTTTCAGCAGGGGCCAGAACAGGGGCACCAGGCCCCACATCCCGTAGGCGGCGAAACCGTTCAGCAGGCCTATGCGGTGCTCACCCTCGGATTTCCCGGCCACCGGCCCCTCCCTCCCTCTCCCTCGCGCGCCCGGCGCGGACGCGCGAGCACGAAGGTAGCGCCGGACGCCCTCCGGTGTCATGTTCGTTTCGTCATACGGTCATGACAGGGGAGGGCGGGGCGGAAGGGCTACTCCTTAGGCCGGGTCAGTTCTTCAGCGCGGCCGTGACGGCCTCGGCCAGCGGGGTGGTGGGGCGGCCGATCAGCCGGGACAGGTCGCCGGAGGGGACGACCAGCTCGCCCTCGGCGATCGAGGCGTCCACCCCGGCGAGGATCCCGGCCAGCGGCGCGGGCAGCCCGGCGCCGGTCAGGATGCCGGTGAGGTCCGCCACCGAGACCTGCCGGTAGGCGATCTCCCGGCCGGTCTGCCGGCTCAGCTCGGCCGCGTACTCGGCGAAGCTCCACGCCTCGTCGCCGCCCAGCTCGTACGTGGCGTTCTCGTGGCCCTCGCCGGTCAGCACCGCGACCGCCGCGGCGGCGTAGTCGGCGCGGGCCGCCGAGGAGACCCGGCCGTCGCCGGCGGCCTGCACGACCGCACCGTGCTCCAGCGCCGGCGCCAGGTGCTCGGTGTAGTTCTCGTGGTACCAGCCGTTGCGCAGCAGGGTGTAGGGCAGGCCGGAGGCGCGCAGCACCTGCTCGGTCGCCCGGTGGTCGTCCGCCAGCGCGGCCGTCAGGGTGCCCGGGGCGCTGGTGTAGGCGAGCAGCGCGACGCCGGCCGCCTTCGCCGCGTCGATGACGGCCGTGTGCTGCGCCACCCGGTCCTTGTCGACCTCGCTGCCGGAGATCAGCAGGACCTTGTCGCCGGCCGCGAACAGGCCGTCCAGGGTCTCGGGCGCGTTGTAGTCGGCGACGGCCAGCCGCACGCCCCGCGCGGCGAGGTCGGCGCCCTTCGCGGCGTCCCGGACGACGGCGGTGATCCGCTCCGCCGGGACCTTCTCCAGCAACTGCGCCACGACATGACGGCCGAGGTGCCCGGTGGCTCCGGTGACGACGATGCTCATGGTTCTCGACTCCTTGGGTGCGATGTCCTGATGTCACCCACCCTAGAGGTGGCGCTGTGGATGAGAAAGTACCCACTTTGAAGTAAGGTACTGGCATGACGGTAAGCAAGAGCGGGGCGGACGCGGAGGCGCTGTGCCCCCACCGCCTGGTCCTGGAGCACGTCACCAGCCGCTGGGGCGTCCTCGTCCTGATCGAGCTGCTGGAGCGGTCGTACCGGTTCAGCGAGCTGCGCCGGGCGGTCGGCGCCTCGGGCGGCCGGACCGTCAGCGAGAAGATGCTCACCCAGACCCTGCAGACCCTGGAGCGCGACGGGCTGGTGCACCGGGACGCCAAGCCGGTCATCCCGCCCCGCGTCGACTACTCGCTCACCGGCCTCGGCCGCGAGGCGGCGGAGCAGGTGCGGGCCCTCGCGGCGTGGACCCACGACCGCATGGACCGGGTCGAGGCGGCCCGCCGGGCGTACGACGAGGCCCGGGACGCCCGCCGGGCGGACGAGGCCCGCGAGGCCGGCCGGACATACGACGAGACCCGGGACGTCGTCCGGTCCCGGGCCTCGTGAGTCGACGGGAAGGTCAGCCGACGACCGTCCAGGTGTCCCCGCCCGCCAGCAGGGCGGCCAGATCGCCCTTGCCGCGCTGCTCCACGGCGGTGTCGAGCTGCTCGGTCATCAGGGTGTCGTAGACCGGCCGGTCGACCGAGCGGAACACCCCGATGGGGGTGTGGTGCAGGGTGTCCGGGTCGGCGAGGCGGGACAGGGCGAACGCGGTGGTCGGGGACGCGGCGTGGGCGTCGTGGACCAGGATGTCCGCCTCGTTCTCCGCCGTCACGGTGACCACCTTCAAGTCGCCGGTGGCCCGGTCCCGTACGACGCCTCGGGCGCCGTCGGTGCCGAACCGGATCGGCTGCCCGTGCTCCAGCCGGATCAGCGCCTCCTCGGACCGCTGCTTGTCCTTCAGGGCGTCGAAGGCGCCGTCGTTGAAGATGTTGCAGTTCTGGTAGATCTCGATGAGCGCCGTGCCCGGGTGGGCGGCGGCGGCGCGCAGCACCTCCGTCAGGTGCTTGCGGTCGGAGTCGATGGTGCGGGCGACGAAGGACGCCTCCGCGCCGAGCGCGAGCGACACCGGGTTGAACGGGGCGTCGAGCGAACCCATCGGCGTCGACTTGGTGATCTTGCCGATCTCGGAGGTGGGGGAGTACTGGCCCTTGGTCAGGCCATAGATCCGGTTGTTGAACAGCAGGATCTTCAGGTTGACGTTGCGGCGCAGGGCGTGGATGAGGTGGTTGCCGCCGATGGACAGGGCGTCGCCGTCACCGGTGACGACCCAGACGCTCAGGTCGCGGCGCGAGGTGGCCAGGCCGGTGGCGATGGCGGGGGCGCGGCCGTGGATCGAGTGCATCCCGTAGGTGTTCATGTAGTACGGGAAGCGGGAGGAGCAGCCGATGCCGGAGACGAAGACGATGTTCTCCCTCGCCAGCCCCAGTTCCGGCATGAAGCCCTGCACGGCCGCGAGGATGGCGTAGTCACCGCAGCCGGGGCACCAGCGCACCTCCTGGTCCGACTTGAAGTCCTTCATCGACTGCTTGGCCTCGGCCTTGGGGACCAGCTGGAGCAGCCCGTTGGTGACGTCAGTCATCGATGGCCTCCTTCAGTGCCGCGGCGAGCTGTTCCGCCTTGAACGGCATGCCGTTGACCTGGTTGTAGGAGTGGGCGTCGACCAGGTACCTGGCCCGGACCAGGGTCGCGAGCTGTCCGAGGTTCATCTCGGGGATCACCACCTTGTCGTAGCCCTTGAGGACCGTGCCGAGGTTGCGCGGGAAGGGGTTGAGGTGGCGCAGGTGGGCCTGGGCGATCGACTCGCCGGCCGCCCGCAGCCGCCGTACCGCCGCCGTGATCGGGCCGTAGGTGGAGCCCCAGCCCAGGACGAGGGTCTTCGCGCCGTGCGGGTCGTCGACCTCGACGTCCGGGACGTCGATGCCGTCGATCTTGGCCTGCCGGGTGCGGACCATGAAGTCGTGGTTGGCCGGGTCGTAGGAGATGTTGCCCGTGCCGTCCTGCTTCTCGATGCCGCCGATGCGGTGCTCCAGACCCGGGGTGCCCGGGACCGCCCACGGCCGGGCCAGGGTCTGCGGGTCCCGCTTGTACGGCCAGAACACCTCGGTGCCGTCGGCCAGCGTGTGGTTCGGGTCCTGCGCGAACGGGACCTTGAGGTCGGGCAGCTCCTCCAGCTCCGGGATGCGCCACGGCTCGGATCCGTTGGCCAGGTAGCCGTCCGACAGCAGCATCACCGGCGTGCGGTACGTCAGCGCGATCCGCGCCGCCTCCAGGGCCGCGTCGAAACAGTCCGCCGGCGTGCGCGGGGCGACCACCGGCACCGGCGCCTCGCCGTTGCGCCCGTACATCGCCTGGAGCAGGTCGGCCTGCTCCGTCTTGGTCGGCAGACCCGTGGAGGGGCCGCCGCGCTGGATGTCCACCACGAGCAGCGGCAGCTCCAGGGAGACCGCCAGGCCGATCGTCTCGCTCTTGAGGGCGACACCGGGGCCGGAGGTCGTCGTCACCGCCAGGGAACCGCCGAAGGCCGCGCCCAGCGCCGCGCCGATGCCCGCGATCTCGTCCTCGGCCTGGAAGGTGCGCACCCCGAAGTTCTTGTGCTTCGACAGCTCGTGCAGGATGTCCGAGGCCGGGGTGATCGGGTACGAGCCCAGGAACAGCGGCAGGTCCGCCTGGCGGGAGGCGGCGATCAGGCCGTAGGCCAGGGCGAGGTTGCCGGAGATGTTGCGGTAGGTGCCCACCGGGAAGGCCTTGGCGGCCGGCGCGACCTCGTAGGAGACCGCGAAGTCCTCCGTGGTCTCACCGAAGTTCCAGCCCGCCCGGAACGCCGCGATGTTCGCCGCCATGATCTCGGGCTTCTTCGCGAACTTCGACTTCAGGAACCTCTCGGTGCCCTCGGTCGGCCGGTGGTACATCCACGACAGCAGACCCAGCGCGAACATGTTCTTGCTGCGCTCGGCCTCCTTGCGGGAGAGGTCGAACTCCTTCAGCGCCTCCACGGTCAGCGTGGTCAGCGGCACCGGGTGGAGGCTGTAGCCGTCGAGCGAGCCGTCGTGCAGCGGATCGCTGTCGTAGCCGACCTTCTGCAGGGCGCGCTTGGTGAACTCGTCGGTGTTGACGATGATCTCGGCGCCGCGCGGCAGATCGCCGACGTTGGCCTTCAGGGCGGCCGGGTTCATCGCCACCAGGACGTTCGGCGCGTCCCCGGGGGTGAGGATGTCGTGGTCGGCGAAGTGCAGCTGGAAGGACGAGACCCCGGGCAGCGTGCCGGCGGGGGCACGGATCTCCGCGGGGAAGTTGGGGAGCGTGGAGAGGTCGTTGCCGAAGGAAGCGGTCTCCGAGGTGAACCGGTCACCGGTGAGCTGCATGCCGTCACCCGAGTCCCCCGCGAACCGGATGATCACCCGGTCCAGGCGCCGTACGTCCTTCGCGTCGCCCGGTTTGCGCTGCTCTCCCACGACGGTTCCGTCGGCCTGCTCCGCTGGGCTGCTGACCTGGCTGGTCACTGAACTGGACCTCCTTCGAGGCGGCTGTCCGGGGCCGGTCGTCCCACGGACCATCCCAGGATCAACCCTACGTCGGTCAGGGTCGCCTTCCCGAGGCCATCCGCGGATTGGATGACATTTCGAGAGGGCCTGTCGCGCTGGCTTCACATCATGACCCGCATCGCTGAAGCGCCGCTCAAAGCGCTTCCGCGCGTCTCGGAGGTTCTCCCGCGGCCGCTCAGGAGTTCAGATAGGTGAGCACGGCCAGCACCCGCCGGTGGTCGCCGTCGCTCGGGGCCAGGCCGAGCTTCAGGAAGATGTTGCTGACGTGCTTCTCCACCGCGCCGTCGCTGACCACCAGCTGCCGGGCGATCGCCGAGTTGGTCCGGCCCTCCGCCATCAGCCCGAGCACCTCCCGCTCCCGGGGGGTCAGCCCGGCCAGTACGTCCTGCTTGCGGCTGCGGCCCAGCAACTGCGCGACCACCTCCGGGTCCAGCGCCGTGCCGCCCTCGGCCACCCGCACCACCGCGTCGACGAACTCCCGCACGTCCGCGACCCGGTCCTTGAGCAGATAGCCCACGCCCCGGCTGGAACCGGCCAGCAGCTCGGTGGCGTACCGCTCCTCCACGTACTGCGACAGCACCAGCACCCCGAGCCCCGGATGGACCCGGCGCAGCGTCACGGCCGCCCGGACGCCCTCGTCGGTGTGCGTCGGCGGCATCCGTACGTCCGCCACGACCACGTCGGGCAGCTCGCCCCGGCCGTCCAGGTCGGCGATGGTCTTCACCAGTGCGTCCGCGTCGCCGACGCCGGCCACGACGTCGTGCCCGCGGTCGGTCAGCAGCCGGGTCAGGCCCTCTCTCAGCAGCACCGAGTCCTCGGCGATGACCACCCGCACCCTGTCCTCCACGATCTTCCGGTCCCCCCAGCGTGATCCGTCACGGCGGCGCCCGCCCCGGCCGCCCGCCGTCCTACGGAAGACCAGCATTCCAGGGATCGGGCCGCCGCGCCGCCGTACCAGGGGAAAGATCGGGGATCGGGCCCGCCGATCGCCGGTGTCGCTCGGGGAAAGATCCGGGGACGGGCGCGTTCCCGGCCACTGCGCCGGGGGAAGGCGCGGGGCCGGGGGAAGGCGCGGGGCCGGGGAAGGCGCGGTGGCCGGGGAAGGAAGGGCCGGGGCGCACGGCCCGGTCTTCGCGCGGGGCCGTGGAAGGTGCGGGGCCGGAGGAAGGCGCGGGCCGGGCGGTCCGTCTCAGCCGCGCCAGGGCAGTTCCGCCGTCACCCGGGTGGGGCCGCCGGGCGGAGAGTCCACCACGAGGACGCCGTCCACCGCGTCCAGCCGGGCCGCGAGACCGGCCAGCCCGGAGCCCCGGGCGGGATCGGCACCGCCCCGGCCGTCGTCACTCACCTGGAGCAGCAGCCGGTCCTCCGACCGCCACACGTCGACCGAGGCGGTCCGGGCCCCGCTGTGCTCGCCGACGTTGCGCAGCAGCTCGGAGACGGTGAAGTAGGCGATGCCCTCGATGGCCGGGGCCGGCCGGGCGGGCAGGTCCACCTCCACCCGTACCGGCACCGCGCAGCGGGAGGCGACCGCCGACAGGGCCGCGTCCAGACCGCGGTCGGTGAGCACCGCCGGGTGGATGCCCCGGGCCAGGTCGCGCAGTTCCTGGAGGGCCGTCTTCACCTCGCCGTGCGCCTCCTCCACCAGCCGCGCCGCCGCCCGCGGGTCGTCCCGCAGCTTCTCCTTCGCCAGCCCGAGGTCCATGGCCAGCCCGGCCAGCCGCGCCTGGGCGCCGTCGTGCAGGGCGCGCTCGATGCGGCGCAGATCGGCGGCGGCCGTGTCGACCACGACCCCCCGGTCCGACTCCAGCTCCACCACCCGCGCCGACAGCGGCGACGGCCCGAGCAGCCCGCGCACCAGCAGCCCGTCCACGCTCGTCAGGGCCCGCACCAGCCACGGCCCGGCCAGCGTGAGCACCAGCCCCACCAGCGCGGCCAGCCCGATCTCGAAGGGGTTGTCCAGGTAGACGCTGTGGTGGCTGTCCCCGTACAGCTGGAGACCGCCCTGGCCGGCGTACACCGGGAACACCCAGAACCACAGCGGGTAGGTCAGCAGCGACCAGCCGATGCTCCAGAAGGTCACCACCACCGAGAACGAGAACACCGCCCACGGGAACAGCAGCAGCGTGTACAGCGCCTGCCGCCAGGAGGAGCCGCTCTTCAGCACCGCCCCCGTCCAGGCCACCGGGCCCGGCTTGGCCGGACGCAGCGGCTCCGGGTCGGCCACCCGCAGCCCCAGCAGCGCGCGCGCCCGCGCCCGCTCCAGCGCCCCGAAGCCCCGGCAGCCGGCCAGCGCCGCCGCCAGCACCGGGATGCCGAGGAAGGTCACCAGCAGGCCCGCGCCGAGGGAGACCATCGTCACCGTCCAGCAGAACAGCACGATCGCCACCGGCAGGCTCAGCAGCACATACCCGAACCGCCGCCAGCCGCGGGCCTCGAACGGCGCCCGCAGCCCGGCCGGCAGCCGGTGCGGCCGTTCACTCCGGTAGGCGTACCCGTGTCCGTACTCCGTCGCCATCGGTGTCGTCCCGTTCTCCTCGTCCACACGGCGGTTCAGCCGTACGTCCAGGGTGGTCCGCCGCGTGCTTGCGGGACATGGAGACCGTCGGCCTCTTCAGCCGGGGGTTTTCCCCACCCCTGCCCCGCGCCCGCGGCCGGCCCGAAGCGGATGCCGCTGCCACGAACCCGGCCCCGCGCGCGGCTACTCCTGCCGGTCGCGCCAGGGCAGCTCCGCCGTGATCACCGTCGGGCCGCCGGGCGGGGAGTCGACCACGAACAGGCCGTCCACCGCGCCCAGCCGCTCCGCCAGGCCCCGCATGCCGCTGCCCCCGTCGAGCCGGGCACCGCCCCGGCCGTCGTCCCGTACCTGGAGCAGCAGCCGGTCGTCCGCCCGCCAGGCGTCGACGGAGGCGGTCCGGGCCCCGCTGTGCTTGCTGATGTTCTGCAGCAGCTCGGAGACGGTGAAGTAGGCGATGCCCTCGATGGCCGCCGCCGGCCGGGCCGGCAGGTCCACGCTCACCTTCACCGGCACCGTGCAGCGCGAGGCGACCGCCGACAGCGCCGCGTCCAGACCGCGGTCGGTGAGGACCGCCGGGTGGATGCCCCGGGCCAGGTCGCGCAGCTCCTGGAGGGCCAGCTTCACCTCGCCGTGCGCCTCGTCCACCATCGCCGCCGCCGCGTCCGGGTCCTCCAGCAGCTTCTCCTTGGCCAGGCCCAGCCCCATGGCCAGGTTGACCAGCCGCGCCTGGGCGCCGTCGTGCAGATCCCGCTCGATCCGGCGCAGGTCCGCCGCCGCCGTGTCCACCACGATCCCGCGGTCTGACTCCAGCTCGGCGATCCGGCGCTCCAGCTCGTCCGAGGGCGACAGCAGCCCGCGCACCATCGCCCGGTCCAGGTTCGCCATCAGCCGCGCCAGATACGGCAGCACCGGCCACAGCACGAACAGCGAGGTCAGCGTGGTGACGAAGGTGAGGATGCCCCACGGCAGCCGGATCACGTCGTACAGCAGGGTGCGCCAGCCCACCGGGTCCTTCAGCGCCATCCACACCCACTGCACCGGCCCCCCGCTCCTGCCGAGCGGCAGCGGCGACGGCTCCTCCACCCGCACCCCGAGCAGCTTGCGGGCCCGGGCCCGCTCCATCTTGCCCAGCTGCCGGGAGACCAGCAGGCTCACCGCGAGCAGCGGAAGCCCGATCACGGTGAGGGTGAGGACGCCGCCGGCCACCAGCACGGTGAACGCGTACGTGAAACCGATCACCGCCACCGGCAGGTTCAGCAGCAGGTGCGCGATCTCCTTCCAGGTGTGCGCGTCGTAGGCCGGCCGGGGCGGAGGCAGCCGGTGCGGGCCGGCGCTTCCGTCGTCTGCGTCGGTGCCGCCGTTCGCGGCGGCGGGGCGGGGAGCGGTCATGCTGGTCAGCCTGCCGTGCCGGGCACCGTTCCCGCCATGCGGTAGGCCGCCCTGCGCCGCCGGGGGAAAACCCCACCCCCGGGCGGCCCGTACCGTCCCCGGGCCGTTCCCGGACCGTCCCCGGGCCGTCCCGGGGCCGCCCGGACCGTCTCACGGCGTGACAGGCCGCTTACCCGGTCTTTATCAGGGCCTAGACTCGCGTGCGTACAGATCCTCGAACCACGAGGCATCACCCAGTGCACTAATTCACCACGGTCACGAGGTCAGGGAGCGAGGGACGGACGGTGCGGGAGACGTTGGGGGACTCGGCGGTCGCCGCGGGGCACGTCGTCGCGGCCGGCTACTTCCGGTCCTACTCGGTGGTCGGGCTGCTCGCCCTCGTCGGCGTGCTGTTCGTCGCGGTCGCCTTCGGCGCCGGCCGGCTGCTGCGCCCGGTCGTGCCGACCCCGGAGAAACTGCTGACCTACGAGTGCGGCGTCGACCCCGTCGGCGAGGGCTGGGCCCACACCCAGGTCCGCTACTACGTCTACGCCTTCCTCTACGTGATCTTCGCGGTCGACTCGATCTTCCTGTTCCCCTGGGCGACGGTCTTCGCCGCCCCCGGCTACGGCGCGGCGACCCTGGTGGAGATGTTCGTCTTCCTCGGCTTCCTCGCCGTGGGCCTGCTGTACGCATACAAGAAGGGCGTCCTGGCATGGACGTGAACCCGGACCCCGTCCTCCTGCCCGAGCCCAAGCGGCTGGGAGCGCTGGCGCGGCTGGCGCCCGAGCCGATGAAGGTGGTCCTGAACTGGGGCCGCCGCTACTCGCTCTGGGTGTTCAACTTCGGCCTCGCCTGCTGCGCGATCGAGTTCATCGCCGCGTCGATGGCCCGGCACGACTTCATCCGGCTCGGCGTCATCCCGTTCGCGCCGGGCCCCCGCCAGGCCGACCTGATGGTGGTCTCCGGCACCGTGACGGACAAGATGGCCCCGGCCGTCAAGCGCCTGTACGAGCAGATGCCCGAGCCGAAGTACGTCATCTCCTTCGGCGCGTGCTCCAACTGCGGCGGCCCCTACTGGGACTCCTACTCCGTCACCAAGGGCGTCGACCAGATCATCCCGGTGGACGTCTACGTCCCCGGCTGCCCGCCCCGCCCCGAGGCGCTGCTCCAGGGCATCCTCAAGCTCCAGGAGAAGATCGCCCGCGAGTCGCTCGGGGAGCGCTACGGCGACGGGCCCGCCGGCCGGCCGTCCGCCGCGGCCCTGCAGAGCGGCCTGGTGCGGCCCCCGGCGCCGGCCGGTGAGGAGGGCCCGCGATGAGCACCGCCGCCGGCTGGCTG
This sequence comes from Streptomyces achromogenes subsp. achromogenes, assembly GCF_000720835.1. Taxonomy (GTDB): domain Bacteria; phylum Actinomycetota; class Actinomycetes; order Streptomycetales; family Streptomycetaceae; genus Streptomyces; species Streptomyces achromogenes. The sequence continues at coordinate 286,944 of NZ_JODT01000001.1, read as the reverse complement.
CCCGCCCCCGCCGAGGAACTCTTCGGCCCGGACGCCACGGCGGAGGAGTCGTACGACCTCCTGACCGTGGACGTACCGCCGTCCGCCTGGCTCACCGCCCTGGAGACGGCCCGTACGACCCTGGGCTGCACCTACTTCGACTGGCTGAGCGCGGTCGACGAACCGGGCACGGGCTTCCGGGTCGCCGCGCACGTCGTCGCCCTGCACCCGGTCCGCCGTCTGCTCGTCCGTACGACGGTCCCGCACGAGGCCCCCGCCCTGCCCTCCGCCACCGGCGTCTACGCGGGTGCGGGCTGGCACGAGCGCGAGACCCACGAGATGTTCGGCGTCGTCTTCGAGGGCCACCCGGGTCTGGAACACCTGCTCCTCCCCGAGAACTTCGAGGGCCATCCCCTCCGCAAGGACTTCGTCCTCGCCGCCCGCGTCGCCAAGGCGTGGCCGGGCGCCAAGGAGCCGGGCGAGTCCGAGCACGGCGGCCCCAAGCGCCGCCAGATGCTGCCGCCGGGCGTCCCCGACCCCAACGAATGGGGCCCCCTGAAGGGCCAGCTCCCCCCGGCCCCGGCCCGCCCGGCCAGGGCGGCGGCGACCCGCGCGGCGGGCGACCGCCCGGTACGCCGCACCCGCTCGGCATCAGAAGGCCCGGCCGGCCAGGCACCCCAGCCGACGGCGACCCCTGCCGAGGCCGCCGCCGCTCCGGGTACGGCGCCGGGGGCCGGTGCTCCCGCGCGACCGCGCCGGATGCGGAGTGCGAGCGAGGGTTCGGCGAGCCAGGCGACCCAGCCGGATGCCGCTGCGCCGGGTACTGCGCCGGGGGCTGGTGCTCCCGCGCGGCGGACGCGGAGTGCGAGCGAGGGTTCGGCGAGCCAGGTGGCCCAGCCGGATGCCGCTGCGCCGGGGCCGGGTACGGAACCGGGTGCGGACGCTCCCGCACGGCCGCGCCGGACGCGGAGCGCCAGCGAGGGTTCGGCGAGCCGGCAGGCGGCCCGGGCCGAGGACGCGGCGCCGCGCAAGGAGGCCGCGGCCGAGGGCGACGCCACGGACGCGGCGGCACAGGGGCCGGCGGAAGGGCCGGCCGCCGAGGCCTCCGTGGCCTACGAGCCCGGCCCCGCGCCCGCCCCGGCGCGCCGCGCCCGCAGCGCCTCGGAGGGCTCGGCCTCCCAGCGCGCCCGCGCCCCGCGCAGCTCGGACGCCCCCTGGCACCACGCCCGCCCGGCCTTCGACGAGCCGGAACCGGCCCCGGAACCGGAGCCACGGAAGGCGACCGAACCGAAGAGCACCAGGCAGCCGGAGAGCACCGGGGAGCCGGAGCGGGTTTCGGAGCCGGAGCCGGAGCCGAAGGGCGACCCGCCGGCACCGGACGACGCCCAGTCGGCCGACCCCGGCCCTGCCGCCGACCCCGGCCACCCCCACGCTCCCCGAACCCCGGCCACCCCCGACGACAACACCCCGGACACCCACCCCGGCACCGACCCCACAGGAGGCCCGCAGTGAACGACGTGCTGGACGTCGCGCTGCGGCTCCTCGTCGTGTTCGCCGTCTTCCTCACCTTCCCGCTGATCGTCGGCCAGACCGAGCACAAGGTGATGGCCCACATGCAGGGCCGGCTCGGCCCGATGTACGCCGGCGGATTCCACGGCTGGGCCCAGCTGATCGCCGACGGCGTGAAGTTCGCGCAGAAGGAGGACGTGGTCCCGGCGGGCGCCGACCGCCGTGTCTTCCAGCTCGCCCCCGCCGTGGCCCTGCTGCCGTACCTCCTCGTCCTGCTCGCCATCCCGATCGGCCCCGGCGAGGGCGCCGTCGGCCAGGTCCTCGACGCCGGCGTGTTCTTCGTCCTCGCGGTGATGGGCGTCGGCGTGCTCGGCTCGCTGATGGCCGGCTGGGCCAGCGCCAACAAGTTCTCCCTGCTCGGCGGCCTGCGCACGGCCGCCCAGCTGCTCTCCTACGAACTGCCGATGCTGCTGGCGGCGGCCTCCGTCGCGATGGCGGCCGGCACCGTCTCCCTGCCCGGCATCCTGCACGCCTTCCACTGGTGGTGGCTGCCGTGGCAGATCGTCGGCGCGATCGTCTTCTTCGTCGCCGGACTCGCCGAACTGCAACGCCCGCCGTTCGACATGCCGGTCGCCGACTCCGAGATCATCTTCGGCGCGTACACCGAGTACACCGGTCTGCGCTTCGCCCTGTTCCTGCTCGCCGAGTACGCCGGCATCGTCGTCCTGTGCGGCCTGACCACCGTCCTCTTCCTGGGCGGCTGGCACGGCCCGTGGGGCGCCGACGGCCTCGGCTGGGTGTGGACCCTGCTGAAGACCGCGATCCTCGCCTTCCTCGTGATCTGGCTCCGCGTGACCTACCCGCGGCTGCGCGAGGACCAGCTCCAGAAGCTGTCCTGGACCCTGCTCGTCCCCCTCTCCCTCGCCCAGATCGCCCTCACCGGCATCGTCAAGGTGGTGATCTCCTAAATGGCCCCCATCCCCGGCTCCGGCCTCGCCAAGGGCCTGGCCGTCACCCTGCGCACGATGACGAGGAAGCACGTCACCGAGCAGTACCCGGACGCCCTGCCCGAGCTGCCGCCCCGCACCCGCGGGGTGATCGGGCTGTTCGAGGAGAACTGCACGGTCTGCATGCTGTGCGCCCGCGAGTGCCCGGACTGGTGCATCTACATCGACTCCCACAAGGAGACCGTCCCGCCCGCCGCCCCCGGCGGCCGGGAGCGCAGCCGCAACGTCCTCGACCGGTTCGCGATCGACTTCTCCCTGTGCATGTACTGCGGTATCTGCATCGAGGTGTGTCCTTTCGACGCGCTGTTCTGGTCCCCGGAGTTCGAGTACGCCGAGACCGACATCCGCGACCTCACCCACGAGCGGGACAAGCTCCGCGAGTGGATGTGGACCGTGCCGGCCCCGCCCGCCCTGGACCCCGGTGCCGAGGAACCCAAGGAGATCGCCGCGGCCCGCAAGACCGCCGAGAAGCTGGCCGCCGCGCAGGCGCAGGCGCAGCCGGGGGAGGGCACGTCATGACGCTCGCCCAGGCGCCGCACGGCTTCCTGTCCCCGGCCGGCGTCGAGATCGCCTTCCTGCTCGTCGGCCTGCTCACCCTCGGCGCCGCGCTGGTCACCGTGACCACCCGGCAGCTGGTGCACGCCGCCCTGTGGCTGGTGGTCGCGCTCGGCGGCCTCGCCGTGGAGTACCTGCTGCTCACGGCCGAGTTCATCGCCTGGGTGCAGGTGCTGATCTACGTCGGCTCCGTCGTCGTCCTCCTGCTGTTCGGTCTGATGCTCACCAAGGCCCCCATCGGCCGCTCCCCGGACGCCGACTCCGGCAACCGCTGGGCCGCCCTGACCGTCGCGGTGGCCTCCGCCGTCGCCCTGGTCTGGGTGGTCGTGGACGCCTTCCGCACCACCTGGATCGACCTGGACGGCCCGGCCGCCGGCACCACCGAGGTCACCGGCGCGAGCCTGTTCCGGCACTGGGTGCTGCCGTTCGAGGCCCTGTCCGTGCTCCTCCTCGCGGCACTGGTCGGCGCGATCGTGCTGTCCCGCAAGGCCAAGGCGGACGCCGAGGGCGAGGGAGACGGCAAGGCCGGGGCTGACGGCAAGGCCAAGGCGGACGCCCTGCCCGCGGCCCCCGGGAAGGAAGGCGCCCGCTGATGCACCTCGCCTATCCCGCCGTACTCTCCGCCCTCCTGTTCTGCACCGGCCTGTACGGCGTCCTCGCCCGCCGCAACGCGATCCTGGTCCTGATGTCGGTCGAGCTGATGCTCAACGCCGTCAACCTCAACCTGGTCGCCTTCGACGTGTGGCTGAGCCGGACCGCGCGGGAGACCCTGCACTCCGGCCAGGCACTGACCCTGTTCACCATCGCCATCGCCGCCGCCGAGATCGGCATCGGCCTGGCCATCGTGCTCGCGGTGTACCGCAACCGCGGCACCTCCGACATCGACAAGCTCCGCGACACCGCCGAGGGTCCCGACGCGGAAGGCCCCGACGGCGACCACCCCGCGGCCGAGAAGGCTGAGGCCACCGCGTGACCACGACCACCCTCGCCGTCCTCGTCCCCCTCCTGCCGTTCCTGGGCGCCGCGGCCGGCCTGCTGCTCGGCCGCACCGCCCCCGGGTTCGTCCGTCCGCTCGCCGTGCTCCCGCCGCTGGCCTCGCTGGTCCTGGCCGTGCTGGTCGCCGCGCGCCAGGGCGGCGGCACGGCCGTGGACGCCCACACCGAGCTGACGCCCACCGGGTCCGTGCCCATCGAGCTGGCCCTGCACATCGACGGTTTCGCCGCGCTCGTCGCCGTGCTGGTCGCCTGCGTCGCGGCCTGCGTGCAGATCTACTCCACCGGCTATCTGCGCGACGACCCGCGCTACCCGTCGTACGCCGCGCTCGTCTCCCTGTTCACCTCCGCGATGCTCCTGGTCGTCTACTCCGGCGACCTGATCGTGCTGCTGGTCGGCTGGGAAGTGATGGGCATCTGCTCCTACTTCCTGGTCGGCCACTACTGGGAGACCCCCGAGGCCCGCGCCGCCTCCCTGAAGGCCTTCCTGGTCACCAAGCTCGGCGACGTGCCGTTCCTGATCGGCCTGTTCGCGCTGGCCGGCGACGCCGGGTCGTTCCGGCTCACCCGGATCCTCGGCGCCGTCACCAGCGGCGGCATCGACCACCCGACGCCGGTGGCGCTGCTGCTGCTCGCGGGCGTCGCGGGCAAGTCGGCGCAGTTCCCGCTGCACACCTGGCTCCCGGACGCGATGGCGGGCCCGACGCCCGTCTCCGCGCTGATCCACGCGGCGACGATGGTCGCCGCCGGTGTCTACTTCATCGCCCGTCTCCTCCCGCTGTTCGAGGCCTCCCGGGCCGCGATGGTGGTCCTCGCCGTCATGGCCGCCGTCACGATGGCCGGCTCCGCCCTCGCCGCGCTCGCCCAGGACGACATCAAGCGCGTCCTCGCCTACTCGACCGTGGGCCAGCTCGGCTACATGACCGGCGCCCTCGCCGTCGGCGACCGCGGTGCCGCCGTCTTCCACCTCCTTACGCACGGCGCCTTCAAGGCGCTGCTGTTCCTCGCGGCCGGCGTGGTCATCCACGCCGCCGGCACCAACTCGCTGGCCGCCATGTCCCGCATGCGGGGCCTGCGCGACCGCGTCCCGGACGCCTACTGGACGATGACCGTGGCGCTGCTCGCGCTCGCCGCGATCCCGCCGTTCAGCGGCTTCTTCTCCAAGGAGTCCGTCCTCGGCGCCGCCGAACACGTCACCCAGGGCCACACCGGGCACGCCCCCGGCGCGGCCGGCTGGATCGTCCTGGTCGCCGGCCTGCTCACCGCCCTGCTGACCGCCGCGTACGCCGCCCGGCTGTGGCTGCTCGCCTTCCGGGGCCGGGGCACCGAGGCACCTGACCACGGCCGTCAGCCACTGACGATGACCGTGGTGCTCTGGGTCCTCGCGATCCCCTCCCTCGCCCTCGGCGGGCTCGCCTACCGCCTCCTGCCCGACTGGTTCGACGGCCGCGATCTGACCCCGACCCTGCTCACCTCCATCCTCGGCACGGGCCTCGCCCTGGTCGGCGGGCTGCTCACCTACGGCGCCTGGCAGCGCGGCACCGCGCTGGCCGCCCGCCCCCCGCTGGGCGCGGTCGCCGCCCACCCCGAGGCCGACGCCGGGCTGGTCGAGGCCGAGGCCATCGCCACCCACCGGCCGGCCTACGGCGACATCGCCTACGCGCCCGACCCGGCGGATCCCGGACGGCTGCTGCTCGGCCCGCTGCACCGGCCCGCCGCGGCGGGCTTCCACCTGGACGCCGTGTACGAGGCGCTGTTCGTCCGCCCGGTGCGGGCCGGGGCGAGCCTCGTGCGGTTCCTGGACCGCGAGGTCGTCGACACCTACGTGCGCGGCGCCGCCGCCCTGCCCCGGCTGCTCGGGGCCGCCGTACGGCGTGCGCAGACCGGCAATGTGCAGACCTATGTGAGCGCGCTGCTCGCCGGCACCGTCGTCCTGGCGGTCGCCGTCCTCCTCGTCGCCACGGGAGCGTGAGCAGGCGTGATCGATATCAACGAGTCCGTGATGCAGTTCCTTCTGGCATTCGTCGTCGCCGGCCCGCTCCTCGGCGCCGTCGCCGCGCTCCTCCCGGCCCCGCCCGGACTGAAGGGGAAGTCGCCGGGGCAGGCCGTGCTGCGGCACGGCGTGACCGTCACCGGCGCGATCCTCGCCGCCGCGATCGTCCTCGCGCTCGGCTTCGACCACGACCATCCGTCGAGGATGCAGGCCACGACCGACATCAGCTGGATCCCCGCGCTCGACGTGCGGATCCACCTCGGCATCGACGGCATCTCCCTCCCCCTTCTGGTCCTGACCGCGCTGCTGACCTTCCTCTGCGCGCTCTACTCCTACTTCAAGCCGCCGGCGGGCCCGGCCCCGAAGGCGTTCGTCGCACTCCTGCTCCTGCTGGAGTCCGGCACCCTCGCCACCTTCGCCGTGCTCGACCTGCTGCTGTTCTTCCTCGCGTTCGAGATGGTGCTCATCCCGATGTACTTCCTCATCGCCCGCTGGGGCGGTGCGGGCCGGACCCGGGCCGCGTGGAAGTTCATCCTGTTCACGCTGCTCGGCTCCGTGGTCATGCTGCTCGGCCTGCTCCTGATCGGGATCAAGGCGGGCACGTTCGACATGGTGGCACTCGCCACTGACAACGGCCGGTCGCTGACCACATCCGTGCAGGTCATCGCGGTTCTGGCGATCGGGATCGGGCTCGCGGTGAAGACGCCGATGTGGCCGCTGCACAGCTGGCTGCCCGACGCCCACACCGCCGCGCCGACGGTCGGCTCGGTCCTGCTGGCCGGCGTCCTGCTGAAGATGGGCACGTACGGTTTCGTCCGGATCGTCCTGCCGGTCGCGCCGGACGGCTTCCGCACCTTCGCGCCGTACCTCGCCGCGCTCGCCGTCGTCGGGATCGTCTACGGATCCCTGGCCTGCCTCGCCCTCGCCCGGCAGGGCGCCAAGGGCGACCTCAAGCGGCTGATCGCCTACTCCTCCGTCGGCCACATGGGCTTCGTCCTGCTCGGCATCGCCAGCACCACCCCGACCGGCGTGAACGGCGCCCTGTTCGCCAACATCGCCCACGGCCTCATCACCGGCCTGCTGTTCTTCCTGGTCGGCGCGCTCAAGGACCGCACCGGCAGCACCGACCTGGACACCCTGGCCGAGGAGACGGGCGCCGCCCTGTACGGCAGGGCCCCGCGCCTCGGCGGTCTGCTCGCCTTCGGCGCGGTCGCCTCCCTCGGCCTGCCCGGCCTCGCCGGGTTCTGGGGCGAGATGCTCGCCCTGTTCGGCTCCTTCCGGCCCGCCGCCGGCCTGAGCCGCCCGGCCTTCCTCACCTTCATGGCGATCGGCGCGTTCGGCACCCTGCTCACGGCCGCGTACATGCTGATCGTGGTCCGCCGCGTCTGCATGGGCGGCGCGGACCGGGAGACGGCGCAGCTCGCCGACGTCCACGGCTACGAGTTCGCCGCCTGGACCCCGCTGGTTGCCCTCACCATCCTCGCCGGACTGTGGCCGAAGGCCCTGCTCGGCCTGACCGACCCGGCCGTGCAGCAGCTCCTCGCAGGAGGCCCCCGATGAGCGCCCAGCCGCTTGCCGAGTCGCTGGTCCAGTCCGTCGACTGGCTCGCGATCGCCCCGCCCACCCTCGCGGCCGTCGTCGCGCTCGCCGTCCTCGTCGCCGACCTGTTCGTGCCCGAGCCCCGCAAGGCCGTGCTCGGCTGGGTCTCGGTCGCCGGACTCGCCGCGGCGACCGCGCTGCTGCTGCCCCTCCTGGACGGCGACCGCGCCACCTTCTGCACCGACGCCCCCGCGCGCGCGTGCAGCTACACCGCCGACCACTTCACCCTCGTCATCCAGTTCCTGGTGCTCGGCGGCGCCCTACTCGCGGCCCTGCTGTCCGTCACCCACCTGGACGACGAGCGGCGGCGCGTCCCGGCGGGCGAGTTCTGGTTCCTGCTGCTGTCCTCCGCGGCCGGCGCCGCCCTGCTGCCCGCCTCCCGCGACCTGGCCACGCTGATCGTCGCCCTGGAGGCCGCCTCCCTGCCCGCGTTCGCCCTCGTCGGCATCCGCCACGGCGACAAGCGGTCCTCCGAGGCCGCGCTGAAGTTCTTCCTGTCCTCGGTCACCGCCACCGCGGTCAGCCTGATGGGCATCAGCTTCGTCTACGCCACCACCGGCACCCTCCACCTCACCCGGGTCGCCCAGCGCCTGACGCACGTCGACGGGCAGCTGCACACCCTCGCCCAGGCCGGTGTCGTGCTCACCCTCGTCGGCTTCGCCTTCAAGACGGCCGCCGCGCCCTTCCACTTCTGGGTGCCCGACACCTACGTGGGCGCGCCCCTGCCCGTCGCCGCCTATCTGTCGGTCGTCGGCAAGGCGGTCGGCTTCTCCGGCCTGATCCTCGTCACCGTCGTCGCGTTCCCGTCGTACGCCGACGTCTGGGGGCCCGCGCTCGCCGTCCTGGCCGCCCTCACCATGACCGCCGGCAACGTCGCCGCCCTGCGCCAGCGGGCCACGCGCGCGTACAGCGCCGTACGGCTGCTCGCCTGGTCCTCCGTCGGCCAGGCCGGCTATCTGCTGGTGCCGATCGCCGCCGCCGGCTACACCAAGGACGCCGAGCGGGCGATCGGCTCCACCGTCGCGTACGCCCTGATGTACGCCGCCGTGAACCTCGGCGCCTTCGCCGTGGCCGCCCTGGTGGGCCGTGGCCGGGCGCTGAACCGGATCGCCGACTACCGCGGCCTGTACGCCACCAACCCGCTCAGCGCGCTGCTGCTGGCCTTCTTCCTGCTCTGCCTGGCCGGGCTGCCGCCGGGCGTCATCGGCCTGTTCGCCAAGGTCACCGTGTTCTCGGCGGCCGTCGACGCGGGCCTCGGCTGGCTCGCGGTCGTCATGGCCGTCAACGTGGTGATCGCCCTCTTCTACTACCTCCAGTGGACGGCCCTGCTGTTCCGCGCCCCCGAGGGCGAGCCCGTCCGGCACCGGGTCCCGGCCCCCCTCACGGCCGCGCTCGCCCTCACCGGAGTCGTCGGCGTCGCCCTGTCCGGAGCGCCCCAGCTGGTCCTCCGGTTCGCGGCCGGCGGACTGTTCTAGGAGTCGGCACGCGCGCGCGGGGCACTCGTCGCGTTCCGCGCGCGTACGGCCGAAAGGGCACGTCACCCGCCCGGCCGGGGCGGGCGGTCGCAGGCGCGCGGGAACTCGTGGGCCCCGCCTCGCGTTGTCGAGGCGGGAGGGTCCACTGGATCGGAGTGATCCCCAGCAGCACGACTTGGAGGGCGCACCGTGCACCGCCGGCACAACGGGCTCAGGACGGCCGTACTCCTCGGGGGGCTGTCCGCACTCATCATCGTCATCGGAGGCTTCTTCGGCCGCACCGGGCTGGTCGTCGCCGTCCTGGTCGCCCTGGGCACGAACGCGTACGCGTACTGGAACAGCGACAAGCTGGCGCTGCGCGCGATGCGGGCCCGCCCGGTCAGCGAGTTCGAGGCCCCGGCGCTGTACCGGATGGTGCGGGAGCTGTCCACGCAGGCCCGCCAGCCCATGCCGCGGCTGTACATCTCGCCGACGGAGGCCCCGAACGCCTTCGCCACCGGCCGCAACCCGCGCAACGCGGCCGTCTGCTGCACCGAGGGCATCCTGCGCCTGCTGGACGAACGCGAGCTGCGCGGTGTCATCGGCCACGAGCTGAGCCACGTCTACAACCGGGACATCCTCATCTCCTCGGTCGCCGGGGCGCTCGCCTCCGTGATCATGTTCCTGGTGAACTTCGCCTGGCTGATCCCGGTCGGCCGCTCGGACGACGACGAGGGACCCGGCCTGTTCGGCATGCTGCTGATCATGATCCTCGGCCCGCTCGCCGCCTCCCTGATCCAGCTGGCCATCAGCCGCTCCCGGGAGTACGAGGCGGACGCCTCCGGCGCCCACCTCACCGGCGACCCGCTCGCGCTCGCCGGCGCCCTGCGCAAGCTGGAGACGGGCACCAAGCAGCTTCCGCTGCCCCCCGAGCCCCGGATCGAGACGGCCAGCCACATGATGATCGCCAACCCCTTCCGCCCGGGCCAGGGGATGTCCAAGATGTTCTCCACGCACCCGCCGATGGCGGAGCGCATCGCCCGCCTCGAAAGGATGGCAGGACAGCAGTGAAGACCATCCTGAACGTCATCTGGCTCGTCCTGTCCGGCTTCTGGCTGTTCCTCGGGTACCTCTTCGCCGGCGTCCTGCTGTGTGTCACGGTCATCGGCATCCCCTTCGGGATCGCCGCCTTCCGCATCGGCGCCTACGCCCTGTGGCCCTTCGGGCACACCACGGTCGAGCGGCGCGACGCGGGCGCGCCCTCCTGCGTGGGCAACGTGCTGTGGCTGCTCCTGGCCGGCTGGTGGCTGGCGCTCGCCCACATCGTCACCGGCGCCCTGCTGTGCGTCACGGTCATCGGCATCCCGTTCGGCATCGCCAACTTCAAGCTGATACCGGTCTCCCTGCTGCCCCTGGGCCGCGAGATCGTCCCCACCGACCGGCCGTTCGCCGCCCGCTGAGCCCACCGCGGGGCGCCCTGGAGAGGCATCAGGCCCCGCGCCGGCCCGCCCACCACCGTCGTACGCCGTAGACCGCCACGCCCAGCACGAGCACGCCCGCGCCGACGGCCACCGAGACCGGCGGCAGCGCGAACGCCAGCGCGGCGCAGCCCAGCAGGCCCACCGCGGGCACCACGCGGGCGCGCGGGGCCGCGCTCAGCGTCCAGGCCGAGGCGTTGGCGACGGCGTAGTAGACGAGCACGCCGAAGGACGAGAAACCGATCGCGCCGCGCACGTCCACCGTCGCGGCCAGGACGGCGACCACCGCGCCCACCGCCGCCTCCGCCCGGTGCGGCACCCGGAACCGCGGGTGCACGGCCGCCAGCGCGCCCGGCAGATGCCCGTCGCGGGCCATGGCGAGCGTCGTACGGGACACCCCGAGGATCAGCGCCAGCAGCGAGCCCAGCGCCGCCACCGCCGCCCCGGCCCGCACCACCGGCACCAGCCCCGGCGCCCCGGCCGCCCGCACCGCGTCGGCCAGCGGTGCCGCCGCGTGCCCGAGCCGGTCCGCGCCGAGCACGCCGAGCACCGAGGCGGCCACGGCCGCGTACACCACCAGGGCGATCCCCAGCGCCAGCGGAACGGCCCTCGGGATCGTGCGCGCCGGATCGCGCACCTCCTCCCCGAGGGTGGCGATCCGCGCGTACCCGGCGAACGCGAAGAACAGCAGCCCGGCCGCCTGCAGCACCCCACCCGGGCCCGCCGGCGGACCGGCGCCCAGCCGCCCGGCGTCCGCCCGGCCCGAGGCCAGGCACACCACGACCACGGCCGCGAGGACGGCCAGGACGACGGCCACGATGATCCGCGTCAGCCACGCCGACTTCTGGATGCCGCCGTAGTTCACGGCCGTCAGCACCACCACGGCCGCGACCGCCACCGCGTGCGCCTGCCCCGGCCACACATACGCGCCCACGGTGAGCGCCATGGCCGCGCAGGAGGCCGTCTTGCCGACCACGAAGGCCCAGCCGGCCAGATACCCCCAGAAGGCGCCCAGCCGCTCCCTGCCGTACACGTACGTGCCGCCGGACGCCGGATGACGGGCGGCCAGCCGGGCGGAGGACAGCGCGTTGCAGTAGGCCACCACGGCGGCGAGGGCGAGCCCGGCGAGCAGCCCGGACCCGGCCGCCCGCGCGGCGGGCCCCGGCGCGGCGAACACCCCGGCGCCGACCATCGACCCGAGGCCCACGACCACGGCGTCCCGCAGGCCCAGCCGGCGGCGCAGACCGGCATCCGTACGTGTCATGCGCCGCACCCTACTGAGCGCGGCAACCGGCGGACGGGCCGCCGGCGTCCTCCTCTTCGACACGGCACGAACACGCGCGCGTGCCGCACACCGGGCCCACGGCGGACAGCCGGGGTGCGGACGGTGCGGGCACAGCGCGGGAGGGCAGGTTCACGGCATGGGCATCATCAGCTGGATCATCCTGGGGCTGCTGGCCGGAGCCATCGCCAAGCTCCTGCTGCCGGGCCGCGATCCGGGCGGCTTCATCGGTACGACCCTCATCGGCATCGCGGGCGCGTTCCTCGGCGGCTGGATCTCGGCCCGCTGGCTGGACCACCCGGTCGGCAAGCACTTCTACGACGGCGCGACCTGGGCGGCGGCCATCGGCGGCTCCCTGGTGCTGCTGATCGTCTACCGCATCCTGTTCGGCAACTCACGCGACTGATCCGGCGACGCGGTCGACCGGACAAGACCCAACGCGACCGGAGGCGACCGAACGCGGCCGGAGGCGGTCCTCGGGCAGCACGGAAGGGCGGGTACCCCACGGCACCCGCCCTTTCCGCGTTCCGTTCGCCTAGCGGTAGTTCACGAACTGCAGCGCGAAGTCGAAGTCCTTGCCCTTCAGGAGGGCGATCACGGTCTGGAGGTCGTCGCGGCTCTTGGAGCTGACGCGCAGCTCGTCACCCTGGACCTGCGCCTTGACGCCCTTCGGGCCCTCGTCGCGGATGATCTTCGCCACCTTCTTGGCGTTCTCCTGGGAGATGCCCTCCTGGATCGACGCGAAGATCTTGTACTCCTTGCCGGAGAGCTGCGGCTCGCCCGCCTCCAGCGCCTTCAGGGAGATGCCGCGCTTGATGAGCTTGGACTCGAAGACGTCGAGGACGGCCTTCACCCGGTCCTCGGAGTTCGCCTCCATGAGGATCTTGTCGCCGGACCACGAGATCGAAGCCCCCACGCCCTTGAAGTCGTAGCGCTGCGAGATCTCCTTGGCGGCCTGGTTGAGGGCGTTGTCGACCTCCTGCCGCTCGACCTTCGAGACGATGTCGAAACTGGAGTCGGCCATGTCCTGTGGCTCCTTGTATCGGGGTGCGTATGGGGTGGGTGCCGGCGCGCGGCGGCGACCGCCGGGCCCGGTGGGGCACCGGGCCGCATCCGCACCAGCCTAGCCACCCCGCGCCTTGGGATGCGGAGATCAACCGGGTGGCGAAGCACCCCCGTGCATCGGGTATTGTTTACGTCGTTGCCGGGGAACACCGCCGCAAGCGGGGTTCGAAACGGCAGCGATACCCGGCGGTGTGCCCGAGCGGCCAAAGGGAGCAGACTGTAAATCTGCCGGCTCAGCCTTCCCAGGTTCGAATCCTGGCGCCGCCACACGGGAACGAGAGCCCCGTGACCTGCGATACGCAGGTCACGGGGCTCTCGTCATGCGTGGGCAGGGGCCTCGTCATCGGTGGTCAGGGCTCTCGTCGTACGCGGGTCGGGCCGGTGGGCCCGGGCGCAGGGCCAGCAGGGCGATGTCGTCGGTGGTGTCGCGGCCGAACCGGAGGACCAGCTCGTCGCAGAAGACGTCCAGCGGGGCCCGCGCCTGGGCGGCGGTGGAGCGGCGGAGCCTGCCCATGGCCTCGTCCAGCGACTCACCGCGGCGCTCGATGAGGCCGTCCGTGAAGAACAGCAGCGTGGAGTGCGGCGGCAGCAGCTCCCAGGCGGACCGGCGGGGCAGCTGCGGGTCCATCCCGATCAGCAGGCCCCGGCCCGCGTCCAGGTAACGCGTCGCGCCCTCCTCGGTGGTCAGCAGGGGCGGCAGATGGCCGGCCGAGGAGTAGTGCAGGTACGTCGTGCGGCCGTCGCTCTTGACCAGGCCGTACACGCAGGTGGCGGTGGACTGCCGGTTCAGGGTCTGGCTCGCCAGGTCCAGGCGGCGCAGGACTTCCTCGGGCGGTTCCTGCCGGTCGACGGCGATACCGCGCAGCATGTTGCGCAAGGTGCTCATGGCGACCGCGGCCTGGAGATCATGACCGGCCACGTCCCCGATGACCAGCACGATGTCACCACCCGGCAGCGTGAAGGCGTCGTACCAGTCGCCGCCGACCTCCGCGGTGGTGCTGGACGGCACATAGCGGGCGGCCAGCTCCAGATGGTCGGCGCGGGGCAGTTCGGGCAGCAGCGCGCGCTGGAGGTGTTCGGCGTTGGAGCGGGCGTGCTGGTGCAGACGGGCGTTGTCCACCCCGAGCGCGACCGCGCGGACCAGCTCCCCGATCAAGGGGACGTCTTCCTTGGCGAACGGGTGCCCGGCCCTGGTACGGACCATGGTCAGGGCCCCGAAGACCGCGCGCTCGGCCCGCAGCGGAGCGACGACCGCGCTGTTCGCGCCCAGCCGCTCGACCAGGTCCCGCTGCCGGGTGTCCAGGGGGCTCAGCGGGTCGTCCGGCGGGGCGATGTCGGTGACCAGCAGCGGGCCGGCGCCGCGCAGCACCCTGGGCAGCGAGTCCTGGGTGATCTCGGACGGCGGCGGGATCATGCCGAGGTGATTCCCGGACACCGACACGTGGGGGTCGCGGTGCACGACACAGACCCGCTCCAGCCGCCCCTGTTCGTCGACCAGGTCCGCCATGCACCAGTCGGCCAGGCTCCGGGTCAGGACGTGGCACACCCGGCGTAGCCGCTCCTCCGGATCGAGGGTGCTGGTCAGCGCTATGCCGGTGTCGGCGAACAGGGACAGCCATTCCGGCGCCGCCGTCTCCGTGCCCAGCGTCCTCGTCTTCCTGGTGGTGGTCGGCAGGCGCACCGGGCCCGGCACCGGCCGGGTGGCGGGGCGGGCGTCCCCGGGGGCGTCCGGCGGGACGGGGGGAGCCGTCGTCGTGGTGAGCTGGGCGACGAACACGGTCCGCCCGTCGATCGCCTCCTGCGCCTGGATGGTGAGCCGGATCGGGACCACCCGGCCGTCCTGGCGCAGCGCGGGAACCGGTATCGGGCGGCCCAGGATGCGGGACGCGCCGGTGAGCAGCAGCGAGGTGAAGGCCGACACATGGCGCCGGCGGAGGTGTTCGGGCATGAGCACGGTCAGCGGCCGGCCGACGAGAGCGTGCGCCGGCCAGCCCAGCAGGCCCGACGCGGCGTCGTTCACCGCGACGATCCGGTTGGTGTCGTCGGCCGCGACGGTCGGCACGAGGGCCGACTCCACCTCGCTCGCGTCCCAGGGCGCCAGATCCGTCGGGTTGGCGCCCGGGGCGCCGGTGACCTGGGTCCACGAGGCGGGCTGCCCGCCGGACAACTGACCGGTGATCTGGTCGAGCAGCCAGTGCCGGAAGGCCCGGATGTGCGGCAGGGGCGGCAGGGCCAGCAGGCTCTCCTGCTGCGCCGCCGTGTCGGCGGCTTCGAGGACCCGGCGCAGCGTCGTGATGCGGGGCGTCGCGTCCGCCGCGAACGCCACCCGCAGCGAGAGCGTCGAACTGTCGGGGGTCTCCTGCTCCACCGCCGCCGTCATGGACGCGCAGATCATGCTGCTCGTGTCCTGGGCGACGGCGAGGTCCTCCGGGCACACCCCGGCCCAGGAGGCGCCGGACCGGGCGAGGAACAGCTCGCGCAGCAGGCCCTCCCACTGCTGCTGGGCCGCCCAGTAGAGGGCGTACGGTACGTCGTTCAGCGTCACGGTGACGGTCCGGCCGGGCGGTGCCACGGTCTCCCACGCGGACGCCGGCGGCGCCGGTGCCTCCGGCCACACCTCGAACCAGACCGTCTTGCGGTCCCTGCCGCTGTGGACGCCGTGGCTGGTGGCCAGCTCCTCGACCAGGGCCAGGCCCCTGCCGGTGGAGGCGTACAGGTGGCGTGCGTGCGGCACCAGCCCGTAGTCCGGGCGGTGATCGCTGACCCGCACATGGGCCTGGCCCTCGACGGTCCAGGCCTCGACCTCGATGCCGGTGCGTGCGTGGAGGACCGCGTTGGTCACGAGCTCGCCGGTCAGCAGCTCGGCGGTGTCCACCACGTCCGGCACCAGACCGCCCAGCACCGACCGTACGAATCTCCGGGCCACCACGACGTTCTCCGGCGACGGAGCCAGGCGCCGTGCCGGAGCTCCCGGAGGAATCGGGCTGCCCATACCGGCTGGGTGCCCAGAACCCCGCACCTGAACTCCGCCCGCCCGGGAAAACCGCTCGCCGGCCGGGCCCGGCGCCGCGTACGTTCGCCCGCATGGCCGACGACTGCTTCGCGCATCCACGCCTCGCCGCCCTCTACGACCCGCTCCACCACGGCCGCACGGACCTCGACGCGTACCTGGGCATGGCGGAGGAGTCCGGAGCGCGCCGCGTCCTGGACATCGGCTGCGGAACCGGCGTGTTCGCCCTCCTTCTGGCCGACCGCGGCATCGAGGTCGTCGGCGTCGACCCGGCCCGGGCCTGTCTGGACGTCGCCCGGGCGAAACCGGGCGGTGAGCGCGTCCGCTGGATCCACGGCGACGCCACCGGCCTGCCGCCGCTCCGGGCCGACCTGGCGACGATGACGGGCAACGTCGCCCAGGCCATCGCCGACCCGCACGCGTGGCGGGAGACGCTGCGCGGAGCCCGGGAGGCGCTGCGGCCCGGCGGGCGGCTGGTCTTCGAGACCCGCGATCCGGCCCGGCGCGGCTGGACGGAGTGGACCCGTGAGCAGTCGTACCTCGTGACGGAGGTCCCCGGCGCCGGAACGGTCGCGTACTGGGTCGAGCTGATCGAGGTGAACGGGCCGCTGGTGACCTTCCGCCAGAGCTACGCCTTCGCGGCGGACGGACAGGTGCTCACCTCGGACTCGACGCTGCGCTTCCGGGAGCGGGCGGAGGTCGAGCGGGACCTGCTCGCGCACGGCTACGCGGTGGAGGAGGTTCGTGACGCCCCCGACCGACCGGGAAGGGAGCTCGTCTTCGTGGCCCGCCGCCCATGAACTCCGAAACGGCCACCACGCCCGGCCTCGCGGGGACAGTCAGGGGCCGGACGACCGGCCCGGGTGCGCGTCGGGGTGGTCCGGACGATGCTGGAGCCATGGCCGGGAAGCGTCCCATCATCGTGCACCTGCCGTCCCCGACCGGCGGTCGCCGGGTGCGGGTGGACGGCGAGATCCTCGGCCTCGCGCACAACGTGCGGGACCTCGTGGAGTTCCTGCGCCGGGCGGGGCTGGAGATGGAACCGGAGGAGGTAGCCGACTCGCCGCTGATCGACTGGCGCGGAGTGGGCCCCGACCGGTGGGAGGCGGAGACCCGGACCTGAGCACCGGCGACCACACCCGCCCCGCGGAACTCGCCCCGTCAACGCGTCCGTTCCGCGCCCGCCCGTACGCGACCTGACGGCCGGTCGAGGTCCCGGCGTGCCGGCGGGCACACTGGCGGTATGTCCTCCCGACGCAGAACCTGTCCCGTGTGCCACCGTGACATCGCCGTCGTCGCGGGCCGCTTCGCGCGCCACGACCCGCCCGGGGCGCGGACGAACGGCGACCTCGTCTCCTGCGCCGGATCCCGGCGGCCCGCGCAACTGGGTGCCGCCCAGCCCTCCTTGGACGGCTACGTCCTGCCGGACTTCCCCGGCCAGCTGCCCCTGTTCTGAGCCCGCCGTCCCGGGTCCGCTCAGTTCCCGGCCACCGACTTGACCGCGACCGACACCGGCGTGGAACCGCTGATCAGCTCCAGCGTGAGGCCGGCCGTCGCGGGGGTGTCCACCAACTCCGCGAGGACGGCGGCGACATCGTCCCGGGGGATGGACCCGCGCCCGGTGTGCGCCTCCATGCGGACCAGTCCGGTTCCCGCATCATCCGTCAGCGCGCCGGGGCGCAGGATCGTCCAGTCCAGCGCCTCCTGACGGGTGATGTACGCGTCGGCCTCGCCCTTGGCGCGCAGATACGCGTCGAAGACCTCGTCCCCCTGATGCGCGGGGTCCGCGCCCATCGAGGACACCACCAGAAAGCGCCGCACGCGCGCGCGTACGGCCGCGTCCGCGAACAGCACCGCCGCCGCCCTGTCCACCGTGTCCTTGCGGGCCGCGCCGCTGCCCGGACCCGCGCCCGCCGCGAAGACCGCCGCGTCAGCGCCCTGCAGATGCGCCGCGACCTCCTCCAGCAGCGCCGACTCCAGGTCCAGCAGGACCGGTTCGGCGCCGGCCTCGCGCAGGTCGTCACCCTGCTCCGGGGTGCGGATGATCCCCGCGACCTCGTCACCGCGCGCGGAGAGCAGGCGCTCCAGCCGCAACGCGATCCGACCATGACCACCAGCGATGACTATGCGCATGACTCCGACCGTACGCCCGAAGGGCCACGCCCGCCGCACGAGTCGACCGGCGTGACACCGGCCCGCGTACGAGCGTCGGCACGCGCGCGTGCGTCACTGCCGGACCTCGCCCGCCGCCCCCTCACGACAGCTCTCCGCGGCCCTGGCGGGGCAGCCCCGGTTCCCCCGTCCCCGTCGAGTGGCAGTACTCGCGTACGGCGCTCGTACGGGCCACCACGCGCCCCTGGTGCACCACGATCCGGCTGTAGGCCAGGGACAGCGCCCCGGCCAGCCGGTCGCCGCGTACGGCCAGCAACTCGGCCGGGAAGCCCGCCTCCACCCGCATCTCGGGCAGGCCCAGCGCCGCACGGGCCGAGGCGGACACCGCGTCGTAGGCGTCCTCCGGGCGCAGTCCGTGGGCGGACGCGAGGAGGTACGCGGCCTCCAAGGGGTCGCCGCGGCCGACGGGGTTGGAGACGTCGCGCAGGGCCCCGCTCCCGGCCGCCACCCGCACCCCGGCCGCGCGCAGCAGCCGTACCGGTGCCGTGCCCCGCCGGCCGGCGCCGCCGCAGCCGCCCTGGGGCAGGCAGACCACCGTCACGCCGGCCGCCGCGAGCTGGTCGGCGGCGCGCGAGGCGAGCTGGGCGGGCAGGCGCGCGAGACCGGCGCACGGTCCGATCGTCACGCCGGGGCGCAGGCCCCCGGCCATGGCCGCGAGCCGGGCGAGCCGGGCCGGGTCGGCGGCGTCGGTGTGCAGGTCCACCGCACAGCCGTGCGCGGCGGCCAGCTCCAGGACCGCCTCCGCATAGCCGGCGGGATCCGGGTCCAGGTCCGGGCAGCCGCCCACCACGGACGCGCCCATCTTCACCGCGTCCCGCAGCATCGCCAGCCCGTCGGCCCCGGCCAGCCCGGTCAGCAGCCGGGGCATCGCCACCGTCGTCAGCTCCGCGAGCCCCCGCAGCGAGTGCCGGGCCCGCAGCACCGCGCCGAGCGCGCCGAGCCCCTGGACGTCGCCCACGCGCACGTGCGCGCGCACCGCCGTCGCACCGAGCCCGAGGTGCAGCAGGGCCGCCTGGGTCGCCCGGCGCTGGACGTCCTTGGGGGCGTACGACACCGGGCCGGGGTGCTCGGCGGACAGCGCGGTGTCCCCGTGGGCGTGTGGTTCGGCCGGGGCCGGCAGCAGCAGATAGCCGCTCAGGTCCACGCGCGTGACCCCTGTGCGCGCCGGGCCGGGCGCGAGACTGCCGGCCGTGCCCACCGCCTCGATGCGCCCGCCGCCGAGCCGTACGTCCACGGTCCGGCCGTCGGTCAGCCGCGCCCCGCACAGCAGCAGGGCCGGGCCGGACGGCCCCGGGACCCCCGGCGGGCGCGGCGGGTTCGACGGCGGTTGCGGCTGCGGCTGGCTGTCGGGCATCGCGCTCCAGGGTCGGGCGGGAGGGGCTCGGGCGGGCCGGCGTGAGGGCGGGGCGCGTGGGTCGCCCCAAGATCACGCAGGGCGAGTCGAGCCTAGGCTCGTGAGCCGCGCGGATCCGGCAGGAGCGCAATAGTCGTACCGGCGTGGTCCGCCCTTGCCGGGCCCCCCGCGGGGGGCTGCCGGACGGGCCGCGAAGGGCACTCCGGCGGGCGGCGGGATACGGATTTGGGCGAACGGCGGCGGACCGTGTAATGTCTTCATCGCTCGCCCCAATAGCTCAGTCGGCAGAGCGTCTCCATGGTAAGGAGAAGGTCAACGGTTCGATTCCGTTTTGGGGCTCTGGTGTGAGAGGTTCCCGCCGCAAGGCGGGAGCTGATCTCATCAAAGCGGTGTAGCTCAGTCGGTAGAGCAAGCGGCTCATAATCGCTGTGTCACCGGTTCAAGTCCGGTCACCGCTACTGACAGTAGCCGATTGCGGGGTCGGTCCTTCGATCGGCTACTCTTTCTTGCGTTGAACCAGTCCATCCGTTCGTCTTAGGAGCACTCACGTGGCTGCCACCGACGTCCGCCCGAAGATCACGCTGGCCTGCGTGGAGTGCAAGGAGCGGAACTACATCACCAAGAAGAACCGGCGTAACAACCCGGACCGTCTTGAGATGAAGAAGCACTGCCCGCGTTGCAACGCGCACACCGCGCACCGCGAAACGCGATAAATTCAGGCTCGTTCGTGAGGCCGTCCCCTTCCGAGGGGGCGGCCTCACGGCGTTTCCCCGGCTCGTCCTCCGTAGCGACTCCGTAGCGAGCGCCCCAGCGGCCCCGTGCGCATTCCCCGGCCGGTTTCCGGCTAATTTGGGGCCATCACAGCAAAGATCAGGAGGTGCCGGGCCATGGCGCTCGACCAGTCCTTCGTGGGACGGACCTACCCGCCCACCGCGCCCTATGAGGTGGGCCGGGAGAAGATCCGCGAGTTCGCCGAGGCGGTGGGCGAGACCAACCCGGTGTACACCGATCCCGAGGCCGCCAAGGAATTCGGCTACCCCGATGTGATCGCCCCGCCGACCTTCGTGTTCTCCATCACTTTCCGGGCCGCCGGACAGGTCGTCCAGGACCCGCAGCTCGGCCTGGACTACAGCCGCGTGGTACACGGCGACCAGAAGTTCGCCTACGCCCGCCCGGTGCGCGCCGGCGACCGGCTCACGGTCACCTCCACCATCGAGGCGATCAAGTCCCTCGCGGGCAACGACATCCTGGACATCCGCGGCGAGGTCCACGACGAGTCCGGCGAACTCGTCGTGACCGCCTGGACCAAGCTCGTGGCCCGCGCGGCCGAGGAGGCGTGAGGATCCGATGACGGCGAAGATCGCGTACGACGAGGTCGAGGTCGGCACCGAGCTGCCGGCGCGGAGCTTCCCCGTGACGCGCGCCACGCTGGTGCGCTACGCCGGTGCCTCGGGGGACTTCAACCCGATCCACTGGAACGAGAAGTTCGCCAAGGAGGTGGGCCTGCCGGACGTCATCGCGCACGGCATGTTCACCATGGCCGAGGCGATCCGGGTGGTCACGGACTGGACCGGGGACCCGGGCGCGGTCGTGGAGTACGGCGTCCGCTTCACCCGGCCCGTCGTCGTCCCGAACGACGACCAGGGCGCGCTGATCGAGGTCAGCGGCAAGGTCGCGGCCAAGCTGGACGACCACACCGTCCGGGTGGACCTGACGGCTATGAGCGCCGGCCAGAAGGTGCTGGGCATGTCCCGGGCGGTCGTACGCCTGGCCTGACGGGTCCGGAGCAGAGGTAAGGGGCGTCCTTGTCGTGAGGGCGCCCCTTACCTGTCGCGTTACATGTCGCGCGCCTTACGTGCCGGTCCGCCTTCGCGGCCCCGCAGGCCGACCGCGGGCAGGGGTCCCCGCCTGCCCGGCCCCCTCGGTGACGTCTCGTACGCTTGGCCCCGTGCAGGTACTCCACGACGCCCCCCTTGCCCCGCTGACCACCTTCCGGCTGGGCGGCACCGCTACCCGGCTGGTCACGGCCGGCACCGACGCCGAGGTGATCGCCGCGGTCCGCGAGGCCGACGACAGCGGCACGCCGCTGCTGGTCATCGGCGGCGGCTCGAACCTGGTCATCGGCGACAAGGGGTTCGACGGCACCGCGCTGCGCATCGCCACGCGCGGGTGCGAACTGCGCGGCACCACGCTGGAGCTGGCGGCCGGCGAGGTGTGGAGCGACGCCGTCGCCCGCACCGTGGAGGCCGGGCTCGCCGGGATCGAGTGCCTGGCCGGCATTCCCGGCTCCGCGGGCGCCACGCCGATCCAGAACGTGGGCGCCTACGGCCAGGAGGTCTCCTCGACGATCACCGAGGTGATCGCGTACGACCGCCGGGCCGGCGAGACCGTCACCCTGACGAACGAGGAGTGCGCCTTCTCCTACCGCCACAGCCGCTTCAAGGCCGACCCGGACCGCTATGTCGTCCTCCGGGTCCGCTTCGAGCTGGAGGACGCGCACGGGCTGTCCGCGCCGCTGAAGTACGCCGAGACCGCCCGCGCGCTCGGCGTGGCGACCGGCGACCGGGTGCCGCTCGCCGACGCCCGCGCGACCGTGCTGAGGCTGCGCGCCGGCAAGGGCATGGTGCTGGACCCCGAGGACCACGACACCTGGTCCGCCGGTTCCTTCTTCACCAACCCGATCCTCACCGACGAACAGTTCGCCGCCTTCCACGCGCGCGTGCGCGAGCGGCTGGGCGAGGGCGTCGAACCGCCCGCCTACCCGGCGGGGCAGGGCCGTACGAAGACCTCCGCGGCCTGGCTGATCGACAAGGCGGGCTTCACCAAGGGCTACGGCACCGGGCCCGCCCGCATCTCCACCAAGCACACCCTCGCCCTGACCAACCGGGGCGAGGCCACCACGGAGGACCTGCTCGCCCTGGCCCGCGAGGTGGTCGACGGGGTCCGCGCGGCCTTCGGCGTCACGCTCGTCAACGAGCCGGTGACCGTCGGCGTGAGCCTGTAGGGACGGGTCTCGCGAATCTGTGGGGACGGGTCTCGCGCGAGCCGCCGTACCGGCTCAGTACGCCACTCCCACGCCCTGCCGCACGGTCTCCTTGGCGTCGATCATCGACAGCATCGCGTGCGCGACGTCCGCGCGCGCGAGGAAGCGGCCCTTGACGGGGGTGCCGCCGACGACCGTGCGGTAGCGGCCGGTGAGCGGCTTGTCCTGGAGCCGCGGCGGCCGTACGCACGTCCAGTCGGTGTCGCTGCGGGCCAGATCGGCCTCCATCTCGCGCAGATCGGCGTACACGTCCTTCAGGACCGCCGACACGATGCCCCGCACCGCGCGGTCCAGGGGGCCGTCGCCCTCGGGGGCCGGGCCGACCGGGCTGGCGCTGACCACCAGCAGCCGGCGCACCCCCTCCGCCTCCATGGCACCGGTGATCGCACGGGTCAGCCGCGCGGTCACCCCGTCGGCCTTGCGGCCGCGCGGCCCCAGGCCGGACAGGACGGCGTACCGGCCCCGGACGGCGGCGCGCAGCTCCTCGGGGTCGTCCAGGCCGCTGCGGACGACCTCCAGGCGGTCCCCGGACACCGGGAGCCTGGCGGGGTCCCGGACGACCGCCGTGACCTCGTGACCGGCGTCCAGGGCCTGGCGGACCAGCTCGCGGCCGGTTCCCCCGGTGGCGCCGAAAACAGTGAGCTTCATGGTGACTTTCCTCCCGTACCCCGCCCCGACAGCGGGTGGGTGAGCACTCACTCACCCCTCCCCCTCCTAGAGTGGGTAAGCACTCACCCACCCGTCAAGGCCGAGAGGAATCCCATGGAGCCCGTGGAGACGAAGCCCGCGCGTGTGCGCATCCTCGACGCCGCCCACGAGCTGATGCTCACCGTCGGGCTCGCCCGCGCCACCACCAAGGAGATCGCCCGCGCGGCCGGCTGCTCCGAAGCGGCCCTCTACAAGTACTTCGACAGCAAGGAAGAGCTGTTCGTACGGGTCCTCACCGAGCGGCTGCCCCGGCTCACCCCGCTGCTCGACGGCCTCGCCGCCGCCCCGGGACGGGCCACCCTGGAGGAGAACCTCACCGAGATCGCCCGGCAGGCCGCGCTCTTCTACGAGCAGAGCTTCCCGATCGTGGCCTCCCTGTACGCCGAGACCCACCTCAAACGGCGCCACGACGACACCCTGCGCGCCCTCGGCTCCGGCCCCCACCTGCCCATCCAGGGCGTGGACGCCTACCTCCGCGCCGAACAGGCCGCCGGCCGGGTCCGCGCCGACGCCGACACCTACGCCGCCGCCTCACTCCTCCTGGGCGCCTGCGCCCAGCGGGCCTTCGCCTACGACGCCACCGAGACCGGGCGGCGGCCCCCGGTGGACGAGTTCGCCACCCGCCTCGCCCGGACCCTGCTCGGCGGCATCCGGACCCCGCAGGACCCCGCCACGTGATCCCACGGCCCCGCCGGGCGGCCTAGGCGGCCGGACGGGCCAGCCAGTCGTCCACGCCCGCCAGCAGCCGCGCCTTGTCCTCCTCGGGCGCGGCCGAGCCCCGCACCGACTGCCGGGCCAGCTCGGCGAGCTCCGCGTCCGAGAAGCCGTGGACGTGCCGGGCGATCTCGTACTGCGCGGCCAGCCGCGAGCCGAACAGCAGCGGGTCGTCCGCGCCCAGCGCCATCGGCACGCCCGCCTCGAAGAGGGTGCGCAGCGGGACGTCCTGCGGCTTCTCGTACACGCCGAGCGCCACGTTCGAGGCCGGGCACACCTCGCAGGTCACGCCCCGGTCGGCCAGCCGCTTCAGCAGCCGCGGGTCCTCCGCGGCCCGCACCCCGTGCCCGATCCGGGAGGCGTGCAGGTCGTCCAGACAGTCCCGCACCGACGGCGGGCCGGCCAGCTCGCCGCCGTGCGGGGCCGACAGCAGACCCGCCTCGCGGGCGATGTGGAAGGCCCGGTCGAAGTCCCGCGCCAGACCCCGCCGCTCGTCGTTGGAGAGCCCGAAGCCGACCACGCCGCGGTCCGCGTAGCGCACCGCCAGCCGGGCCAGCGTGCGCGCGTCCAGCGGGTGCTTCATGCGGTTCGCGGCGACCAGGACGCGCATGCCGAGGCCGGTCTCCCGGGAGGTCGTGTCGACCGCGTCCAGGATGACCTCCAGCGCCGGGATCAGACCGCCGAGCCGGGGCGCGTACGACGTCGGGTCCACCTGGATCTCCAGCCAGCCCGAGCCGTCCTTCAGGTCCTCCTCCGCGGCCTCCCGGACCAGGCGCTGGATGTCCTCCGGGGTGCGCAGGCAGGAGCGGGCCGCGTCGTACAGCCGCTGGAAACGGAACCAGCCCCGCTCGTCCGTGGCGCGCAGCCGGGGCGGATCCCCGCTGACCAGGGCGTCCCTCAGCGTGTCGGGCAGCCGTACGCCGTACTTGTCGGCCAGCTCCAGCACGGTCCCTGGTCGCATCGACCCGGTGAAGTGCAGGTGCAGATGGGCTTTCGGCAGCTCAGAGAGATCACGTACACGCTCCATTCCCAGATCCTGCCGTACGCCACCGCCTTCCCGGTAGCCGTTTCACCGTAGGTGGGCTTGCCCGCACACACGAACGGGCCGCCTCCCCGCAGGGAGACGGCCCGCACGCGCGCGTGGCGGCCGGGAACTAGTCCCGCGCCTCCGCCAGCAGCTTCTGGATGCGGCTCACGCCCTCGACGAGGTCCTCGTCGCCGAGCGCGTACGACAGCCGCAGGTAGCCCGGCGTGCCGAACGCCTCGCCCGGGACGACCGCGACCTCGGCCTCCTCCAGGATCAGCGCGGCCAGCTCGACGGTGTCCTGCGGGCGCTTGCCGCGGATCTCCTTGCCGAGCAGCGCCTTGACCGAGGGGTAGGCGTAGAACGCGCCCTCGGGCTCCGGGCAGACCACGCCGTCGATCTCGTTGAGCATCCGCACGATGGTCTTGCGGCGCCGGTCGAACGCCTCGCGCATCCTCGCCACGGCCTCCAGGTCGCCCGAGACGGCGGCCAGGGCGGCCGCCTGGGCCACGTTGGAGACGTTGGAGGTGGCGTGCGACTGGAGGTTCGTCGCGGCCTTGACGACGTCCTTCGGGCCGATGACCCAGCCCACGCGCCAGCCGGTCATGGCGTACGTCTTCGCCACGCCGTTGACCACGACGCACTTGTCGCGCAGCTCGGGCAGGAGCGCCGGCAGGGACACCGCGGCGGCGTCGCCGTAGACCAGGTGCTCGTAGATCTCGTCGGTGAGCACCCACAGGCCGTGCTCGAGGGCCCAGCGGCCGATCGCCTCGGTCTCGGCCTCGGAGTACACCGCGCCGGTCGGGTTGGACGGGGAGACGAAGAGGACCACCTTCGTCCGCTCCGTGCGCGCCGCCTCCAGCTGCTCCACCGAGACCCGGTAACCGGTGGTCTCGTCCGCGACGACCTCCACCGGGACACCGCCGGCCAGGCGGATGGACTCCGGGTACGTCGTCCAGTACGGCGCCGGGACGATGACCTCGTCGCCCGGGTCCAGGATCGCGGCGAAGGCCTCGTAGATGGCCTGCTTGCCGCCGTTGGTGACCAGGATCTGGGAGACGTCGGGCTCCCAGCCGGAGTCGCGCAGCGTCTTGGCGGCGATCGCGGCCTTCAGCTCGGGCAGGCCGCCGGCCGGGGTGTAGCGGTGGAACTTGGGGTTCTTGCAGGCCTCGACGGCCGCCTCGACGATGTAGTCCGGGGTCGGGAAGTCGGGCTCACCGGCGCCGAAGCCGATCACCGGACGCCCGGCGGCCTTCAGGGCCTTGGCCTTGGCGTCCACGGCGAGGGTGGCGGACTCGGAGATCGCGCCGACTCGGGCGGAGACCCGGCGCTCGGTGGGAGGGATTGCAGCGCTCATGCGGCCCATCGTTCCAGACCGGAAATGTCCCCGGCACACGGGTTTCACAGACTGGGCAGCCGGCGGCCGAGGGGTGAACAGGGGTCCGAATCCGGCCCCCGGCCAGGACGATCTTCCCTTCCGCGACCCCGACGGGCACTTTCTGTTCGACGCCGGGCCCCGGACCACGTACACTCTCACCTCGTTGGCCTCTCGCGGACGCCGCCGAGCCGGTGCACATCGGGCACCCGGTCGGATGCGGTACGTTGGGGGACACCAAAGGGTCGTAGCTCAATTGGTAGAGCACCGGTCTCCAAAACCGGCGGTTGGGGGTTCAAGTCCCTCCGGCCCTGCTACACACACCGCCAGGATGTGTGCGCATGTACGTACAGCAATGCACCGCCGTGCGGCTCAGAAACCGGGCGCGGCACGGCCACGACCCGGGATCAGGTGAGGACTATGACGGACGCCGTAGGCTCCATCGACACGCCTGACGCCCAGGACGAGGTGCCCGAGTCCAAGAAGGCCCGCAAGGGCGGAAAGCGCGCCAAGAAGGGCCCGCTGAAGCGCCTCGCCACCTTCTACCGCCAGATCATCGCGGAGCTCCGCAAGGTCGTCTGGCCGACGCGCAACCAGCTGACTTCGTACACCACCGTGGTGATCTTCTTCGTCGTCATCATGATCGCTCTGGTGACCGTGATTGACTATGGGCTCGACCACGCGGCCAAGTACGTCTTCGGCTGAGCCAAAAGCGAAGGGCGCCGTGGTACCGGCGCCCCTTTTCGCATGTTCCACCCCTATGTATCCAGGAAGAAGCAGCCATCGTGTCTGACCCGAACCTGAACGACGACGCCACTGAGCCCCGCGGGCAGGCTGCCGAGACGGTGGACGACGAGCTCGACATCGTCGAGGGCGCGGACGACCAGGACGAGTTCGAGGCTGCCGAGGCCGAGGCGGGGGAGCCGGCCGAGGAGGCCGCCGTGCACGCCGAGGACGAGGACGACTCCGACGCGGACGACTCCGAGGACGAGGGCGAGGGCGACGAGACCGACGGGGAAGCCGTCGCGGAGGCCGCCGAGGCCGAGCCCGCCGCCCCGGTCGACCCGGTCCAGGCCCTGCGCGAGGAACTGCGCACCCTGCCCGGCGAGTGGTACGTCATCCACACCTACGCCGGTTACGAGAACCGCGTGAAGACCAACCTGGAGCAGCGCGCCGTCTCGCTGAACGTCGAGGACTACATCTTCCAGGCCGAGGTGCCGCAGGAGGAGGTCGTCCAGATCAAGAACGGCGACCGCAAGACGATCAAGCAGAACAAGCTGCCGGGTTACGTCCTGGTCCGCATGGACCTGACCAACGAGTCCTGGGGCGTCGTCCGCAACACCCCGGGCGTCACCGGCTTCGTCGGCAACGCCTACGACCCCTACCCGCTGACCCTGGACGAGATCGTCAAGATGCTCGCCCCGGAGGCCGAGGAGAAGGCCGCCCGCGAGGCCGCCGAGGCCGAGGGCAAGCCCGCCCCGCAGCGCAAGGTCGAGGTCCAGGTGCTGGACTTCGAGGTCGGCGACTCGGTCACCGTCACCGACGGCCCGTTCGCCACGCTCCAGGCGACCATCAACGAGATCAACCCCGACTCCAAGAAGGTCAAGGGCCTGGTCGAGATCTTCGGCCGGGAGACCCCGGTCGAGCTGTCCTTCGACCAGATCCAGAAGAACTGAGCACACATCCCGGGAGCGCCCCGCCGGTGAACACCGGCCCGGGGCGCTTCCGCCGTGTCCGGCCCGCCCTCGTCGCCGTGGCCGTGCTGGTGCCGCTGGTCCTGCTGTACGCCGTCTGCGTACCCGCGGCCTGGCAGCGCACCGGCCTGCGCGGCGCCGAGCCGGTCGCGGCCACCTTCCATGACGGGGCCTGCCTCCTCGGCCGCTGCACGGTGACGTACGCCGTCGCGGGGGAGCGGGTGACGGCCGGCCTGCCGGTCGGCACGCGCGCGCGGGGCCACGCCGAGGGCGACACGGTGTCCGTGCGCGCCGAGCCGGGCGATCCGGAGCGGGTGGCGCTCGCCGCCGACACCGGGCGCGGGACCGTCGCCGCGCTGCTCGCCGTGCCCGTGGGCGCGACCCTGCTCGCGCTGCTCGCCGCGGCCGTGCACGTGTTGCGCGATCGGCGCCCCGAAGAATCCGCACAGGACGCCTGACCTGGGGGATTTCTTGTCTCGTAGGGACAGCGGCTATCGTTGTGCGGTATGCCATCTGCGGGATCGTGCATCGGCATGGATCCGGCAGTCGCAGACGGCCATCAACCTCTCAGTAAGGACCCGGAGAGAGCATGCCTCCCAAGAAGAAGAAGGTCACGGGGCTCATCAAGCTCCAGATCCAGGCCGGCGCCGCCAACCCGGCTCCGCCGGTCGGCCCGGCGCTGGGTCAGCACGGCGTCAACATCATGGAGTTCTGCAAGGCCTACAACGCCGCGACCGAGTCGCAGCGCGGTTGGGTCATCCCGGTGGAGATCACGGTCTACGAGGACCGTTCCTTCACCTTCGTCACCAAGACGCCGCCGGCCGCGAAGATGATCCTCAAGGCCGCGGGCATCGAGAAGGGCTCCGGCGAGCCGCACAAGACCAAGGTCGCCAAGATCACCCAGGCGCAGGTCCGCGAGATCGCCCAGACCAAGATGCCCGACCTGAACGCGAACGACCTGGACGCCGCCGCGAAGATCATCGCCGGTACCGCGCGTTCCATGGGCGTCACGGTCGAGGGCTGAACCCCACCTTCGTAGCAGTCATGCGGCTGCCCGCATTTAGCGGCCGCACGTGGCAGGGCCTGCTCGGCCCAGGGACCACGACTCCTTTCAGAACACACAGGAGCAAGTTGTGAGCAAGCGCAGCAAGGCTCTCCGCGCTGCGGACGCCAAGATCGACCGGGAGAAGCTGTACGCCCCGCTCGAGGCCGTCCGTCTCGCCAAGGAGACCTCCACGACCAAGTTCGACGCCACCGTCGAGGTCGCCTTCCGTCTGGGTGTCGACCCGCGCAAGGCCGACCAGATGGTCCGTGGCACCGTGAACCTTCCGCACGGCACCGGTAAGACCGCCCGGGTCCTGGTCTTCGCGACCGGCGACCGTGCCGAGGCCGCGCGTGCCGCGGGCGCCGACATCGTCGGTGCCGACGAGCTGATCGACGAGGTCGCGAAGGGCCGTCTGGACTTCGACGCCGTCGTCGCCACCCCGGACCTCATGGGCAAGGTCGGCCGCCTCGGCCGCGTCCTCGGCCCGCGTGGTCTGATGCCGAACCCGAAGACCGGCACCGTCACCCCCGATGTCACCAAGGCCGTCACCGACATCAAGGGCGGCAAGATCGAGTTCCGCGTCGACAAGCACTCGAACCTGCACTTCATCATCGGCAAGGCGTCCTTCGACGACGCCAAGCTGGTGGAGAACTACGGCGCCGCGCTGGAGGAGATCCTCCGTCTGAAGCCGTCCGCCGCCAAGGGTCGCTACATCAAGAAGGCCGCCATCACCACCACGATGGGCCCCGGCATCCCGGTCGACCCGAACCGCACCCGCAACCTCCTCGTCGAGGAGGACCCGGCCGCCGTCTGAGCCCTGGCTCAGCGTGGTAGCCGCGTCAGGGACGCGTAGACAAAAGGGCGGGCCCTGGAACCTCTCCGGTTCCGGGCCCGTCCTTTCTGTGTACGTCCTTTCGAACGACTGTCAGTGGCCTGGGCTACGGTGCAGGCACAGGACACTCAACAGGGGTGGGAACAGATGAAGAGCACGACCGTGCGCCGGGCGACCCTTTCGATCGCGGTGGTCGCCGCGCTGACCGGAGTGGCCGCCTGCGGCTCCTCCGACTCGGACAAGGGCGGCGACAAGGGCGGTGACAAGGCGGCCGGCAAGGGCGCGATACACCTCAGCCCGATCGCCGCGCTGCGGTCCGTGGAGAAGTCCACCGACCAGGCCGACTCGGCCAAGGTGCGCTCCACGACGTCCCTCGGCGACCTCATGGCGATGACGGCGAACGGCGCCCTCACCTGGAGCGACGGCCTCAAGGGCAACCTGACCATCACCTACACCGGCGGCCAGATGGCCGAGCTGATGAAGAAGGCCGGCAACCAGTCGATGGAGGCCCGGTACCTCCAGGACGCGTACTACGCGCACATGAGCGACACCTACGCCCAGCAGGCGGGCGGCGGCAAGCACTGGATCAAGTACTCCTACGACGACCTCGCCAAGCTCGGCGGCGCGTCGGGGTCGTACATGAAGGACCAGCTGCAGAACGCCACGCCGAACCAGTCGGTGAAGATGCTGCTGGCCTCCGGCGACGTCAAGAAGGTCGGCGAGGAGAGCGTCGACGGCGCCCACACCACGCACTACTCGGGCAAGGTGAAGGTCGCCGACCTCGCCGACAAGACCAGCAACCTCGACGCCGACCAGATGGCGGCCCTGAAGAAGCAGCTCAGCCAGGCCGGCATCACCACGGAGACCATCGACATCTGGGTCAACGACCAGGACCTGCTGGTCAAGAAGACCGAGAAGGCCGACACCGCCAATGGCACCCTGAACAACACCACGCTGTACTCGGACTACGGCGTGAAGGTCGACGCCGAGGCCCCGCCGGCCGCCGACACCAAGGACTTCGCGGACATGATGAAGTCCAGCGGCATGACCACGGGCGGCACGGGCACGGCCTCCTGAGCCTGAGCCCGACTCCCCCCAGCCCGACCGGCATCCCCCGGAGCCGCCCCACGGCCACGCAGAGCCCTGCGCACGCCGACCGGCGCCCGGGGGAGCCCGGCGCCCCGCCCCGGGCGCCCACCGCCCACGTGAGGCCACGCAGAAGCCTGCCCCGGCCCGTCACGCCCTACGGCCCGTCCCGGCTCGCACCGCCCCGGCCCGCATCACGTCTCCGCGCCGTACCGGCGAGACGCCACCGCGATCCGTCGCCCTATCCCCACCGCACCCGCGCCGTAAACGGTCCGATTTGCTCTGGGGGGAGACGGTCCCGTACTCTCTCGGGGAAGCCAAAGACCGCTGGTCGTTGCCGTGCGCTCGCGTGAGGGTGCGGTGGCCGAAGGATCCGCTGAAAAGTGGACGACCCGCGCAGGTGTCAGTGGAAGTACTCCCGGAAGTGCGCGCCCCGCGCGTGCAAGACCGGTCGAGTCCGCCCCGTGCGCCTGCGCCGGGGCGTTTCGTTTTACCCAGTCCTCCTTCGGGTCCGCGCGGTCCGAATCACCCGGAAGGAGGCCGAGGCTCTATGGCGAGGCCCGACAAGGCTGCCGCGGTTGCGGAGCTGACGGACAAGTTCCGCAGCTCCAACGCCGCCGTGCTGACCGAGTACCGCGGTCTCACCGTGGCGCAGCTCAAGACGCTGCGCCGGTCGCTCGGTGAGAACGCCCAGTACGCCGTGGTGAAGAACACGCTGACCAAGATTGCGGCCAAGGAGGCCGGGATCACGCTGGAGGACCAGCTCTTCGCTGGCCCGACGGCCGTCGCCTTCGTCACCGGTGACCCGGTGGAGTCGGCGAAGGGTCTGCGTGACTTCGCCAAGGAGAACCCGAATCTCGTCATCAAGGGCGGTGTCCTTGACGGCAAGGCGCTGTCCGCCGACGAGATCAAGAAGCTTGCGGACCTCGAGTCCCGCGAGGTTCTGCTCAGCAAGCTGGCCGGTGCCTTCAAGGCGAAGCAGTCCCAGGCTGCCTCCGTCTTCCAGGCGCTGCCGTCGAAGCTCGTCCGCACCGTGGACGCGCTGCGCGCCAAGCAGGCCGAGCAGGGCGGTGCCGAGTAATTCGGCTCGCATCATGACCGCCGCCTGACGGCAGCGGTCGTAGCGGGCCGAACGTACGCCCGCCATTCATGTACATCCGGCACCAGCCGATTTAGTGGAAGGAAAGCCATCATGGCTCTCACCCAGGACGAACTGCTCGCCGAGTTCGAGGGCATGACCCTGATCCAGCTCTCCGAGTTCGTGAAGGCGTTCGAGGAGAAGTTCGACGTCACCGCTGCCGCTGCCGCCCCGGTCGTCGTGGCCGGCGGTGCCGCCGGTGGCGCTGCCGCCGAGGCCGAGGAGGAGAAGGACGAGTTCGACGTCATCCTCACCGGCGCCGGCGACAAGAAGATCCAGGTCATCAAGGTCGTGCGTGAGCTGACCTCCCTGGGTCTGAAGGAGGCCAAGGACCTCGTCGACGGCACCCCGAAGCCGGTCCTCGAGAAGGTCAACAAGGAGGCCGCTGACAAGGCCGCCGAGGCCCTCAAGGGCGCCGGTGCCTCCGTCGAGGTCAAGTAAGACCCTCGCGAGCGCCACAACGGCCCGCTAGGGCTGTAACGCGAACGCACCGAAGGGCGATCATCCATCCGGGTGGTCGCCCTTCGGCGTTCCCCGGAGCCCGGCGAGGGCTGCCTTGCACCTGTGTTCGTGCGGGGTAAGGTGATCTTCGTCGTGTCTTCGGACGCCCCGGTTCCGGCAAGGAGCCCTTGACGAACCGCACGCAGCGCGCAATTCTCAGGACGCGTCGTCACATGGATCCGAATCCGAGGCATGGATCGACGACGAAGAGGGCAGTATCAACGTGCGTTGAGGGCAGGATGCCGAGGGCGTTGAGAGAGGCGTTGAGCACAACGAGGGTCGTCGAGAACCCGCGCTGGACATCAGTGTGCCAAGTGGCTACACTGACCCTTTGCGCTGCCTGTTAGCTGTCCCCTGCCCGTCACCAGGGGTCTGCCCTCACTTGAGCACAGTCGACCGATGCCCCCCGACCTGGGGTTTCCGTCCCTGTGTACAGGAGAGGGACCGGTACGCGCGTAGTGAGTCCGAGCCCTCGGAAGGACCCCCTCTTGGCCGCCTCGCGCACTGCCTCGACCGCGAATACGAACAACGGCGCCAGCACCGCCCCGCTGCGCATCTCCTTTGCAAAGATCAAGGAGCCCCTCGAGGTTCCGAACCTGCTCGCGCTGCAGACCGAGAGCTTCGACTGGCTGCTCGGCAACACCGCCTGGCAGACTCGGGTCGAGGAGGCTCTGGAGAACGGTCAGGACGTCCCCACCAAGTCCGGTCTGGAGGAGATCTTCGAGGAGATCTCCCCGATCGAGGACTTCTCCGGGTCGATGTCGCTGACGTTCCGGGACCACCGCTTCGAGCCGCCGAAGAACTCCATCGACGAGTGCAAGGAGCGCGACTTCACGTACGCCGCCCCGCTCTTCGTCACCGCCGAGTTCACCAACAACGAGACCGGTGAGATCAAGTCCCAGACCGTCTTCATGGGCGACTTCCCGCTCATGACGAACAAGGGCACTTTCGTCATCAACGGCACCGAGCGTGTCGTGGTGTCGCAGCTGGTCCGTTCCCCCGGTGTCTACTTCGACTCCAGCATCGACAAGACATCCGACAAGGACATCTTCTCCGCCAAGATCATCCCGTCCCGGGGTGCCTGGCTGGAGATGGAGATCGACAAGCGTGACATGGTCGGTGTCCGCATCGACCGCAAGCGCAAGCAGTCGGTCACCGTGCTGCTGAAGGCGCTCGGCTGGACCACCGAGCAGATCCTCGAGGAGTTCGGCGACTACGAGTCGATGCGCGCCACCCTGGAGAAGGACCACACCCAGGGCCAGGACGACGCGCTGCTCGACATCTACCGCAAGCTGCGCCCGGGCGAGCCCCCCACGCGCGAGGCCGCGCAGACGCTGCTGGAGAACCTCTACTTCAACCCCAAGCGCTACGACCTCGCCAAGGTCGGCCGCTACAAGGTCAACAAGAAGCTGGGTACGGACACCCCGCTGGACGCGGGCATCCTGACCGTCGAGGACATCATCGCGACGATCAAGTACCTGGTGAAGCTGCACGCCGGCGAGACCGAGACCACCGGTGACAACGGCGAGACGGTCGTCGTCGAGACCGACGACATCGACCACTTCGGCAACCGCCGCCTGCGCAGCGTCGGCGAGCTGATCCAGAACCAGGTCCGTACGGGTCTCGCCCGTATGGAGCGCGTCGTGCGCGAGCGCATGACGACCCAGGACGTCGAGGCGATCACGCCGCAGACCCTGATCAACATCCGGCCGGTCGTCGCCTCCATCAAGGAGTTCTTCGGCACCAGCCAGCTGTCGCAGTTCATGGACCAGAACAACCCGCTGTCGGGTCTCACCCACAAGCGCCGTCTGTCGGCTCTTGGTCCGGGTGGTCTCTCCCGTGAGCGGGCCGGCTTCGAGGTCCGTGACGTGCACCCCTCGCACTACGGCCGCATGTGCCCGATCGAGACGCCCGAAGGCCCGAACATCGGTCTGATCGGCTCGCTCGCCTCCTACGGCCGGGTCAACGCGTTCGGTTTCGTCGAGACCCCGTACCGCAAGGTCATCGACGGTCAGGTCACCGACGAGGTCGACTACCTGACCGCCGACGAGGAGGACCGCTTCGTCATCGCGCAGGCCAACGCGCCGCTGACGGACGACCTCCGCTTCGAGGAGAGCCGCGTCCTGGTCCGCCGTCGTGGCGGCGAGGTCGACTACGTCGGCCCCGAGGACGTGGACTACATGGACGTCTCGCCGCGCCAGATGGTGTCGGTCGCGACCGCCATGATCCCGTTCCTCGAGCACGACGACGCCAACCGTGCCCTCATGGGCGCGAACATGATGCGCCAGGCCGTTCCGCTGATTAAGTCGGAGGCCCCGCTCGTCGGTACCGGCATGGAGTACCGCTCCGCCGTCGACGCCGGCGACGTCGTCAAGGCCGAGAAGGCCGGTGTGGTCCAGGAGGTCTCCGCGGACTACATCACCACCGCCAACGACGACGGCACGTACATCACGTACCGCCTGGCCAAGTTCGCCCGCTCCAACCAGGGCACCTCGGTCAACCAGAAGGTCATCGTCAACGAGGGCGACCGCGTCATCGAGGGCCAGGTCCTCGCCGACGGTCCGGCCACCCAGAACGGCGAGATGGCCCTGGGCAAGAACCTGCTCGTGGCGTTCATGCCGTGGGAGGGTCACAACTACGAGGACGCGATCATCCTGTCGCAGCGCCTCGTGCAGGACGACGTCCTCTCCTCGATCCACATCGAGGAGCACGAGGTCGACGCCCGTGACACCAAGCTCGGCCCCGAGGAGATCACCCGGGACATCCCGAACGTCTCCGAGGAGGTCCTCGCCGACCTCGACGAGCGCGGCATCATCCGCATCGGTGCCGAGGTCATCGCCGGTGACATCCTCGTCGGCAAGGTCACCCCGAAGGGTGAGACCGAGCTGACCCCCGAGGAGCGCCTGCTGCGCGCGATCTTCGGTGAGAAGGCCCGTGAGGTCCGTGACACCTCGCTGAAGGTGCCGCACGGCGAGACCGGCAAGGTCATCGGCGTGCGCGTCTTCGACCGCGAGGAGGGCGACGAGCTGCCGCCGGGCGTGAACCAGCTGGTCCGCGTCTACGTCGCGCAGAAGCGCAAGATCACCGACGGTGACAAGCTCGCCGGCCGCCACGGCAACAAGGGTGTCATCTCCAAGATCCTGCCGATCGAGGACATGCCGTTCCTGGAGGACGGCACCCCGGTCGACATCATCCTCAACCCGCTGGGTGTGCCGTCCCGAATGAACCCGGGACAGGTCCTGGAGATCCACCTCGGCTGGCTCGCCAGCCGCGGCTGGGACGTCTCCGGCCTCGCCGACGAGTGGGCGCAGCGCCTGCAGGCCATCGGTGCCGACAAGGTCGCCCCGCGCACCAACGTCGCCACCCCGGTCTTCGACGGTGCCCGCGAGGACGAGCTGGCGGGTCTGCTGCAGCACACCATCCCGAACCGCGACGGCGAGCGCATGGTGCTCCCGTCCGGCAAGGCGCGGCTGTTCGACGGCCGTAGCGGTGAGCCGTTCCCGGACCCGATCTCGGTCGGCTACATGTACATCCTGAAGCTGCACCACCTGGTCGACGACAAGCTGCACGCCCGTTCGACCGGCCCGTACTCGATGATCACCCAGCAGCCGCTGGGTGGTAAGGCCCAGTTCGGTGGCCAGCGGTTCGGTGAGATGGAGGTGTGGGCACTCGAGGCCTACGGCGCCGCTTACGCGCTCCAGGAGCTGCTGACCATCAAGTCCGACGACGTCACCGGCCGCGTGAAGGTCTACGAGGCCATCGTCAAGGGCGAGAACATCCCCGAGCCCGGCATCCCCGAGTCCTTCAAGGTGCTCATCAAGGAGATGCAGTCGCTCTGCCTGAACGTGGAGGTGCTGTCCAGCGACGGTATGTCCATCGAGATGCGCGACACCGACGAGGACGTCTTCCGCGCTGCGGAGGAGCTCGGTATCGACCTGTCCCGGCGCGAGCCGAGCAGCGTCGAAGAGGTCTGACGGGAGTCCGGCGGGGCCCCTGACCCACCAGGGGCCCCGCCGACCCCCAGGCCCCCGTACAGACCACAGACTTACGACCCTGAGAGGGATTGACGCATAGTGCTCGACGTCAACTTCTTCGACGAGCTCCGGATCGGCCTGGCCACCGCTGACGACATCCGTCAGTGGAGCCACGGCGAGGTCAAGAAGCCCGAGACCATCAACTACCGCACCCTCAAGCCCGAGAAGGACGGACTCTTCTGCGAGAAGATCTTCGGTCCGACCCGGGACTGGGAGTGCTACTGCGGCAAGTACAAGCGCGTCCGCTTCAAGGGCATCATCTGCGAGCGCTGTGGCGTCGAGGTCACGCGCGCCAAGGTGCGCCGTGAGCGGATGGGCCACATCGAGCTCGCCGCCCCCGTCACCCACATCTGGTACTTCAAGGGTGTCCCCTCGCGCCTCGGCTACCTGCTGGACCTGGCGCCGAAGGACCTCGAGAAGGTCATCTACTTCGCGGCGTACATGATCACGTACGTCGACGAGGAGCGCCGTCAGCGCGACCTGCCTTCCCTGGAGGCGCACGTCTCGGTCGAGCGCCAGCAGATCGAGAACCGCCGCGACGCCGACCTGGAGGCCCGCGCCAAGAAGCTCGAGACCGACCTGGCCGAGCTGGAGGCCGAGGGCGCCAAGGCCGACGTGCGCCGCAAGGTGCGCGAGGGTGCCGAGCGCGAGATGAAGCAGCTGCGCGACCGCGCGCAGCGCGAGATCGACCGCCTCGACGAGGTGTGGAACCGGTTCAAGAACCTCAAGGTCCAGGACCTGGAGGGCGACGAGCTGCTCTACCGCGAGCTGCGCGACCGCTTCGGCACCTACTTCGACGGCTCGATGGGCGCCGCCGCGCTGCAGAAGCGCCTGGAGTCCTTCGACCTCGACGAGGAGGCCGAGAAGCTCCGCGAGATCATCCGCACCGGCAAGGGCCAGAAGAAGACCCGCGCCCTGAAGCGGCTGAAGGTCGTCTCCGCGTTCCTGCAGACCTCCAACAGCCCCAAGGGCATGGTCCTGGACTGCGTCCCGGTCATCCCGCCGGACCTGCGTCCGATGGTGCAGCTGGACGGTGGCCGCTTCGCGACCTCCGACCTGAACGACCTGTACCGCCGTGTGATCAACCGCAACAACCGCCTGAAGCGGCTTCTCGACCTCGGCGCGCCCGAGATCATCGTGAACAACGAGAAGCGCATGCTCCAGGAGGCCGTCGACGCGCTCTTCGACAACGGCCGTCGTGGCCGCCCGGTCACGGGCCCCGGCAACCGTCCGCTGAAGTCGCTGTCGGACATGCTGAAGGGTAAGCAGGGTCGCTTCCGGCAGAACCTGCTCGGCAAGCGTGTCGACTACTCGGCGCGTTCCGTCATCGTCGTCGGCCCGCAGCTGAAGCTGCACCAGTGCGGTCTGCCCAAGGCGATGGCGCTGGAGCTGTTCAAGCCGTTCGTGATGAAGCGCCTGGTCGACCTGAACCACGCGCAGAACATCAAGAGCGCCAAGCGCATGGTGGAGCGCGGCCGCACGGTCGTGTACGACGTCCTCGAAGAGGTCATCGCCGAGCACCCGGTGCTGCTGAACCGTGCTCCCACCCTGCACCGCCTCGGCATCCAGGCCTTCGAGCCGCAGCTGGTCGAGGGCAAGGCCATCCAGATCCACCCGCTCGTGTGCACCGCGTTCAACGCGGACTTCGACGGTGACCAGATGGCCGTGCACCTGCCGCTGTCCGCGGAGGCGCAGGCCGAGGCCCGCATCCTGATGCTGTCCTCGAACAACATCCTCAAGCCGGCCGACGGCCGTCCGGTGACGATGCCGACCCAGGACATGGTCCTCGGTCTGTTCTTCCTCACCACCGACGGCGAGATGCGCAACGTCAAGGGCGAGGGCCGTTCGTTCGCGTCCGTGGCCGAGGCGATCATGGCGTTCGACGCCGGCGAGCTGTCGCTGCAGTCGCGCGTGGACATCCGCTTCCCGGTGGGCACCATCCCGCCGCGCGGCTGGACCCCGCCGGCCCGCGAGGAGGGCGAGCCGGAGTGGCAGCAGGGTGACAGCTTCCGGCTGAACACCACGCTGGGCCGCGCGCTCTTCAACGAGCTGCTGCCCGAGGACTACCCCTTCGTCGACTACGAGGTGGGCAAGAAGCAGCTCTCCGAGATCGTCAACGACCTCGCCGAGCGCTACCCGAAGGTCATCGTGGCGGCGACGCTCGACAACCTGAAGGCGGCCGGCTTCTACTGGGCGACCCGTTCCGGTGTCACCGTGGCCATCTCCGACGTCGTCGTCCCCGAGGCGAAGAAGGAGATCGTCAAGGGCTACGAGGCGCAGGACGAGAAGGTCCAGAAGCAGTACGAGCGCGGTCTGATCACCAAGGACGAGCGCACGCAGGAGCTCATCGCGATCTGGACCAAGGCGACCAACGAGGTCGCCGAGGCGATGAACGACAACTTCCCGAAGACCAACCCGATCTTCATGATGGTGAACTCGGGTGCACGAGGCAACATGATGCAGATGCGTCAGATCGCCGGTATGCGTGGTCTGGTGTCGAACGCGAAGAACGAGACGATCCCGCGTCCGATCAAGGCGTCGTTCCGTGAGGGCCTGTCCGTGCTGGAGTACTTCATCTCCACCCACGGTGCCCGTAAGGGTCTGGCGGACACCGCTCTGCGTACCGCCGACTCGGGTTACCTCACCCGTCGTCTGGTCGACGTCTCGCAGGACGTCATCATCCGCGAGGAGGACTGCGGCACCGAGCGCGGTCTGAAGCTGCGGATCGCCGAGCGCGGCGCCGACGGCGTGC
This sequence comes from Streptomyces achromogenes subsp. achromogenes, assembly GCF_000720835.1. Taxonomy (GTDB): domain Bacteria; phylum Actinomycetota; class Actinomycetes; order Streptomycetales; family Streptomycetaceae; genus Streptomyces; species Streptomyces achromogenes. The sequence goes on along the minus strand of NZ_JODT01000001.1, from coordinate 247,549 downwards.
TGCGCAAGGCGGAGAACGTCGAGACGTCCGTGTACGCGCGCTGCCTCGCCGAGGACATCGTGGTCGAGGGCCAGGTGCTGGCCCCGGCCGGCACCGACCTGGGCGACGTCCTCATCGAGGAACTGGTCTCCCGTGGCGTCGAGGAGGTCAAGACCCGTTCGGTCCTGACCTGCGAGTCCGCCGTCGGTACCTGCGCGATGTGCTACGGCCGTTCGCTCGCCACCGGCAAGCTGGTCGACATCGGTGAGGCGGTCGGCATCATCGCCGCCCAGTCCATCGGTGAGCCCGGTACCCAGCTGACGATGCGTACCTTCCACACCGGTGGTGTGGCCGGTGACGACATCACCCAGGGTCTGCCGCGTGTCGTCGAGCTCTTCGAGGCCCGTACCCCGAAGGGTGTCGCCCCGATCTCCGAGGCGTCCGGTCGCGTCCGCATCGAGGAGACCGAGAAGACCAAGAAGATCGTCGTCACCCCGGACGACGGCAGCGACGAGACGGCGTACCCGATCTCGAAGCGTGCCAAGGTCCTGGTCCGCGAGGGCGACCACGTCGAGGTGGGCCAGCAGCTCACCGTGGGTGCCACCAACCCGCACGACGTGCTGCGCATCCTGGGCCAGCGTGCCGTCCAGGTCCACCTGGTCGGCGAGGTCCAGAAGGTCTACAACTCGCAGGGTGTGTCGATCCACGACAAGCACATCGAGATCATCATCCGGCAGATGCTGCGCCGCGTGACGATCATCGAGTCCGGCGACGCCGAGCTGCTGCCCGGCGAGCTGGTCGAGCGCTCCCGCTTCGAGCAGGAGAACCGTCGTGTGGTCCAGGAGGGCGGTCACCCGGCCTCCGGTCGTCCGCAGCTGATGGGTATCACCAAGGCCTCGCTGGCGACGGAATCCTGGCTGTCGGCCGCCTCCTTCCAGGAGACGACCCGAGTCCTGACGGACGCGGCGATCAACGCCAAGTCCGACAGCCTCATCGGCCTCAAGGAGAACGTCATCATCGGTAAGCTCATCCCGGCCGGTACGGGTCTGTCCCGCTACCGCAACATCCGGGTCGAGCCGACCGAGGAGGCCAAGGCCGCGATGTACTCGGCCGTCGGCTACGACGACATCGACTACTCGCCGTTCGGCACCGGCTCCGGCCAGGCCGTCCCGCTGGAGGACTACGACTACGGTCCGTACAACCAGTAAGCGAGCAGCCTGAAGGGCGGCCACTCCGTTGGGGGTGGCCGCCCTTCGGCGTGTCCGGGCACGATGACCTGCGGGGCGAACTTCTCTGCGCGGCAGGGGAGTCCAGGGCGTCGGTGGAAGTGCCGCGGGTGTCCTTCGGTCCGGCGGCTGCGCTGGTCGTGCCGCCGGGCCTGGGCCGGCATCGCTCACGCCCCGGGCCGGCGGTCCTTCCGGTGGTCCCGTACGGCGGCTACACCATCTCCACGTACCTCGACCGCGTACGGCCCCGGCCGGCGCTCTGTGCCACCGTTCTGGCCGCTCTGGGGGTGATCCTCCGGCGATCCCCGGAGGACTCGGAACGCTTCGGCTTCCCCGACGTCGGCTCGTGGCGGTCCCGGACGCTCGCCGCGCAGACTCGGTGCCGAACGCCGATCACGGCAAGCACGCGTCCGAATGCCTTCCGATCGGTACGCTGGCCGGTGTCCTAGCGGCTTTGGCCATGGGCATGGCGGCGCGGTCGGCGGCTGGGCTGTCTGTCCTCCAGGGGTGGGAGGATGCCTTGGAACTGTCCAGGCACCGCCTTGTCCGAGAGCTGTGCTCGCTCGCCCTGCCGGCGGCGGACTACGTGGTGACCGGCAGCGGCCCGCTTCTCGCGCACGGTTTGCGCACCGTGGAACGCGATCTCGACATCGTGGCGAGGGGCGATGCGTGGAAGGCCGCTCTCCGCCTCGGGGAGCCCGCCGTTCCGCTGTCCGGGTACGGCTGCCTGGTGCCGCTCTTCGGTGGGGACATAGAGGTGTTCGACCGCTGGCTCCCGGGCTCCCCGGGGCCGGACGCGATGATCGAGGCCGCGGAATGGGTGGAGGGGATTCCCTTCACCCCGCTGGGCGAGGTCCTGGCCTGGAAGGAGAGGCTCGGCCGGCCGAAGGACCGAGAGGACATCCGGTTGATCCGGCGTCACCTGGAGATGTCGGAGAAGTGACCGTGCGCACACCCCGGGCCTGACCGGTTGCGGTGGACCCCATTTGTTTTGACCGCAGCGAATGAGGTAGGTACGCTCAGACCTTGTGCCTGGGGTGTGCCCTGGCTCCTGTGCGTGCCTCCACACCGCGCGGCGAGTCACGAGCGGCCACCGTAATTCGCGCCCTTTTCGCCTTGCGGCGGGGAGCATGGCGGATTCGACACACCCGACCGCGTGGGTCGGCGACGTTCCAGGTTAGCTGTACCCATCGGCACACAGAAACCGGAGAAGTAGTGCCTACGATCCAGCAGCTGGTCCGCAAGGGCCGGCAGGACAAGGTCGAAAAGAACAAGACGCCCGCACTCGAGGGTTCCCCCCAGCGTCGCGGCGTCTGCACGCGTGTGTTCACGACCACCCCGAAGAAGCCGAACTCGGCCCTCCGCAAGGTCGCGCGTGTGCGTCTGACCAGCGGCATCGAGGTCACCGCTTACATTCCGGGTGAGGGACACAACCTGCAGGAGCACTCGATCGTGCTCGTGCGCGGCGGCCGTGTGAAGGACCTGCCGGGTGTTCGTTACAAGATCATCCGCGGTTCGCTCGACACCCAGGGTGTCAAGAACCGCAAGCAGGCTCGCAGCCGTTACGGCGCCAAGAAGGAGAAGTAAGAATGCCTCGTAAGGGCCCCGCCCCGAAGCGCCCGGTCATCATCGACCCGGTCTACGGCTCTCCTCTGGTGACCTCCCTGATCAACAAGGTGCTGCTGAACGGCAAGCGCTCCACCGCCGAGCGCATCGTCTACGGCGCCATGGAGGGCCTGCGCGAGAAGACCGGCAACGACCCGGTCATCACGCTCAAGCGCGCTCTCGAGAACATCAAGCCGACCCTCGAGGTCAAGTCCCGCCGTGTCGGTGGCGCCACCTACCAGGTGCCGGTCGAGGTCAAGCCCGGCCGCGCCAACACCCTGGCGCTGCGCTGGCTGGTCGGTTACTCCCGCGCCCGTCGCGAGAAGACCATGACCGAGCGTCTCCTCAACGAGCTTCTCGATGCCTCCAACGGCCTCGGTGCGGCCGTGAAGAAGCGCGAGGACACCCACAAGATGGCCGAGTCCAACAAGGCCTTCGCGCACTACCGCTGGTAGTCGCTACCCACATCGAGACCGAGAGAAGACTGAAGCCTTATGGCTACCACTTCACTTGACCTGGCCAAGGTCCGCAACATCGGGATCATGGCCCACATCGACGCGGGCAAGACGACCACCACCGAGCGGATCCTGTTCTACACCGGTGTGTCTTACAAGATCGGTGAGGTCCACGACGGCGCTGCCACCATGGACTGGATGGAGCAGGAGCAGGAGCGTGGCATCACGATCACCTCTGCTGCCACCACCTGCCACTGGCCGCTGGAGAACGTCGACCACACCATCAACATCATCGACACCCCGGGTCACGTCGACTTCACCGTCGAGGTGGAGCGCTCGCTGCGCGTGCTCGACGGTGCCGTGACGGTGTTCGACGGCGTCGCCGGCGTGGAGCCGCAGTCCGAGACCGTGTGGCGTCAGGCGGACCGCTACGGCGTTCCGCGCATCTGCTTCGTCAACAAGCTCGACCGTACCGGTGCCGAGTTCCACCGCTGCGTCGACATGATCTCCGACCGTCTGGGCGCGCAGCCGCTGGTCATGCAGCTGCCGATCGGCGCCGAGGCGGACTTCAAGGGTGTCGTCGACCTGGTGACGATGAAGGCCTTCGTGTGGTCCGCCGAGGCCACCAAGGGCGAGATGTACGACATCGTCGACATCCCGGACACCCACACCGAGGCTGCCGAGGAGTGGCGCGGCAAGCTGCTCGAGGCCGTGGCCGAGAACGACGAAGAGATCATGGAGCTGTACCTGGAGGGCGAGGAGCCTTCCGTGGAACAGCTGTACGCCGCGATCCGTCGTATCACCATCGCCTCCGGCAAGGGTGACGGCACCACCGTGACCCCGGTGTTCTGCGGTACCGCGTTCAAGAACAAGGGTGTCCAGCCCCTGCTCGACGCGGTCGTGCGCTACCTCCCGTCCCCGGTCGACATCGAGGCCATCGAGGGCCACGCGGTCAACAACGCGGACGAGGTCGTCAAGCGCAAGCCGTCCGACGACGAGCCGCTGTCGGCGCTGGCGTTCAAGATCATGAGCGACCCGCACCTCGGCAAGCTCACCTTCGTCCGCGTGTACTCCGGCCGCCTGGAGTCCGGCACCGCCGTGCTGAACTCCGTCAAGGGCCGCAAGGAGCGCATCGGCAAGATCTACCGCATGCACGCGAACAAGCGTGAGGAGATCGAGTCGGTGGGCGCCGGCGACATCGTCGCCGTCATGGGCCTGAAGCAGACCACCACCGGTGAGACGCTCTGCGACGAGAAGAACCCGGTAATCCTGGAGTCCATGGACTTCCCGGCGCCGGTCATCGAGGTCGCGATCGAGCCCAAGTCCAAGGGTGACCAGGAGAAGCTGGGTGTCGCCATCCAGCGTCTCGCGGAGGAGGACCCCTCCTTCCAGGTGCACACCAACGAGGAGACCGGCCAGACCGTCATCGGCGGTATGGGCGAGCTTCACCTCGAGGTCCTCGTGGACCGCATGAAGCGCGAGTTCAAGGTCGAGGCCAACGTCGGCAAGCCGCAGGTGGCCTACCGTGAGACGATCCGCAAGGCCGTCGAGCGCGTCGACTACACCCACAAGAAGCAGACCGGTGGTACCGGTCAGTTCGCGAAGGTGCAGATCGGCATCGAGCCGCTCGAGGGTGGCGACACCTCGTACGAGTTCGTGAACAAGGTGACCGGTGGCCGTATCCCGAAGGAGTACATCCCTTCGGTGGACGCCGGTGCGCAGGAGGCCATGCAGTTCGGCATCCTCGCCGGCTACGAGATGACCGGTGTCCGTGTCATCCTCCACGACGGCGCCTACCACGAGGTCGACTCCTCCGAGCTCGCCTTCAAGATCGCCGGTTCGCAGGCCTTCAAGGAGGCCGCGCGCAAGGCCAGCCCCGTGCTGCTCGAGCCGATGATGGCCGTCGAGGTCACCACGCCCGAGGACTACATGGGTGAGGTCATCGGCGACATCAACTCCCGCCGTGGCCAGATCCAGGCCATGGAGGAGCGGGCCGGTGCCCGCGTCGTCAAGGGCCTCGTGCCCCTGTCGGAGATGTTCGGCTACGTCGGCGACCTCCGCAGCAAGACGTCGGGTCGCGCAAGCTACTCGATGCAGTTCGACTCCTACGCCGAGGTTCCGCGGAACGTCGCCGAGGAGATCATCGCGAAGGCCAAGGGCGAGTAACGCACCGCGTAAACACGCCGTAGGCTTGACTCCGGAGCCTCCAGGGGCAAACGTCCGCAATCGCAGGTGTTTGCCCCGGGTTCCGGGCCTTTACAGCAAAGATCACCTGGCGCCGATGAAGTAAGGCGTACAGAACCACTCCACAGGAGGACCCCAGTGGCGAAGGCGAAGTTCGAGCGGACTAAGCCGCACGTCAACATCGGCACCATCGGTCACATCGACCACGGTAAGACGACCCTCACGGCCGCCATTACCAAGGTGCTGCACGACGCGTACCCGGACCTGAACGAGGCCACCCCGTTCGACAACATCGACAAGGCGCCCGAGGAGCGTCAGCGCGGTATCACCATCTCCATCGCGCACGTCGAGTACCAGACCGAGGCGCGTCACTACGCCCACGTCGACTGCCCTGGTCACGCGGACTACATCAAGAACATGATCACGGGTGCGGCGCAGATGGACGGCGCCATCCTCGTGGTCGCCGCCACCGACGGCCCGATGCCGCAGACCAAGGAGCACGTGCTCCTGGCCCGCCAGGTCGGCGTTCCGTACATCGTCGTCGCGCTGAACAAGGCCGACATGGTGGACGACGAGGAGATCCTGGAGCTCGTCGAGCTCGAGGTCCGTGAGCTCCTCTCCGAGTACGAGTTCCCCGGCGACGACGTTCCGGTCGTCAAGGTCTCCGCGCTCAAGGCCCTCGAGGGCGAGCAGGAGTGGGTGGACTCCGTCCTCAACCTGATGAAGGCCGTCGACGAGTCGATCCCGCAGCCGGAGCGCGACGTCGACAAGCCGTTCCTCATGCCCATCGAGGACGTCTTCACCATCACCGGTCGCGGTACGGTCGTCACCGGCCGTATCGAGCGTGGTGTCCTCAAGGTCAACGAGAACGTCGACATCATCGGCATCAAGACCGAGAAGACCTCCACCACGGTCACCGGCATCGAGATGTTCCGCAAGCTGCTCGACGAGGGCCAGGCCGGTGAGAACGTCGGTCTGCTCCTCCGTGGCATCAAGCGCGAGGACGTCGAGCGCGGCCAGGTCATCATCAAGCCGGGCTCGGTCACCCCGCACACCGAGTTCGAGGCGCAGGCCTACATCCTGTCCAAGGACGAGGGTGGCCGCCACACGCCGTTCTTCAACAACTACCGTCCGCAGTTCTACTTCCGCACGACGGACGTGACCGGCGTGGTGACCCTCCCCGAGGGCACCGAGATGGTCATGCCGGGTGACAACACCGAGATGAAGGTGGAGCTCATCCAGCCCGTCGCCATGGAAGAGGGCCTGAAGTTCGCCATCCGTGAGGGTGGCCGCACCGTGGGCGCCGGCCAGGTCACCAAGATCGTCAAGTAAGTTCCGCTTGCTTGAGGGTCAGCACCTGACCTAAGGGGAGGCCCGTACGACTCCGGTCGTACGGGCCTCTTCGGCTTTTCCGGGGCGCTCACTGCATGTTCGTCAGCGGCGGGTGGTCGTACGACGCCTCGCACCCGTAGATCTGCATGCAGTACCCCCGGCCGAAGTTCAGCTCGGTCTGCCCGGACGGCCCCTGGAACATCGGCCCCGAGTACCCGGCGTCCTCCAGCGGGCGCCAGCTCCGGCTGCCGCCGTCCCACTCGGCGCCGTCGAAGGTGAGCAGGGGCCGCACCGGCGAGCCGCACTCGGCGCAGGCCATCGGGAAGGGGTCGGAGAAGCTCCAGGGGGCGTGCCCGCCCAGCTTGGTGCCCGGGGCCACGGAGAGGTCGTACTGGTAGCACAGGCCCGTGTCCTCCCGCGCGTCCTCCCATGCCTCGATCCGCTCGGCCAGTTCCTCGGGCAGCTCGTGCGGGGCCGGGTACTCCGTGACGGTCTCCGGGTGGAGCACGCAGGGCTCGGGCAGGTAGTCGCGGTCGCCGACGACGGCCGGCCGTGGGGGCGCGGTGAGCGGGGCGGTCACGGCGGCGGAGTCGCGCCATCGCAGTTCGATGCGGGGCAGGTACCCGGGGTCGTGATCGAACGGGCACCACAGCAGCTGGAGCAGATCGGTGCCGTCCGGGCGGGGCAGCGCGGGCACGTCGGCGGCGTACAGCTGGAGCGCCGGCACCATCGGGAGCGGTCCGTCCACGGGTATCCGCACCCGCTCCCGCCCCCGGTCCACGACGGCCTTCTCCTCCTCGGTCAGCAGCGGGGCGCCCTCCGCGCGGGGCCGGGCCCACGCCTCGCGCAGCACGCGCCGGGCCCGTCGTACGTCGTCGGGGGCCACGCCCCTGTGCCATGGCCCGGTGTGCTCCGGGCAGCCCGGCCACGCCTGTCCGGCCGGCCACAGCAGCGGCCCGCCGAGCGAGCTGTCCGCGGGGGTGGGCGTGCCGGCCCGCGGGTGGAGCCGTACGGCGGTGCGGGCGAGCGGGGCCAGCTCGGGGAAGGGGACGGTGATGTCCACGGGGCGTGGGGGAGTCGTACGGGGCATGCCCGGAGGGTAGCGGCCCCCGCCGACACCGGTGCCGGCCTTCCCGGGGCGCCCCTTACGGGCCTCGAAACTATTCGGTGCGTACGACCCGTTCCCCGGTGCCGTCGCCTCGCCCACTATTTGTCATGCCGCTGAGCAAATAGCGAGGCATGTGGGAGCCGGAGGGGTGTTGTATGTCGTCTGCGCACGTCAGCCGTAGGACGGTCCTGGGCGGGACGGTTCTGGGCGCCGGGCTGGCCGCGGTGTCGGGGCCGGTGGCGGGGGCCGCGTCCGGGCCGGAATCCGGGGCCGTGTCCGGGGCCGGGGCCGGTTCCGGGGGAGGGCTGCGGGTGACGGACCCGGGGTCGTACATCTCGTTCACCGGTGGGGTGTTCTCCTTGGTGGGCGCGCCGGTGGTGGTCAGCCAGGAGGATCACCCGGGAGTCGTACGGGTCGCAGGGGACCTCCGGGACGACCTCGCGCGGGTGACCGGGGTCCGTCCGGGTACGACCATCGGCCGCTTTCCGGTGCTGGTCGGCACGATCGGCCGCAGTCCGCTGATCGACGGCCTGATCCGGTCCGGCAAGCTCGACGTGAGCGGTGTGCGCGGCAAGTGGGAGACCTCGCTCCAGACCGTCGTGGACCACCCGATGCCCGGCGTGGAGCGGGCGTTCGTCATCGCGGGCAGTGATCCGCGGGGCACGATCTTCGGGGCGTACGACGTCTCGTACGGCATCGGGGTCTCGCCCTGGCACTGGTGGGACGACGTGCCGCCGGCGCGGCGCGAGCACGTGTGGGTGAAGCCCGGCCGGTTCACCCAGGGCACCCCGACGGTGAAGTACCGGGGCGTCTTCATCAACGACGAGAACCCGGCGCTCGGCACCTGGGCCCCGGCCTACTTCGGCTCCGGAAAGGCACCGGGATTCCCCAACGGCTTCAACGCCGATTTCTACGCGAAGGTGTTCGAGGTCCTGCTGCGGCTGAAGGGCAACTACCTCTGGCCGGCGGTCTGGGGGAGGGCGTTCGCCGAGGACGACCCGGAGAACCACCGCAGGGCCGCCCAGTACGGGATCGTCATGGGCACCTCCCACGAGGCGCCGATGATGCGCGGCATCGAGGAGTGGAACCGGCACGCGGGCTCGGGGTCCGACCCCTACGGGGGCACGGGCGAATGGTCGTACCGCCGCAACGCGGACGCGATCCGCGCGTACTGGCGCGCGGGCATCCAGCGCATGGTCGACGAGGGCTTCGAGGGCGTCGTCACCCTCGGCATGCGCGGCAACGGCGACACCAGCCTGCCCGACGGCGACGGCATCGAACTGATGCAGCAGATCATCGCCGACCAGCGGAAGATCATCGAGGAGGTGACCGGGAAACCGGCCGCCGAGACCCCCCAGGTGTGGACGCTGTACAAGGAGGTGCAGCGCTACTGGGACCGGGGCCTGCGCGCCCCCGACGACGTCACCGTGGTCCTCACGGACGACAACTGGGGCAACATCCGCAAGCACCCGGATGGCCCGCGGGCCGGCGGCTACGGCCTGTACTACCACTTCGACTACGTCGGCGCCGGCCGCAACTACAAGTGGGTCGACACCGCGAACCTCCGCAACGTCTGGGACCAGCTCCACCAGGCGCACGCCTACGGCAACCACGGCCTGTGGGTGGTCAACGTCGGCGACCTGAAGGGCAACGAGCTGCCGACGGAGTTCTTCCTCGACTACGCCTGGAACCCGGACCGCCTGCCGCTGGAACGCCTCGGTGAGTGGGAGGAACGGTACGCCCGGCAGAACTTCGGCGAGGCGCAGGCGAAGGAGATCGCGGCGCTGCTGGCGGAGTACGGCCGGCTCCAGGCCCGCCGCAAACCGGAGCTGCTGAACCGGCGGATCACCCGCTCCGGCGACCGGATCGTCAACGACGACCAGCAGACCCCGTACTACTTCGCGCACCGGGAGCTGGAGCGGGTCACCGAGGAGTGGCGCGAGCTCGGCCGGCGCGCCGAACGCGTCGAGCGCCGGCTGCCGGAGCGGCTGCGGGACGCGTGGTTCGAACTGGCCGGCTACGAGGTGACGGCGACCGCGAACCTGTACGAGCTGCGGCAGGCGGAGTTCACCAACCTGCTCTACGCGGCGCAGGGCCGGGCCGCGACGAACGACCGCGCGGCCCAGGCGGAGGCGGGCCTCGCCCGGGACTTCGCCCTCGCCGACCGCTTCAACTCCCGTGTGGCGAACGGAAAGTGGAAGGGCTTCCAGACCCAGCCGCACATCGACTACGGCGACGTCGACCGCTACGGCCCCAACGCGCCCTGGCAGCAGCCGGAGAAGGACAACGTGGCCATACCCGACGTGCTCTTCCCGGCGGTGCGCCGCATCGAGGTGCCGGAGGCGGCGGAGCTGGGTGTGTCGGTGGACGGCGCGGAGGACAAGGGCGAGTGGTGGCCCGGAGGCTCTTCCCGGACGGCGGCCCTCCCGCCCTTCAGCCCGTACCAGACCCGCCCCCGCCAGTACGTGGAGCTCTTCAACCGGGGCCGTACTCCCTTCCCCTACGAGGTCTCGGTCTCGGCGCCCTGGCTGCGGGTGGACCGTCCGCGCGGCCGGGTGGAGAAGCAGGTCCGCCTGGAGGTGGAGGTGGACTGGTCCCGGGCCCCCGAGGGGCGCGCGGAGGCGACCCTGACGGTGCGGGGCGCGGGCGCGTCGGTGCCGGTCCGCGTCGTGGCGGAACGCCCGTCGGGCGTGCGGGCGCGGGGCTTCGTGGAGGCCGGCGGTTACGTGGCGATCGACGCCGAGCACTATGACCGGGCGGTCGGCCGGTGGCGCCGCATCGACGGCATCGGCCGTACGGGAGCGGGGGTGACGCCGTGGCCGGTCACGTCCCCGAGCCGCACACCGGGAGGTACCTCACCCCGCCTGGAGTACGAGGTGACGCTGCTGTCCGCGCCCGGCGAGGTGACGGTCTGGGCGTACCTGTCCCCCCGTAACCCGGCGCTCCCCGGCGTCGCGGGCCTGCGCTACGGCGTCTCCCTGGACGACGGCCCGATCCGCACGGTGGACATCACCGAGGGCGCGGACGACGGCGCGCTGAACGCGGTGTGGGCCCGCAACACCTCGGACAACATCAACCGCACGGCCACCCGCCACACGGTGACCTCACCCGGCGTCCACCGCCTGAAGTTCTGGATGGTCGACCCGACGGTGGTGGTGCAGCGCCTGCTGATCGACACGGGCGGGCTTCCGGAGCTGTACTTGGGGCCGCTGGAGAGCAAGCGGTTGTAAGGGCTGTGTGGAAGGGGCCGGCGATGGGGCAGTTGTGGAACAGGCTGATGGGCACCAGGCGTCCCGACGCGGGTGCCGCCCCCTTGCCGGCCCCGGAGGTCCGGGCGGCCCTCCTGGCGCTTAACGGTCCGGACGTGCCGTACCGCGTGCGCGCCGCCTCGCCCGACGAGAAGGCCGACCTGGTGGCGGAGTGCCGGGTGCCGAGGGTGGGGCTGACCCTTACGGTGCGAATGCGTCTGATCCCCGGGAAACGGGAGGTGCGCGCGCTGGAGGAGCGGTGGGAGAAGCGGACCTCCGGCCAGACCGAGGCGCAGTACGGCCGGGGGCACGCGCCCGCCGTGTACCGGCAGTGGGAGATGCAACGGGGTCCGGACGGCCAGGAGCACCGGGCGGAGGTGTTCCGCTTCGACACCCGGGAGATGACGGACCCCCTACGGGATACGGTCCTCGGCGCGGGCTGGGTGTGGCGGGGGGTGCTCAGGCTTTGAGCGGGGCCTTCATGGCTTCGTCGAGGACGGCGCTCAGTGTCGGTGTTCCTCGCGGCTTCACAACTGCCGATTCCAGCGGCTGATCTATCAGGGCCAACTACGAGGCCCGCGCCTGCCTCGACGCAGGTCAAGGCAGGCGCGCAGATGGCTGACGCACTCCTAATACGTCTGCCTAGGATGCGTTGCACGGTGGCGTCCGAGACTAGCGATCCCTCAAGCAGCGTCCCCGACCAGGCTCCAGCAGGCAAGTTCAACCCGGGACACCTTGGAACGCGCTCGGGGCATAACTCCCTTCGCTCCCCATGGTGACGGCCATGACCAGCGCAAACAGCCGTCAAGCAGTCCTTGGGACAGCTAGGAACGGACTTTTGAATGTCGGATTCCGGTTGGTCCCCGGCGTGCACCGTGGGGCAGTATCTACTGCACACGCCGCACCATTGAGGGCTCCTAACCCTGTAAGCGTGGACTGCGGTGGCGTCCGAGAAAGCCGTCCGTCCTAGAAAGGCTCCATAGTGAGTCGAGGTTCCCGTATCGGTTCGACCATCCCCCGAGCCAAATCATTTGGCATTACTGCGACCGTGGTCATCGTCGTGGTCTTCGTCTTTTGCGGCACAATTCGGGCAAGTCTGTCCACGGCTGGGATTGAGCTGATCACCGCCGTCGTCAGCATGATCTCTGCCCTAATTGGACTTCTCGTTGTGCTGGCATCTCGGCTGAAGTCCCAGAGCGCATGACGAGTTGAGTGATGGAGCGCTACGTTGAGGTATCGACGGCTCCAGTTCGCAGCTTGCGTGATGTGGCGCGACAGCTTGATCTGTCGCGCCACGAAGCTGCACTTTTTTATGGTCAGCTGTCCAAGGTTACCGGATATAGCAAGTCGACATTGCATCGAGCCCTGACAGGTAAACGCTGCCCGTGGGAAGTCGTCGAGGCAATCGCGAATGCGTGCGGCGCAAATGTATCGGAAATTGAAGAAGCGTGGCTTTCAGTGCAAGGTCCTCCTTCACCGGTACCATCAGGGCCTAATCCTAACGCTATAAATACGTGGAAAGATCTCTCCTCGGCAATGCAGGCGCTGCTGACTAGAAGCGGGATGAGCTTGCGGCAACTTGAATCACGAGCAGGTTTTGGGAAGTTGCCGAGAACTACGGTGAACGAGGTTCTCCGGGGTAAGCGTCAACCTCGCGAAGAGATGTTGCTCTCCTTCGTCCGAACGTTGGATGGAGAAGGAGAGTTGTCCGCGTGGACGGCGGCTTGGCGGAGGGTTCGCGCCAGCCGAGGTGCCGGATGGATAAAACCGCATCAGACGATGTTCGTGACACCCTCTCCCCGAATTTTGAGTGTTCTGGGCGACATCGACATGAGTGAGGCCAACTGTTTGGCCGAGCTGGTGGATAACTTTATTGACGCCTGTGTGGAAGACGGCGAGCCGGCAGGGGAAACTCCTAGGATATCGATCAGTTTTGAGAAAGAGGCCGCACAGCGCCGACAGGACGCAGTTGTCATCCGGGATAATGGCCCAGGAATGGATTACGAGACTCTGACGCATGCTGTAGCCCTATCCTGGGTGGGGCGAGCCAGAAAAAAAGGGCTGAGCCTGGGCTTCAGCATGGCCACTGCTCGCCTTGGTCGGCACATTACAATCCGAAGTGCCAAGATTGACAGCCCCGCATGGACGGTAGTTACGATCGATATCCCAAGCATGAACCGCAGCGGAAAATGGGAAGTGCCAGTAGTTTCACAGGAGAAGGTCGAGTCGGGTGATCATGGTACCGAAATCACAATTAGAGGTCTGCGTGAACCTTGGCGGGAGTCCAAAGGGGAAATGTTGTGTGCGCATTTAGGGGACCTATACAGCTATCCGATTAGATCGGGTAGGCTGGCGATTGAAGTGAACGGTCGTCAGGTGAGTCCCCGACGACCGTGCATCTGGGGAGAAAATCGCTCTGTGCCTAGGCGTGGAGGCGATGTCGGCGCGATGGTCAAGATAGATGTCCCGCTTAGTGATGCAGCACTGTGCCTCGACTGTGAACGCCTAAATCCCCTAAATTCAATAGCTTGTGAGTATTGCGAAAACTCTGATCTCGTAGTGCAGCGACGGAGAGTTTGGGGTTGGATTGGCGTCCAACGTTACGCGCACTCAAGCGACTATGGGATCGACTTTGTGCGCAACGGTCGAAAAATCCTTAGGAGGGATAAGAGTCTTTTCAGTTGGAGAGATCCGGAGTCTTCCGTCGCTATCCAAGAGTACCCTTTGGAGCTTGGAAATCGAGGACGGATCGTTGGTGAAATCCACTGCGATCATGTCCCTGTGACTTACAAAAAAGACGATTTCGATCGGAACGGCAACGAGTGGCAAGCGGTTGTGGCAATCGTGCGCGGTGAAGGGCCATTGCGGCCGATTCTTCGCCGAAGGAGCGGTTATCCGGAGAGTAGTAGCCCGCTCTCCGAAATCTTCAAGGGATTCTATCGCAATGATCCGGGCCTTAAGTGGCTAACCCCCGGCGATGGAAGGAGGGCGATTCACTCGCAAACTGTTGAATGGGCGCGTCTTTTTCATGATGGAGTGATGGAATATCAAAGTGATGAAGTGTGGTATCGAGCGGCCCAAGCGCATGATCGAATCGCTACATCTGGCGGATCCGGCTGGGATCCTCATGATCATGTGATGGATGGGTAGCTCGACTATCGGATGGCCAGTTACGAGCCCAGGAGTCGATACCGCCCTGATCAACCATCGCAGAGGGGTGACGGTCGAAGAGCTCCCATCGAGACACAGGTGCTCTGCAACAATGCAACACCAGTCTCCGCCTTGAACTTGGTAGATGAGACGTGATCAGTGCAGGACACGGGCACTGCTGAAACGACTTGGCGGGCGGCGAATAAGCCGTTCGTACTATCAGCAACGCCTGGCCGGTTGAACGACGGTGCTTGCCCTTTTTAGAGTAGGCCCCTGCATCGAGTTCACGCTAGTCGGTACAGTTGCTTACTGTAGCTGTCCGGATACCGAGCGGCGGGGGCAGGCCGTGGCTGGGGGCGAGGTCACCTTCGGCGAGTTCATCGCCAAGTTACGTACGCGCAAGGGCTGGTACCAGCGCGATCTCGCTGCCGAGGCAGGCCGGAGCGAGGAGTGGGTGTCCGGGGTCGAGCGGGGCCTGATCCCGGTCCGCAACGTCGAGATGCTCACCCTCCTCGCACGTGTGCTCGGCACGACCCTGGAAGAACTGCTGGCCCACCCTCGGCCCGTGCGGGCCGCGCCCAGTTCACCTCGACGAAAGGCCAGCTCCGCTAGGCTGACGCCCAGTCCGGCTGCCGAGGAGGATGACGACGAGGTGCGACGCCGTGAACTGCTGGCCGCCGCCGCTGCCGCCGTCTTCACGCCGGTCGTCGGCGCCCCGGCGGCCGCCGCGAGCCCGGCCCCGCTGACCCCGCTGGAAGACCTGCTGCTCTACGGCACCGCCGGCATCCCGGGCCGGCGCGAGCCCACCGCGGCCTCGGTCCACTCCTCGATCATGACCGCACGTCAGGACTTCCGCGCGGCCCGCTACGACGCCCTTGCCCAGGCCCTTCCGGGATGGATCGCCGCAGCTCAGAGCACCGGGTCTGCCGAGGAGTCGGCCCGGAACGTGGCCGCGCTCTACAACATCGCGGCCCGGCTGTGCATCAAGATCGGTGACAACGGGCTGGTCGCCATCACCTCGGACCGGGCCCTGACCGCCGCGCTGGCGGGCGGCGACGGCCTGATCATCGCCGAAGCCCAGCGCATGGTCTCCAGCGCTTGGCGGCGCCAGGGCCATCTGAGCCGGGCCACCGATATCGTGGTCCGCGCGGCCCACGACCTGCAGCGCGACGCGAGCGTCCCCGAGTCGGCCCGCCTGGCCGCCCGGGGCGACCTGTTCGCCACCGCCGCGTACACCGCCGCGAAGCTCGGCGACCGCTCCTACGCGCACTCGCTGATCGGCGAGGCCGCCGACAACGCCCGCGCGGCCGGCCGGGCCTCCGGCCAGGTGGACGGAAGCCAGGGGATTGCCTTGCACCACCTGTCCGTGCACTACGAACTCGGCGACTCCGGGCAGGCGATCGAGCTGGCCCGCACCATCAACCCGGCCGCACTGCCGACCGCCGAGCGCCAGGCCCGGTTCTTCACCGACGTGGCCCGAGTCTTCGACCAGTGGGGCAAACCCGAGCAGGCCTTCCGCGCCCTGCTGGCCGCCGAGCAGGCTGCCCCGCAGGAGATCCGCCGCCGCGCGGTTCGCGAGGTCGCCACCGACCTGCTCCGCCACGACCGCTCGCTGCCCGGCATCCGCGACTTCGCCGCCCGATCCGGAGTGCAACTCGGCTGAGCCGTAATCGGCTTACGGGCCCGTAAGCCGATTACGGATCCGGTCTTCGCCGGAGCCTTTCACTGGGGACACTCACTCCCGTCCCCGTTGAGGAAAACCCGCGTATGCCGACGAACAGTCCTTCCGCCCCGGCCGTCTGCGGCCCGCCCTACGGCGACCGGCTCGGCGGCTTTCTGATCGCCTCCTGGGCGGTGCTGCACGTCCCCGTGCTCGTGCTGCTCGGCCTGGTCGCCCACCAGGCCGAGCCGGCCGCGCCCTCGGTGGCCCCGGCCGCCACCACCCCGGGCCTACCCCTGGTTCAGGTCCGGCACCTCTTCACTCGCTCGTCCGAGAGGAGAACAGCCATGCACAACATCACCGGAGCCCCCACGGTCAGCGCCGAGTTCACGCGCGCGGACTACCGCACCACCCCCGAGTACTACTTCGAGACCGAGCGCGTCACCGACCCGGTCGTACTGCGCCTGCTCGATCTGTGCCCGACCGTGTTCGGCCTCAAGAAGGCGGTGGCCGACCTGCTCGCCGGCCGGAACGGGATCGCCCTGCCCGCCTCGGAGGGAGTCATCGAGCCCGGCGCGACCGTCCGAGGCGAGGTGATCGTGGCGGCTGGAGCCGTCATCGCCGAGGGCGCGTTCGTCACCGGCCCCGTGCTGGTCTGCCCCGGTGCGGTGATCGAGGCCGGCGCCCGCGTGCGGGACAACTGCGTCATCGGTCCCGGCTGCCGGATCGGCTTCGGCGCCGAGGTCACCCGCTCCCTGCTGGTCGGTGGCGTCTTCATGAAGCACACCAGCTTCGTCGGCGACTCCGTCCTCGGGCTGGGCGTCAACATCGGCGCCTTCGTCTCCACCACGGGCCTGCGGGTCACCTCCGGCCCGGTCACCGAGCCGGCCACCGAGGAGGTGTGCGCCCACTTGGACGGGCACCGCATCGCCACCGGCCAGACCAAGTGCGGTGCCGTCATCGGTGACGGCGTCATCATTCCAGCCGGCACAGTCCTGCAGCCCGCCACCCTGATCGGTCCCCACACCATGCTTTACCCCAAGACCCAGGTCGGGGGCTTCTTCCCTGCCGGTAGCCAAGGAAGGTGACCATGGACGAGCAGCCCAACCTGCCGCCCGCCACCGACTCCCGTGCAGTCCACATCACCGGCGGCCACCGCATGGAGGGCACGGTGACGGTCCAGGGCAGCAAGAACATCGCCCTGCACCTGTACGCCGCCGCCCTGCTCGCGGACGAGCCGCTGACCCTGACCGGTGCCCCGGAGATCCTGGACACCCTGGTCTGCGCGGAGATCCTGAACGACACCGGCACCCCGGCCAAGGTCGTCGGCGACCGCTTCGAGACCACCCCGGCTGCCGCCAGGTACCCGGTCATCCCCGACCGGCTCGGCCGCCGCGTCCGCACCACCGCCGTCATGGCCGCCGCCCTGCTCGCCCGCGCCGGACAGGTCAGCTTCCCGCTGCCGGGCGGCGATGCCTTCTGCCGCCGCCTGATCGACCGCCACCTCGCGGCGATGGAGGCCGCCGGCGCCACCGTGGCCGTGACCGGCACCGAGGTGAAGGCCCGCATCACCAGGCCGGGACGGGCGCTCTTCACCACCGACGTGAACACCCGCTCCTGGGGCCCGAGCCTGGGCGCCACCGTCACCGCGATGCTGCTGGCCGCCCGGACCAGGGGCACATCGACCATCCTCAACCCCAGCGTCGAACCGGAGGTGCTGGTCACCGCCTCGGTGCTGGCGGCCGGCGGGGTCGGCATCACCTGGGAGGGCACCACCGCCCTGCACGTCACCGGCACCGACCGGATCACCGGAGGCACCTTCCAGGTCCCGCCGGACCGGCTGGAGGCCGCCACCCTCGCCCTGGCCGCCGCCGTCACCGGCGGCACCGTCCAACTCGACAACTTCCCGACCACCGCGTTTCCCACGGGCCTGGTGGCCGTCTTCGCCGACGCCGGGATCGAGCTGGCCCCGGTCAACGGCGGCACCCTCGCCCGCTGCCCAGCCGGCCCGAAGGCCGTACACGTGGCCACCGGCCCCCACCCCGGCTTCCCCACCGACGCGCAGCCCCAGCTGACCGCCTTCCTCACCCAGGGCCCCGGCACCTCAAGGATCGAGGAACGCGTCTACACCGACCGCACCACCCACGTTGGCCCGCTGCGGGCCCTCGGCGCCGCCGTCAACACCGACGGCGCCACGATCACCGTCCGCGGCCCCGCCCCGCTGGCCGCCGCCGACGTGGCCGGGGAGGACATCCGGGCGGCCACCGCCGCGCTGATCGCCGCCCTCGCAGCCGAGGGCACCTCTACGATCCGAGGCATGTACCACCTGCGACGCGGCTACGGCACCCTGCTGCCCAAACTCGTCTCGCTCGGTGCCAAGCTGACGATTGATCAGGAGTCGCCGTGACCACCTCGTGGAAGCCCGCCCCGCTCGCCGGCCTGCGTGAGTGCCTGGAGCTGACGACCGCCGACGGGACCGTGCCCGGCGGCGTCATCGCCCACGGCGCCCTCGACGGGGATCCCGGCTTCCTGACGGCGGGGGTCGTCGCACCCGAGTGCGGTGCCGCCCGCCCCGGCCCGGACACCGTGTACGACGTGGCCTCCCTGACCAAGGTGGTCGCCACCTGGCCGCTCATCGGCACCACCGGCATCGACCTCGAAACCCCGGTCCACACTTTCCTGCCCACGGTCACGGCCGAGGCGCCGGGCGGTCAGGTGACGGTGGGACAGATCCTCGCCCACACCACCGGGCTGCGGCCCGACACCCGCCTCGACCAGTACCGGAACCGGACCGAGGACCTGGCTGCCCTGATCTGCGGCGAAGACCTGATCGCCTGCCCCGGCACCGGGCACCGCTACATCAACCGCGGGTTCATCCTCGCCGGCCTCCTGCTCGCCCAGGTCACCGGCCGCCGCCTGGACGAGCTGGCCGCCGACCTGTGGACCCGGCTCGGCATGCCCAGCACCGGCTACGGGCCGATCGGCCGGTCCAGCCGGGTCGCGCCGACCGAACAGCGGCTCGCCGGGGCCCCACGGCTGTGGGGGATCCCGCATGACGACAACGCGGCCCTGCTGGGCGGCGTCGCCGGACACGCGGGCGTCTTCACCACCGCCGCCGACCTGGCCACCTATGCGACCGCCCAGCTGGCCGGGCACCGCGATGACACCGAGCTGGGCCGCTGGCTGGCCCGCAGCATGGTCCCGCAGGCCGCGATCGAGCCGGGCCTGGACCGGGGCCTGGCCTGGATCCTCACCGCAGACGGCCGGGTGGCCTACCACCACGGCTTCACCGGCACCAGCCTCTACCTGTCCCCGGCCACCGGCCGCTACCTGGTGATCTGCACCAATGCGGTCTACCACCACCAGGACAACCGCACCCGCCTCGCGCCCTTGCGGGACCTCGCCCTCAAGGCGATCACCGCCGAACCCTAGGGAGCAGCCGGCCGTGGCTCCGACCACGCCGGCACCCCTGACCTCCCTGCGGCTACGACCAGGCGGACCGGCCGGGACTTGGTACTCCACTTCCCGGCTCACGTCCGGGCTGCCTTCATGGCTTTGTCGAGGACGGCGCTCAGTTCCTTCAATGCCTCCTGCGCGATGACGGGGTCCTCGTGTTCCAGGTTCGACTGTGCGCGGGTGTAACGGGAGGTTATGCCTGGGCGGCGCACGATCTCGATGTCTCTGGCCCACATCAGGACCCAGCTCTGTACCGGGCTCAGGGACTGCCATTCGACCGCCTTGGCGAAGGCGTCGTCCTTCGTGGCCTGCATCTCGTTGAGGCGGTCGGGAGCCAGCACGGTGAGGGCCGCGCGGAGGGCATCAGGAGTCGGCGCGGGGCGGGGGATCAGCTCGTGCCCGTGGTCGGCTCGCGTGTTCATGTCTTCCGGTCGTGCAGCGGCAGGCCCTGGGTCGGGATCGTCCAGTCGGCGATCGTCACGTCCTCGCCGTAGACGAAGTCCTTCCGGGTGGCGTAGCGCGGGCCGGAAGGGGTGGGGTGGATGTCCGTGAAGACGGCGCCCGTGCCGGTGCGCGGATCGAAGACCGCGTAGACGGGGATGCCCATCAGGGCGTAGTCGCGGACCTTCCCCACCCAGTCGTTGTCCGGGTTGGAGCGGGAGACGATCTCGATGGCGGCGAGGACGGTACGGGGGTCGATGGAGCCTTCGGTGTCGAGGTCTTCCCAGGCGATCACCATGACGTCGGGGTGTCGCAGAATCGCCTCGGGCTCGTCCTCCACGTCCGGTGTGCCGGTATGGGCCAGCAGCTCGTCCGGCATGACCTTCTCCAGGCGTCTACGGAGAAGCGCCCGCGTCAGCTCGTGGTGGCCGTTGGGCGAGACCAGGTCGCGGACGATTCCTTCCCGGGTGATCTCGAACTTGCCGGGGAGGGTGTCGTCGATCGACTGGAGGACATCACGCATGGCTCGGTAGCGGTCGCGCGGCGCCTTCATGCTCTACGCGGCTTCCAGCACGGCGGTCCGGCAGTCGCGGCAGTGGCCGGGGTTCGGGGAGCGGAAGGCTCGGTCGCAGGTCTCGCAGGTCTGGAGGGGGTGGCGGGCCGGTGGGGGTGGCTCGGGGGTGCGGTAAGGGGGAAGCGGGGGGAGGCCCGTCGTCAGGCGGTGGGCCAGGAGGGCGGCCGGGCGGGTCAGGGGGGCCGGTGGGAGGTTGGTGGTCAGGGCCTCGCGTACCGCCGTGGGGGGCACGTCGCGTTCCAGCCAGGCCGCGACCCCGGGCGCCAGGTGTTCGGCCTCCGTGGCGGAGAGGAGCAGGCGGGGGTCCCTGCGGCGTAGACCGGCCAGGACGTCCGTGGCCGAGCGGAGTAGCTCCGGGGAGGGGTACGCGGGCTTCGGTACCGCCGGGAGGGCCGTACGCCGGGATTGTTGCCGACGCCGGGGTGCGGGTGGTTCCTCGGCGCGGCGGCCGGGCTGGTTGCAGGAGATCGTGCGGGTGATGATCCGGCCGCCGGGGACGCGGGTGCGTTCGCGGCGCAGGTAGCCGTGGGTCTCCAGCTCCCGCAAAGCCGCCGCGATGCGGATCGCGCCCTCGGGAAACCGGGCGGCCAGGGTCTTGATGTCGACGCGGGCGCCGGACGGCAGCGACTGGATGTGGCACGCCAGGCCGATCGCGAGCAGGGACAACTCCGCGTGCTGGACCAGGTGGTTGCCGATCACCGTGAAGCGGGTGGTGTGGCGGGTGTGGTCGTGGACGAGTCCGCCGGTGTGACGGCCCCGGTTCGGGTGGTTGTTGGCGGTAACTCGGGACTGGGCGCGCGCGGGCGCGCTAGGGTCTTCGGTATCCATCGGGAAGTTGATGCCTTCCTCGGTGGTCAGGCCCTCGCATTGGGATCGCTACTCCCGGCGAGGGCCGACGCATGTCTGCGGTGGTGTTGCGCTGAGCGTAGGGCAGACAACCAGCCCCAAATCCAGCCAAGTTGGTGATGTTCACCCCCGCGAGTGAGTTTGGGCCGTGGGCGGGAGGGGTGGGGCTTGGTGGGGTTCTTTCACCCTGGTGTTCCTTGGGTAGTGGCCGCCCGCGTCACCGGAGCACGGCCCGCCGGGTCCCGGTGGGAGAGGGTCACCTCGGCCCACACCGTCTTGCGCGGGCGACGGCCCACGGCTACGCCCCACTTGTCGGCCAGCGCCTCCACGAGGAGCAGTCCGCGCCCGGCCTCGCCGTCCTCGCTCGGGGGGCGTTGCCGGGGGAAGCGGTCGTCGCGGGTGTCGGTGACCTCGATACGGAGCGTGTGGCCGACGACGTAGATCAGGAGCTGGAAGTCCCGGCCGGGTACGCGACCGTGCGTGACGGCGTTCGCCGCCAGCTCGGCGACGATCTGCGTCACCTGCTCCACCGGCAGCGCCCACGACCGCAGATGCTGTTCGGCGAGCAGCCGGGCGAGTCGGGCACCGCGGGGTGTGGGGGACAGCCGGATGTCGAAGGTGGGGATGTGGCCGGTGAGGTGGTTTTCAGGGGCACCCATTTCTTGGTTCACATCACAGAGCGTGGCGAAGGCTGGTTCCGTAGGGGAGTGACAACGCCTGTACGTACAGTCACTGTCTCCCGTTTTGTCTCGGCTGTCTCGGCTGTCTCCGGCGTTGTACGGGTACGACTGCGCGCCGAAGGAGGAGCCAATGGGTGAGGGTGTGGACGAGGCCGGTTGGGACGTCGAGCCGGGCGACGAGATCGAGCCGGTGGTCCAGGCGGTGGGCCGACTGCTCAGGGTCTGCCGCGAGTCGGCCGGTGTGAGCGTCCCCGAACTGGCGGAGGCCCTGGGCTACGGCGAGGACATGATCCGCAAGATCGAACGCGGGGCGCGTATCCCGAGGCCCGAGTTCCTGGACAACGCGGACACGTTCCTGAAGGCACAGGGGCATCTACGGGCCTTCCGGGAGGACATGAGGAAGGCGCGGTATCCGAAGAAGGTACGGGAGCTGGCGGAGCTGGAGGGGCGTGCGGTGGAGATGCTCCTCTATAGCAACCACAACATCCATGGGCTGTTGCAGACGGAGGAGTACGCGCGAGCGCTGCTTCGCACTTGGCGCCCGGCTTACTCGCCCGACCAGTTGGAGCGCATGGTGGGTGCCCGGATGGCCCGCAAGTCCGTCTTCGACCGCTCGCCCGCACCCGAGCTGAGTTTCGTCCAGGAAGAGGTGACGCTGCGACGCCCGGTCGGAGACAGAATGGTGCTGCGTCGACAACTCGAACACATGCTGGAGGTGGCCCAGTTGCCGTTCGTAGAGCTTCAGGTGATGCCGACCAGTCGCGCGAATCACCCTGGCACGGGAGGCCGCATCCAAGTGCTGAAGTTCGCTGATGGTACGGGAATGGGTCGTACCGACGGTGACTTCTCGGGCCGACCCGTCTCGAACCCGAGGCAGCTCCGCGTCCTCGACCTGCGCTATGGCATCATCCGGGCTCAGGCGCTCCCACCAGAGGAGTCTCTGGACATCATCGAGAAAGCGCTGGGAGAACTATGAGCACCCCGGAACTCCGCTGGTTCAAGAGCAGCTACAGCAGCAGCAGTAACGGCAACGACTGCATCGAGGCGGCTCTCACCTGGTCCAAGAGCAGCTACAGCGACAGCAGCAACGGACACGACTGCCTCGAAGTAGCCCCCACCCCCTCCACCATCCACATCCGCGACTCCAAGAACGCCGACGGCCCCTGCCTCACCGTCGCCCCGGCCGCCTGGGCCGACTTCGTGGCCCACGCTGCGCGCGGCTGACGCCAGGGCTCGTGGGTCAGCTGCCCCGCGTGGAAGTGAGTAGTCGTACTCAGGCGTCCGAGACGTCGCACTCCTAAGCTGATCCACCGCGAGGTCGGCAGGATCGTCAGGCGCGTACAGCGCTGTCACTGCGCCAGGGGGCATTGATGGTGTGGGAAGAATGGGAGCAGCTCAAGGCCGGGGCGGCCCAGCGGATGCAGATCGACCATCTGGCCGATCCAGGAGGCGGGGGGTCGAGTGGTGCGCCCGGGGGAACAGGTCCTGATCTGAAGGCGTCGCAGGGGCCGTGGACCAGGGCCTCCGGCGTCGCACAGGATTTACGGACTGCAACGGACGCGTCGTTACGGGAGCTCAAGAGCGCTCACGACGGTGTCGCGTCCGGGACCGACGGTTTCGAGAGCAGCACCGCGCTGGTCGAGATCCAGGCGACCTGGGAGAAGCGGCTGACCTCGGTGTGTGACGAGTGCGGTCGGCTGCACGGTGCGCTCGCCAAGACCGGTCGCGATTTCGGTGAACTCGACCCCGCTGTCGCCGGGAAGGTCAATGGCGTCCCCACCGGTGGTGGGAAGCCCGACTGGGCGCGGTGAGGCGGACCATGCTCACATGGCAGCAGTTACGTGACGCGAAGTTCACCGAGTACGAGGACGCGGCTGACGGGTGGAGCGCGGTCAGCAACCGGGCCGATGCCGCACGCGCCAGGGTCGACCGGGATATGGCCGCCCCCCTCCGCGCGACGCAGCAGGGCGAGGCGCTGACGTCGGCGGAGCGCGATCTGACCAGGTTAGGCCGGAACTACCAGTACATCCACAGCGAGTGCGGGCTCGTACGCACCACTTTGAACGCCGTTGCCTCGGAACTCGCCGCCGTCCAGAAGAAACTGAAGCAGGCCCTCGATGACGCGGCCGGCCTCGGATTCACGGTTCACGAGGATGGCTCGGTCGAGTACCCGCGGAGCACCGAGTTACCCGGTTCGCCCGGCGCGGCATCCGGAACCGGTGATGCCAAGCCGGGCGCCCCGGTCCCCTTCCTGCCCGGCGCGGGGGAAGCCGGTGGTGACCCGAACAAGGGCAAGGCGGAGGACATCGCCGAGCGCATCTCGCAGGCGGTGAACAGCGCGATCGAGATCGACAACCGGTATGCCGGCACCCTGCGCAAGCTCAAGGCGCCGGACGGCCTCGCCGTGACAGACGACATGCTCATGGACGAGGCCCGCGACATGGGCGACGTCCAGCAGGCGGTCGGCAGTTACCTCGGCAAAGAGGGCATCCCGGATGGAAAGTCCCCCGCCGACAACAAGAAATGGTGGGAAAGTCTCACAGAGGAGCAGCGTGAGGGGTACCAGACGCTGTATCCCGCGGAGATCGGCGCGCTCGACGGACTGCCGAGCGCGGTCCGTGACTCGTCCAACCGGATCGTGCTCGACGAGGCGCGCGCACAGGTGCAGCAGAAGCTCGACGCGCTGGGGCCGGAGCCACCGAAGACGATCTACACGGCGGCCGGCGCGGTTCATAACCCCGAGTGGACCGCCTGGGAGGCCATGGGCGGCAGCAAGTACAAAGGCCAGCTCGAGGGCATGAAAGCGATCCAGTCCCGCTTCGACCGGACCGGCGTCGACGACCTGCCCCCGGCCTATCTGCTGGGCTTCGACCTCAAAGGCAATGGTCATGTCATCCTGGCCAATGGCAACCCTGACACGGCGGACAATACGGTGGTGTACGTACCGGGTACCAAGTCCAAGCTGGCGGGAGCCCGCGGTGACATCGGACGCATGCAGGAGATATGGGACGCCAGTCATCAACTGTCGCCTGGGAAGTCCACCGCCACCATCACCTGGATCGGATACGACGCCCCGCAAAGCATCGTTCCCGAGGCCATGGAGAAACACTGGGCCTACGAGGGAGCGCCCAAGCTCAACAACTTCCTGGACGGACTGCAAACGGTCCAGGGAGGTCCGGATGCCAGCCACACTACTGTCATCGGCCACAGCTACGGATCAACCACCGTGGGCGCCGCGTCGAAGGCCCCGGGACACCTGGCCGCAGACGATATCGTCGTCGCGGGCAGTCCCGGCATGCTGGTCGGCGACGCGAACGATCTGGACGTCGGCAAAGACCAAGTGTGGTCTCTCGCCGCGCGCAACGACGCGGTGCCGTTAGGAGGCAAGGTCGCTGGCCTCGGCGGATACAAATGGGACGTCGAGACCTGGCACGGCTTGCCGTACAACGCCGGCTACGTGCAAACGGTGCCATCCGACGAAGCGTTCGGCGCGCATCGAATGGCTGTCGACACGAGTGGTCACAGTGGCTACTGGAAGGAAGATTCGACCAGCCTTCAGAATCAGGCAGCCGTGGTCACGGGCCGGTACAACCAAGTAGTGGATCCGTAGGTGAGGTCGATGATCAGCCCAGCAAAGAAGCGGTATCGGAGCGCCTTCACCGGCTTTATTGCCGCACTAACGATCTCTTTCATAACGGCAGGATGTTCGAAGACAGTGGATGACAACGGACACTCTCCTTCCGCTCACGGATCCTTCAGCGAGAAGGCCGACTCGACGTACCCCACGCTGGACGTGGACAAGGCTCGCGACAAGGCGAAGGCCGCTTCCAGCGAGATCTTCGACATGATCGGCATCCACGGGGGCAAGGCGACCGAGCGGGGCCCCGCTGTCTCGCTCTGCGACGAGGACTCCGAACACCTCTACAAGACCCGCCATCCCTGGTCGGTCTACGGTGTCTCGGAGGACGAACTGAAGGCGGGCTTCCAGCGTCTCCGGGAGGAGTTGCCCAAGAAGGGCTGGAAGATCGTCGACTACGGACCCGCCAACAGCGAGGCCAAGTCGCCGTCCCTCACGGCGGACTCGGAGAAGGACCGGTTCTCGGTGAACGCCGTTTTGATGGTGTCCACCCCCAGTAACCCGCACGAAAAGGAACCGCTGCTCTCGGTGACTGTCGTCTCCGGTTGCTGGCGAGCACCCGAGGGTACAGACCTCGGCACCCAATACTGATCGACATGAGCCGGCCGCGACCGCTTCACCGGCACCAGATACCCCGGCCCATCCCGCCCCGCCCCGCCTCGGAGGTACGCGCCGCCCTGCTCGCCGTAGGCGGGCCCGACGTGCCGTATGTCGTGCGGGAGGGGCACACCGGCGGTGCCGATCTGGTGGCGGAGTGGCGGATCCGGGAGCCCGCCTGGCACGGCTTCTTCGCGCGGGCCAAGGTGAGCCGGTCCCTGGAGACACGGATGCGGCTGGTCCCGGAGAAGCGGGAGGTGCGCGCGCTCGACCGGGAGTGGGAGGTCACCTGGGTCGGCGACAGGCCCAGGCTGGTCCTGTCGGCGGAGTACTCCCGGGGGCAGGTCAGGTCCGTGTCCCGGAGCTGGACGGTCGATCGGGGGCCCGACGGGAAGATCCGGTTCACGGAGGACTACCGCTTCGACACCGCCGAGATGAAGACGCCCTTGCAGGAGGCGGTGCTCGGTGCCGGGTGGACCTGGCGCGGGGCGCTCTTCAGGCTCTGATCCGCTCGCCGTTCCCGCTCCGCAGGACCGCCAGTGCGTAAGCCACCCGGGCGTCCAGGCCCCGGGGATCGTGGCGGTACGCCTTGCTCACGCCCCGGTAGTCCAGGACCGTGCCGGTGCCGGGGGCGTGCCAGCGGGTGCGGGCGGGGCGGCCGAAGGTGAAGTCGTCCGGGCTGCCGTCGAAGAAGGAGTACACCGTCGCGCAGAGCACCCACAGCAGCCAGGCGGGCGCCGTGACCACGTAGAGCAGCCAGGCGTACCAGGTGCCCGCCTTGCCCGTGATCCGCCGGGACGGATGGGCGACCTGCGCGGTCCAGCGGGTCCGGCGGGGCCAGGGCAGCAGGCGGCCGGGGCGGCGGGTGACGCGGGCCAGGGGTGTGCCGTCGGGCGCGTGGACGTCGTGGGCGTCCGGGCCGGCGGGGGTGACGGAACACAGCGGGCGGTCGTCCGGGGCGGTGTGGATCCAGAGCGTGTGCCCGGCCGTACGGGAGGCGTAGACCCGGGCCAGCGGGATGTTCCCGGAGCGGTGGCGGACCGTCGCGGCCCGCTCCGCGTCGGGGGGCAGGTGCGCCGGGACGGGGGCGGACAGGGGTATCGGATTGTCCGTCGAGATCACGAAGGAGTACGGGGAGTCGTGCACGGTGACATCTTCCGCGCCGGCGATCTTGACCCGGTAGTCCGGACGCGGCACACCGGCGCTGCGGTTTGACCTACGTCACCTTCGGGGTAATCTCTTCGGCCCGATTGGCACTGTGCCTGCCCCGTATGGCAGACTGTCGGAGTTGCTCGGTCGAGTGTTGATGCTGCGCGCCTCCCGCCGGGAGGACCGGAAGCGAGTCCCACAGTACTCGTCGTCCTAACTGCCCTCGGGCAGCACTGGGGCGGACGTACGGGAATCTTCCGGGAAGCGTGGGCGCGATACCGGCCAGGCACCCGGTGGGCCCGAGGTCCCCGGTCCGCGGTTCCGGAAGGGCCGTGTCAATCCCGCAGGGATGTTCGGACAAGGGACATTCATGTCAGCGGGAGCGCGACACGCCCGACCGCGTGGGTCGGAGAGTGAAGGGTCACGCACGAGGAACACCGGGTTCCAGAGCGTTAGAGAGACAGGACTACTGAGTAGCCATGGCGGGACAGAAGATCCGCATCCGGCTCAAGGCCTACGACCACGAGGTCATCGACTCCTCGGCGAAGAAGATCGTCGAGACGGTGACCCGCACTGGTGCGTCGGTCGCGGGCCCGGTGCCGCTGCCCACTGAGAAGAACGTGTACTGCGTCATCAAGTCGCCGCACAAGTACAAGGACTCGCGCGAGCACTTCGAGATGCGCACGCACAAGCGCCTGATCGACATCCTCGACCCGACCCCCAAGACCGTTGACTCTCTGATGCGACTCGACCTCCCGGCCGGTGTCGACATCGAGATCAAGCTCTGAGGCTGGTGGGCTGAGAATGGCTAAGCAGATCAAGGGCATCCTGGGCGAGAAGCTCGGCATGACGCAGGTGTGGGACGAGAACAACCGTGTTGTTCCGGTCACCGTCGTCAAGGCCGGCCCCAACGTCGTGACCCAGGTTCGTACCAACGACGTCGACGGCTACGAGTCGGTCCAGATCGCCTTCGGCGAGATCGACCCGCGCAAGGTGAACAAGCCCCTCAAGGGTCACTTCGCCAAGGCCGACGTCACCCCCCGTCGCCACCTCGTCGAGATCCGCACCGCGGACGCCTCCGAGTACACGCTGGGCCAGGAGATCACCGCTGCGGTGTTCGAGGCCGGCGTGAAGGTCGACGTCACCGGCAAGAGCAAGGGCAAGGGCTTCGCCGGTGTCATGAAGCGTCACAACTTCGGTGGCCTCGGCGCCGGTCACGGCACCCAGCGCAAGCACCGCTCCCCCGGCTCCATCGGTGGCTGTGCCACCCCGGGCCGTGTGTTCAAGGGCCTCCGCATGGCGGGTCGCATGGGCAACGAGCGGGTCACCACCCAGAACCTGACCGTCCACGCCGTTGACGCGGAGAAGGGTCTGCTGCTCATCAAGGGCGCGGTTCCCGGTCCGAACGGCGGCCTCGTCCTGGTCCGCACCGCGGCCAAGGGGGCCTGAGGTAACCGATGAGCACTGTTGACATCCTTTCGCCGGCGGGCGACAAGGCCGGTTCCGTCGAGCTCCCCGCGGAGATCTTCGACGCCAAGGTCAGCGTCCCGCTGATCCACCAGGTCGTCGTCGCGCAGCTGGCCGCTGCCCGCCAGGGCACGCACAAGACCAAGACCCGCGGTGAAGTCCGTGGTGGTGGCAAGAAGCCGTACCGCCAGAAGGGCACCGGTCGCGCCCGCCAGGGTTCGACCCGCGCGCCGCAGTTCGCCGGTGGTGGCGTCGTGCACGGTCCCGTGCCGCGTGACTACTCGCAGCGGACCCCGAAGAAGATGAAGGCCGCCGCCCTGCGCGGTGCCCTCACCGACCGGGCGCGTCACAACCGCATCCACGTCGTCTCCGGCGTGGTCGAGGGCCAGGTCTCCACGAAGGCCGCGAAGAGCCTGTTCGGCAAGATCTCGGAGCGCAAGAACCTGCTCCTGGTCGCCGAGCGCTCCGACGAGGCCGCGTGGCTGTCCGCCCGCAACCTGCCCCAGGTCCACATCCTGGAGCCGGGCCAGCTGAACACGTACGACGTTCTCGTCTCGGACGACGTGGTCTTCACCCAGGCCGCTTTCGAGTCCTTCGTCGCCGGCCCGAAGGCCAACGACACCGAAGGGAGCGAGGTCTGATGGCCATCCGTCACCCCGCTATCGCCTCGAAGGCCGCCAAGGCCGCCAAGGCCGCGCGCGTCGCCAAGGCGCGTCGCCACGCCACCGAGGGCAAGAACACCGTCGAGACCCCGCTGAGCAAGTCGTACACGGACCCCCGTGACGTCCTGCTGAAGCCGGTCGTCTCCGAGAAGAGCTACGCGCTCCTCGACGAGAACAAGTACACGTTCATCGTCGACCCGAACGCCAACAAGACCCAGATCAAGCAGGCCGTCCAGGCGGTCTTCGACGTCAAGGTCACCGGGGTCAACACGATCAACCGCCAGGGCAAGCGCAAGCGCACGAAGACCGGCTTCGGTCAGCGTGCCGGCAGCAAGCGCGCGATCGTGACCCTCGCCGAGGGCGACCGTATCGACATCTTCGGCGGTCCGACCGCCTAAGGGCGGTCCGGATCGTCCGATATCGGACGAGGACTGAGAAATGGGAATCCGCAAGTACAAGCCGACTACGCCGGGCCGTCGTGGCGCCAGCGTTGCCGACTTCGTCGAGGTCACGCGGTCCACGCCGGAGAAGTCGCTGGTTCGCCCGCTGCACAGCAAGGGCGGCCGTAACAACGCCGGTCGTGTGACCGTTCGCCACCAGGGTGGCGGACACAAGCGCGCCTACCGAGTGATCGACTTCCGTCGTCACGACAAGGACGGCGTGCCGGCGAAGGTCGCGCACATCGAGTACGACCCCAACCGCACCGCGCGCATCGCGCTGCTGCACTACGCCGACGGCGAGAAGCGCTACATCCTCGCCCCGCGCAACCTGCAGCAGGGCGACACCGTGGAGAACGGTCCCGGGGCCGACATCAAGCCGGGCAACAACCTGGCCCTCCGTAACATCCCGGTCGGTACCACGATCCACGCGATCGAGCTCCGTCCCGGTGGCGGTGCCAAGTTCGCCCGCTCCGCGGGTGCCTCCGTGCAGCTGCTCGCGAAGGAGGGCGCCTACGCCCACCTGCGCATGCCCTCCGGTGAGATCCGCCTGGTCGACGTGCGCTGCCGCGCCACCGTCGGCGAGGTCGGCAACGCCGAGCAGTCGAACATCAACTGGGGCAAGGCCGGCCGTAAGCGGTGGCTGGGCGTTCGCCCGACCGTCCGTGGTGTGGTCATGAACCCGGTCGACCACCCGCACGGTGGTGGTGAGGGCCGTACCTCCGGTGGTCGCCACCCTGTGTCCCCGTGGGGCAAGAAGGAAGGCCGTACTCGTTCGCCCAAGAAGGCGTCGAACAAGTACATCGTCCGCCGCCGCAAGACGAACAAGAAGCGCTAAGGACGGGTTGAGATGCCTCGTAGCTTGAAGAAGGGGCCCTTCGTCGACGACCACCTGATCAAGAAGGTGGACGCCCAGAACGATGCCGGCACCAAGAACGTCATCAAGACCTGGTCCCGTCGCTCGATGATCGTCCCGGCCATGCTCGGCCACACGATCGCGGTGCACAACGGCAAGACCCACATCCCGGTGTTCGTCACCGAGTCGATGGTCGGCCACAAGCTCGGCGAGTTCTCGCCGACGCGCACCTTCCGGGGCCACGTCAAGGAAGACCGGAAGTCGAAGCGCCGCTAGTAGCGGATCGCATTCAGACACGTAAGTAACTCTGAAGGGACAACCATGGAAGCCAGGGCACAGGCGCGGTACATCCGCGTGACGCCCATGAAGGCCCGCCGTGTGGTGGACCTCATCCGTGGCATGAACGCCACGGAGGCCCAGGCTGTTCTGCGATTCGCTCCGCAGGCAGCCTCCGTGCCCGTCGGCAAGGTGCTGGACAGCGCCATCGCCAACGCCGCGCACAACTACGACCACACCGATGTCGACAGCCTCTTCGTTTCCGAGGCCTACGTCGACGAGGGCCCGACCCTGAAGCGGTTCCGGCCGCGCGCCCAGGGCCGTGCCTACCGGATCCGCAAGCGGACCAGCCACATCACCGTGGTCGTCAGCAGCAAGGAAGGAACCCGGTAATGGGCCAGAAGGTAAACCCGCACGGGTTCCGGCTCGGTGTCACGACCGACTTCAAGTCGCGTTGGTACGCCGACAAGCTGTACAAGGACTACGTCAAGGAAGACGTCGCCATCCGTCGGATGATGACGTCCGGCATGGAGCGCGCCGGCATCTCCAAGGTGGAGATCGAGCGCACCCGTGACCGCGTCCGCGTGGACATCCACACCGCTCGCCCGGGCATCGTCATCGGCCGCCGCGGCGCCGAGGCCGACCGCATCCGCGGTGACCTGGAGAAGCTGACCGGCAAGCAGGTCCAGCTCAACATCCTCGAGGTCAAGAACCCGGAGACGGACGCTCAGCTGGTGGCCCAGGCCGTCGCCGAGCAGCTGTCCTCCCGCGTCTCCTTCCGTCGGGCCATGCGCAAGAGCATGCAGTCCGCCATGAAGGCCGGCGCCAAGGGCATCAAGATCCAGTGCGGTGGCCGCCTCGGCGGCGCCGAGATGTCCCGCTCGGAGTTCTACCGCGAGGGCCGTGTGCCCCTGCACACGCTCCGCGCGAACGTGGACTACGGCTTCTTCGAGGCCAAGACGACCTTCGGCCGCATCGGTGTGAAGGTCTGGATCTACAAGGGCGACGTCAAGAACATCGCCGAGGTCCGCGCCGAGAACGCTGCCGCCCGTGCGGGTAACCGCCCGGCCCGCGGTGGCGCCGACCGCCCGGCCCGTGGTGGCCGCGGTGGCGAGCGGCGCGGTCGCAAGCCGCAGCAGGCTGCTGGTGCCGAGGCCCCCAAGGCCGAGGCCCCCGCGGCTGCCGCTCCGGCTGAGAGCACCGGAACGGAGGCCTGACCGAAATGCTGATCCCCCGTAGGGTCAAGCACCGCAAGCAGCACCACCCGAAGCGCAACGGTATGTCCAAGGGTGGAACGCAGGTTGCGTTCGGCGAGTACGGCATCCAGGCGCTGACCCCGGCCTACGTCACGAACCGCCAGATCGAGGCGGCCCGTATCGCGATGACCCGCCACATCAAGCGTGGCGGCAAGGTCTGGATCAACATCTACCCGGACCGTCCCCTCACCAAGAAGCCGGCCGAGACCCGCATGGGTTCCGGTAAGGGTTCTCCGGAGTGGTGGATCGCGAACGTCAAGCCCGGACGTGTGATGTTCGAGCTGTCGTACCCCAACGAGAAGATCGCCCGTGAGGCGCTGACCCGTGCGGCCCACAAGCTGCCGATGAAGTGCCGGATCGTCAAGCGCGAGGCAGGTGAAGCGTGATGTCGGCCGGTACCAAGGCGTCCGAGCTGCGCGAGCTGGGCAACGAGGAGCTTCTGGGCAAGCTCCGCGAGGCCAAGGAAGAGCTGTTCAACCTCCGCTTCCAGGCGGCGACGGGTCAGCTCGAAAACCACGGTCGGCTGAAGGCCGTCCGTAAGGACATCGCGCGGATCTACACCCTGATGCGCGAGCGCGAGCTGGGCATCGAAACGGTGGAGAACGCATGAGCGAGAACAACGTGACTGAGCAGAACACCGAGGCCCGAGGCTTCCGCAAGACCCGTGAGGGTCTGGTCGTCAGCGACAAGATGGACAAGACCGTCGTCGTCGCCGTCGAGGACCGTGTGAAGCACGCGCTGTACGGCAAGGTCATCCGCCGTACGAACAAGCTCAAGGCCCACGACGAGCAGAACGCCGCGGGCGTCGGCGACCGCGTCCTCCTCATGGAGACCCGGCCGCTGTCCGCGACGAAGCGCTGGCGCGTCGTCGAGATCCTCGAGAAGGCCAAGTAATTCCTGCGGGCAAACCCGCAGGTCAGTTCCGCCAGGCTCGGCAGGGGCGCTCATGACTGAGGCCCCTGCCGGGAACCGGCAGACGATCAGGAGATAGACGTGATCCAGCAGGAGTCGCGACTGCGTGTCGCCGACAACACTGGTGCGAAGGAGATCCTTTGCATCCGTGTGCTCGGTGGCTCCGGTCGCCGCTACGCGGGCATCGGTGACGTCATCGTCGCCACCGTCAAGGACGCGATCCCCGGTGGCAACGTGAAGAAGGGTGACGTCGTCAAGGCGGTCATCGTTCGCACCGTCAAGGAGCGCCGCCGTCCGGACGGCTCGTACATCCGCTTCGACGAGAACGCCGCCGTCATTCTGAAGAACGACGGCGACCCTCGCGGCACCCGCATCTTCGGCCCGGTCGGCCGTGAGCTGCGCGAGAAGAAGTTCATGAAGATCATCTCGCTCGCGCCGGAGGTGCTGTAAGCATGAAGATCAAGAAGGGCGACCTGGTCCAGGTCATCACCGGCAAGGACAAGGGCAAGCAGGGCAAGGTCATTGCCGCTTACCCGCGCGAGGAGCGCGTCCTGGTCGAGGGTGTCAACCGGGTCAAGAAGCACACCAAGGCCGGTCCGACCGCCAGCGGTTCCCAGGCCGGCGGCATCGTGACCACCGAGGCGCCGATCCACGTCTCCAACGTCCAGCTGGTCGTGGAGAAGGACGGCAAGAAGGTCGTCACGCGTGTCGGCTACCGCTTCGACGAAGAGGGCAACAAGATCCGCGTTGCCAAGCGGACGGGTGAGGACATCTGATGGCTACCACCACCACCCCGCGTCTGAAGCAGAAGTACCGCGAGGAGATCGCGGGCAAGCTGCGTGACGAGTTCAAGTACGAGAACGTCATGCAGGTTCCCGGCCTCGTCAAGATCGTGGTCAACATGGGTGTCGGTGACGCCGCCCGTGACTCGAAGCTGATCGAGGGCGCGATCCGCGACCTGACCACCATCACCGGTCAGAAGCCGGCCGTCACCAAGGCCCGCAAGTCCATCGCGCAGTTCAAGCTGCGTGAGGGTCAGCCGATCGGTGCCCACGTCACGCTCCGTGGCGACCGCATGTGGGAGTTCCTGGACCGCACCCTGTCGCTCGCGCTGCCGCGCATCCGCGACTTCCGCGGCCTGTCCCCCAAGCAGTTCGACGGCCGTGGCAACTACACCTTCGGTCTCACGGAGCAGGTCATGTTCCACGAGATCGACCAGGACAAGATCGACCGCGTCCGGGGTATGGACATCACCGTGGTCACCACGGCGACCAACGACGAAGAGGGCCGTGCCCTTCTCCGTCACCTCGGCTTCCCGTTCAAGGAGGCGTGAGCGAGATGGCGAAGAAGGCTCTCATCGCGAAGGCTGCTCGCAAGCCCAAGTTCGGTGTGCGTGGCTACACCCGCTGCCAGCGCTGCGGTCGTCCGCACTCCGTCTACCGCAAGTTCGGCCTGTGCCGCGTGTGCCTCCGTGAGATGGCTCACCGTGGCGAGCTGCCGGGCGTGACCAAGAGCTCCTGGTAATCCCCTTCATTTAGGGATTCCTGGACCTCTCGGTAAGCAACCGGGACGGCAGGGCCCGAACCCCGCATGCCGTAGGCTGGTGGGGTTGGGCTCTGCCGCCCTGAACGACTTACTACGCCGTAGGTCCCCGCACCGCACCCGTCCCGTCTGAACAAGTACGGGGAGAGGGATGGCGCATATAGGAAACCCCGGCGAGAAAGGCCACAGGCCAATTCATGACCATGACTGATCCGATCGCAGACATGCTGACGCGTCTGCGGAACGCGAACTCGGCGTACCACGACTCGGTGTCGATGCCGCACTCCAAGATCAAGTCTCACATCGCGGAGATCCTCCAGCAGGAGGGCTTCATCACGGGCTGGAAGGTCGAGGACGCCGAGGTCGGCAAGAACCTCGTCCTGGAGCTGAAGTTCGGCCCCAACCGTGAGCGCTCCATCGCGGGCATCAAGCGGATCTCCAAGCCCGGTCTCCGGGTCTACGCGAAGTCCACCAACCTGCCGAAGGTGCTCGGCGGCCTGGGCGTGGCGATCATCTCCACGTCGCACGGGCTCCTCACCGACAAGCAGGCCGGCAAGAAGGGCGTGGGTGGGGAAGTCCTCGCCTACGTCTGGTAGCAGAAGGGAACGGAGGAAACAGCTATGTCGCGCATCGGCAAGCTCCCCATCGCGGTTCCCGCCGGCGTGGACGTCACCATCGACGGCCGTACGGTCAAGGTCAAGGGCCCCAAGGGCGAACTGACCCACACCGTTGCCGCGCCGATCGACATCGCTAAGGGCGAGGACGGCACCCTCCAGGTGCTGCGCCCGAACGACGAGCGTCAGAGCAAGGCCCTGCACGGCCTCTCCCGCACGCTGGTGGCGAACATGATCACCGGCGTGACCCAGGGTTACGTGAAGAAGCTCGAGATCAGCGGTGTCGGTTACCGAGTGACCGCCAAGGGTTCCAACCTGGAGTTCGCTCTCGGTTACAGCCACCCGATCCTGGTCGAGGCCCCCGAGGGCATCACCTTCAAGGTGGAGACCCCGACCCGTTTCTCGGTCGAGGGCATCGACAAGCAGAAGGTCGGCGAGGTTGCGGCCAACATCCGCAAGCTGCGCAAGCCCGACCCGTACAAGGCCAAGGGCGTCAAGTACGAGGGCGAAGTCATCCGCCGCAAGGTCGGAAAGGCGGGTAAGTAAGCCATGGCATACGGGCAGAAGATCCTCAAGGGCGACGCCTACAAGCGCGCCGCGATCAAGCGCCGTCACATCCGGATCCGCAAGCGGATCGCCGGTACGGCGGAGCGCCCCCGTCTGGTCGTGACCCGCTCCAACCGCCACATCGTGGCGCAGGTGATCGACGACCTGAAGGGCCACACCCTGGCGTCGGCGTCCACTCTGGACGCGTCGATCCGCGGTGCCGAGGGCGACAAGTCCGCGCAGGCCAAGCAGGTCGGCGCCCTGGTCGCCGAGCGTGCCAAGGCCGCCGGTGTCGAGGCCGTCGTGTTCGACCGTGGTGGCAACCAGTACGCCGGCCGCATCGCGGCCCTGGCGGACGCCGCCCGCGAAGCCGGGCTCAAGTTCTGAGCCGCTTGTAGCTAGCGGAAAGAGAGAGGTAATCCAATGGCTGGACCCCAGCGCCGCGGAAGCGGTGCCGGTGGCGGCGAGCGGCGGGACCGGAAGGGCCGTGACGGCGGCGCTGCTGCCGCCGAGAAGACCGCGTACGTTGAGCGCGTTGTCGCGATCAACCGCGTCGCCAAGGTTGTGAAGGGTGGTCGTCGCTTCAGCTTCACCGCGCTGGTCGTGGTGGGCGACGGTGACGGCACCGTGGGTGTCGGTTACGGCAAGGCCAAGGAGGTGCCGGCCGCCATCGCCAAGGGTGTTGAGGAGGCCAAGAAGCACTTCTTCAAGGTCCCCCGGATCCAGGGCACCATCCCGCACCCGATCCAGGGTGAGAAGGCCGCCGGCGTCGTGCTGCTCAAGCCCGCGTCGCCCGGTACCGGTGTTATCGCCGGTGGTCCGGTGCGTGCCGTGCTCGAGTGCGCCGGTATCCACGACGTGCTGTCGAAGTCGCTCGGCTCCGACAACGCCATCAACATCGTGCACGCGACCGTGGAGGCCCTGAAGGGCCTGCAGCGTCCCGAGGAGATCGCGGCCCGCCGTGGTCTGCCGCTCGAGGACGTCGCTCCCGCGGCTCTCCTTCGTGCGCGTGCCGGGGCGGGTGCGTAATCATGGCGCAGCTCAAGATCACGCAGGTCAAGTCCTACATCGGCAGCAAGCAGAACCACCGTGACACCCTTCGGTCGCTTGGTCTCAAGGGGATCAACACCGTGGTCGTCAAGGAGGACCGCCCCGAGTTCCGCGGCATGGTGCACACCGTCCGCCACCTCGTGACGGTCGAGGAGGTCGACTGATCATGGCGGAGAACAACCCGCTGAAGATTCACAACCTCCGTCCGGCCCCCGGCGCCAAGACCGCCAAGACCCGTGTCGGTCGTGGTGAGGCGTCGAAGGGTAAGACGGCCGGTCGTGGTACCAAGGGCACCAAGGCCCGTTACCAGGTTCCGGAGCGCTTCGAGGGTGGCCAGATGCCGCTCCACATGCGCCTCCCGAAGCTGAAGGGCTTCAAGAACCCGTTCAAGACCGAGTACCAGGTCGTGAACCTCGACAAGCTGGCCGCGCTCTACCCGGAGGGTGGCGAGGTCACCGTCGAGTCGCTGGTGGCCAAGGGCGCCGTTCGCAAGAACAGCCTCGTCAAGGTCCTCGGCCAGGGCGAGATCTCCGTGGCGCTGCAGGTGACGGTCGACGCCGTCTCCGGCTCCGCCAAGGAGAAGATCACCGCCGCCGGCGGCACGGTCACCGAGCTCGTCTGAGTCCCTCAGGCGGAGCGTCGATGACGTAAACGAACCCGACCGGGGATACCTCACAATGAGGTATCCCCGGTTGGTCGTTCCTAGGGGGGCATGGTCGCCGGTAAGGTGGCCTGCACTGTTCTTTTTCGTATTCGTCGAACCTCAGACCGTCACCCTTGACGCAGTTGCGCGGGGGTCGCAGGAGGCACCGTGCTCACCGCGTTCGCCCGGGCGTTCAGGACGCCCGACCTGCGCAAGAAGCTGCTCTTCACGCTGGGCATCATCGTGGTCTACCGGGTCGGTACCCACATCCCGATCCCCAACGTCAACTACCAGGCCGTCCAGCAGTGCGTGAAGGAGGCCGGCGCCAACCAGGGCCTGTTCGGCCTCGTGAACATGTTCAGCGGCGGCGCGCTGCTCCAGATCACGGTCTTCGCGCTCGGCATCATGCCGTACATCACCGCCAGCATCATTCTCCAGCTGCTGACCGTGGTGATCCCGCGCCTGGAGGCCCTGAAGAAGGAGGGCCAGGCCGGCACGGCGAAGATCACGCAGTACACCCGTTACCTGACCGTGGCGCTCGCCATCCTCCAGGGCACCGGCCTGGTGGCCACGGCCCGCAGCGGCGCGCTCTTCAACGGCTGCTCGGTCGCCACGAGCATCGTCGATGACCAGGCGATCTTCGCGACCATCACGATGGTCATCTGCATGACCGCCGGTACCGCGCTGGTGATGTGGCTCGGTGAGCTGATCACCGACCGCGGCATCGGCAACGGCATGTCGATCCTGATGTTCATCTCGATCGCCGCGACCTTCCCGTCCGCGCTGTGGGCCATCAAGAAGCAGGGCTCGCTGGCCGGCGGCTGGATCGAGTTCGGCACCGTCATCGCGGTCGGCCTGGTCATGGTCGGGCTCGTCGTCTTCGTCGAGCAGGCCCAGCGCCGCATCCCGGTCCAGTACGCCAAGCGCATGATCGGCCGCCGGTCCTACGGCGGTACGTCCACGTACATCCCGCTCAAGGTGAACCAGGCGGGTGTGATTCCCGTCATCTTCGCCTCCTCGCTGCTCTACATCCCGGCGCTCGTGGCGCAGTTCGCGGGGGGCAACTCGGGTTGGAAGACCTGGATCGAGCAGAACCTCACCAAGGGCGACCACCCGATTTACATCACTTCGTACTTCTTGCTCATCGTTTTCTTCGCGTTCTTCTACGTCGCTATCTCCTTCAACCCCGAGGAAGTAGCCGACAACATGAAGAAGTATGGTGGCTTCATCCCGGGCATCCGGGCTGGCCGACCGACCGCTGAGTACCTGAGCTACGTGCTCAACCGGATCACCTGGCCGGGTTCGCTGTATCTGGGTCTGATCGCTCTCGTACCGACAATGGCGTTGGTGGGCTTTGGGGCAAGCCAGAACTTCCCCTTCGGCGGGACCAGCATCCTCATCATCGTGGGTGTCGGCCTCGAGACGGTGAAGCAGATCGAGAGCCAGCTCCAGCAGCGCAATTACGAAGGGTTCCTCCGCTGATGCGTATCGTCCTCGTCGGGCCGCCGGGTGCCGGTAAGGGAACGCAGGCCGTCCGGCTCGCAGAGAAGCTGGGCATCCCGCACATCTCCACGGGCGACCTGTTCCGCGCCAACATCAGCCGGCAGACGGAGCTGGGCAAGCTCGCCAAGTCCTACATGGACGCCGGCAACCTCGTCCCCGACGAGGTGACCATCGCGATGGCCAAGGACCGCATGGAGCAGCCGGACGCGGAGAACGGCTTCCTGCTGGACGGATTCCCGCGCAACGTCTCGCAGGCGGAGGCGCTGGACGAGCTGCTGCGGGACGAGCACATGACGCTGGACGCCGTCCTCGACCTGGAGGTCCCCGAGGAGGAGGTCGTCAAGCGGATCGCCGGCCGGCGCATCTGCCGCAACGACTCCTCGCACGTCTTCCACGTGACCTACAGCAAGCCGGAGCAGGAGGGCGTCTGCGACGTCTGCGGCGGCGAGCTGTACCAGCGTGACGACGACTCCGAGGACACCGTCCGCAAGCGGCTGGAGGTCTACCACACGCAGACCGAGCCGATCATCGACTACTACAAGGCTCAGGAGCTGGTCGTGACGATCTCCTCCCTGGGCCCGGTGGACGAGATCACGCAGCGGGCGCTGGAGGCCCTCAAGCGCGAGAAGGCCGGGAAGTAGATCCCGGCCCCTCCGGCCGCGGTGCCCTTGCCGGGCGCCGCGGCCGTACTGTTGTACAGGTACCCCAGTCGACGTGAGTGACGGAGAGCGCAGGCCCCCCATGGTGCAGATCAAGACCCCCGAGCAGATCGCGAAGATGCGGGCGGCGGGCCTGGTCGTAGCCGCCATCCACGCGGCCACGCGAGAGGCCGCGGTGCCCGGCGCGACCACCCGGGACCTGGACGAGGTGGCCCGCAAGGTCCTCGCCGAGCACGGCGCGAAGTCGAACTTCCTCGGCTACGGCGGCTTCCCGGCCACCATCTGCACCTCCGTGAACGACGTGGTCGTGCACGGCATCCCCTCCGACGACGTCGTCCTGAAGGACGGCGACATCATCTCCATCGACTGCGGCGCGATCGTCGACGGCTGGCACGGTGACGCCGCCTACACGGCCTTCGTCGGCTCCGGACACTCCCCGGAGCTGATCGAGCTGTCCCGGGTGACCGAGGAGTCGATGTGGGCCGGCATCGCGGCGATGAAGCAGGGCAACCGCCTGGTGGACATCTCCCGGGCGATCGAGACCTACATCCGCCGCCAGCCCAAGCCCGGCGGCGGCCGGTACGGGATCATCGAGGACTACGGCGGCCACGGCATCGGCACCGAGATGCACATGGACCCGCACCTGCTGAACTACGTCGACCGGCGCCGCGGCAAGGGCCCCAAGCTGGTCCCCGGCTTCTGCCTGGCCATCGAGCCGATGATCTCCCTCGGCACCCCGAAGACCGAGGTCCTGTCCGACGACTGGACGGTCATCACGACCGACGGCACTTGGTCCTCCCACTGGGAGCACTCCGTCGCCCTGACCGAGCAGGGGCCGCTGGTGCTGACCGCTCCCGACGGGGGCAAGGCGAAGCTGGCCGAGTATGGTGTGGTGGCGGCGCCGGACCCCTTGGCCTGAGCGGGGCCGAGCCGCGACCGCCGGTCGGAGGCCGTCCGAGGTTCTCTC
The DNA here is from genome assembly GCF_000720835.1 of Streptomyces achromogenes subsp. achromogenes. GTDB lineage: Bacteria > Actinomycetota > Actinomycetes > Streptomycetales > Streptomycetaceae > Streptomyces > Streptomyces achromogenes. The sequence continues at coordinate 206,832 of NZ_JODT01000001.1, read as the reverse complement.
CGACGACTGGACGGTCATCACGACCGACGGCACCTGGTCGTCCAACTGGGAGCACTCGCAGGGGCCGCTGGTGCTCACGGCTCCCGACGGGGGCAGGGCGAAGCTCGCGGAGTTCGGCATCACCGCGGCGCCGGATCCGCTGGCCTGAGACCCCGCCGTCCGCTCCGATCGATCGCCGCGCGCGGGCGCGGCGCGACGTTGTGCTGCCCCGGTCGCGTAAGGATCACTCCCATGGGGCAGACTTCCCCGATTCGCCTTTCCGGGTGCGCCGACGTAGACTGACTCGTCGGCTCTTGTGCACCCGCATGCCTGCATGCTCACAATCGGTGCACGGTGGAGTCGATCAAGGTAGTCGATTCGAAGGGCGAAGCGTGGCCAAGAAGCAAGGTGCCATCGAGATCGAGGGCACTGTCGTCGAGTCTCTGCCGAACGCCATGTTCAAGGTCGAGCTCCAGAACGGCCACCAGGTCCTGGCACACATCAGCGGCAAGATGCGTATGCATTACATCCGCATCCTCCCTGACGACCGGGTCGTGGTGGAGCTGTCTCCGTACGACCTGACGCGTGGCCGGATCGTCTACCGGTACAAGTAGATCTTGCCCGCGCCCCGGGCCCGCCCGGTGCGATGGCACTGACCCGGAGAACCTCACCCCATGAAGGTCAAGCCGAGCGTCAAGAAGATCTGCGACAAGTGCAGGGTGATCCGCCGTCACGGCCGGGTCATGGTCATCTGCGAGAACCCGCGCCACAAGCAGCGCCAGGGCTGACGCACGACCGTTTCCCTCTGCACCTCTATCGCAGAGTTTCGCGCGACGCGAGCTGAATATGTTCATACGCAGGGCCCGAGCCATCCAGCTCGATACCCCCGGTTCGGAGGCCGGGGACCCGGTTCGTACCTGGTACGGCGGCCGGGAGCCGGTCCTGCGGAAGACCTCCGAAGAATCACCAGGAGCCATTGAATGGCACGCGTTTCCGGTGTTGACATCCCGCGCGAAAAGCGCGTGGAGGTCGCCCTCACCTACGTGTTCGGCATCGGCCGGACCCTCTCGAAGGAGACGCTGGCTGCGACCGGCGTCGACCCGAACACCCGCGTCCGCGACCTGACGGAAGAGCAGCTCGTCGCGATCCGCGAGTACGTCGACAACAACATCAAGACCGAGGGTGACCTCCGTCGCGAGATCCAGGCCGACATCCGCCGCAAGGTCGAGATCGGCTGCTACCAGGGTCTCCGTCACCGTCGCGGTCTGCCCGTCCGCGGTCAGCGCACCAGCACCAACGCCCGTACCCGCAAGGGCCCGCGTCGCGCCATCGCCGGCAAGAAGAAGCCGGGCAAGAAGTAGTCCGCAGCGGACGCCTGTCCACGGTCTTCGCTGTAGGACCGACCACCTCCCGTAGGAGTTATTAGATGCCCCCCAAGGGTCGTCAGGGCGCTGCCAAGAAGGTGCGCCGCAAGGAAAAGAAGAACGTCGCTCACGGCCACGCGCACATCAAGAGCACGTTCAACAACACGATCGTCTCGATCACGGACCCGTCCGGCAACGTGATCTCCTGGGCCTCCGCCGGCCACGTCGGCTTCAAGGGCTCCCGGAAGTCCACGCCGTTCGCCGCGCAGATGGCCGCCGAGTCGGCCGCCCGCCGCGCCCAGGAGCACGGCATGCGCAAGGTCGACGTGTTCGTGAAGGGCCCGGGCTCCGGTCGCGAGACCGCGATCCGCTCCCTCCAGGCCACGGGTCTCGAGGTCGGCTCCATCCAGGACGTCACCCCGACCCCGCACAACGGCTGCCGCCCGCCGAAGCGCCGTCGCGTCTGACGCTCGCTTCGACTGGCTGGGGTTTCCGGGCGGTACGGCTCCTTCGGGTCGTGCCGCCCGTACCCTTGCAGTACCCGCGCTTCTCACGGGCGCGGTTTCCGTCGGACGTCAAATAGCGGGCGTCCACGAAAGAAGGATCTGATCCACACATGCTGATCGCTCAGCGTCCCTCGTTGACCGAAGAGGTCGTCGACGAGTTCCGCTCCCGGTTCGTGATCGAGCCGCTGGAGCCGGGGTTCGGCTACACCCTCGGCAACTCCCTGCGCCGTACGCTCCTCTCCTCGATCCCGGGTGCCGCCGTCACCTCGATCCGGATCGACGGTGTCCTGCACGAGTTCACCACCGTGCCGGGCGTCAAGGAGGACGTCACCGACCTGATCCTCAACATCAAGCAGCTGGTCGTCTCCTCGGAGCACGACGAGCCGGTCGTGATGTACCTGCGCAAGCAGGGCCCGGGTCTGGTCACCGCCGCCGACATCGCGCCCCCGGCCGGTGTCGAGGTGCACAACCCCGACCTCGTCCTCGCCACGCTCAACGGCAAGGGCAAGCTGGAGATGGAGCTGACCGTCGAGCGCGGTCGCGGCTACGTCTCCGCCGTGCAGAACAAGCAGGTGGGCCAGGAGATCGGCCGTATCCCGGTCGACTCCATCTACTCGCCGGTGCTGAAGGTCACGTACAAGGTCGAGGCCACGCGTGTCGAGCAGCGCACCGACTTCGACAAGCTGATCGTCGACGTCGAGACCAAGCAGGCGATGCGTCCGCGTGACGCCATGGCCTCCGCCGGCAAGACCCTGGTCGAGCTGTTCGGTCTCGCCCGCGAGCTGAACATCGACGCCGAGGGCATCGACATGGGCCCGTCCCCGACGGACGCCGCCCTGGCCGCGGACCTGGCGCTGCCGATCGAGGAGCTGGAGCTCACCGTTCGGTCGTACAACTGCCTCAAGCGCGAGGGCATCCACTCCGTGGGTGAGCTCGTGGCTCGTTCCGAGGCCGACCTGCTCGACATCCGCAACTTCGGTGCGAAGTCGATCGACGAGGTCAAGGCGAAGCTGGCCGGCATGGGCCTGGCCCTGAAGGACAGCCCGCCCGGATTCGACCCCACGGCCGCCGCGGACGCCTTCGGTGCGGACGACGACGCGGACGCGGGTTTCGTGGAGACCGAGCAGTACTGAGTCTCTGCTTCCGGGGTTCGCGTCAGCGGACCCCGGATCTCTGACAGGCGACCGCCTGCTCAGATACTGACTCCGGTACCTGATACGGCCGGGGCAGACACCTAGGAGAAGAACCATGCCGAAGCCCACCAAGGGTGCCCGTCTGGGCGGCAGCGCCGCGCACGAGAAGCTGCTCCTCGCGAACCTCGCGAAGAGCCTCTTCGAGCACGGCAAGATCACCACCACCGAGGCGAAGGCCCGCCGCCTGCGCCCGTACGCCGAGCGTCTGATCACCAAGGCGAAGAAGGGTGACCTTCACAACCGCCGCCAGGTGCTTCAGGTGATCACGGACAAGAGCGTCGTCCACACGCTCTTCACCGAGATCGGCCCGCGCTACGAGAACCGTCCGGGTGGCTACACCCGCATCACCAAGATCGGTAACCGCCGTGGCGACAACGCGCCCATGGCCGTCATCGAGCTGGTCGAGGCGCTGACGGTGCAGCAGAAGGCCGTGGGCGAGGCCGAGGCCGCGACCAAGCGCGCGGTCAAGGAGGCCGACGAGGCCAAGGCCGAGGAGACCAAGGTCGAGGAGACCGAGGCCGCCGAGGCTCCCGCCGAGGAGTCGAAGGACGCGTAAGCGTTCTGCCCCTTGAGGGCGTTGCGGGCCCGTTCCTTTCGAGGAGCGGGCCCGCTTTCGTGTACCTGAGAGGATCTGTACGTGAGTGATGAAGTAGCACCCGGGCACGTCCGGGTCCGGCTCGACCTGTCCTACGACGGCACCGCCTTCCACGGCTGGGCGAAGCAGGCCGGGGGCCGGCGGACCGTGCAGGGGGAGATCGAGGACGCCCTGCGGACGGTCACGCGGTCCAAGGAGACGTACGAGCTGACCGTGGCCGGGCGCACCGATGCCGGGGTGCACGCCCGGGGGCAGGTGGCGCACGTCGATCTGCCCGAGGAGCTGTGGCGCGAGCACCACCAGAAGCTGCTGAAGCGGCTGGCCGGCCGGCTGCCGAAGGACGTCCGGGTGTGGGCGCTGCGCGAGGCGCCGAGCGGGTTCGACGCGCGGTTCTCGGCGGTGTGGCGGCGCTACGCCTACCGGGTCACCGACAATCCCGGGGGAGTGGACCCGCTGCTGCGGGGCCATGTGCTGTGGCACGACTGGCCGCTCGACGTGGACGCCATGAACGAGGCCGCGCGGGCGCTGCTCGGGGAGCACGACTTCGCCGCCTACTGCAAGAAGCGCGAGGGCGCGACCACGATCCGTACGCTCCAGGAGCTGAGCCTGGTGCGGGGCGAGGACGGGATCATCACCGCGACCGTGCGGGCGGACGCCTTCTGCCACAACATGGTGCGCTCGCTGATCGGCGCGCTGCTGTTCGTCGGGGACGGGCACCGGGGGCCGGAGTGGCCGGGCAAGGTGCTGGCCGCGGGCGTACGGGACTCCGCCGTGCATGTCGTACGGCCGCACGGGCTGACGCTGGAGGAGGTCGGCTACCCGGCCGACGAACTGCTCGCGGCCCGCAGCAAGGAGGCCCGGAACAAGCGCTCGCTTCCCGGACTTCCGGGATGCGAAACCTGTTAGGTACGTCGCATTTCGCGTCGCTTACGACCCATGTCCGGACTTGCCCGGGCGTATTAGCCCTTACCGACTCTTACGCGTTTCATACCGCTCGGATACAGTTGCGCGTTCCGGCCGTACGTTCGATGGGGAGGCCGGGATTGGCTGGGGGGTCGACGGGTCGGTAAGGCCCGGGGTGGGACAACGGAATGACTTCAGTGGATTCCGTACGGGCCGGGGGGCGTCGTGCGGCACGGCAGAGCGGTGGGCGGCGACGGGCCGGGCGGGGCGGAACGGCCCCGCTGGGGCTGCTGCCGCTCCCGCCGACGGACAAGGAGAAGTACTCCTACGCGCGACGGCACCTGTGGATTCTGACGATCAGCTCACTGATCAGCTTCTGCTGCCTGGTGCTGAGCCAGTTCAAGCTGGCGGCGTCCACGCCGGTGCTGTGGATCTACACGCCGCTGCTCGCCTTCACGGTGATCTACTACCTGGTGTCGTTGCGGGTGAACGGCTTCACCCGGGACTTCGACATCGCCCACCACCGGCGGCTGGTGCAGAACTGGCGGCCCGAGGTGTACCCGAGCGTGGACGTGTTCCTGCCGGTGTGCGGTGAGCCCATCGAGGTGCTGCACAACACCTGGCGGCATGTGCGGGCGATGGCCGATCGGTACCCCGGGGTGTGCGTGCCGTTCGTGCTGGACGACGGCGCGAGCCCCGAGCTGGCGGCGATGGCCCGGGACTTCGGCTTCCGCTACGGCACCCGGGAGAACCGGGGCTGGTTCAAGAAGGCCGGCAATCTGCACTTCGGCTTCGCCCAGTCCGACGGCGCGTACATCCTCATCCTGGACGCCGACTTCACCCCGCGCGCCGATCTGCTGGAGGAACTGCTGCCGTACATGGACGACGATCCGCGGATCGGCATCGTCCAGTCCCCGCAGTACTTCCGGGTGCTCGACTCGCAGAACTGGATCGAGCGCGGCGCGGGTGCGGTGCAGGAGCTGTTCTACCGCTCCGTGCAGGTCTCCCGGCAGGGCAGCGACGGCGCCATCTGCGTCGGCTCCTGCGCGATCTACCGGCGGGCGGCGCTGGAGACCAACGGCGGCACCACGCTGATCGAGCACTCCGAGGACGTGCACACCGGGTTCGACCTGCGCGGGCTCGGCTGGGACCTCAGGTACGTCCCGGTCGCGGTGTCCACCGGGGTCTGCCCGGACAGCGCGGGTGCCTTCTTCAACCAGCAGTACCGCTGGTGCTCGGGCTCGATGAGCCTGCTCGGCAGCCGCAAGTTCTGGCAGGCGAAGATCAGGCTGTCCAGCCGGCTGTGCTACATGTCCGGCTTCTTCTACTACATCCACACCGCGCTGTTCACCTTCGCGGCCCCGGTCATCCCGATCGTGCTGCTGCTGGTGATGCCGGAGAAGCTCAAGGTCGAGCATCTGCTGCTGGTGCTGCCCAGCATCCTCTACACCACGATCGTCTTCCCGATGTGGCACCGGGCGCCGTACCGCCTGGAGGCCTGGGCGACGCGGATGATGTACGGCTGGGCGCACGTCTTCGCCATCTGGGACATCCTGCGCAAGAACCGCATGGGCTGGCAGCCGACGGGCTCCTCCGGCGCCAAGAAGAACAAGACGCGGCGGTTCTGGATCGGCATGTGGGCGTGGAGCGGCGGCACGGCGCTGGTGTGGGTCACCGCGGCGGTGTACCGGACGTTCACCATGAACGCCCCGGACTTCGCCCTGATCCTGTCCTCGGGGCTGTTCTACGCGCTGGTCGTCGGCCGCGTGCTGGTGCAGCCGCGGTCCGGGGCGGAGGCCGCCTGATGCTGAAGGAACGGTTCCGTATGGCCGGCGCGGCCCTGGCCTGCGCCCTGGCCGGCGTGCTCGCGCTCGGCGGCTGCTCGCTGCTCGGGGACGACTCCGGGGGCTCCCCGGAGTCCGGCGGGGGCGCCCCGCGCTCCTCGGCGAGCCCCCAGGACATCCCCTACGACGTCACCCCCCTGATCAAGCCGGCGAAGAAGTACTACGGGGCGGCCGTGCCGGGCGCGCCGATCTCGATGAAGAACATCGACGTGTACACGGCGAGGACCGGCAAGCAGCCCAACCTGATCGAGTACTACGCCGCCTGGGGCGACGGCTTCGACGCCACCGGTGTGCGCAACGCCTGGGCCGAGGGCGCCCTGACGCTGATGTCCTGGGAGCCCTTCGACACCTCCCTCGCCGACATCGCGGCGGGCAGGTCGGACGCGTACCTCAAGGAGTACGCGACCGCGGTGCGCAGGCTGAACCTGCCCGTGGTGATGGACTTCGCGGACGAGTTCAACGGCCACTGGGAGAAGTGGGGCACGCACCACGCGACCCCGGCCCAGTACGTGGCCGCCTGGCGCCACATCCACCAGACCTTCGTCGACGTCGGCGCCACCAACGTCATCTGGGCCTGGGCGCCCAACATCGTCAACCCGGTGAAGAACGTACGGCTCCAGCCGTACTACCCGGGTGACGCCTATGTGGACTGGATCGGTCTGGTCGGCTACTTCACGATCGGCCAGGACAACGCCTTCGACAGTGTCTTCGGGCCGACCCGGGACGAGATCCGCACCTTCACCAAGAAGCCGATGCTGCTGCTGGAGACCGCGGCCATGCCGGGCGAGCGGCGGCGGGCCGATGTCCGCAACCTGTTCGCGGGCGTCGCGGCGGACGACGACATGCTCGGTTTCATCTGGTTCGACTACAAAAAGCGCGCCGACTGGCGGCTGGAGGCGAGCCCGCTGGCGCTGACGGAGTTCAAGCGCCTGGCCGCCGACGACCGTTTCGGCTTCGACGTACGGAAGCCGTCATGACCTCTCGCCCCGAGTACTACACCCCGCAGCCCTACGACCCGTACGCCGAGGAGGAGCAGCAGGGCGGCTGGTTCAACTCCGACGGCTACCTCCCGCGCCGGCCGCAGGGCCACGAGGTCCGGCAGGACTACGACGCCCCGCAGGGCTACCAGCAGGTCCCGCAGGGCTACCACCAGGTCCCCCAGGGGTATGACACCCCGCAGGATCACGGGGTCGCACAGGGGCACCCGGTCCCGCAGGGGTACGACACCCCGCAGGGCTACCACCAGGTCCCCCAGGAGTACGACACCCCGCAGGACTACGGGATCGCCCAGGGACACCCGGTCCCCCAGGGGTACGACATACCCGAGGGGTACGGGTACGACCCCGGGGCCCACGCCTACCAGCAGCCGGACGGTCAGCCGGCGTACCCCGGCCAGACCGCCGAGGAGGAGCCGGCCGCGCCCGCCGAGCCCGGGTACCACGTGCCCGAGACGCCCGAGGTCGGCTGGGACATGGCCGCCAGCCGGCGCCGCGCCTGGGTCAGCCGGGCCGTGCTGCTGTGCGTGCTGGCCGTCCAGGCGGTGCTCTCGCTGCGCCTGGCCAACACCGCGTTCCAGGACGAGGCCCTCTACCTCGCGGCCGGCCACGCCGAGCTCCAGCACCTGCTGCACGGCACCCCGCTGCCCATCGACTACGCGGCCTACTTCTCCGGCTCGCCGCAGCTGTACCCGGTGCTCGCCGCCGCCGTGGACGACGTCCTCGGCCTCACCGGGGCGCGCCTGCTGAGCCTGGCGTTCATGCTGGGCACCACCGGGCTGCTGTACTCCTTCACCCGGCGGCTGTTCAACGAGCGGGCCGCGCTGGCCGGCGCCGCGCTGTTCGCCGTCGTGCAGTCCACGGTCGTCATGGGCTACTTCGCCACCTACGACGCCGCCGCGGTGTTCCTGCTGGCCCTGGCCACCTGGATCGTCGTACGCACCGACCGGGCGCCGGTGGCCGCGGTGTTGCTCGCCGTTCCCGTCGCCGTCCTCGCCGTCGGCGTGAAGTACGCGGCCGGCCTGTACCTGCCGACCATCGTCGTGCTCGCGCTGCTCACCGGCTGGCCGCACCAGGGCCGCAAGGCGGTCCTGCGGATGCTGCTGCTCGCGCTCGGCATCGGCGCGGTGCTGGGGGCCGGCATGTACGGCACCGACCTGATGGACGGCGTGCGGCAGACCACGACCAACCGGGACCACGGCTCCGACAGCACCGCCTTGCTGCTCCAGCGGTCCGGCGAGTGGGGCGGGCTGATGTTCCTCACCGCCGTCGGCGGCGCGGTCTCCTATGTGCGGCGCAGCCGGATGAACGAGTCCCCGGCCGCCCAGCGGCTCGGCAACCCCGGATGGCGCTGGCGGGCCCTGCTCGGCCTGGTGCTGTGCGGTACCGCGCTGCTCGCGCCCGCCTACCAGATCCACCTGGGCACCGTCGTCTCGCTGTTCAAGCACGTCGGCTTCGGCCTGCTGTTCGCCGCGCCGATGGCCGGGGTCGGCGTCACCCGGCTGATCGGCGCCCACTTCCGCTACCCCCAGCTCGGCATCATGCTGTGGACCGCGACGCTCTGCCTCGGCATCTCGCAGGCGGACTGGCGCTTCGGCGTCTGGCCCGACTCCTCGAAGATGATCCAGGTCGTCGACTCCCACGTGGACCGCGAGGGCCACTACCTCGCCTCCACCCCCGAGGTGCCCGTCTACTACCTGCGGGACAAGACCACCCACCGGCAGTGGCAGGGCGTGTTCGCCCTGGAGTACACGGACAAGAAGGGCACGTACCACCAGGGTGACGAGGCCTACCGGGCGGCACTGCGCGACGGCGAGTTCGACCTGATCGTCCTGGACGGCCTCACCAACCCCCGGGTGGACGCCGTCGTCGTGGACGCGGTCAAGGGCAACCCGCACTACCGGCTCCTCGCCGACCTGCCCTTCCGCAACTCCAGCGGCACCGGTCACTACCGCATCTGGACCAAGACCTCCTGAAGAGGGGGCTGCCGCGCGAGGTGGACACGATCGACATGGGGCGCCGGGGCAGGGTGGCCGAGCCGGCCGTGAGCCGTGCGGGGGTCACCGGGTACGACCCGGAGGCCGTGGACGACGCGCGCAAGACGTTCCGGGCACCGGACAGGCCGGCGCCCGCAGGGGAGGGACAGTGATGGCACAGAGCGAGGCCCGGGTCACCGTGGTGATGCCGACGTACAACGAGGCGGCGAACCTGCCGGGCATGGCCGAGGCCGTGCTCGGGCTGGAGCTGGACGGGCTCCAGCTGAAGATCGTCGACGACTCCAGCCCGGACGGCACCGGGCGGATCGCCGAGGAGCTCGCCGAGAAGTACAACGGCGGCGGCCGGACCCGGATGAGCGTGCTGCACCGCACCGAGAAGGACGGGCTGGGCCGGGCGTACACCGCCGGGATGTCCGCCGCGCTGGACGAGGGCGCCGAGTACGTCGTCCAGATGGACGCCGACGGCAGCCACCCGGTGGAGGCGGTGCCCCGCATGCTCCGGGCGGCCCTCGACTCCGGCGCCGGGCTGGTGGTCGGCAGCCGGTACGTCGAGGGCGGCTCGCTGGACGAGGAGTGGGGCGCCCACCGGGTGCTGCTGTCCCGGTTCGCCAACCGGTACGCGCGCGCCATCCTCGGCACCGACATCCGGGACATCACCGCCGGGTTCAACCTGTGGTCGGCGCGGACCCTGCGGGACGTCGGTCTGACGTCCCTGGACAGCGCCGGCTACAGCTTCCAGGTGGAGCTGAAGTACCGGGCCGTCCGGGCCGGGCACACCGCCGTGGAGATCCCCATCCGGTTCACCGAGCGCACCGAGGGAGAGTCCAAGATGACGCTGCGCACCCAGCTGGAGTCGGCGGTGCTGCCGCTGCGGCTGCGGCTGAAGCGGTACTAAAAGCGGGAGCGGGAGCGGGCGCGCGGTCGGGAGGCTACCGGGCGGCGGCCTCGGCCTGCTCCTGGCCGCGGCGGTGGATCCGGTTCACGGTGAACTGGGCCAGGCCGTTGCCGGCGCCGAAGACGGCGGTGTCCTTCTTGGTGACGTCCTTGCCGGTGGTGAAGCCGGAGATGGTGAAGTAGGCGTAGCGGCCGTAGGCATTGCGCGTGGAGCGGCAGAAGGCCCCGTCGCAGAAGGGCTTGACGCCGCCCTTGCCGAACAGCGAGCGGACGATGGACCGGTCGTCGGTCTGCGCCTTGACCCGGGCCGCCCGCGCCGCGTCGTCGAAGACGGCGACGCCCACGGTGACCGCGATGTCGCCGTGGGTGTAGGTGGCGCGCAGCAGACGCGTGCAGCCGTTGGCGGTGAGGACGCCCGGCAGGGTGCCGCCGGCGACGGAGGCGCAGGCCGAGGTGTCGTCCGTGGCGCCCTTCGTGTACACGGTGTCGCCCAGGGTGAGCTGCTTGCCGGGGAAGAGCGTGTCGGGGCCGAGCGGAGCGGTGTCCTTCTTGGCGCTGGATATGAAGTCCGCCGGGTTCAGCGGCGGCGGCGCGCTCGTCGGCTCGAAGGACGGCGTCGCGGTGCCGGTGCCGGGTAGGGAGGCGGTGGCGGGCAGGGTGCTCGGGCCGGCCTCGGGATCACCGCCGTTCGCGGACACGACGGCAACGGCGACCGCGGTGCCTATCGCGACCGTGGCCAGCGCCCCGCCGGCTATGAACAACAGCTTGCGGCGCTTGTTCCGGGTCTCGGAGGCCTCGGCGAGCGCGGCCCAGTCGGGCGTCCCGTCGTCTTCTCCGCTGTTCCACGGCTGCTGGGAATGCGGTTTCCAGGGATCCCACTGAGACTGGGGTCCCCCCTGCCCGTAACTCATGGGGCGCATCTTAGACGGGGCCCGGTTGACACGGGGGCCGTGCGGGGGACCGCCTCGTTTTGACCCGCCCGGGGGCCAGCCGGTAACCTGCTTCTTCGTTGTGTATTGGCTTGCTCATTCTCACGGGACGGGCCCTTACACCGGTCCACCGGGCCGATGACCAGCGACCCCACGCACGCGGTTTGCGTCGCCGCCGTGGGTCAAGGCTGTCGTGATCGTTTCGGTGACCTTGTTTAGGACCATTCACTCGAAGCGAAGGCTACGAACCGTGCGTACGTACAGCCCCAAGCCCGGCGATGTGACGCGCCAGTGGCACGTCATCGACGCTCAGGACGTTGTCCTGGGCCGTCTCGCCACCACTGCTGCGACCCTCCTCCGGGGCAAGCACAAGCCGATCTACGCGCCGCACGTCGACGCTGGTGACTTCGTCATCATCATCAACGCCGACAAGGTGCACCTGTCCGGCAACAAGCGGACCCAGAAGATGGCCTACCGCCACTCCGGCTACCCGGGTGGTCTGCGCTCCGTCCGTTACGACGAGCTGCTGGACAAGAACCCGGAGAAGGCCATCGAGAAGGCCGTCAAGGGCATGCTCCCCAAGAACTCCCTGGGCCGTCAGATGCTCTCGAAGCTGAAGGTCTACAAGGGTGACCAGCACCCGCACGCGGCCCAGCAGCCGGTGCCGTTCGAGATCACCCAGGTCGCGCAGTAAGTCCGGCCACCCCCTAAGACTGAACAGAATCTGAGGAGAATCGTGGCCGAGACCACTGCCGAGCAGCCGCTCGAAGAGCTTGACATCGACAGCTACACCACCGAGTCCGAGGTCCCCGTCGAGGGCGAGTACACCTCGGAGTCCCTGGCCTCCCGCTTCGGCGAGCCGCAGCCGGCCGCCGGCCTGGGCCGCCGCAAGAACGCCATCGCCCGCGTCCGGATCGTCCCGGGCACCGGCAAGTGGAAGATCAACGGTCGCACCCTCGAGGACTACTTCCCGAACAAGGTGCACCAGCAGGAAGTCAACGAGCCGTTCAAGGTCCTTGAGCTCGACGGCCGTTACGACGTCATCGCCCGCATCGCCGGTGGCGGTGTCTCCGGCCAGGCCGGTGCGCTGCGTCTCGGTGTCGCCCGCGCGCTGAACGAGGCCGACGTCGACAACAACCGCGGCCCGCTGAAGAAGGCCGGCTTCCTCAAGCGCGACGACCGTGCGGTCGAGCGCAAGAAGGCCGGTCTGAAGAAGGCCCGCAAGGCTCCGCAGTACAGCAAGCGCTAAGCTTCGCTGCCTGCTCGTACGTGGTACGGGCTTCGGCCCCGCGTACTCCGAACGCCCCGGCGGCACGCCACATGTGCCCCCGGGGCGTTCGCTTATCCCAGCCAAGGGCGTATAACGGCACAAGACGCTCAAAGGCTTGTGTGATCGGATACCGGGTCGCCTGCCACCCGACGCGGCGCGGTCCGCTTTCCGACAACGATGCTTCCTCAGGAGGACAAGTGGGACGACTCTTCGGCACGGACGGCGTGCGCGGTGTCGCCAACGCGGATCTGACGGCCGAGCTGGCGCTGGGCCTCTCCGTCGCCGCGGCGCACGTGCTGGCCGAGGCGGGCACCTTCGAGGGCCACAAGCCGACGGCGGTGGTCGGTCGGGACCCGCGCGCGTCCGGGGAGTTCCTGGAGGCCGCGGTGGTGGCCGGGCTGGCCAGCGCGGGCGTCGACGTCCTGCGGGTCGGCGTGCTGCCGACGCCCGCGGTGGCGCACCTGACCGGCGCGCTCGGCGCGGACCTCGGCGTGATGCTCTCCGCCAGCCACAACGCCATGCCGGACAACGGCATCAAGTTCTTCGCCCGCGGCGGCCACAAACTCGCCGACGAGCTGGAGGACCGGATCGAGGCGGTCTACGACTCCCACCGGCACGGTGAGCCCTGGCAGCGGCCGACGGGCGCCGGCGTCGGCCGCGTACGGTCGTACGACGAGGGCTCCGAGCAGTACATCGCCCATCTGCTCGCGGTGCTGCCCAACCGGCTCGACGGCCTGAAGATCGTCCTGGACGAAGCGCACGGCGCGGCCTCGGGGGTCTCGCCGGAGGTGTTCGCCCGGGCCGGCGCCCAGGTCGTCACGATCGGTGCCGACCCGGACGGCCTCAACATCAACGACGGCTGCGGCTCGACCCACCTGGACCTGCTCAAGGCCGCGGTCCTCGAACACGGCGCGGACCTCGGCATCGCGCACGACGGCGACGCCGACCGCTGCCTGGCCGTGGACCACACCGGCGAGGAGGTGGACGGGGACCAGATCCTCGCCGTGCTCGCGCTGGCCCTCAGGGAGCGGTCCGCGCTGCCGTCCGACACGGTCGTGGCCACCGTGATGTCCAACCTCGGCTTCAAGCTGGCGATGGAGCGCGAGGGCATCCGGCTCGTACAGACGGCCGTGGGCGACCGGTACGTCCTGGAGGAGATGAAGGAGCACGGCTACGGCCTCGGCGGCGAGCAGTCCGGGCACGTCATCATCCTCGACCACGCCACCACCGGCGACGGCACGCTGACCGGCCTGCTGCTGGCGGCGCGGGTCGCGCAGACCGGCCGTACGCTGCGCGACCTGGCCTCCGTCATGGAGCGGCTGCCGCAGGTCCTCATCAACGTGCCGGACGTGGACAAGTCGCGGGTGAGGACGTCCGCCGACCTCGCCGCCGCGGTCACCGAGGCGGAGCGGGAACTCGGCGCGACCGGGCGGGTGTTGCTGCGTCCGTCGGGCACGGAGCCGCTGGTGCGGGTGATGGTCGAGGCCGCGGACATCGAGCAGGCCCGCGCGGTCGCCGGGCGGCTGGCCGACGCGGTGAAGGCGGCGCTGGGCTAGGACCGGGCGCCCCTTCGGGGGCGTTCTCGTTGACGCTTCCAGAAGTACTTCTGGGCGAACAGGGTGACCGTTCCCGCCAGGACGATGCCCAGCAGGTTCAGCAGAAGCTGGCGGGTCGAGCCGCTGGTCTGTGACATGTCGCCGTAGGCCAGCGCCACCGCCGCGTTGGCCGCGGCCGGGACCGTGGTCACCGAGATGGCCACGCCCACCAGCGCCCCCGACTTCGCGGACGTCAGCGAGAGGATGCCGGCGATGCCGGCCAGGACCGCGACGATGAACGAGAAGGCGTCGGGGGCGTACACGAACGCGGTGTTGGGCCGGTCGCCTTCCAGGTCCGAGCGGTGGAAGAGACCGAGGGCGTCCATGACCGTGGCGAAGCCGCCCGTCACCGCCATCGCCACGGCGAAGCCCACCAGCAGCGCGGTCACCGAGCGCAGCGCCAGCCGTGGCCGGCGCCGTACCAGCGCCGCGCTGATGCCGGCCAGCGGGCCGAACTCCGGGCCGACGGCCATCGCGCCCACGATCAGGATCGCGTTGTCCAGCACCACACCGCAGGCGGCGATCATCGTGGCGAGGGTGATGAAGGCGAGGTAGGTGACCGAGAGCGTCGACTCCTCGTGGGTGGCCTCGATCAGGCCCTCCCACAGCACCGCGTCCGCGCCCTCGCCGGGCGCCTCCTTCTCGGCCTCCTCGGCCCGCCGGGACAGTGACAGGCCGATGTTCTCCACGGCGATGGAACCGGTCTCCTCCAGGCCCAGCCGCCGTAGCCCGGCGATGAGTTCGTCGCCCGCCTCGCGCGCCACGTCGCACAGGACGAGGTCGCCGGCGGGGTCGCGGGCGGTGCCGGGCAGGACGACGAGGTGGGTGGTGCCGACCGTACGCTCGATCAGCCGCACCACCTCCTCCGTCCGCCCGGCCGGGGTGATCAGGCGCAGATGCAGCATGCGCCCATCCAACCGGACCGGCTACAGCTTGCGCAGCCGCAGCCGCTGCACCTTGTGGTCCGGGCCCTTGCGCAGGATGAGGCCGGCCCGGCCGCGGGTCGGGGCGATGTTCTCCACCAGGTTCGGCCGGTTGATGGTCCGCCAGAGCATGCGCGCGTAGTCCAGGGCCTCCTCCTCGGAGACCTGGGTGTACTTGCGGAAGTACGACGACGGGTTCTGGAACGCGGTCTGCCGCAGCTTCCGGAAGCGGCTGAGGTACCAGCGCTCGATGTCCTCGGTGTTGGCATCGACGTACACGCTGAAGTCGAAGTAGTCGGCGAGACCGACCCGGGTACGGCCGTCCTTGCCGGGCAGGGCGGGCTGGAGGACGTTCAGGCCCTCGACGATGAGGATGTCCGGCCGGCGGACGACGAGGCGTTCGCCCGGCACGATGTCGTAGATCAGGTGGGAGTAGACCGGCGCGGACACCTCGTCCTTGCCGGCCTTGATGTCGGCGACGAACCGGGTCAGGGCCCGGCGGTCGTAGGACTCGGGGAAACCTTTCCGCGACATCAGGCCGCGGGCCTCCAGCTCCCGGGTGGGCAGCAGGAAGCCGTCCGTCGTGACCAGTTCCACGCGGGGGTGCTCGGGCCAGCGGGAGAGCAGGGCCTGGAGCAGGCGGGCGACGGTGGACTTGCCGACGGCCACGGAGCCGGCGACGCCTATCACGAACGGGGTGCCGGACTGGGAGCCCTTTTCCCCGAGGAACGTGTTCAGCGCGCCGCGCAGACCGTCCGTGGCGCCGACGTAGAGGTTGAGGAGCCGGGAGAGCGGGAGGTAGATGTCCCGCACCTCGTCCAGGTCGATCACGTCACCGAGACCGCGGAGCTTCTCCACCTCCTCGGCACTGAGCGGCAACGGTGTCTTGTCGCGCAGCGCGCTCCACTCGGCGCGGGTGAGATCGACGTAGGGAGTCGCCTCCGGCCTGTGCCGGTGGGCGCTCCGGGGCATCGAGGAGACCGGTGAGATCACAGTCCATTGTTAACGGAGTTTGAACGGGGTGGGGGGTGGGGTGGGTCACGTGCTTTTCCGGGGAGACCGGATCGGGTCCCTCCCCGAGCCGTCCGGGGAGGGACCCGATCCGTGCCGCTACGGCCGCTCGACCAGGTACTTCACGTTGTCAACGACGAACTCGCCGTACTGGAGGGCCGATCCGACGGCCTCCAGCCGCTGGTACTGATCCGGGGACAGTGAGGCGTCCGGCGCGCATCTCATCGTTCTGAGCAGCACCCGGAACGCCAGGTCCGGGGTGCAGCGGCGCGCGCAGTCGGTGAGCGCCGCTCGGACCTCGGGGTCCAGGAACCGTGCCGCGTCGATCTCGGCGAGGACCGCGTCGAGGCAGGCGGCGCCGTCCTCCGCGTCCGCGCCTGTGAACGGGTCTGCCTCCGCGCCCGTGGACAGCCGTGCCTCACACAGCTCGACGACCGTCCGCGTCCACTCGGCTGCCCCTCCCAAGGGCTGGAGGTCAGGCATGTACTGCGTGCCGGCGTACCAGAGCACCTCCAGCGCCGGAGAAGGGAGGTTGCCGAGAACCCGGGCATCCCGGTGTACCGCCAGCACCTCCTTGCCCCCCGAGGCCGCGAAGTACTTGGCGACGACTTCGGCGGCCGAGCCCCCGTCGTGACTCCAGTCCTGATGGAACAGACCCATCACCCGGGGCACACCGAAGTCGAAGTCCGTGAAACGCGACATCCTGCCCTCCACCTCTCACTTCGGATAACACGACTGCACATAGAAACCAGCTTTGTGGCCCGGCGCTCGTATGAGTCTGATGTGGTAGCCGTTCCCTGCGGTCTTTACGCTTTCGTCCGGATAGTAGACCTTGCCCAGGGAGTTCCTTGCGCCGAAGTACCCGTCCCAGTCCAGGTCGGGTTCCCTGGACTTTTGGAGCCACTTCGTAATCCTTTTTGCGTTGCCGGCCAGCGCGTAGTCAACGACCTGCTGGGCGGTCTGCTGGTCGACGAACAGGCTGTTCGGGGTTATACGCCCGTTGTTCCGGGCTGTCTTGGCGATGGCCAGATTCACAGCCTCCCGTTCGGTGACGTTACCGGCTACGTGCTCGTCCAGCGTGTGGGCCAGCCCCGAGAACTTCTTCCCGTCGTAGACGAGGTCATTGCAGTTGTGGGCCAGGACGGGGCTGTCCCCCGCCACGGCGTAGAAGGTGTGCAGGCCGGCGACGGTCAGGTCGTACACCGTCCGGGGCCTCGTCTCCCGCCGGTCGGTCAGTGCGGCCACGGTGCGCACGCCGCTGGGGGTGCGCAGGGTGTTTCCGGGGCGGAGATCGGATGCCATGGTCCAGCCGCGGCCGACCACGAACAGCCGGTGTCCAGGTGTGCTGGTGAGGCGGCCACCGTCGGTCAGCACCACGTCGACCAGGTCGGTGGCGTCGTGGTGGAACGTACGGGTGACGGGCTCACCCCGTGTGCGTCCCGTCTCCGGATCGGTGGCGAGCAACAGGTCGCCGGTCTGTACGTCACGCAGTGCCTTGCGGCTGCCGTCGGCCAGGATCACGTCGGTGTGGCCGGGGAAGCTGTTCACCGAGCACGCCGTACGGACTTCCTCGTAGATCTCGACCTGTTTCTCGATTGCGGCGACCGCCGTCGCGTCCACGCCTTCCAGGGCCTTGAGGGACTTGAACGCGTCCCGGACGCCGACCCCGGTGACGAACGCGGCGTCAACGGCGCGCAGGGCCTCGGCGATGGGGCGGATGATCTTTCCCGCGGAGAGTGAGATGACGTCCACGGTCGCCCAGGCGCAGCCGCCCAGGCTTCCGGTCTCGCCGCCGGGGACGATCTTCTGGGCGCATGTGATCCAGCTGCCGAAGAGGATGTCGACCGGGTCTACGTTCTCCTGGAACTCCGCGATCGTGATCGTGTGCGAGACCGTCTGGGACAGGTCCTTGACCTTGACCTGGCCCAGGTAGTCCGTCGCGTCGGTCGGGCAGGTGTACTGCTGCGGGTTCGGATCCTCCGTGGTGCAGAGATACAGGTCGAGGGTCGCCGTGAACCGGATCTTCGAGGTGATCGTGCAGTCGCCCTTGTAGAAGAGCTTGCTGATCCAGTTGTCGCAGCTCTTCGTCTTGCTGACGACCTCCGGGCTGCCGGCCCGCTCGACGCGGTCGATGACATAGAAGACGTTGCCGAGGGAGCCGCGTTCGTCGGCGACGGTTCCCGTGTCGATGCGCCTGGCCTTCTCGGCCTTCTCGGCCCTGTCGGCAGCGGCCTGGGCCTGCCTGGCGTATTCGCCGGCGTCCTTCGCGGCCTGTTCGGCCTCGGTCGCGGCGGTGTCGGCGCGGTCGGCCGCGGCTCGGGCTTCCTTGGCGGCCTGTTCGGCCTGGACGGCTGCCGAGCGGGCGGCTTCGGCGTCGAGTTCGGCGGTGTCGGCGGAGGCGCGGGCGTCCTTGGCGTGGCTCTCGGCCCTGCCCGCTGCCTTGTCGGCGGCCTCGGCGTCCTCGGTGGCCTGCTTGTCGTACCCGATGGTGCGGGTCAGCGACGAGGCGGCGGCCGATGCGGCCTTGGCGGCGTCGGCCGCGTAGTCGAGGGCCTCCTTGGAATACGTACGGGCGTTTGAGGCGTGCTGTGCGGCATTGGCCGCGTGCTGATAGGCCTCCTTCGCGTCGCCCTTTGCCTGGTCGGCGAGGTTCTTGGCGGCCTGGGCCTCGGCCGCGGCCCTCTTGGCGTGCGCGTCGGCGACGGCCTGCTGCTGTTCGGCGATCGACTTCGCCGACTGCCCGGTCAGCACGACGAGCCCGGCGGCCGAGTCGGTGCCGACATAGGGGGAACCGAGCTGGATGGCGTCGTTGGCGGGAGCGGCGACCTGCTGGGCCGCCGTATGGGCGTTCACGGCCGCCTGGGCGGTGACATGGGCGAATCCGGCGGCCTTCGCCGCGGCGGCCACCGCCTTGCCGGCCTCCTGGTGGGCGGTGTCCGCCTGAGTCTTGGCGTCCTTGGCGTGTTCGTCGGCTTCGCCGGCGAGCCGGACGGCCGTCTTCGCATCGAGGGCGGCGTACTGGGAGGCCTTGATGGCCTCCGCGGTCGCGTCGGTGGCGGTCTTGACCGCCGCGTCCGCCTTGAGTTTGTCGGCCTGGGCGGCGTCCGCGTCGGAACGGGCCCGCTTGGCTGCCGCCTCGGCGCGGGTGGCGGCGGCATCGGCGTCGGTCGCTGCCTGGGTGGCGGCATCGGCTTCCGAGCGGGCCCGTTTGGCCGCCGCCTCGGAGTCGTCGGCGGCCTTGTCCGCGTCGTTCGCGGCGGCGCGGGCCGCTTCGGCCGCGGGGCCGGAGTCGAGCGAGTCGGCGTAGGCCTCCTTGGCGTAGGCCTTGGCACGGGCCGCCTCGGCCTTCTGCTCGGCGTCCCAGGCATCGTCGCGCATGTCCTGGGCGTGGTCGCGCGCCTTGACCGCGTCGTCCCGCTTGCTCGCGGACGTCTTCTCCGCTGCCTCGGCCTTGTCCTTGGCCTCCTTGGCGTTCACCGCCTCGGACTCGGCGTTCTTCTTGTGCTCGGCGGTCTCGGCTCGCTTGACCGCGGCCTTCTCCTTCTCCGCCTGGGCCGTCTTCTCCTCGGCCTCGGCCGCGAGCCGCTTGGCGTGCGCGTCGGCGGCAGCCGCCTTGGCGTCCCCCTCGGCCTTGAGCGCGTCGGCGAGCCTGGCCTCCGCGGTTTCCTTGTCCTGCTTGGCGTTGTCCCGGTGCACCCTGGCGGCGTCCGCCGCAGCCTTGGCCTGCCATTCGGCAGCCTTCGCGGCCTCCTTGCGGAACTCCGCCTTCGCCTGTGCGGCCTGTGCCAGCGCGCGCTGGGTGATGGTCGCGCTGTCCCCGGCGGCGGCACGGGTCGCGGCATCGGCCGTCTCACCGGCCTTCTCCAGCGCCTCCAGCGCGGCCACCGCTCCCTTGGTGACCTGGTCCTTCTGCTGGCCCACGAGGAGCCCGCGGCCCCGTGGTGCGCCATTGGTGTCCGCGATGCCGTACGCGGCCTGGATCGCCGCGTCCGACGAGGCCGCGGCCCGTCGCGCGGCCGCGAGCTGGGACTTGATCACGGCACGTTGCGGCCCGACGTTTTTCTGGGCGGTGACGATCGCGGCCTTCACCTTGTCGAACTGCGCCTTGTCCGGGTAGTCCCACGTGGCGTCACCGTTATGGCCCGAGGGGGTGATGTCGAACTTCTGCGCGTCCGTGCCGTTGCAGGTGTAGAGCTGGGCGTCGTTGCCGCTGGCGAAGGTGTGCAGGTCCAGGCACTTGCCCGTACCGGTGTTCTTCAGGCTGGTGGTAGCGCGGATCGTGGTCTGCCAGGTCTGGGACGGAGCCGAGTTGCACGACCAGATCTGGATCTTCGTGCCGTTCGCCGGACTGTTCTTGTCGACATCGAGGCATCTGTAGGTCGCCAGGTTCATCAGCGAGAGGTTGTCGTCGCTGCCGCGGAGCTCCCACTGCTGCGCCGGCGAGCCGTTGCACGTGTAGACCTGGACCGGCGTACCGTTCTGGTCCTTACCGCCCTGGACATCAAGGCATTTGCCCTGTGCGGCGTGCACCTCGATGACGGTCGGACTGGTGCCCACCCAGCCGACGCCCCCCGGCATCCAGTAGGCCTGCCACCGTGCCAGGCGGTCCGCGGTCCAGGAGTTCCCCAGGAGGTCGCCAACGGCCTTCGCGCCCTTGGCGAGGGCGTCGACCGCGGTCTTGTTGGCGTCGATGATCTGGTTGCGTTGAGTGGCCTGGGAGGCGATTTCCTGCTGCCACTCGTCGGCGGCGGCGGACGTGATGTCGTCGAGCACGTTGCCCGGGACCAGCGGGTCACGCCAGCCGCACGCGGCGAAGCGTGTCTTGATGTCCTCCACGGCGATACGGAACTCCGGCGTACCCGGCTGCGGAGCCGTGCGCGGGAATCCACCGGAGGAGAGGAAGATACGTGCATCGTCCGCGCCCATGCCGTCGATGGGGTCGAACAGGTAGTCGAAGGCCCGGTACTCGTCGTACGCACGCTCCCATGCGGACTGCTCCAGGGACGATTCGGGGAGTTTCCCGTACAGCGGGCCGCCGAGTTCCTCGACCGCCTTGCGGGTCTGGTCGTCGGCCTGCGGAGTGGCCTCCTTGTAGAGGTCGTAGTCGGAATCCCAGTGCCGGGCGGCCACCCAAGCGGTCAGCCCCGTTCGGTTGTAGAAGCCGTCCTTGCCGTCGGGCGGGGTGGAGAACTCGAGGGAGGCGAAACCGCCGGGAGCCGACAGGCCTTTCAGGGGCTTCGCCCAGGCGGCCCGGAGAGCGTCCAGTTCGCTCATTTCCCGGTCGGCTGCGTCCCGGTCCTTCTTGAACGCGACGGCGAGCGGGGTCTTCTCCCAATGCTGCCGGTCGGCAAGGGTGTGCAACTTGTCGGCGGGCTGGTTCAGGCCGTCCTGGGCGGTCGCGGCCATCGACGCGCCGCCCAGCCGCAGGACGTCGTTCATCAGGCACTGGTCCTGCCGCAGTTGTTCCGCGGCGGTGTCCTCGAACCACCCGTAGCTTCCCGCCGGTTCGGCGGACAGCCGCACCGAACCGGGCTGTACCGCGATGCCAGCCACGACGGCCAGTGCGGCGACGGAGGTCACGGCGGACGCCGGTCCGCGTAATCTGAGTCTCCTGGGCGGGCGTGAATGTGCTTTGAGGCGCACGGAAGAGTCCCTTTCTGCATGCGTCAGGGGTGCGGGCCGGAAGGCGGCCGCAGGCACGGAGAAGCGGTGGTGCCGGAAAGCGCCTCAGAAGCGCGGCATGTGAGAGACGTCGGTGTCCGCGGTCAGCCGGTGCGACGGCATGGTGGTGCGCTCCCTCCCCGTGAGCGACACCGTTCCCCCGGCCGCTCGGTGGTGCGCGTGAGGACGGAGGGGGTCAGGCTCCGTCGGCGCGCGGCGATACCTTAGGCAGGCACGCGCAGGTTCGGACAGGCGTTTGCTGTCCGGCCCCATGCGGACTGGCGCAAAGTCGTGTGCCCTCCTGTGCACGGCCGTGGCCGCCGAGGTGCCCGCCGACCAGCTCTTATTGATGTGTGGATGCTGTGCGTTTTCTGTGTGAGCGCTATGTCATCTGTGTGATGGTCTTCTGATGTTGACCGGCTTTCGCCCCCCCGTGTCGGTGCCGAGCGTGTGCCCCTGACCCTTCGTACGACGGTGGGAATTTCCGATTCCGGGCAAGGTTCGGGCGTTTCTGATCGGTTGTGGCCCTTAGGCTGCCGCTCATGTGCGGAATCGTGGGATACGTAGGGTCACAGTCGGCGCTGGATGTCGTGATGGCCGGGCTGAAGCGGCTGGAGTACCGGGGCTACGACTCGGCCGGGGTAGCCGTGCTCGCGGACGGGGGGCTGGCCGCCGCGAAGAAGGCCGGGAAGCTGGTCAACCTGGAGAAGGAGCTGGTCGAACGGCCGCTGCCGACCGGCTCGACCGGCATCGGGCACACCCGCTGGGCCACCCACGGCGGGCCCACGGACGCCAACGCGCACCCGCACCTGGACAACGCCGGCCGGGTCGCCGTGGTGCACAACGGCATCATCGAGAACTTCGCCGTGCTGCGCGCCGAACTCGAGGAGCGCGGGCACGAGTTGACCTCCGAGACGGACACCGAGGTCGTCGCCCACCTGCTCGCCGAGGAGTTCTCCGCCACCGCCGACCTCGCCGAGGCGATGCGGCTGGTGTGCCGCCGGCTGGAAGGCGCGTTCACCCTGGTCGCGGTGCACGCCGACGCACCGGACGTGGTGGTCGGCGCCCGCCGCAACTCCCCGCTGGTGGTGGGCGTCGGCGAGGGCGAGGCGTTCCTGGCCTCCGACGTCGCCGCGTTCATCGCCCACACCCGCTCCGCGATCGAGCTGGGCCAGGACCAGGTGGTCGAACTGCGCCGGGACGGCGTCACGGTGACCGGCTTCGACGGCCGCCCGGCCGACATCCGCTCCTACCACGTGGACTGGGACGCCTCCGCCGCCGAGAAGGGCGGCTACGACTACTTCATGCTCAAGGAGATCGCCGAGCAGCCCAAGGCCGTCGCCGACACCCTGCTCGGCCGCATCGACCCCAGCGGCTCGCTGACCCTGGACGAGGTGCGGATCAGCCCCTCCGAACTGCGCGAGGTCGACAAGGTCGTCATCGTCGCCTGCGGTACGGCCTTCCACGCCGGCCTCATCGCCAAGTACGCCATCGAGCACTGGACCCGCATCCCCTGCGAGGTCGAGCTGGCCAGCGAGTTCCGCTACCGCGACCCGATCCTGGACGGCCGCTCCCTGGTGATCGCCATCTCCCAGTCCGGCGAGACCATGGACACCCTGATGGCGCTGCGGCACGCCCGCGAACAGGGCTCCAAGGTGCTCGCGATCTGCAACACCAACGGCTCGACCATCCCCCGCGAGTCCGACGCCGTGCTGTACACGCACGCCGGCCCCGAGGTCGCCGTCGCCTCCACCAAGGCGTTCCTCACCCAGCTCGTCGCCTGCTACCTGGTCGCCCTGTACCTCGGCCAGGTGCGCGGCACCAAGTGGGGCGACGAGGTCCACGCGGTCATCAAGGACCTCTCCCGGATCTCGCACGAGGTGGAACGGGTCCTGGAGACCATGGAGCCGGTCCGGGCGCTGGCCCGCACCCTGGCCACGAAGAACACCGTCCTCTTCCTCGGCCGGCACGTCGGCTACCCGGTGGCGCTGGAAGGCGCGCTGAAGCTGAAGGAACTCGCCTACATGCACGCCGAGGGCTTCGCCGCCGGCGAGCTGAAGCACGGCCCGATCGCGCTGATCGAGGAGGACCTGCCGGTGGTGGTGGTCGTACCGTCCCCGCGCGGCCGGTCCCTCCTGCACGACAAGATCGTGTCCAACATCCAGGAGATCCGCGCGCGCGGCGCCCGCACCATCGTCATCGCGGAGGAGGGCGACGAGACGGTGGTCCCGTACGCCGACCACCTGATCCGCATCCCGGCCACGCCGACGCTGCTCCAGCCGCTGGTGGCCACCGTGCCGTTGCAGGTCTTCGCCTGCGAGCTGGCCACGGCCCGGGGCAACGAGGTGGACCAGCCCCGGAACCTGGCGAAGTCCGTCACCGTGGAGTGAGACGGACGGTACGGGGCCACGCCCGCGCTCAGTGGACGGAGAAGCCGCCGTCCACGTGGATCGACTGGCCGGTGATGTAGGCGGAGGCAGCGCTCGCCAGGAACACGGCCGCGCCCGCGAAGTCCTCGGGCAGGCCATTGCGGCCGGTCATCGTGCGCGCGGCCAGGGCCGCCACCCGCTCCGGGTCGGCCGACAGCCGCGCGTTCAGCGGGGTCATCACGAAGCCCGGGACGAGGGTGTTGCAGGTGACCCCGTACGGCGACCAGGCCTCGGCCTGGGAGCGGGCCAGCGACTCCAGCGCGCCCTTCGACACGCCGTAGGCACCGCTCTGCACGAACGCCCGGTGCGCCTGCTGGGAGCTGATGTGGATGATCCGGCCGAAGCCCCGCCCGGCCATCCCCGGCCCGAACCGCTGCCCCAGCAGGAACGGCGCCTCCAGGTTCACCGCCATGGTGGTGTCCCACACGTCCTCGCCGAGCTCGCCCAGCGGCGGACGCAGGTTGATCCCGGCGGAGTTGACGAGGATGTCGGGCTCCCCGAACACGGCCGCCGCGTCCTCGGCGGCCGCGCGCACCCCGTCCCGGCTGCCCAGGTCGCCGCTGACCCACGCGGCCCGGCAGCCGTCGGCCGTCAATTCCTCGACCGTGTCGGTGAGTTCCTTCTCGCGCCGGGCCACGACCACGACGCTCGCCCCGGCCCGCGCCAGCGCCCCCGCGACGGCCCGCCCGATGCCCGAGCTGCCCCCCGTCACCAGAGCGACACGGCCGTCCAGCGAGAACAGGCCGGAGAGATAAGCGTTCGATGTGGTCATCTCCGCAGCGTAGGCGACGTGGTGTCGCCGGTACGCCGTCGGCCGGAGTCGTAGGGTGCTCGGCATGAGCATCATCGGGGTGGGCATCGACGTCGCCGAGATCGACCGGTTCCGGGCGTCCCTGGAGCGGACGCCGGGGCTGGCCGACCGGTTGTTCGTGGAGCGCGAACTGCTGCTGCCCAGCGGGGACCGGCGCGGCATCGCCTCGCTGGCGGCCCGGTTCGCCGCCAAGGAGGCGCTGGCCAAGGCGCTGGGGGCGCCGCCGGGACTGCACTGGACCGACGCCGAGGTGTACGTGGAGGACACCGGGCAGCCCCGGCTGCGGGTGAAGGGCACGGTGGCCGCGCGCGCGGCCGAGCTGGGCGTACGGGCCTGGCACGTGTCGCTCAGTCACGACGCCGGTGTGGCCTCGGCCGTGGTGATCGCCGAGGGCTGACCGGGCCGGGCGCCGCGGGTGTGGACGGCCCGGGTTCGGGGGCAGACTCGGTGCCATGCGAACTGCGTACAGCGTGGAGACGGTAAGGGCGGCCGAACGGGCCCTGATGGCACGGCTGCCGGAGGGCGCGCTGATGCAGCGGGCCGCCGCCGGGCTGGCCGCCGCCTGCGCCGGACTGCTCGGGCGGGTGTCCGGCAGCCGGGTGGTGCTGCTGGTCGGCAGCGGGGACAACGGCGGGGACGCCCTGTACGCGGGAGCCCGGCTGGCCCGGCGCGGCGCCGGGGTGACCGCCGTCCTGCTCGCGCCGGAACGGACCCACGCCGGAGGGCTCGCCGCGCTGCGCCGGGCGGGCGGCCGGACCGTCACGGCGGACCGGGGCGAGGAGGCGATCGCGCGGGCCCGCCTGGTCGTGGACGGGATCGTCGGCATCGGCGGCAAGGGCGGGCTGCGGCCGGACGCCGCACGGCTCGCCGAGGCGGTCGCGCGGTCCGGGGCCGCCGTCGTCGCCGTGGACCTGCCCAGCGGGGTCGACGCCGACACCGGGGAGGTACGGGGGGCCGCGCTGCGCGCCGACCTGACCGTCACCTTCGGCGCGTACAAGCCCGGGCTGCTGGTGGATCCCGCGCGGGAGTACGCCGGAGTGGTCCGGTTCGTCGGCATCGGCATCGAACCGCCGCCCGCCGACGCCGTACTCCAGGCCCTGCAACACGCGGACGTGGCCCGGCTGTTGCCGACTCCGCAGGCGGAGAGCGACAAGTACCGGCGCGGGGTGGTCGGGATCGCGGCGGGCTCGGCACGCTACCCGGGCGCGGCCGTGCTGGCGGTGTCCGGGGCGCTGCGCGGCGGGGCCGGGGCCGTACGGTACGTCGGCCCGGCCGGGGACGCGGTCCTCGCGCGCTTCCCGGAGACCCTCGTCTCCGACGCCGGTCCCGCCAAGGCCGGCCGGGTGCAGGCGTGGGTGACCGGGCCGGGCGCCGGGGACGACGCGGCGACCGTGGCCGAGGTGCTGGCGGCGGACGTGCCCGTGCTGCTCGACGCGGACGGGCTGCGGCTGGCCGACCGGGACACCGTACGGGGGCGTACCGCGCCGACGCTGATGACCCCGCACGCGGGCGAGGCCGCCGCGCTGCTGGGGGTGCGGCGCGAGGAGGTCGAGGCCGCCCGGCTGGGCGCGGTGCGCGAACTGGCCGCGCGGTACCGGGCGACGGTCCTGCTGAAGGGCTCCACCACCCTGGTCGCCGGCCCCGGCGGCGGACCGGTCCGGGTCAACCCCACCGGCACCCCCTGGCTGGCCACGGCCGGCAGCGGCGACGTGCTCTCCGGCCTCGCCGGCTCCCTGCTGGCAGCCGGCCTGGACCCCCTGGACGCCGGAAGCGCGGCCGCGTACCTGCACGGCCTGGCGGGCCGCTTCGCCGCACAGGGCGCCCCCGTGGGGGCGCACGACGTGGCGGCCCGCATTCCGCAGGCGTGGCGGAACGTACGGGGGTGAGTGGCCGGGGTCCGGCGCCCGGGGGAGTTGCGGGTGTTGGGGGGGGGGCGGGCGCGCTGCGGGTGCCGGTTTCCTGGGCGGGCCGGATGTCTTGCGGGTGCTGGTTTCCTGGTCGGGGCGGGCGCGCTGTGAGTGTCGGCTCCCCGGCCGGGTGGATGTGCGGCGGGGCCGGGCCGTCGCCGGCGGCGGTGAGGTCCGGGGGCGTGGGGAACGCGGCAACTTGGCTCCCGGCCCTCGGCGTTCGGCTCCCGGCCTTCGGCGTTCGGTTCCCGGCTCCCGGTGTCCGGCCCCCGGCTTCCGGGTCCCGGACTCCGCCCGCGGGCTCCAGCCCCGCGTCCGGGGAGCCGGCCCCCAGGGCTTGGTTCCCGGGGTCCGGCCCCGGCCCCTGGCCCCCGCGGCCCAGGCTCCCGGCTCCCGGAGCTTGGCTCCAGCCTCCGGGACCGAGGCCCGGGCTCCCGGAGCTCGTCTTCCGGCGTCCGGCCCCGGCCCCCCGGCTCCGGCCCCTGGCCCCCGCGGCCCAGGCTCCCGGCTCCCGGAGCTTGGCTCCAGCCTCCGGGGCCGAGGCCCGGGCTCCCGGAGCTCGTCTCCCGGCGTCCGGCCCCGGCCCCCGGCCCCCCGGGCCCGTTCGTGGCCTCTGAGAGACTGGGGCGCGATGACTGAGACAGCAGCTGAGCCGACCGCCGCCCTGCGCGCCCGCGCCGAGATCGATCTGGGCGCGCTGCGCGCCAATGTGCGCGCCCTGCGCGCCCGGGCGAAGGGCGCCGCCGTGATGGCCGTCGTCAAGTCCGACGCGTACGGCCACGGCGCGGTGCCGTGCGCCCGCGCCGCCCTCGCGGCCGGTGCCACCTGGCTCGGCACGGCCACCGCCGAGGAGGCCCTCGCGCTGCGTGCCGCCGGGCTGTCCGGCCGCCTGCTGTGCTGGCTGTGGGTGCCGGGCGGCCCCTGGCGGGAGGCCGTCGAGGCCGACATCGACGTGTCGCTGAGCGGCATGTGGGCGCTGCGCGAGGTCACCGCCGCCGCCCGCGCGGCGGGCCGGCCCGCGCGCGTGCAGCTCAAGGCCGACACCGGGCTCGGCCGCAACGGCTGCCAGCCCGGCGCCGACTGGGCCGAACTCGTCGGCGAGGCGCTGCGCGCCGAGGCCGAGGGGCTGGTCCGGATCACCGGACTGTGGTCGCACTTCGCGTGCGCCGACGAGCCCGGGCACCCGTCCATCGCCGCCCAGCTCACCCGGTTCCGGGAGATGGTGGCGTACGCCGAGGAGCGGGGCGTACGGCCCGAGGTGCGGCACATCGCCAACTCGCCGGCCACCCTCACCCTGCCCGAAAGCCACTTCGACCTGGTCCGCACCGGCATCGCGATGTACGGCGTCTCGCCCAGCCCGGAACTGGGCACCCCGGCGGACTTCGGGCTGCGCCCGGTGATGACGCTCAGCGCCTCGCTGGCCCTCGTCAAGCACGCGCCGGGCGGCCACGGCGTCAGCTACGGCCACCACTACGTCACCCCTGGCGAGACCACCCTCGGCCTGGTCCCGGTCGGTTACGCGGACGGCATCCCGCGGCACGCCTCGGGCACCGGACCGGTGCTGGTCGGCGGCAAGTGGCGGACGGTCGCCGGGCGGGTCGCCATGGACCAGTTCGTGGTGGACCTCGGCGGCGACGAGCCCCCGGTGGGGACCGAGGCGGTGCTCTTCGGGCCGGGCGACCGGGGCGAGCCCACCGCCGAGGACTGGGCGCAGGCCTGCGGCACGATCGCGTACGAGATCGTCACCCGCATCGGCACCCGGGTCCCGCGCGTCCATGTGAACGAGCGGGAAGCCGGGTAACCCGTCCCGGACCACCGGCGCCACCGGCCCCGTCGCGTCGGCGGCGGTACGGACCGCCGGCGCCACCCGATGGCTCCGGCCATCCGGCGTCACCATCCGTTTCACCCGTCCAGGCGGGCACCAGCAGGGGAAGAGGAGCGGTACGTGAGCGAGAGCAGCGCGGAGACCGTGGCGGACATCGTCGCCTCGGCCGCCTCCGCCTCCGCCGCGGGGGCGGCCGGGAGCTGGCGCAGGGCGACCGGCCTCGCCGGTGCCGCGCTGGGCGTGCTCGCCGCGGGCGCGGCGGCCGGCGTCGCCGTGGAGCGGATGACGGTGGGGCGTGAGGTGCGCCGCAAGGCCCGGCTGGCGCTGGACGCGGCCGGCCCGTACGGCACCCTGCGCGGCACCCCCGGCACGGCGTACGCCGACGACGGCACCGAGCTGTACTACGAGGTCGACGAGGCCGAACCCGACCAGGGCCCGGACGTCTCCCCGCGTCGGCGCCGGCTCTTCGGCCGCAAGGCGCCCGCCCCGGTCACCGTCGTCTTCTGCCAC
Organism: Streptomyces achromogenes subsp. achromogenes; assembly: GCF_000720835.1. Lineage (GTDB taxonomy): Bacteria > Actinomycetota > Actinomycetes > Streptomycetales > Streptomycetaceae > Streptomyces > Streptomyces achromogenes. The sequence continues at coordinate 177,691 of NZ_JODT01000001.1, read as the reverse complement.
GGCTACTGCCTCAGCCAGGACTCCTGGCACTTCCAGCGGGCCGCCCTGCGCGGGGTCGTGCGGAGCGTGTACTGGGACCAGCGCAGCCACGGCCGGTCCGGGCGGGGCGTGGCCCAGACCCGGGACCGGGTGCCGGTCACCATCGACCAGCTGGGCCGGGACCTGAAGGCCGTGCTGGACGCCGCCGTCCCCGACGGCCCGGTGGTGCTGGTCGGCCACTCGATGGGCGGGATGACGGTGATGGCGCTGGCCGCCCAGTACCCCGAGCTGATCCGGGACCGGGTGGTCGCCACCGCCTTCGTGGGCTCGTCGTCCGGCCGGCTCGGCGAGGTCAACTTCGGGCTCCCGGTGGCCGGCGTCAACGCGGTGCGCCGGATCCTGCCCGGGGTGCTGCGGGCGCTCGGGCGGCAGGCGGAGCTGGTGGAGAAGGGGCGCCGGGCCACCGCCGACCTGTTCGCCGGGATCATCAAGCGGTATTCGTTCGCGGGCCGGGAGGTCGACCCGGCGGTGGAGCGGTTCGCCGAGCGGATGATCGAGTCCACGCCGATCGACGTCGTCGCCGAGTTCTACCCGGCCTTCACCGACCACGACAAGACCGAGGCGCTCGCCCGCTTCCGGGACCTGCCGGTGCTGGTGCTGGCCGGCGTGCGGGACCTGGTCACGCCCAGCGAGCACAGCGAGGCCATCGCCGGCCTGCTGCCCGACGCCGAGCTGGTGCTGGTGCCGGACGCCGGGCACCTGGTGATGCTGGAGCACCCCGAGGTGGTCACCGACCGGCTCGCCGACCTGCTCACCCGCGCGGGAGCGGTGCCCGCAGGGGCTACCGTAAGTGGCTATGGAACGACCAGCAGCACCGGCAGCGCACCAGGCCGCTGAGATCCGGCTGACGATCACCTCCCCCGAGCGGATGCGGGAGCTGGGCCGACGGCTGGCCGAGCTGCTGCGCGCGGGCGACCTGGTGATGCTCAGCGGGGAGCTCGGCGCGGGCAAGACCACCCTGACCCGCGGGCTCGGCGAGGGGCTCGGGGTACGCGGCGCGGTCACCTCGCCGACCTTCGTGATCGCCCGGGTGCACCCGTCCCTCGGCGACGGCCCGCCCCTCGTGCACGTCGACGCCTACCGCCTGGCCGGCGGTCTGGACGAGATGGAGGACCTGGACCTCGACGTCTCGCTGCCCGACTCGGTGATCGTCGTGGAGTGGGGCGAGGGCAAGGTCGAGGAACTGACCGAGGACCGCCTCCAGGTCGTCATCCACCGCGCGGTCGGCGACACGACGGACGAGGTCCGGCACGTGACGCTGACGGGCCTGGGGGAGCGGTGGTCCGGGGCGGGCCTGGAGACGCTGACGGGCTGAGCGCCCACGACCGGCCGTCGGCTCGGCGTGCTACCGGATCACCACCACCGGCACCCCGATGGTGGCGAACTGCCACAGCGCGTCGCCGTCCGCCCGGCTCTCCCGGATCCCGCCCGTCCGCACGTTCGGGTCGGCCGCCAGGCCCGGCCCGCCGTGCACGGCCGCGCTGAACCCGATCACCACCCCGTCCACGCTGGTGAACCGCACGACGTGCTCGACGGGCAGGCCGTCGGTGCCGGTGGCCGTGTTGGAGCGGGAGGTGACCCAGTACGTGCCCGGCGCCGGATCGACGCTGCCCGGACGCACCGTGAAGGTCCGCCGCACCCGGTTGCCGGGCGCGACCAGCCAGACCCGGTCGTCGTCCAGCGAGTACACCACCCGTTCGCCCGAACCGGAGCCGCCCGGCAGGGCGGTCGGGTGCTGCCGGTCCCGGGGGGCCTTCGCCTTCGCCGCCGCGGACGCGCTGGCCGCCGCCCCGTCGCGCAGCGCGGCCGGTACGGTCGCCTGGGCCCGCAGCGCCAGGAAACCGACCGTTCCCAGGGCCGCCGCGGTGAGGCCGGCCACGATCGCCGAGCTGGTCCCTGCCACCTGCGCCCACCTCTGCTTCGCGTCCACTTCAAGACTGTTTTGAGGCATATGTCGTATTCGTGGAGACCGTAGCAGCCGGTGGCCGTTCGTCCCGGGCGGCCGTGCGCGAGCCGCGGGCGCCGTAGGCTGTTCGCGTGCTCTTGCTCGCTCTGGATACCGCAACACCCGCCGTCACCGTCGCGCTCCACGACGGCACGGACGTCATCGCCTCGTCGAGCCAGGTGGACGCGCGCCGGCACGGAGAGCTGCTGCTGCCGGCCGTCGACCGGGTCCTCGCCGAGGCCGGACTGAAGTTGGAGTCCGTCACCGGCATCGTCGTCGGCACCGGGCCCGGCCCCTACACCGGCCTGCGCGTCGGCCTGATGACCGCGGACACCTTCGGCCTCGCGCTCGGTGTCCCGGTGTACGGCGTGTGCACGCTGGACGGCCTCGCCTACGCCGCCGACATCGCCGAGGGCCCCTTCGTCGTGGCGACCGACGCCCGGCGCAAGGAGGTCTACTGGGCGACGTACGCCGACTCCCGCACCCGGCTGACCGATCCGGCCGTGGACCGCCCCGCCGACATCGCCGAGCGGGTCGCGGGCCTGCCCGCGGTCGGCGCGGGCGCGCTGCTCTACCCGGACACGTTCCCGAGCGCCCACGAGCCCGAGCACGTGTCCGCCGCCGCCCTCGCCTCGCTCGCGGCGCAGCGGCTGGCCGCGGGCGAGGAACTGCCCGCGCCCCGGCCGCTGTACCTGCGCCGCCCGGACGCCCAGGTCCCCAAGAACTACAAGGTGGTCACCCCCAAGTGACACAGCCGGCACCTCCCCGACTGCGCGAGATGCGCTGGTGGGACATCGACCCGGTCCTGGAGCTGGAGCGGGACCTGTTCCCCGAGGACGCCTGGTCCCGCGGGATGTTCTGGTCCGAGCTGGCCCACGCCCGGGGCCCCGAGTCCACCCGCTGCTATCTCGTCGCCGAGTCCGCCGACGGCCGGATCGTCGGGTACGGCGGCCTGGCCGCGGCCGGTGACGTGGCCGACGTCCAGACCATCGCCGTCGCCCGCGACCACCAGGGCACCGGCCTCGGCGCCCGCCTGCTGGCGGAACTGCTGCGCGCGGCGACCGCGTTCGAGTGCCCCGACGTGATGCTCGAGTGCCGGGTCGACAACGTCCGCGCCCAGAAGCTCTACGAACGCTTCGGCTTCGTCCCCGTCGGTTTCCGGCGCGGCTACTACCAGCCCGGCAACGTGGACGCCCTGGTGATGCGCCTGACCACGGGACCCGACAGCGGCACCGCCGCCGGGTCCGACCCCGTACAAGGAACCGAGATCAATGACTGACGAACCCCTCGTCCTCGGCATCGAGACCTCCTGTGACGAGACCGGCGTCGGCATCGTCCGCGGCACCACCCTGCTGGCGGACGCCGTCGCCTCCAGCGTCGACGAGCACGCCCGCTTCGGCGGTGTCGTGCCGGAGGTGGCGTCCCGGGCGCACCTGGAGGCGATGGTCCCCACCATCGACCGCGCGCTGAAGGAGGCGGGGGTCGCCGCCAAGGACCTGGACGGCATCGCGGTCACCGCGGGCCCCGGCCTCGCGGGCGCCCTGCTCGTCGGCGTCTCGGCGGCCAAGGCGTACGCCTACGCCCTCGGCAAGCCCCTGTACGGCGTCAACCACCTGGCCTCGCACATCTGCGTGGACCAGCTGGAGCACGGTCCGCTGCCCGAGCCGACGATGGCCCTGCTGGTCTCCGGCGGCCACTCCTCGCTGCTGCTGTCCGCGGACATCACCTCCGACGTGCGGCCGATGGGCGCGACCATCGACGACGCGGCCGGCGAGGCCTTCGACAAGATCGCCCGCGTGCTGAACCTGGGCTTCCCCGGCGGTCCCGTCATCGACCGCTACGCCAAGGAGGGCGACCCGCGGGCCATCGCCTTCCCGCGCGGCCTGACCGGCCCCCGCGACCCGGCGTACGACTTCTCCTTCTCCGGCCTGAAGACCGCCGTGGCCCGGTGGATCGAGGCCAGGCGCGCGGCCGGCGAGGAGGTCCCGGTCCGGGACGTGGCCGCCTCCTTCCAGGAGGCCGTGGTCGACGTGCTGACCCGCAAGGCCGTCCGCGCCTGCAAGGACGAGGGCGTGGACCACCTGATGATCGGCGGCGGTGTCGCGGCCAACTCCCGGCTGCGCGCCCTCGCCCAGGAGCGCTGCGAGGCGGCCGGCATCCGGCTGCGGGTGCCCCGCCCCAAGCTGTGCACGGACAACGGCGCGATGGTGGCCGCGCTGGGCGCCGAGATGGTCGCCCGCAACCGGGCCGCCTCCGACTGGGACCTGTCGGCCGACTCCTCCCTGCCGGTGACCGACCCGCACGTGCCCGGGCACGGCCACGACCACGACCACGTGCACGAGGTCAGCAAGGAGAACCTGTACTCGTGACCGTCGCACTGATGTGGGAGGCGCGGGCCGCCGAGGGGCGGGGCGCCGACCTGCTCGCCTGGGTCCGCGCCCAGCGCCTGCCCGGGGAGCCGCTGCGCCGCGAGACCTTCCGCGCGCCGCAGGACCGGGTGCTGGTCGTCACCTGGTGGGACGCGCCGTACGACGCCCCGCTCCCGGAGCTGCCCGAGCCGGACCCGGAGCTGGTGACGCGGACCGTGCACCGGTGGCGGTTCGAGTCGGTGGGGGACGACTGACAGCTGGGGCGCCTGAGGCCGATGTGAACTCCTGGGACTGCTGAGTTGCGGAGGCACCCCCTTCCTGCGCTATGATCATCACACAGCGAACGGCCGGAACACCGGCCCGAAGCAAGTGCGTTGGTGGTCCAAGGAAAGACGCCCCGCTTCCTGCGGGGAGATGCAGGTGCAAGGCCTGCCCGGCGCTCCACTCGACACCCCGCCCCCGGGATACCGGAGGCGGGGTGTTCGCGTTGCGTCCGGAGTGCACGGGGAGCGAAAGTTTCCGCTATTTTTCGGGCTCGCATCCGAATGTTTCGAAAGCGTAAGGCGGCGCACGATTCTTCGTCGCACGCTTCCGCGCCGCTACGATCGCCGGTATGAAGCCTCCGAAGCCCGCAGCAGCCCAGACGGCGACCCTCGCCGAGATCGCCCGGGAGGCCGGGGTCTCCGCCCCGACTGTTTCGAAGGTCCTCAACGGCCGTGCCGACGTCGCCCCGGCGACACGCACCCGGGTCGAGGAACTGCTGCGCGCCTACGGCTACCGGCGCCGGCGTGCCGAGGCGTCCCGCTCGCCGCTGATCGACCTCGTCTTCCACGAACTGGAGAGCGCCTGGGCGCTGGAGGTCATCCGGGGCGTGGAGAACGTGGCCAGGGACGCCGGGCTGAGCGTGGTGCTGTCCGAGTCGGCCGGCCGGCTCACCCCCGGCCGCACCTGGGCCGACCAGGTCGCCGCCCGCCGCCCGCACGGCGTGGTGCTGGTGCTGTCGGACCTCGACGAGTCCCAGCGGGCCCTGCTGACCAGCCGTTCCGTCCCGTTCGTGGTGATGGACCCGGCCGGCGACCCGGGCCCGGACGTACCCTCCATCGGCGCCACCAACTGGCAGGGCGGGCTCGCCGCCACCCGGCACCTGGTGGAACTCGGCCACACCCGGATCGGCGCCATCAGCGGCCCGTCCCGGATGATGGGCAGCCGCGCCCGGATGGACGGCTACCGGGCGGCGCTGGAGACGGCCGGGCTGCCCGTGGACCCCTCGCTGGTGCTGGCCGGCGACTTCCACCACGACGCCGGGTACCGCCTGGGGCTCCAGCTGCTGCGCCGCCCGGACCGGCCCACCGCCGTCTTCGCGGGCAACGACCTCCAGGCGCTCGGTCTGTACGAGGCCGCCCGCGAGCTGGGCCTGCGCATCCCGGAGGACCTCAGCGTGGTCGGCTTCGACGATCTGCCGGTGGCCCGCTGGGTGGGCCCGCCGCTGACCACCGTACGGCAGCCGCTGACCGAGATGGCCGAGGCCGCGGCCCGGCTGGTGCTGGAGCTGGGGCGGGCCGAGGACGAGCGGGCGACGACCCGGGTCGAGCTGGCGACGAGCCTGGTGGTGCGCTCCAGCACCGCCGCTCCGGCGCCGGCCGGGAGCTGACGTACCGAGGCCGACGTCCCGAGGTGCCGGCCCGGCGCCGCCGTCTCCTGGCCCGGCGCCTCGCACAACGGCCCCGCGCCGGCCGCCGGATGAGAATTCCGCAAGAAAACCGGCTTACGCCGAAAGCGCTAACAACCCGTTCATCATTCGGACTTATGTTCCTGTCGTGACGCGACACGAGGAGCAAGGCGACACGGGCAGACGGACGGGCCGGCGGTCCAAGGGGCTCCGGATCGCCGGCCTGACCCTGACGGGCACCCTGGTGCTGGCCGCGGCGGCGGCGGGCTGGGCGTACTGGCACCTGAACCACAACATCACCAGCGTCGACATCGACAGCGCGCTCGGTGACGACCGGCCCGCCCGCGCGATGCTCACCCCCGCCCCGGCCGGCTCCGCCGACGCCTCCCCGGTGCCCACCGGCTCGCTGAACATCCTGGTCCTCGGCTCCGACTCGCGCAGCGGCGCGGCCAACCGGGAGCTGGGCGGCGGGGACAGCGAGGGCGCCCGGTCCGACACGGCGATGGTCGTGCACCTCGACGCGGGCCGGACGGCGGCGACCGTGGTCAGCATCCCGCGCGACACGCTCGTCACCCGCCCGTCCTGCCCGCTCGACTCGGGCCGCACCTCGGCGCCGGCGTACGGCGTGATGTTCAACAGCGCCTACGCGGTGGGCGGTCCGGTGTGCGCGGTGAAGACCGTGGAGACCCTCACCGGCGTCCGCATGGACCACTACCTCGAAATCGACTTCTCCGGCTTCGCCCGGCTGGTCGACGCGCTCGGCGGGGTGGACGTCACCACCGGCCAGGACATCGACGACGACCTCAGCCATCTGCACCTCGCGGCCGGCACCCACCACCTCGACGGCACGCGGGCCCTGGCCCTCGCCCGCACCCGGCACGGCATAGGCGACGGCAGCGACCTGGGCCGCATCGGGCTCCAGCAGACGCTGGTGAAGGCCCTGCTGGAGCAGGTCTCCGACGCCGGACTGCTCACCGACCCGGCCCGGCTGTACCGGGTCGCCGACGCCGCCACCGCGGGCCTGACCACCGACACCGCACTGGACTCCCTGGGCGAGCTGATGAGCCTCGGCCGCAGCCTGGAGGGCCTCACCGCCGACGGGGTGACGACGGTGACGATGCCGGTCGTCACGGCCCCCTCCGACCCCAACCGCGTGATCCCCGAGGAGCCCCGGGCGAGCCGGCTCTGGGCGTCCCTGCGCTGAGCTTCAGGGGCTTGGGAGCGGCGGGAGAAAACTTCTCGGATTTTTTCCGGGCGCGTGTCGATCCACGCGTCTCCCGTTCGACGTACAGGTGCGCGGCGGGGAACGGCCCCGCCGCCCGACCGAGGGAGACACCATGCCCCGCTACCTGTCGCTCGTGCGCATCGACGAGTCCACCGCGCCCGCCGGGGGCCCCAGCGCGGAGCTGATGCAGCGGATGGGCGAGCTGATCGAGGAGATGACCAAGGCCGGCGTCCTGCTCGACACCTCCGGGCTGACCCCGGCCGCGCAGGCCGTCCGGGTGGCCTGGGACGGCGAGCGGACCTCCGTGACCGACGGGCCGTTCACCGAGTCCAAGGAGGTCGTCGGCGGCTACGCGTTCATGCAGTGCAAGGACCGCGCCGAGGCCCTGGAGTGGACCCGGCGCTTCCTGAGCATCCACGGCCCGGAGTGGACCCTCGCCTGCGAGCTGCGGGAGATCGTCGAGTACTGAGTACTGAGCCACTTGGCCGAAGATCGCACACGGTGTTGCATGTGGGCTGTGGAACCACAGCCCACGGCAGACCGGCCGACCCCCGCCCAGGCCATCGAGACCGTCTTCCGGCTCCAGGCGCCGCGAGTGATCGCCGGTGTCGCGCGCATCGTGCGGGACGTCGGGATCGCCGAGGAACTGGCGCAGGACGCGCTGGTCGCCGCGCTGGAGCAGTGGCCCCGGGACGGGGTGCCCGACAACCCCGGCGCCTGGCTGACGGCCATCGCGCGGCGCCGGGCCGTCGACCTGATCCGGCGCCGTGAGGTCTACGCCCGCAAACTCGCCGAGATCGGCCGGGACCTGGAGACCACCGCGCCGCCCGAGGAGCCCGCCGACCCCGACGGCATCGACGACGACCTGCTCCGGCTGGTCTTCACCGCCTGCCACCCGGTGCTGTCCCCGCAGGCCCGCACCGCGCTCACACTGCGCCTGCTCGGCGGTCTGACCACGGCCGAGATCGCCCGCGCCTTCCTGGTGCCGGAGGCGACGGTCGCCCAGCGGATCGTCCGCGCCAAACGCACCCTCGCGGCGAAGAACGTCGCCTTCGAGGCGCCGTACGGACCCGACCGCGCGGCCCGCCTCGGCTCCGTCCTGGACGTCGTCTACCTGATCTTCAACGAGGGGTACGCGGCCACCGCCGGCGACGACTGGCTGCGCCCCGGGCTGTGCGAGGACGCCCTGCGGCTGGCCCGGGTGCTGTCCGGGCTGATGCCCGGGGAGCCCGAGGTGCACGGCCTGACCGCGCTGCTGGAGTTCCAGGCCGCCCGCACCCCCGCCCGCACCGCCCCCGACGGCACACCGGTGCTGCTGAAGGACCAGGACCGTCGCCGCTGGAACCGCATGCTCATCGCGCGCGGGGTGCACGCCCTGGAGCGCGCCGGAGCCACCGCGGCGGGACCGCCGGGGCCGTACGCCCTCCAGGCGGCCATCGCCGCCTGCCACGCGCGGGCGTACACCTACGAGGAGACCGACTGGCGGGCCATCGCCGCCCTGTACGGCCTGCTGGCCGTCCGCGCGCCCTCCCCGGTGGTCGAGCTGAACCGCGCGGTCGCCGTGTCGATGGCCGAGGGCCCGCTGCGGGGCCTGGAGCTGGTGGACGCCCTGGCCGCCGGGCCCGCGCTGCGCGGCTACCACCTGCTGCCCAGCGTCCGCGGCGACCTGCTGGCCCGGCTGGGACGCGCCGCCGAGGCCCGCGAGGAGTTCCTCCGGGCGGCGGAGCTGACCCGCAACGAACGGGAACGCGCGCTGCTGCTGCGCCGGGCGGATCAGGCCAGCGGCTGACCGATCAGCATCGTCGGCGCCCCCGCCACCCGGGTGAGGAAGACGGTGGCCGCGTTCGGCCCCTGCGGCCGTACCTTGCGGCGCAGTTCCTCCGGCTCGACGGCCGAGCCGCGCTTCTTCACGGTCAGCGTGCCGACCCCGCGCTCGCGCAGCAGGGCCTTGAGCCGCTTGACGTTGAAGGGCAGCCGGTCGGTGATCTCGTAGCCGGTGGCGTACGGCGTGGGCCGGGGCTCGTCGGCGGTGACGTAGGCGATGGTCGCGTCCAGCAGTCCGCCGCCGACCTCCTCGGCCACCTCCGCGACCAGGTGCGCGCGGATGACCGCGCCGTCCGGCTCGTACAGGTACCGCCCCACCGGCCGCACCGCCGGGTCCGGCAGGCCCCGGCCGAGCAGCGAGCGCGGCCCCGGCAGCAGGGTGGCCCGTACGGCGCCCGGCGCCCCCGTGCCGAACCACAGCACGGCCTCCTTCACGTCCCCGCCGTCCGAGATCCACTCGGCCTCGGCCTCGGGCGGGACGATCTCGTGCGGGATGCCGGGGGCGATCTTCAGCGCCGCGCGCGGCGCCCGGCGGGCCGTCTCGACCGCCCAGGACAGCGGTGGCGAGTACGCCTCCGGGTCGAACACCCGGCCGCGCCCGCCGCGCCGGGCCGGGTCGGCGAACACCGCGTCGTACCCGGCGGTGTCCACCTCCGTCACATCGGCCTCGCGCACCTCGATCAGCTCCGCCAGGCCCAGCGCCTCGGCGTTGGCGCGGGCCGCCGCGGCGGTCAGCGGGTCGCGGTCCACGGCCAGCACCCGGATCCCGGCCCGCGCCAGCGCGATGGCGTCCCCGCCGATGCCGCAGCACAGGTCGGCCACGGAGGTCACGCCCAGCTCCGTCAGCCGCCGCGCCCGGTACGCCGCCACGCTCGCCCGGGTGGACTGCTCGACCCCGTTCGGGGTGAAGAACATCCGGCCGGCGTCCTCGGCCCCGAACTTCGCCACCGCCCGCTGTCGCAGCCGGGCCTGGCCCAGCGCGGCCGAGACCAGTTCGGCGGGGTGGTCGCGGCGCAGCCGGGTGGCCACCGCCAGTTCCCGCGCGGGCTCGGTGTCGCGCACCTCGTCGAGGAGGGCGCGGCCTTCGGGGGTGAGGAGCAGAGCGAGGTCGTTCACCGGCTCATTGTGGGCCAGTCGGTGGATGGTGCGCCCGCGGCGGCGGTGTCGGCCCGGGGCGCGGGCCGGGGCCTGGGAGGATCCGGCACCATGCGAGCAGTAGTACAAAATGACAAAAGTCGGGCGCGGACCGCGAAGGCGGGCACCGAACGCCGGGCCGGGGTCGCGAAGACGGCCGCGGCCACCACCGCCCTCGCACTGGCCGCCCTCCTGACCGGCTGCGCCGGCGACCCCGCCCCGGCCCCGGCCCAGGGCGGCCCCGGCCACCCCCTGGACCCCCGCGCCCGCCAGGCCGCGGAGCACGCCCGGCTGGCCGCCGCCGCCCGGCGCTGGGGCCTGGAGCGGGCCCCGCTCACCGCTCCGGCCCCGCCCGCCGAGAAGCCCCGGATCACCCCCCGGGACGGCTTCGAGGTGGACGGCCAGGAGGAGGAGAACCTCCCCCCGGTCTTCACCACCGTCCCCACCCGGCAGAAGGTCGTCTTCCTCACCATCGACGACGGCGCCGAGAAGGACCCGGCCTTCCTGCGCATGATGAGCGAACTGAAGGTGCCGTACACCGCGTTCCTCAGCAACTACGTCATCGAGGACGACTACGGCTACTTCCGCCGGATGCAGGCCCAGGGCGTCACCCTGAACAACCACACCCTCACCCACCCCTACCTGCCCGGCCTGTCCTACGAGGAGCAGCGCGACGAGATCTGCGGCATGCAGACCGTCATGAAGAAGCAGTTCGGCAAGGCGCCCACCGTCTTCCGGCCGCCGTACGGCAACTACAACGGCGACACCCTGCGCGCCGCCAAGGAGTGCGGCATCAAGTACGCGCCGATCTGGGACGAGGAGGTCTTCGTCGACCACTGGGAGTACCGCGACTGGGACCGCCGGCTGCACCCCGGCGATATCGTCCTCACCCACTTCCGCGGCCGGGACGACTGGAACGGCACGATGGTGGACGACATGCGGCGCTTCCTGGACAAGGTCACCCGCGAGGGCTACGCCGTCGCCCGCCTGGAGGACTACCTGTGAGGCGCCTGCGGGGCCCCGCCGCGGTCCTCGCCCCGGCCCTGCTCCTGACGGGCTGCGCCCAGTCCGTCGACCCCATCGAGCGCCTCGGCAAGAAGGCCGCCGAAGGGGTGCGCCCGCACGCCACCGCCCCCGGCCGGGACTACCGGCACTGGGGGCTGACCCGCCCGCTCGCCCGCCCCCCGGCACCCCCGGACCGCCCACCGGCCCTCTCACCGTCGTCCCCGGCCCGCCCGCCGGCCCTCTCACCGGCGCCCCCGGCCCGCCCGCTCGCCGGACACCCGGCGGCCCCCGCCCCGCCGCCCCCGGTGATCGACCACGTCCCCACCCGCGACCCGGTCGTCTTCCTCACCTACGACGACGGGGCCGAACGCGACCCCCGCTTCGTCGACATGGTCCGCGAGCTGCGCCTGCCGGTCACCCTGTTCCTCACCGACTCCATCGCCGCCCCCGGCTACCGCCACTTCGCCCGCCTGCGCGCGCTCGGCGCCGGCATCGGCAACCACACCCTCGACCACCGGGCCCCGGCCGGCCTGCCGTACGCCGGCCAGCGCGCCGAGATCTGCGGCCAGCAGGACCGCCTCCGCGCCCGCCTGGGCGTCCGCCCCCGCCTGTTCCGCCCGCCGTACGGCTCCTACGACCCCACCACCCTGCGCGCCGCGGCCGACTGCGGCATCTCCGCGGTCGTCCTGTGGCGCACCGCCCTCACCCCGGCCGGCCTCACCCGCGGCCTCGGCCCGGGCGACATCGTCCTCGTGGACCCCGACGAGTCGACGGACGTCCCCCTGCGCGAGCGCACGGTACGGGTCCTCAGGGCGGCCCAGGAGCGGGGTCTGACGGTGGGCCGCCTGGAGGACTACCTCTAGCGGAGCCGGTCCCTCGGGCCCGCCGGTCAACGCCGCGACGGCCGATTCACCGCCGACGCGCCGCACGGCATTGGCACTCCGCTTGACCGAGTGCTAACCCCGGTCATAGTCTCGGGTCTGGCACTCCGCAGGTGAGAGTGCCAACAAACGCGACGGGCAGGTCCGGCACCCGCGACGACGGATCGACCTGGTCGCCACCTCAGACAGTTAACCCCGTGAGATCTCCGAAGGGGGAGGTCGGATCGTGACGACCGCCAGCTCCAAGGTTGCCATCAAGCCGCTCGAGGACCGCATCGTGGTCCAGCCGCTGGACGCCGAGCAGACCACGGCCTCTGGCCTGGTCATTCCGGACACCGCGAAGGAGAAGCCCCAGGAGGGCGCCGTCCTCGCCGTGGGCCCGGGCCGGTTCGAGAACGGTGAGCGCCTTCCGCTCGACGTCAAGGTCGGCGACGTCGTCCTCTACAGCAAGTACGGCGGCACCGAGGTGAAGTACAACGGCGACGAGTACCTCGTCCTCTCGGCTCGCGACGTGCTCGCGATCATCGAGAAGTAATCACCTCAAGCGACTCTCTGCTTGAAGCTGCGCCCCTGGCCCCCGCGAATCGATAAGAAGCCGGGCGCCCGGGGCGCGGCGTTTTTCACCCACAGATTTCCGAGAGGGCTCCCGCTGCCATGGCGAAGATCCTGAAGTTCGACGAGGACGCCCGTCGCGCCCTTGAGCGCGGCGTCAACAAGCTTGCCGACACGGTCAAGGTGACGATCGGCCCCAAGGGCCGCAACGTCGTCATCGACAAGAAGTTCGGCGCCCCCACCATCACCAACGACGGTGTCACGATCGCCCGCGAGGTGGAGATCGAGGACCCGTACGAGAACCTCGGCGCCCAGCTGGTGAAGGAGGTGGCGACCAAGACCAACGACATCGCTGGTGACGGCACCACCACCGCCACCGTGCTCGCCCAGGCGCTGGTCCGCGAGGGCCTGAAGAACGTCGCCGCCGGTGCCTCCCCGGCCGCCCTGAAGAAGGGCATCGACGCCGCCGTCAAGGCCGTCTCCGAGGAACTGCTCGCCACCGCGCGCCCGATCGACGAGAAGTCCGACATCGCCGCCGTCGCCGCGCTGTCCGCCCAGGACCAGCAGGTCGGCGAGCTGATCGCCGAGGCGATGGACAAGGTCGGCAAGGACGGTGTCATCACCGTCGAGGAGTCCAACACCTTCGGTCTGGAGCTGGACTTCACCGAGGGCATGGCCTTCGACAAGGGCTACCTGTCGCCGTACTTCGTGACGGACCAGGAGCGCATGGAGGCCGTCCTCGACGACCCGTACATCCTCATCACGCAGGGCAAGATCGGCGCCATCGCGGACCTGCTGCCGCTGCTGGAGAAGGTCATCCAGGCCGGCTCCTCCAAGCCGCTGCTGATCATCGCCGAGGACGTCGAGGGCGAGGCCCTGTCGACCCTGGTCGTCAACAAGATCCGCGGCACCTTCAACGCCGTCGCGGTGAAGGCCCCCGGCTTCGGCGACCGCCGCAAGGCGATGCTCCAGGACATGGCCGTCCTCACCGGCGCCACCGTCATCTCCGAGGAGGTCGGCCTCAAGCTCGACCAGGTCGGCCTCGACGTGCTCGGCTCCGCCCGCCGCGTCACCGTCACCAAGGACGACACCACGATCGTCGACGGCGCCGGCAAGTCCGAGGACGTGCAGGGCCGCGTCGCCCAGATCAAGGCCGAGATCGAGAACACCGACTCCGACTGGGACCGCGAGAAGCTCCAGGAGCGCCTCGCGAAGCTGGCCGGCGGCGTGTGCGTGATCAAGGTCGGCGCCGCCACCGAGGTGGAGCTGAAGGAGAAGAAGCACCGTCTGGAGGACGCCATCTCCGCGACCCGCGCCGCGGTCGAGGAGGGCATCGTCTCCGGTGGTGGCTCCGCTCTGGTCCACGCCTCCAAGGTCCTCGAGGGCAACCTCGACAAGACCGGCGACGAGGCCACCGGTGTCGCCGTGGTCCGCAACGCCGTGGTCGAGCCGCTGCGCTGGATCGGCGAGAACGCCGGCCAGGAGGGCTACGTCATCGTGTCCAAGGTCAAGGACCTGGACAAGGGCCAGGGCTACAACGCCGCCACCGGCGAGTACGGCGACCTGATCAAGGCCGGCGTCATCGACCCGGTCAAGGTCACCCGCTCCGCCCTGGAGAACGCCGCCTCCATCGCCTCCCTGCTGCTCACGACCGAGACCCTGGTCGTCGAGAAGAAGGAAGAGGAAGAGCCGGCCGCCGCGGGCCACAGCCACGGCCACGGCCACGCCCACTGAGGCAGACGCCCGTGAGTGAGGGCCCGGTACCCGCCGAGGGTGCCGGGCCTTCGCCCTGTCCGCCTACCGCTCCAGCTCGTCCAGCGCCCCGAGCTGCTGCATCAGTCCCAGCTGGTCGTGCTGCCACCACAGCTCGGTGATCTTTCCGTCGGCGGCGAAGCGGAACAGTGTCATCCCGGTCATGGCGACCGGCCGGCCGGTGGGCGCGATCCCCAGGAAGTCGCCGCGGTGCGTGCCGCGCCAGGACCAGCGGGCGCAGGCCCGGTCGCCCTCGGCGAGCACGTCCTCGACCGTGAACGCGAAGTCGAAGGCGCCGCGCCACATCCGGAACTCGGCGCGCGCGTGGTCCAGCCCGATGGTGTCCTGCGGGTTCATCGGATCGCGGCTGTGGACGTCCTCGTCCAGCAGGTCGTTCAGCGGCGGCAGCTCGCCCGCCGTGCCCAACGCCCGGAAGAACCGGCGCACGGCACGTTCCGCCGGCCGCTCGTCCCGTACGACGTCCAGACCGGTGAACGTCGGCCGCTCCTCGCACAGCGCGGCCAGCTCCCGGAAGACCCGCTCCGTCTCCGGCAGGTCCGAGTTCCGCCGCGCCTCCTCGTACGAGGGGAACTCCACGACCTCCACCACGTGCGACGCGTCCGAGCGGTCACGGCCGACCACCGCGTGCGTCGCCGTCCGTCTCCCATGGGCCCGCCGGAGCCAGTCGTCCATCAGCCGGTTCATCTCGTCCAGCCGGCTCGTCCGGCACTCGATGAGCTGTACGAAGGTCATGACGCCGCCTCCGGCCCCCCTGGTCCGGTAACCGTCCCGCCCATTTTCCCACCGGGACGGCGGCGCCACCCGTGCGCTAGCGCGGTCCGTACTTGCGCCCCGTACGGGAGCTGATCCCGCCCAGCAGCCCGCGCGGCGTGACCTTCACCAGCCCCATCAGCGCCTTGTACCGGGGGTCCGGGATGGACACCGTCCGGCCGCGGGCCAGGTCGGCCAGGGCCGCCGCCACCAGCTTGTCGGCGTCCAGCCACAGCCAGCCGGGGATGTTGTCCGTGCCCATCCCGGCCCGCTGGTGGAACTCGGTGCGCACGAAGCCCGGGCACAACGCCATCAGCCGGACCCCGCTGCCCGCCAGGTCCCGCGCCGCGCCCTGGGTGAACTGCACGACCCACGCCTTCGACGCGCCGTAGGTGCCGCGCGGCACGAAGGCGGCCACCGAGGCGACGTTCACCACCCCGCCCCGGCCGCGCTCGCGCATCGCCCCGGCCGCCGCCGAGGTCAGCCGCAGCACCGCCTCGCAGTGCACCTTCAGCATCCGCAGCTCGTCCGCCATCGAGACGTCCAGATAGCGGCCCTTGTTGCCGAAGCCGGCGTTGTTGATCAGCAGGTCGACCGGGTTCTTGCGGTCGCCGAGCCGGCCGGCCACCGCCTCGATGCCCTCGTCCAGGGAGAGGTCGGCGGGCAGCACCTCCACCTCGACGCCGTGCCGGTCGTGCAGTTCCGTCGCCTGCTCGCGCAGCCGCCCGGTGTCCCGGGCCACCAGCACCAGGTCCTGCCCCTCCGCCGCCAGCCGCCGCGCGAACGCGGCACCGATCCCCGCGGTCGATCCCGTAATCAGAGCCGTTGTCATGGCCCAAGCGTAGTGACCCGGACCGACGGCCTCCGCTGACGGCGCGGGGCCGCCCCGGGCCGGCCGACGGCCGGTCAGTCCTGCCGCCGCGCCACGAACTCGCGGGCCTGCGCCAGCGTCTCCGAGTGCAGGGCCTCGCCCGCCGCGAGCAGCCGGGGCAGCAGCTCGCGCTCGGTGGTGACCGCGCGGAACTGCATCGCCGCCGTCACCCCGTGGTCCGGCCGGTACACGATCTCCACCGGGTCGCCCGAGCGGATCTCACCCGGTTCGATCACCCGCAGGTAGGCACCCGTCGCGGCCTTCCGGGTGAACCTCTTGACCCAGCCGCGCTCGCCCATGTGGCCCTGGAACGTGGCGCACGGGATGCGGCCCGCGGTCACCTCCAGCACCACCCGCGGACCGATCCGCCAGCGCTCGCCGACCAGCGCCCCGGAGACGTCCAGCCCCTCCGTCGTCAGGTTCTCGCCGAAGCAGCCGTTGGCCAGGGGCCGGCCGAGCTCCCGCTCCCATGCGTCGAGGTCCTCGCGGGCGTACGCGTACACCGCCTGGTCGTCCCCGCCGTGATGGCGCGTGTCGCACACCGCGTCCCCGGCCAGCCCGCTCGCGCCGACCCCCTTCGGGCCGGGCGCCGTCACCCGCACCGGCCCTTCGGCGGGCTGCTTGTCGATGCCGGTCAGACCGTCCGGCTGGCTCGTGTACGGCACCGGCAGGGGACGGCCCACATTGACGGAGAGAAGCTTCATCCCAGCACGCTAAGCGATCGGCACCCAAAGCGTCGACGCTTTATCGAGCGCTCCGCCCAAAGGCTGCCTTATGCTCCAAGGGTGATCGAGGCTCGTCATCTGCGCGTCCTGCGCGCCGTCGCCACCACCGGCTCCTTCTCGGCGGCCGGGCGCGAACTGGGCTGCACCCAGCCCGCCGTCAGCCAGCAGATGAAGGCCCTGGAGGCCTCGGTCGGCACCCCGCTGCTGGTCCGCAACGGGCGCGAGATGCGCCTCACCCAGGCCGGCGAGGCCCTCGTCCGGCACGCCTCCGGCATCCTCGCCGGGCTCACCGCGGCCGAGGAGGAGGTCGCCGCCATCGCCGGTCTGCGCGCGGGCCGGGTCCGGCTGGTCTCCTTCCCCAGCGGCAGCTCCACGCTGGTCCCGACGGCCCTGGCCGCCCTGCGCGCCGCCCACCCCGGCACCCGCGTCTCGCTGGAGGAGGCCGAGCCCCCGAAGTCCGTGACACTGCTGCGGGACGGCGACTGCGACCTCGCCCTGGCCTTCCGCTACGAGGGCGCCGCGGTCGCCGAGGACTGGGACGACCTCGTCGTACGCCCGCTGCTGACGGACCGCCTGGTCGCCCTGGTGCCCGAACGGCACCGGCTCGCGCGCGCGGAGACCGTCGCCATCGGCGAGCTGGCCCAGGAACCGTGGATCGCGGGCTGCCCGCGCTGCCGCGGCCAGCTGGTCGAGGTGTGCGAGGGGGCCGGGTTCACCCCGCGCATCGACTTCGCCACCGACGACTATCCCGCCGTGGTCGGCCTGGTCGGCGCGGGTCTCGGGGTCGCCGTGCTGCCCCGCCTGGCCGTGGAGTCGGTACGGCCGCGAGGGGTGCGCGCGGTACGGCTGGAACCGGCGGTACGACGCGAGATCGTCGCCCTGACCCTGCCCGACCTGGCCCAGGTGCCGGCCGTGGCGGCGACGCTGGAGCAACTGGCCCGGGCGGCCGGGCGGATGTAGCGGCCGGGCGCGCGCAGGGGTACGCGCAGGGGGACGCACGCCGTTGGCACGGGTGCGCGACCCCGCGCGGGCGGACGCACCCGGTGGGCGGACCTCGCTCCGGAGAAACGTTCCTTCAGTGATCCTGGGCGGTGTCCCCGCCGGTGGTGGAGGCCGTCACCAGTCGGTTGCGCGCCCGCCCCATCAACTCCTCGCGCTCGTCCTCGGTCAGGCCGCCCCAGACGCCGTACGGCTCGCGTACCGCCAGCGCGTGCGCCGCGCACTCCGCACGGACCGGGCACCTCATGCAGACCTCTTTGGCCGAGTTCTCGCGAGCGCTCCGAGCCGCCCCGCGCTCGCCCTCCGGGTGGAAGAAGAGCGAGCTGTCCACGCCGCGGCAGGCGGCCAGCAGCTGCCAGTCCCACAAGTCCGCGTTCGGTCCGGGAAGGCGGGAGAAATCTGCCATTACGTGACCCCTTGTCGCCGATCTGGGCGGGTACGGTGCCAACGACCGTACATCTCCGGTCTAAGGAGATGAAAATATGACTCATTGCGAATCTAGCCCCGGACACTGCGAAACGGGAAGAAAAGGGGCCAAATGGGTCATAGGTTGTGATGAAAAGTTGAGAGTCCGACGGTCATGTCTGCACCGTGTCCGTCCCCTCACATAGAGTGCCGAAGACGGCACGCGGGCCCGTAACTCTTTCGAGTGACCGTCGTTGAGAGTGCGGAGGCGGTTGAAAGAACAAGCGCTCGGGCAGGCGTCCGAGACGGTCGACCGCACAGGTGACGATTCCGTACCAGCCTGGAGGCTCAAGGTGACGCGCATCAGCTGCGGAGGGCGGTCATGACATCCGTCCTCGTCTGCGACGACTCCCCGCTTGCCCGAGAAGCGCTCCGCCGCGCGGTCGCGACCGTGCCCGGTGTCGAGCGTGTGACGACGGCGGCCAACGGCGAGGAAGTCCTCCGCCGCTGGGGCGCCGACCGCTCCGACCTCATCCTGATGGACGTGCGCATGCCCGGTCTGGGCGGCGTCGAGACCGTGCGCCGGCTGCTGTCCGCCGACCCGGGCGCGCGCATCATCATGCTCACCGTCGCCGAGGACCTGGACGGCGTGGCCCTCGCGGTCGCCGCCGGCGCCCGTGGCTACCTGCACAAGGACGCCTCGCGCGCGGAGCTGCGGGCCACCGTGACCCAGGCGCTCGCCGACCCGACCTGGCGGCTCGCCCCGCGCCGGCTGCGCTCGGCGGAGATGGGAGCGGCGCCCACGCTCACCGCGCGTGAGATCCAGGTCCTGGAGGGCATGAGCCACGGCCGCTCCAACGCCGAGATCGGCCGTGAGCTGTTCCTCTCCGAGGACACGGTCAAGACGCACGCCCGCCGCCTGTTCAAGAAACTGGGCGCCTCGGACCGCGCCCACGCGGTGGCTCTCGGCTTCCGCTGGGGCCTGGTCCGCTGACACGCGCCGGGGTCGGGCCGCGTGACAGGCGCCGGCGCCCGGTCCGGTGACACACCGGGGCCGGCTCCCGGGGTGACACACCGGAGCCGGCGGCCGGGGTGACGGGCCGGGCCTGACACTTCGGGTGGCGGGCCGGGGCCCGGCCGCCTCGGAGGAGGTGCGGGCCGGGCGCATGCGGCGGCCGGGGCATCCGAGCGGTTCGCGCCGGCGGTCTCCGGCCGGGGCCCTGCCCGGTCTTGCCTTTCGGTGTCGGGTCTTGCCCGGCCTTGCCTTTGGGTATCCGATCAGGCCTTGCCCGGCGCTCTCCGGCCCAGTTTCGCCTGCCGGTGTCCGGTCGCGGCCGGTCTACCTGCCCGCCCGCCGTCGCCGCACCGGTGGCGGCCGGGTCCGACCCGCGTCGGCGTACGTCCCCGCCGTGCGCCTCGCCGTCGTACGCGTCGTCCGTTCACCCCGGCGGGCGAGCGCGTGTTCCGGCGTGTGCGGTGCCCGGAGATGGTGCTCCGGCGCAGGTGGGCGCCCCTGGTGCGGGGTGTGCGGCCGGGCGGCGTACGCTCTGCCGGGCCCCCGGAAGGGCGTGCGCGAGGCGGCCCGCCGGACGCGCGACGCTCGTTTCGGCGCGGATGCCGCATCCTTGAGATGTGGAGTCTCTCGGGGACGAGTCGGTCGAGCGGAAGGGGAGGGCGCAGGGGATGAGTGCCGGCGCACCTGCTCATAACGCTTCGGTGCACAACCACGAGCACGATGCGACGGACCGCGCGGCCACAGGGCACCATGGACCGATGCGCGACGACGAGGCGGGCACGGCCCCTGGGGCGATCGGTGCGCTCGTGCATCGTGCCGTCGACGGGGACGAGCAGGCCACGCACGACCTGCTCGCCCGGGTCCACCCGCTGGCGCTGCGCTACTGCCGCACCCGGCTGTCCCGGCTGCCCGGCGACGCCCGCCACTTCGTGGAGGACCTCGCCCAGGAGGTCTGCGTCGCGGTCCTGCTCGCGCTGCCGCGCTACCGCGACACCGGCCGGCCCTTCGAGGCGTTCGTCTTCGCCATCGCCTCGCACAAGGTCGCCGACCTCCAGCGCGCCGCCATGCGGCACCCCGGGTCGACGGCGGTGCCGTCCGACGAGATGCCCGAGCGGCCCGACGACTCCCTCGGCCCGGAGGAGCGCGCCCTGCTCAGCAGCGACGCCGAGTGGGCCAAGAAACTGCTGGCCAACCTGCCGGAGAACCAGCGCGAACTGCTGCTGCTGCGCATCGCCGTGGGCTTGACCGCGGAGGAGACCGGGCAGATGTTGGGAATGTCACCCGGCGCGGTCCGCGTGGCCCAGCACCGGGCGCTGAGCCGCCTGAGGGCGCTCGCCGAGCAGTAATCCCCCTGGACGGAGCCCCGTAACCCCGTCCCCGCACCCGCGCGGCGACGGTTTCGTACGAAGATACGAAGCCTGATGCGAGCCGTTACCGTGGAATTTGCTAGCGATGCTTCCCGTTAGCATGGACATCCGCACCGATCAAGGCCATTTGGGGAAGGTGTCATGACTGCCAACGTCGACGGAGTGCCCGGTAAATTCGCGACACTCGGGCTGACCTACGACGACGTGCTGTTGCTGCCGGGCCCGTCGGACATGGCGCCCGACGAGATCGACACCACCTCGTACGTCTCCCGCAATGTGCGGGTCAACATCCCGCTGCTGTCCGCCGCCATGGACAAGGTGACCGAGTCCCGCATGGCGATCGCGATGGCCCGCCAGGGCGGTGTCGGCGTCCTGCACCGCAACCTCTCCATCGAGGACCAGGCCAACCAGGTCGACCTGGTGAAGCGCTCCGAGTCCGGCATGGTGACCGACCCGATCACCATCCACCCGGAGGCCACGCTCGCCGAGGCCGACGCGCTGTGCGCCAAGTTCCGCATCAGCGGCGTCCCGGTGACCGACGGCGACAAGCGGCTCCTCGGCATCGTCACCAACCGTGACATGGCCTTCGAGAGCGACCGCAGCCGCCGCGTGCACGAGGTCATGACCCCGATGCCGCTGGTCACCGGCAAGGTCGGCATCTCCGGCCCGGAGGCCATGGAGCTGCTGCGCAAGCACAAGATCGAGAAGCTGCCGCTGGTCGACGACGAGGGCATCCTCAAGGGCCTGATCACCGTCAAGGACTTCGTCAAGGCGGAGCAGTACCCGAACGCCGCCAAGGACGCCGAGGGCCGCCTGCTGGTCGGCGCGGCGGTCGGTGTGGCCGGTGACGCCTTCGAGCGCGCCCAGGCCCTGATCGAGGCCGGTGTCGACTTCATCGTCGTGGACACCGCGCACGGCCACTCCCGGCTGGTCGGCGACATGATCGCCAAGATCAAGTCGAACTCCTCCGGCGTGGACGTCATCGGCGGCAACGTCGCCACCCGCGACGGCGCCCAGGCCCTGGTCGACGCGGGCGCCGACGGCATCAAGGTCGGCGTCGGCCCCGGCTCCATCTGCACCACCCGCGTCGTCGCCGGCGTCGGCGTGCCGCAGGTCACCGCGATCTACGAGGCCGCGCTCGCCGCCAAGGACGCCGGTGTCCCGGTGATCGGCGACGGCGGTCTGCAGTACTCCGGCGACATCGCCAAGGCCCTGGTCGCGGGCGCCGACACGGTGATGCTGGGCTCGCTGCTCGCGGGCTGTGAGGAGTCCCCGGGCGAGCTGCTGTTCATCAACGGCAAGCAGTTCAAGTCGTACCGCGGCATGGGCTCCCTCGGCGCCATGCAGTCCCGTGGCGACCGGCGCTCCTTCTCCAAGGACCGCTACTTCCAGGAGGGCGTCGCCTCCGACGAGCAGCTGATCCCCGAGGGCATCGAGGGCCAGGTGCCCTACCGCGGCCCGCTGTCCTCCGTCGTCCACCAGCTGGTCGGCGGCCTGCGCCAGTCGATGTTCTACGTCGGCGGCCGGACCGTGCCCGAGCTCCAGGCGAACGGCCGGTTCGTGCGGATCACCTCGGCGGGCCTGAAGGAGAGCCACCCGCACGACATCCAGATGACGGTCGAGGCACCGAACTACAGCGGCAAGAAGTGACGCGCGCGCACGCGTGAGGCTCTTCGAGGGCGGCTCCGGAGGACTCCGGGGCCGCCCTCGCCGCATGGGTGGGGGGTCGCCGGCACAGCCGTCGGCGATACTGGAAGACGCTGAAACGCATCAGGGAAAGGCCAAGACGTGACTGAGATCGAGATCGGGCGCGGCAAGCGCGGCCGCCGGGCGTACGCCTTCGACGACATCGCCGTCGTCCCCAGCCGCCGTACGCGGGACCCGAAGGAGGTCTCGATCGCCTGGCAGATCGACGCCTACCGCTTCGAGCTGCCGTTCCTGGCCGCCCCCATGGACTCCGTGGTCTCCCCGGCCACGGCGATCCGCATCGGTGAGCTGGGCGGCCTCGGCGTGCTGAACCTCGAGGGCCTGTGGACCCGGTACGAGGACCCGCAGCCGCTGCTGGACGAGATCGCCGAGCTGCCCGCCGAGCAGGCGACCCGCCGCCTCCAGGAGATCTACGCGGCGCCGATCAAGGAGGAGCTGATCGGCGCCCGCATCAAGGAGGTGCGCGACGCCGGTGTGGTCACCGCCGCCGCGCTCTCCCCGCAGCGCACCGCCCAGTTCTCCAAGGCGGTCGTGGACGCGGGCGTGGACATTTTCGTCATCCGCGGCACCACGGTGTCGGCGGAGCACGTGTCGTCCTCGCACGAGCCGCTGAACCTCAAGCAGTTCATCTACGAGCTGGACGTCCCGGTGATCGTCGGCGGCTGCGCCACGTACACCGCCGCGCTGCACCTGATGCGCACCGGTGCGGCCGGTGTGCTGGTCGGCTTCGGCGGCGGCGCCGCGCACACCACGCGCAACGTCCTCGGCATCCAGGTCCCGATGGCGACGGCCGTCGCCGACGTGGCCGCGGCCCGCCGGGACTACATGGACGAGTCCGGCGGCCGGTACGTGCACGTGATCGCGGACGGCGGTGTCGGCTGGTCCGGCGACCTGCCCAAGGCGATCGCCTGCGGCGCCGACGCCGTCATGATGGGCTCCCCGCTGGCCCGCGCCACGGACGCGCCCGGCAAGGGCCACCACTGGGGCATGGAGGCGGTCAACGAGGAGCTGCCCCGCGGCAAGAAGGTGGGCCTCGGCACGGTCGGCACGATCGAGGAGATCCTCACCGGTCCGTCGCACACCCCGGACGGCTCGATGAACTTCTTCGGCGCCCTGCGCCGCGCCATGGCCACCACCGGCTACAGCGAGCTGAAGGAGTTCCAGCGGGTCGAGGTGACGGTGGCGGACAGCCAGCACCGGCGATAACCGCCGGGCGGTCCCCGCGACGCCCCGAGGGCCGGTCGTTCCTGGTGAACGGCCGGCCCTTTCGCATGCCCGGACCGCCTCTGCCCGGGCGCACTGCGCGAAAGGGGGCGCACGGTTGTGTTCGGGGTGAAGTTCCGGAGGAGGTGGATCTTGCGGATTTTCGGATGGTGAGCGGCCACCCCTAAGAGACATAGGGGTGGACACTCCGTGATCCATCCAGGAGCCTGCCGCAGTCGACCCCTGCGGTGGGCTCCGTCCGTCCCCAAGGTACCGGCGGTGAAATTCCGACGCCACCAGTCCCCGGCCCCCACACTCCCGCGCGCCCCCCTTCACAACCGGTGCGCCGCCCCCGTGGGTGTGGCGCCCCGGGTGTCGAGCAGGAGCTGGGCCTTCACCGACAGGCCCTGCAAGTCGTACGTGCGGTGGTGCTGGAGCAGGATCGTGAGGTCGGCGTCGGCGGCGGCCTCGTAGAGGGAGTCGGCGCGCGGGACCGGGCGGTCCAGGACGTTCCAGGCGGGCACGTACGGGTCGTGGTAGCTCACGGACGCGCCGAACTCCATCAGCCGGACGGCGATCTCCCGTGCGGGCGTGCCCTGGAGGTCGGCGAGGTCGGGCTTGTAAGTGACGCCGAGCAGCAGCACCCGGGCCCCGCGCGCGGACTTGCCGTGCTCGTTCAGGAGCGTGGCGGCGCGCTGGACGACGTACCGGGGCATCCGGCTGTTGACCTGCTGGGCCAGCTCGACCATGCGCAGGGTGCGGGTCGCGTGCCCGGTCAGGTCCTGTGCGGCGCCGTGCCCGCCGACGCCGGGGCCCGGCCGGAACGCCTGGAAGCCGAAGGGCTTGGTCTCCGCGCACCGGATGACGTCCCACAGGTCCACGCCCAGCTCGTGGCAGAGCACGGCCATCTCGTTGACCAGCGCGATGTTGACGTGCCGGTAGTTGGTCTCCAGCAACTGCACGGTCTCCGCCTCGCGCAGCCCGCGCGCGCGGACCACCTTGTCGGTGAGCCGGCCGTAGAACGCGGCGGCGGACTCGGTGCAGGCGGGGGTGAGGCCGCCGATGACCTTCGGGGTGCCGGCGGGTGTGTGGGCGCGGCTGCCGGGGTCGACGCGGCTGGGGGAGTAGGCGAGGTGGAAGTCGCGGCCGGCCCGCAGGCCCGAGCCGTCCTCCAGCAGCGGGCGCAGGAACTCCTCCGTGGTCCCGGGCAGTACGGGGGACTCCAGGATGACCGTGGTGTGCGGGCGCAGGTGCGCGGCCAGGGTGCGGGCGGCGGCCTCGACCTGGCCGAGGTCGAGGCCGCCGTCGGCGCCGCGCGGGGTGGGTGCGCAGATCACCGCGGTGCGCACCCGGCCGAGCTGGGCCGGGTCGGTGGCGAGCCGGAAGCCGCCGGAGTGCATCCGGCGCAGCTCGGCGGCGCTGAGCGGGCCCGCCTCGGGGCCGGTGGAGTAGCCGGCGGTGCGGACGCCGGCGGCGACGGCGGCCTGGGCGAGCGGCAGTCCGTAGGGGCCGAGTCCGATGACGGCGAGGTCTGCGGGCATGCGTGGGCCGTCCTTCCCAGTAGCCGAAGCGGGACAGGTGCGCAACCGCTGTGGACAGCGAGAGCGGGCGCACTGACAGACTAGGTACACATATGACCGTTATGTGTGATTGTGTTTGTGTGTCTTGCCGTGGTTGTGCGCGAGTTGTCCACAGGTGGGGAACCCGTGGTGGCTGAAGCGGCGCATCGCGGTCATCATGTGGGCATGAGGAGGGCATGACGGGCCTACGCCCACCGGGTGCGGCCGACGCGAGCGAGTCAGCGACAGCGGGAGGCAGCGGTGAGGACAGCGACACTGGGGCCGGCGCAGCGCGCCGAGGCGCTGGCGGCGATGGCGGAACGCGAGCTGGACGTGCTGGTGGTCGGCGGCGGCGTGGTCGGCGCCGGCACCGCGCTGGACGCGGTCACCCGGGGCCTGTCGACGGGCCTGGTCGAGGCCCGGGACTGGGCGTCCGGCACCTCCAGCCGGTCCAGCAAGCTCATCCACGGCGGCCTGCGCTATCTGGAGATGCTCGACTTCGCCCTGGTCCGCGAGGCCCTCAAAGAGCGCGGCCTGCTGCTCGAACGCCTCGCCCCGCACCTCGTCAAACCGGTGCCGTTCCTCTACCCGCTCCAGCACAAGGGCTGGGAGCGGCTGTACGCGGGCTCGGGCGTCGCGCTGTACGACGCGATGTCGATGGCCCGCGGCCACGGCCGGGGCCTGCCGATGCACCGCCACCTGACCCGCCGTCACGCCCTGCGCGTGGCCCCCTGCCTGAAGAAGGACGCCCTTGTCGGCGCCCTCCAGTACTACGACGCCCAGATGGACGACGCCCGCTTCGTGGCGACCCTGGTGCGCACGGCGGCGTCGTACGGCGCGAAGGTGGCCAACCGCGCGCGGGTGACCGGGTTCCTGCGCGAGGGCGAGCGGGTCGTGGGCGCCCGGGTGCGGGACGTGGAGGGCGGCGGGGAGTACGAGATCCGCGCTCAGCAGGTCGTCAACGCCACCGGCGTGTGGACCGACGACACCCAGGCCATGGTGGGCGAGCGCGGGCAGTTCCACGTCCGCGCCTCCAAGGGCATCCACCTGGTCGTGCCCAAGGACCGCATCCACTCCACCACCGGCCTGATCCTGCGCACCGAGAAGTCCGTGCTGTTCGTCATCCCCTGGGGCCGGCACTGGATCATCGGCACCACCGACACCGACTGGGACCTGGACAAGGCCCACCCCGCCGCGTCCAGCGCCGACATCGACTACCTGCTCGAACACGTCAACTCGGTGCTGGCCGTCCCGCTCGCCCGCGACGACGTGCAGGGGGTCTACGCCGGGCTGCGTCCGCTGCTGGCCGGCGAGTCCGACGCCACCAGCAAGCTGTCCCGCGAGCACACGGTCGCCCATCCGGCGCCGGGGCTGGTGGTCGTGGCGGGCGGCAAGTACACGACCTACCGGGTGATGGCCAAGGACGCCGTCGACGAGGCGGTGCACGGCCTGGACATGCGCGTCGCCGACTGCGTCACCGAGGAGACCCCGCTGATCGGCGCGGAGGGCTACCAGGCGCTGTGGAACGCGCGGGCGCGGATCGCCGCCCGCACCGGACTGCACGTGGTCCGCGTGGAACACCTGCTCAACCGCTACGGCTCGCTGGCCGAGGAGCTCCTGGAACTCGTCGCCGCCGACCCCGCGCTCGGCGAACCGCTGGGCGCCGCCGACGACTATCTGCGCGCCGAGGTGGTGTACGCCGCCTCGCACGAGGGCGCGCGGCACCTGGACGACGTCCTCACCCGCCGCACCCGCATCTCCATCGAGACCTTCGACCGGGGCACCCGCAGCGCCCGGGAGGCGGCCGAGCTGATGGCGCCGGTCCTCGGCTGGGACGCGGATCAGATAGCCCGCGAGGTCGAGCACTACGAGAAGCGGGTGGAGGCCGAGCGCGAGTCCCAGCTCCAGCCCGACGACCAGACGGCGGACGCGGCCCGGCTGGGGGCACCGGACATCGTGCCGCTGTAGGCTCCGGGGCCTACGGGGCGGAACAGTGGCCGGGCAGCGCTTCCGTCCCCAGTGGCTGAGTACCGCTCGCGTCCAGCGGGCACGGGACTCCGGTGCACGGGAGCCGGCCGCGGGTGCCGAAGCCGACGGAGCCGGCCACGGATGCCGAAGCCGACGGAGTCAGCCTCGGATGCCGAAGTCGACGCGGTCGGCGAGGCCGGCGGCGGTGAAGGCGGCGACGAGCTCGTCGCGCCCTTCGGTGAAGTGGGCCCAGCTGTCGTAGTGGACGGGTACCACGCGGCGGGCGCCGAGGAGGCGGGCGGCCTCGGCGGCCTGGGCGCTGTCCAGGACGACGCACCGGCCGTCGAAGAAGACGCCGGGGAAGCGGGGGGCTCCGGCGAAGACGAGGGCGGTGTCCACCGGGGCGAAGCGTTCGGCGATCTCCTTGACGGCGTCGAGGGAGGCGTTGTCGCCGCTGACGTAGACGGTGGGCAGGCCCTCGCCGGTCAGGACGAAGCCGACGACCTGGCCGGTGACCGGTTCGACCTCCTCGCGCGGGCCGGGGCCGTGGAGGGCGGGGACGCCGGTCACGGTGACCGTGCCACCGTCGGGGCGGTCCAGTTCGACCGACTCCCAGTCGGCCAGGCCCCGCACCTTCTCTCCCAGGTGTTCGGCCAGGCGCTTGCCGCCGCCGGGCGTGGTCAGGGTGAGGGAGGCGGCGGGGAGCAGGGCCCGCCCGGACTTGTCGAGGTTGTCGGCGTGCTCGTCGTGGGAGAGCAGGACCACGTCGATGGGGCCGAGGGCGTCGGGGGTGCCGGCGGAGGGGGCGGTCTTGGTCAGATACCGGCCGTCGCCGCGGGGGTAGTCACCGGGACCGTCGAAGGTCGGATCGGTCAGGAAGCGCAGGCCGCCGTACTCGAAGAGGGCGGTCGGGCCGCCGAAAACGCGGACGGGGAACGGGGACGCGGGCAGGGCCGGGGAAGACATGGCAGAAGTTCCTCACGGATAGGTCGCTTGTTAACCGTGACTCGACCGTACGCGTGTCTCACGGATGGACGCAACCCGTACCATGAGAAATATGGATGAGTCCGTGAGGGGAGAAGCCGCCCCGCCGTCGGCGCCGGGCGAGGCCGAGCACCCCGCCCTGGCCCTGGCCAACAGCGCCCTCGCCCTGCCCGGCGGGCACACGACCGACCTCCTGGGAACCCCGGCGCAGGCCGAGCGGTGGCTGACGCGGCGCGGCCTCGCCCCGGACGGCGCCGGCTTGACGGAGGTCTGCGCGGTCCGGCTGCGCTCGCTGCGTGAACAGATCAGGTCGCTGCTGGTCTCCCGGGTCACCGGACGGCCCGCCCTGCCCGCCGCCGTCACGGCGGTCAACGACGCGATGGCCCGTGTCCCCACCGCGCCCCTGCTGGTGTGGGACGAGACGACCGGCCCCCGCCGCGTCGCACCCCACCCCACCACCGCGCTCGTCGAGCACGCCCTCGCGGTCATCGCCGCCGACGCCGCCGACCTGCTCACCTCCCCCGACGCCGGCCGCCTGACCGCCTGCGCCTCCCCGCCCTGCAACCGGTTCCTGCTCAAGCACGGCCGCCGCCAGTGGTGTTCCACCCGCTGCGGCGACCGCGCCCGCGCCGCCCGCGCCTACGCCCGCCGCACCGCGACGGACTGACGCCGCCGAGGCCTTCACGCTGCGTCCTCGGCGGGAGGCCCGGCGGCAGGCCGGGTGGTTCGCCGACGGCCCCTGACACCGCCCTCGGCTCCGCCTCGGCGCGCTCGCCCCGCGCGGCCGGACCGGCGGTGCGCTCGACGCCGGCTTGAAGGGTGGTCAGGTGCGGCTTCCCGGAGGCTCGGGGAGGAGTCCTGACGCGCTGCCGGGGCGAGGGGCGGCGCCGGGGATACCGGTATGGACAGGACTGTCCGAAGCGTCGGCAGACCGGTTCCTCCGCTCTTACGACCCCTCATCCCGATAAGCGGAACGCCTGCTTCAAGGGGGTTTCCACGGTGGGGAGGGCGGGGCCGGGCCAGGGGGCCCCTGGGCGCCGGGCACTTGCCGGGTGAGAGACAATGGAGGCTCTGTCAGGGCGGGTTGTATGAGGGGACGCATGTCGGAGGCGGAGCGGGCGGGTACATCTCGTCAGGAGACTCGTCAGGACAAGAGCGAGCGGCGTCTCCTCGCCGGGCGGTACCGGCTGGGGGAGGTGCTGGGCCGAGGCGGTATGGGCACGGTCTGGCGCGCCGAGGACGAGACCCTCGGCCGGACGGTCGCCGTCAAGGAACTGCGGTTCCCGTCGAACATCGACGAGGAGGAGAAGCGGCGCCTGATCACGCGCACCCTGCGCGAGGCCAAGGCGATCGCCCGGATCCGCAACAACAGCGCGGTGACGGTCTTCGACGTGGTCGACGAGGACGACCGGCCCTGGATCGTCATGGAGTTGGTCGAGGGCAAGTCCCTGGCCGAGGTCATCCGCGAGGACGGCGTGCTGAAGCCGAGGCGCGCCGCCGAGGTGGGGCTCGCCATCCTGGACGTGCTGCGCTCCGCGCACCGGGAGGGCATCCTGCACCGGGACGTGAAGCCGTCCAACGTGCTCATCGCCGAGGACGGCCGGGTCGTGCTCACCGACTTCGGCATCGCGCAGGTCGAGGGCGACCCGTCCATCACCTCCACCGGCATGCTGGTCGGCGCCCCCTCCTACATCTCCCCGGAGCGGGCCCGCGGCCACAAGCCGGGACCGGCGGCCGACCTGTGGTCGCTCGGCGGTCTGCTGTACGCGGCGGTCGAGGGCACGCCGCCCTACGACAAGGGCTCGGCGATCGCCACGCTCACCGCGGTGATGACCGAACCGCTGGAGGAGCCCAAGAACGCCGGGCCGCTGCGGGACGTCATCTACGGCCTGCTGAGCAAGGACCCGGCCAAGCGGCTCGACGACGCCGGGGCGCGGGCCATGCTCAACGCGGTGATCCACGCGCCCGAGCCGGAGCCGATGGACGCCACCCGGGTGGTTCCGTTGCCGGTCCAGCCCGGCGGGCCGGACGGCAGGCGGGGCGAGGAGGCCGGGGAGAAGCTGCGCGGCGCGCTGCGCTCGGTGCGCAAGGCGGCGGGGGCGGCCACCGGCGCGGCCACCACGCGGACCAAGAGCGGGAGCGCGCCGTCCGCGCCGCCCGCACCCCGCGCGCCGCGGGCTCCCGGCGCACTGCCCGGCTCCGGGGGTGCACCGGGCGCCGGGGGTGCCGTCACCGGCCGGCCCGCCGCCGGGGGGTCCCTCGGCGGGGCGCGGCCCGGTTCCCCCGGTGGGGTGCGGTCGGGTGCCGTAGGGGCGCCCGGTGCCGCCGCCGGGCCGAACTCCAGCGCGAACAAGCCGGCTTCCGGCTGGCCCGTGGTGCCGCCGCCGGACCTGGACCTGCCGCCGCGGCCGGTGCCGAAGGCCCCGCTGACCGATGTGGTGCCCAAGCGCACGCTGGTGGTCATCGTCGCCGTGGTCGTGCTCGCGGTGCTCGGGACCGTGCTGGCCTTCGCCCTCAGCGACAGCGGCGACGAAGGCAAGAACAGCGGGGCCAAGCCCGCGGCCGGCGCGTCCGCCAAGCGGGACGAGGACGCCGCCAAGAGCCCGGACGGCGGGGCGCGGACGGACGGCGCGTCCTCGGCGTCCACCGCCACCGGTTCCGCCGCGGGCGCCGGCGCGAGTCCGTCGGCCGGCGACCCGGGCGCCTCCGCCGACTCCACCGCGTCCGGGTCGGAGGACGGCGGGAGCGCGCCGGCCGAGAGCACCCGCAAGGGCGACCAGGGCTACTCGATCGGGCTGCCCAAGGGCTGGAAGTACCAGACCACCGGCCGGTCCGGGGACCGCTACACCGGTCCCCGCGGGCAGAAGCTGCTCGTCGCCTGGACCGGCACGCCCAAGGACGACCCGGTGGCGGACTGGCGGAACCAGGAGCGGTACATGGTGCGCTCCCAGTACCACAAGGTCCGCATCGAGAAGGTGGATTACCGCGGCTGGAACACGGCCGACTGGGAGTTCACCTATGTCGACGACGGCACCGAGTTCCGCACGATCGACCGGGGGTTCGTGGTGAACGACCACCTCGGTTACGCGCTGATGTACACCGCGCGGGACGCCGACTGGCACGGCGACCTGCGCAAGGACACCTGGAAGACGCTGACGAAGTCCTTCCGGCCCAAGTCGTAGACGCCACACGCCGGTTTGGTGCCCGAGAATCCGTCATCCATACCGTGCGGGTTGCCTCTGGCACGTATCGTGAAGGGTCGCGGACCGTACGCGGTCGCGGGCGGGTGCGCAACGGGTCGTGGGACGAACGGACATGACCAGCCGGGCGGCCGAGGGAGGCACAGTGGACGACTACGCGGGTCGGGTGCTCGCCGACCGCTACCGCCTGCCGCTGCCGCCGTCCGACGCCTACGAGTTCACCGAGAGCCGGGCCTTCGACACCTACAGCGGTCAGGAAGTCCTCGTCCGGCAGGTGCCGTTGCCGGAGGTCGTCGAGGCCGAGGTGCTCGACGCCGAGGGGCTGCCCGAGGGGTTCACCGCGCGTGAGCGCCCCTCCCGCCGGCCGGCGGAGGTCAGGGGCGCCACCCGGCGGCCCGCCGACCCGGCGGTGCGGCGCGCCGTCGAGGCCGCGCAGGCCGCGGCCCGGGTACCCGACCATCCGCGCCTGGACCAGGTCTTCGACGTGTTCGCCGAGGGCGGGTCCCTGTGGATCGTCAGCGAGCTGGTGGCCGCGCGTCCGCTGGCCGCCCTGCTCACCGAGCGGCCGCTGACGCCGTACCGGGCGGCCGAGGTCGCCTCCGACGTGCTCATGGCCCTGCGGGTGCTGCACGCCCATGGCTGGGTGCACCGCAACATCACCGTCCGCACGGTTCTGGTCTGCGACGACGGCCGGGTGGTGCTGACCGGTCTCGCGGCGGGCGCGGCGGAGGAGGCGCTCAGCGGGTACGACCCGGTGCCGGCCACCGACGACCCGGCCGGCGGCGGGGGCACGGGGGAGGCCCTCGGCACCGGCCCGGCCGGGCACACGGGCTGGGCGGAGACGGACGAGGACGGCCCCAGGAGCCCTGCCGGCCCTGCGGTCTCCGGCGGTGGCACGGGTGTGGCGGACGTCGACCCCGAGGCCGCGCGGCGGGCCGCCATCCAGGCCCGGGCCGCCGGTGCGCTGTCGGCGCCCGGCGGGGACGGGGGCTCCGGCGCGGCGGGGCAGCCCGCTCTGGAGACCGGTTCCGACGTCCGGGCCGCGCGGGCCGGGGCCATCGCCGCCTACCGCGCGGGCGCCCGGGCCGCCGCCCGGGTGCACGAGGCGGAGCACAGCCGGCGCCCCGCCCTGCCCGGCGCCCGCCCGCCGGCCGACGCGGTCGCCGGCACCGGCCGGACCGACGACCCGGCCGAGCCGCCGTACCCCTCGGATCAGGGCCCGTCGTACCCCTCGGAACCGGGCCCGCCGTACTCCTCGGATCCGGGCGGGTCGTACCCCTCGGATCCGGCCGAGCCGCCGTACCCGTCAAACCCGGGCCCGTCGTCCCCGTCGGACCCGGGCAGCGCGGTGCCGCCGGGCCGCATAGCCGACCCGTACGGCGTGCGCGGCGCGCCCTGGCACGGGGCCGCGCCGCGTCCCGGGGCCGGCGGCACATCCCCGGCACTGGAGGGCGGTACACCCCAGGACGCCGGTGCCGCCCAGGCCCTGGACGGCGGCACCCGGCGACTGGACCTGTCCCCGGCGCCGCGGCACCCCGGCCGTGTCCCGCCCCAGGCACACGACCGGCAGCGCCCGCCGGCCGACGGCCCCGCAGGGCTGCCGGCGCCCGGCTCGGGCCGCGCCTTCGACCCGTACGGCTCCTCGGATTCGGGTGCCGGTCCCGGCCAGCGTCCCGAGCCCTACGGTGCCTCGGAGTCCGGCCTCTCTCCCGTCCGCCGTCACGACCCCGACGACCTCTCGGATCCGGCCCCCGTGCCCGGCTGGGACGCCCCCGGTGCCGTACGCCGGGGTCCCGGCACCGCGCTTGCCGCCGAGCGGGCGCGGCAGGTGCGGATGGCCGTGGTGGGACCGGTGACCGAGCGATGGGCGCCGGAGCAGGCCGGGCCGGTGCACCGGAACTGGCAGCTGGCCGCGCCCATCGGCCCCGCCACCGACCTGTGGGCGCTGGGCGCGCTGCTGTTCCGCGCCGTACAGGGACACGCGCCGTACCCGGAGGAGTCCACGGCCGAGCTGGTGCAGCTGGTGTGCGCCGAGCCGCCCGCCTTCGCCGAGGAGTGCGGCCCGCTGCGCCCGGTGGTGGAGTCGCTGCTGCGTCAGGACCCTACCGAGCGGCCGGACGTGGAGGAGCTGAGCGGCTGGCTGCGCTCCCTGGTGCGGTCCGCGCCGGAGCCGGAGGCCGGTACCCGGGTCGTCCCCGTGCCGCCCGCCGACCCGCGCCGGCTGCCGATCGTGCGGCGCCGGGGCGAGCTGGTGCGCCGCCGCCGCGCGGGCGCGGTCGTGGCGAACCCGCACGGCCGGCACAAGCGGGCTTCCGGGGAGGCCCGTTCGCCGCGCAGCCTCGGCCGGACCCTGCTCCTGCTGATCCTGCTCCTGCTGGCGGGCGGGGTCGCCTACGCGATGCTCTTCATGCCCAGGCAGGAGTCCGGCGGGGACCGTACCGGCAGCGCCGGGCGGACGGGCCCGCTGCCCGCGCAGACCCGGCAGCCCTCCGCCGGGCAGAGCACCCCGGACGAGGGCGCCTCCGCGCCCGCGACCGAGACCCAGACCGGCGGGGACCCTGCCGTGCCCGACGGGTTCGCCCTGCGCAAGGACCCCGACGGCTTCCGGGTCGCCGTCGCCGAGGGCTGGGACCGCAGCCCCAGGAACGGCAGCGGCCAGGTGGTCTACGCCCACGGGGACTTCGAGCTGATCGTCGTACCGGGCCGGGACGGCGCGTCCGCCTACGGCAGCGACCCCATGGCCTACCAGCGGGACAAGGAACGGGAACTCCAGCCGTACCGCGACTCCAGCTGGTCCACCGCGAGCGGTCTGCGGACCACCGAGGTGGGCGGACGGACCATGGCCGAGGGGCAGTTCACCTGGACCGACGGGCAGGGCCGGGACCGGTTCGTACGGAACATGGCGCTGCTGCTGAACGGCCGCTACCACATCGTGCAGGTACGCGGCCCGGATGCCGAACGGGACCAGGTGACCCGGCTGTACGAGCAGGCCGTCGCGACGTATCGCCACACGGGCTGAGCGACGTATCGCCACACGCGCTGAGCCGCGCGGACACAGGGGCCGCGGTTCCCTTTCTCGCGCGAAAACGACCATCGTCACAGTGCGGTCACCGGTGCACCCCGCTGGTTCCCTGGGGGGAGGCCGGTCCTTAGTCTGGCCCTGTCAAGAGCATTGCGGGGCAACGTGAATCAGAAGCAGGGCCTGCTCGTAGCAGGCCGCTACCGGCTCGCCGATTCCATCGGCAGCGGCGGCATGGGCCGGGTGTGGCGCGCCCACGACGAGGTGCTGCACCGGATGGTCGCCGTCAAGGAGCTGACCGCCGCGCTCTACGCCTCCGACGGCGACCGGGCCGTGCTGCTGGCCCGGACCCGTGCCGAGGCGCGGGCCGCCGCGCGCATCAACCACTCCGCCGTCGTCACCGTGCACGACGTCCTCGAACACGACGGCCGGCCGTGGATCGTGATGGAGCTGGTCGAGGGCGACTCGCTGGCCGACGTGGTCAAGGAGCGGGGCCGCGTGGAGCCGGTGGAGGCCGCCTGGATAGGGCTGTGGGTGCTGCGGGCGCTGCGCGCCGCGCATGCCGCCGGTGTGCTGCACCGGGACGTCAAGCCCGGCAACGTCCTGCTCGGCAAGGACCGCCGGGTGCTGCTGACGGACTTCGGCATCGCCCAGATAGAGGGCGACTCCACCATCACCCGCACCGGGGAGGTCGTCGGCTCCGTCGACTACCTGGCCCCCGAGCGGGTGCGCGGGCACGACCCCGGCCCGGCCTCCGACCTGTGGGCGCTCGGCGCCACGCTGTACACGGCGGTCGAGGGCCGCTCGCCGTTCCGGCGGACCTCGCCGCTGAGCACGATGCAGGCGATCGTCGAGGAGGACACGGACGAGCCGCGGCACGCCGGTCCGCTCGCCCCGGTCATCACCGCCCTGCTGTGCAAGGACCCCGCCGGGCGGCCCGGCTTCGAGGAGGCGGAGCGGATGCTCGCCGAGGCGGCGGAGGGGCGTACGCCGCGCACCGCGCGGGAGTTCCCGCCGGCCCGGGGCGCGGGCGGACACACCCCCGGGACGGCCGATCCGGGCCACGCACCGGCCGGTTACGCGGCCGGCGGCACCCTTCCCGGCGGTTATCCGGCCGGTGGCACCCTCCCCGGAGGCATGGCGGGCGCGAACGGCTCCGGCACCGGCACCGGTCCGACGGCCGTGGGGCCCGTACCGTCCGGCCCGGCAGGTATCCCGGCACCGGCCCGGCCCCGCCGCCGGCTGCGCACCCTCGCGCTCGTGGTCGCCCTCGCGGCGGTGCTCGGCGCGGGCGGCGCGGTGGCCGTGCAGAAGTGGAGCACCGGCACCGGGAACGGCGGCGGGGCGAACGGAGGCCCGGGCACGCCGTCCGCCTCCGCGAGCGGCAGCGCCACGCCCGGCACCGACGGCACGATCCCGGCCTCCTGGCGCCGGTACGACGACGAGTGGGGCTTCGGCCTCTACCTGCCCAAGGGCTGGTCGCGCAAGGTCGTCGGGGTGCCCGGCGACCTGAGGCAGGTCGACTACACGCCCGATGGCGGCGAGCACTTCGTCCGCATCGCCATCGACACCTCGCCCGACTTCAAGGACGCCTACTCCCACCAGCTCGACCTGGACGGCCAGCTCTCCCGGCGGCTGGCCGACTACCAGCGGGTCCGGCTGGAGAAGAACGTCTACCGCGACCTCGGCGGCTCCGTCTGGGAGTACACCTGGACCGCGCTGGCCAAGGACAGCGCCTTCCCGGGGCCGCGGCGCGCCGCGGAGGAGACGTACATCTCGCGTGACGGCACCGAGTACGTGATCTACATATCCTCGCCCGCCGCGGACTGGGACCGGACCAGCAAGCAGTTCAAGGCGGTGCTCCAGGGCTGGCAGGAGCCGCGCTGAGCCCACCGCCCCCGACTGCGCCGTCCGCGCCGGGAACGGCTGTCCGACCGGTGATCCGCACACCCCCGTAGGGCGACCGGATTTCGAGGACACGGGCGCCCGCTGCGGCATGATGGGGCGCATGGGGACCGAGGGAGCCGGCGGCTTCCGGCTGATCGCGGGCCGTTACCGCCTGGAGGAACGCGTCGGGCGCGGCGGCATGGGCGTGGTGTGGCGGGCGAGCGACGAGGTGCTGGGCCGTCGGGTGGCGGTCAAGGAGTTCCTTCCGGACGACTCGCTCCCGGACGACGACGCGCGCCGCCGCCGCGACCGTACCTTCCGCGAGGCCCGCGCGGTCTGCCAGTTACGGCATCCGCACATCATCGTCGTGCACGACGTGGTGGAACACGACGGCCGGCCGTACCTCGTGATGGAACTGGTCGACGGCCCCTCGCTCGCCGAACGCATCGCCCGGGACGGCCCGGTCGGCCCCGCCGAGGCCGCGCGGATCGGCATCGCCCTGCTGAGCGCGGTGCACACCGCGCACCAGGCGGGGGTGCTGCACCGGGACATCAAGCCCGCGAACGTCCTGATCGAGTCCGGCACCGACCGGGTCGTCCTCACCGACTTCGGCATCGCGCAGGTGGAGGGCGCCACCACGCTCACCGAGACCGGCTCCTTCGTGGGCTCGCCCGAATACACCGCTCCGGAGCGGATGTCCGGGCTGCGCACCGGCCCGGAGTCCGACCTGTGGTCGCTGGGCGCGCTGCTGTGCACCGCGCTCAGCGGCGAATCCCCGTTCCGGCGCGACTCGCTGGGCGGCATCCTGCACGCCGTCGTCTCCGCCGAGATCCGCCCGCCGGCCGAGGCCGAACCGCTGCTGCCCGTCGTCCTCGGGCTGCTGGAGCGCGATCCCGACCTGCGGCTGGGCGCGGCGGACGCCGAGTGGATGCTGCGGACGTACCTGGAGACCGGCCGGACCCCGGCCGCGCCGGGCGGCCACCGCCCGGCGGGGGCGCACGGCATCGGGCGCCTGCACCGGATCGGCGGCCGGACCCACAAGCCCCCGGTGGCCTACTCGCCGACCCGGCCGGACCTGCCCGAGGGCGTGCCGCCGCCGCCCGGCCCGGCCCACCCGACGGCCCAGCCGCCCCCGGCCCGCCCGGCCCCGCGCGGGGCGCTGGTGGCGTCGCTGCTCGTCGCGGCGCTGGCCGGGGC
Organism: Streptomyces achromogenes subsp. achromogenes; assembly: GCF_000720835.1. Taxonomy (GTDB): domain Bacteria; phylum Actinomycetota; class Actinomycetes; order Streptomycetales; family Streptomycetaceae; genus Streptomyces; species Streptomyces achromogenes. The sequence goes on along the minus strand of NZ_JODT01000001.1, from coordinate 140,419 downwards.
GGGCGTGTCGGCCGCCGTGCTGTTACTCCACCAGAGCGGGGGCGCGGGCGACGGCACCCCGGGCGGCACCGCCACCACCCCGGCGACCGGCACCACGGGTACGCCACCCTTTCCGACGCCGGCCACTCCCTCACCCGGGCGCACCAGCCGGCCCGGCACCGGCGCGCACACCGCGCCCTCCGGCTACCGCACGGCCCACGACCCGGCCGGCTTCTCCCTCGCCGTCCCGGAGGGCTTCACCCGCAGCCCGCGCGGCGAACGCGTCTACTACCTCTCGCCGGGGCAGACCTTCCGCCTGGGCGTCAAGGTCACCGGACCGCAGCCCGGCGGCCCCCGGGGCGTGCTGGAGCGCTCCGCCGCCGCCGGCCCCGAGAACAACCCCGGCTACCACGACGGCCGGGTCACCCCCACCACGCACGCCGGACACCGGGCCGCTTTCTGGGAGTTCACCTGGAACGGCTTCAGCGCCGCGGAGGGCCCGCGCCACACCTACGACCTGTGCTGGGAGGAGAACGGCAGGCTGTACGACGTGTGGGTGTCGGCGCCGGCCGGCAAGGTCCGCGAGGCACGGGAGTACTTCGACGTGGCCGTGGACACCTTCTCGGCCGGCGGATGAGGGCCGTCCGCTTGGACGGCGAAAAACCTGGAGCCGGCTGATCGTCACCCCGTCAACGCCCTGATCAGCGCATTCTCTGCCAGTGATCACTGGCGGGATGTGAGCGGCAGGTGAATCCGCGTTACCGACGGGTACACAAAGGCCGCGCCGCGGCATACCCTGCGCGTCATGACGGACACGCAGGCCCCGGACATCGCCGGTACCAACCCGCTCGCGCCCGCCCCCGACGGCGCCCGTACCGCCGCCGACGTGGTCACCCCGCAGCTGGTGGCCCGGCTCACCAAGGGCGTCACAGGCTCCGGTCGTACCGCCAACCACGCCCCCTTCACCGGCGAGAAGCTGGCCGACCTGCCGGAGTCCACCCCGGACGACGTCCGGGACGCCTTCGCGGCGGCCCGTGCCGCGCAGACCGTGTGGGCGGCGACCCCGGTACGGCAGCGCGCCGCCGTGCTGCTGCGCTTCCACGACCTGGTGCTGGAGCGGCAGGCCGAAGTCCTGGACCTGATCCAGCTGGAGACCGGCAAGGCCCGGCTGCACGCGCACGAGGAGGTGCAGGCGGTCGCCGTCGCCGCCCGGCACTACGGCCGCCGCGCCGCCGCCTATCTGCGGCCCAGGCGGCACACCGGCGCCGTCCCGGTCCTGACGAAGGTCACCGAACTGCGCCATCCGCGCGGGGTGGTGGGCCAGATCGCCCCCTGGAACTACCCGCTGGAGCTGTCCGTCGGCGACGCCCTGCCCGCCTTCGTCGCGGGCAACGCCGTGGTGATGAAGCCGGACACCGAGACCTGCCTCACCGCGCTGTGGGCGCGGGACCTGCTGATCGAGGCCGGGCTGCCCGACGGCGTCTTCCAGGTCGTCCTCGGCGAGGGCCCGGTCGTCGGCCCCGAGCTGGTCAGGCACGCCGACTACGTCTCCTTCACCGGCTCCACCCGCACCGGCCGCGAGGTCGCCGTCGGCGCCGCCTCCCGCCTGGTCGGCGTCTCCCTCGAACTCGGCGGCAAGAACGCCATGCTGGTGCTGGACGACGCCGACGTCGAGAAGGCCGCCGCCGGTGCCGTCCGGGCCTGCTTCTCCTCCGCCGGCCAGCTGTGCATCTCCATCGAGCGGCTCTACGTCCACGAGTCCGTCGCGGACGCCTTCCTGGACCGGTTCGCCGCCCGCACCCGGGCCATGCGGCTCGGCAACTCCCTCGCCTACGGCGCCGACATGGGCTCGCTGGTCGGGGAACGCCAGCTGAAGACCGTGCAACGGCACGTGGAGGAAGCCGTCGCCAAGGGCGCCAAGGTGATCGCGGGCGGTGTGGCCCGCCCCGACATCGGCCCGTACTTCTTCGAGCCCACCATCCTCGACGGCGTCGAGCCCGCCATGGCCGTCTGCGAGGAGGAGACCTTCGGTCCGGTCGTCTCCGTCTACCGTTTCCGGACCGACGACGAGGCCTTGGAGCGCGCCAACTCCACGCCGTACGGCCTGAACGCGTCCGTGTGGACGACGAACGCCCGCCGCGGCCGGGACATCGCCGCCCGCCTGCGCACCGGCACCGTCAACGTCAACGAGGGCTACGCGCCCGCCTACGGCAGTGCCCAGTCCCCGATGGGCGGCATGAAGGACTCCGGCCTCGGCCGCCGCCACGGCTCCGAGGGCATCCTCAAGTACACCGAGGCCCAGACCGTCGCCCAGCAGCGGCTGCTGCCGATGGCGCCCTCACTCGGCATGGACGACGAGGCGTACGCCCGGTTCATGAGCACGAGCCTGCGCCTGATGAAGGCCTTCCGGTTCAGGTAACCGGCCAGGGGCGCGGGGGAATCCGCGCGAGAGACCACAGACGGCCCGCACGCACCACTCAACGAGGAGAACACGTGCCCCAGGACGCCTACGATTACGACGTCATCATCGTCGGCTCCGGCTTCGGCGGCTCGGTGTCCGCCCTGCGCCTGACGGAGAAGGGCTACAAAGTCGGTGTGCTGGAGGCGGGCCGCCGCTTCACCCGTGCCACCCTCCCGAAGAACTCCTGGGACCTGAAGAACTACCTCTGGGCGCCCCGGCTCGGCATGTACGGCATCCAGCGCATCCACCTGCTGGGCAACGTCATGGTGCTGGCCGGCGCGGGCGTCGGCGGCGGCTCGCTCAACTACGCCAACACCCTCTACGTACCGCCGAAGGCGTTCTTCGACGACCCCCAGTGGCGGCACATCACCGACTGGCAGGAGGAGTTGAAGCCGTACTACGACCAGGCCCGGCGCATGCTCGGGGTGCGGCTCAACCCCACCATGACCCCCTCCGACGTCCATCTGAAGGCGGCGGCCGGGCGGATGGGCGTCGGCGACACCTTCCATCTCGCCCCGGTCGGCGTGTTCTTCGGCGACGGCCGGGACGCCGACGGCAAGGCGACGGCCCGGCCCGGCGAGCGGGTGCCCGACCCGTACTTCGGCGGGGCCGGGCCCGACCGGCGGGCCTGCACCGAGTGCGGCGAGTGCATGACCGGCTGCCGGCACGGCGCGAAGAACACCCTCAACGAGAACTACCTCCACCTCGCCGAGAAGGCGGGCGCGGTCGTCCACCCCATGACCACGGTCGTGTCCGTCACCGACGACTCGCGCGGCGGCTACGCGGTGGCGACCCTGCCGACGGACCGGAAGCGGAAGGCCGAGGGCCGGATATTCACCGCCCGCAGGGTCGTCCTCGCGGCCGGCACCTACGGCACCCAGACCCTGCTGCACCGCATGAAGGCGGGCCGCCAGCTGCCGTATCTGTCCCCCCGGCTCGGCGACCTGACCCGCACCAACTCCGAGGCACTGGTGGGCGCGCAGACCGACGACCGCCGCTATCGCCGGGCGACCGGCGCGCCGAGGGCCGACTTCACCCGGGGCGTCGCCATCACCTCCTCGGTCCACCCCGACGAGAACACCCACATCGAGCCGGTCCGCTACGGCAAGGGCTCCAACGCGATGGGCAGCCTGTCCATCCTCCAGGTGCCGTACACGGAAGGCTCCTCGCGCGTGCTGGCCTGGCTGGCGAACGCGGCCCGGCACCCGGTCCAGGTCGCCCGCTCGCTGTCCAACCGGCGCTGGTCGGAGCGGACCATCATCGGCCTGGTCATGCAGTCCCTGGACAACTCGCTGACCACGTACCTGAAACCCACCGGGCCCGGCAGGGGTCTGCTCACCGCCCGGCAGGGGCACGGCGCGCCCAACCCCAAGCAGATCAGGGCCGCGACCGAGGCCGCCTCCGCGCTCGCCGCCGAGATCAACGGCTTCGCCGGCAGCAACATCGGCGAACTGATGGGCACCCCGCTCACCGCGCACTTCCTCGGCGGCTGCCCCATCGGCGACTCCCCGGAGACGGGCGTGATCGACCCCTACCACCGGCTCTACGGCCACCCCGGCATCTCGGTCGTGGACGGCGCCGCGGTCTCGGCGAACCTGGGCGTCAACCCTTCGCTCACGATCACCGCGCAGGCGGAGCGGGCGATGTCGTTCTGGCCGAACAAGGGCGAGGAGGACCCGCGTCCGGCACAGGGGGCGGCGTACCAGCGGCTGGCGCCGGTGGAGCCCGAGTCCCCGGTGGTCCCGGCGGACGCGTTCGGCGCGCTGCGGCTGCCGTTCCTGGGGGTGCCGGCGGTACCGCCGAAGAAGTGACCGGTGCGAGGGCGGTCAGGAAGGACGGCCGCGAGGGGTGGTCGTGAAGGGTGGTCGTGAAGGTCGGTCACGACGGACGGGACCTGCATCCCCCTCCGAAAGCAGGTCCCGGCCACCGCTTCTTGATCCGCAGGTTTGATCAGCCGAGAGCCGCGAGGGTTGCCCGCCGGGGCCACATTCGGTGTGTGATCTCGGTCACAGTGCAGGGGTGCGGGTGGAGTCCGGGCAGGGCGAAGGGCCCCGCGGGACGGAGGGGCCGCGGGGCCCTTGCTCGCATCGGCGCCGATGCCCGGGGACGGCACCGCGCCACGTACTGTCTGTGATGTTCGGATGGGCAGATGTTCGGATGTTCGCCGGCCGACCCCGGGCGTCCCCGGAGCCGGCCGTTCTCTTGGATGACCGGGCTGCTGTCCCCTGCCGTCCGGTCACATCGCGGAGCGAGGTCCCACGGCGTACGGCACGACCCGTACGCCTCATCGCTCCGGTGAGCCACGCGTGGTTCTGTCGCCCGCCCCTGGCTGGCACGGACACACCCCTCAACGAAGCGGTGCGCGGGCCGGTCACGGCACCGTACGGGTGAGAGCGGGAACAGAACTCAGACGCGACCCCGGCACAGCTCCAGCAGGGTCATGGCCAGGCCGGTGCCGGGCTTGCCGAGGGCGTCCCGGTAGCGGGCGAGGATCTCCATCTCGCGGGACAGGTGCACCCGCCGCCCGCCGGAGGCGATCCGGGTCTGCTGGACGACGGCGGAGACGGCCATCCGCTCCTGGATCAGGCCGATGATCCGGTCGTCGAGCGCGTCGATGCGCTCGCGGGCGTCGGCGATGGTTGCCTCAGGGGTGGTGGTCACCTGGGGCGTCTGGGTCATCTGGGTCATCCGGGGCTCCTGGAAGGGGTGACGGAAACCCTGGGCGACAAAACCCGGTATACGACAGGCGCCCCGGGCCTTGTCGGCCCGGGGCGCCTGGGAAGTCGCTTGGCGGTTGGCTCAAGCAGCACGACCATGGCAGCCGGCGGGCCGGATGCCATAGGTAAAGACGAAGGTCGAGTGCTTGCGCATGCGGCCAGTATGCCACGGCGGCTGTCTCGGAGGTCTGGCGGCCACCCCGTTAGAATCGGAAGTACAGACCCCCGCCCGACCACCAGAAGGCACCCCGTGTCATCAGCGACCCAGTCTGCCGCCACCCCCGACACCGTCCTGGTCGTCGACTTCGGCGCGCAGTACGCCCAGCTCATCGCCCGTCGCGTCCGCGAGGCGCGGGTCTACAGCGAGATCGTGCCGAGCACCATGCCGGTCCGCGAGATGCTCGCCAAGAAGCCCGCGGCGATCATCCTCTCCGGCGGCCCCTCGTCGGTGTACGAGGAGGGCGCGCCCCGCCTCGACCGCGAGATCTTCGAGTCCGGCGTCCCCGTCTTCGGCATGTGCTACGGCTTCCAGCTGATGGCGCAGGTCCTCGGCGGCACCGTCGACAACACCGGCGCCCGCGAGTACGGCCGCACCGACCTGCACGTCTCCAGGTCGTCCTCCACCCTCTTCGAGGGCACCCCGGAGGAGCAGCACGTGTGGATGTCGCACGGTGACGCCTGCTCCGCCGCCCCGGAGGGCTTCACGGTCACCGCGTCCACGGACGTCGTCCCGGTCGCCGCGTTCGAGAACGACGACAAGAAGCTCTACGGCGTCCAGTACCACCCCGAGGTCATGCACTCCACGCACGGCCAGCAGGTGCTGGAGCACTTCCTCTACCGCGGTGCCGGGCTGAAGCCGGACTGGACCACCGGCAACGTCATCGAGGAGCAGGTCCAGGCCATCCGCGAGCTGGTCGGCGACAAGCGCGCGATCTGCGGCCTGTCCGGCGGGGTGGACTCCGCCGTCGCCGCCGCCCTCGTGCAGAAGGCCATCGGCTCCCAGCTGACCTGCGTCTACGTCGACCACGGTCTGATGCGCAAGGGCGAGACCGAGCAGGTCGAGAAGGACTTCGTCGCGGCCACCGGCGTCCAGCTGAAGGTCGTCGACGCCGAGGAGCGCTTCCTGAAGGCGCTCGCCGGGGTGACCGACCCCGAGGAGAAGCGCAAGATCATCGGGCGGGAGTTCATCCGCGTCTTCGAGCAGGCGCAGGCCGAGATCATCGCCGACGAGGGTCCGGCCGTGGAGTTCCTGGTCCAGGGCACCCTCTACCCGGACGTGGTGGAGTCCGGCGGCGGCACCGGCACCGCTAACATCAAGTCGCACCACAACGTCGGCGGCCTGCCCGAGGACCTCGAGTTCAAGCTGATCGAGCCGCTGCGCAAGCTGTTCAAGGACGAGGTCCGCATGGTCGGCAAGGAGCTGGGCCTGCCGGAGGAGATCGTCCAGCGCCAGCCCTTCCCCGGGCCCGGCCTCGGCATCCGGATCGTCGGCGAGGTCACCAAGGAGCGGCTGGACCTGCTGCGCGAGGCCGACGCCATCGCCCGCGAGGAGCTGTCCGCGGCCGGCCTGGACCGCGACATCTGGCAGTGCCCGGTGGTCCTGCTCGCCGACGTCCGCAGCGTGGGCGTCCAGGGCGACGGCCGCACCTACGGTCACCCGATCGTGCTGCGCCCGGTCTCCTCCGAGGACGCCATGACCGCCGACTGGTCCCGGCTGCCCTACGACGTCCTGGCCCGCATCTCGACCCGGATCACCAACGAGGTCCGGGACGTCAACCGGGTCGTGCTCGACGTGACGAGCAAGCCGCCGGGGACGATCGAGTGGGAGTAGGCCCTACGCGCGCTTGAGCGTGCGCAGGGGCTTGCCGGGCTGCCAGACCTGGACGACCAGATACCTGTCGTCCTCGACGTAGGTGCGGACGACCTCCGTCAGCTCGGTGCGGAAGAGGTGGAACGGCTGCGGCGGTTCCACCTCTTTCACATAGGCGGCCTTGGCCGCGCCCTCCCCGACCTCGTACGCCCGCCCACCGATCCGGATGTCGCCGCCGCCCGGGTCCGTGCCGTCGCCGGGGTTGGCCTGGAGGGTGAAGCGCGGGTCGCGCAGCAGGTCCAGGGCCTTCAAGGAACGCGGCATCATGCCGAGCCACAGCTCCCCGTCCAGGAATCTGACCTCCAGACCGGAGGTGCGGGGCGAGCCGTCCCTGCGGAGGGTCGCGAGGACGTGGTGCCGGTAGGCGCCGAAGCGCTCCTCGGTGATCGCCGCCAGGCCGGGCGCGGCGGTACGGAAGGCTGTCCAGTTCATGTGCGCCAGCCTGCCGCCCCATCCCGACATCCTCTGTCGGGTATTCATCGCGCGCGTCATCTTCACCGGACGGCTCTGCCTTTTTGCGCCGGCCGGGGGTACCTTCCGGCCCGTACCGTGATACCCCGCTGGAGGATCCATGCACGGGCCCACTCCGCCCCTGCCGCTGCCCACCGACCGGTTGCACTTCGCCATGCCGCCCCTGCACGAGTCGGCCGAGGACGAACGCAGACACCGCAAGGAGCGGCTCGCGGGCGCCCTGCGGATCTTCGGACGGGCGGGGTTCGAGGACGGGGTGTCCGGACACATCACCGCCCGCGACCCGGAGTACACCGACTGCTTCTGGGTCAACCCGTTCGGCATGCCGTTCAAGCACGTCACCGTCGATGACCTGGTCCTCGCCAACCAGGACGGACAGGTGATCGAGGGCCGCTACCACGTCAACCAGGCCGCGTTCACCGTGCACGCCCAGGTGCACGCCGCCCGCCCCGACGTGGTCGCCGTCGCCCACTGCCACTCCGTGTACGGCCGCGCCCTCGCCGCCCTCGGCGACCTGATCGACCCCCTCACCCAGGAGAGCTGCGCCTTCTACGAGGACCTCGCCCTCTACGACGCCTACACCGGCGTCACCGTCGACGCCGAGGAGGGCCGCCGCATCGCCGCCGCGCTCGGCTCCCGCAAGGCACTGGTGCTGCGCAACCACGGACTGCTCACCGTCGCCGACTCGGTGGACGCCGCCGCCTGGTGGTTCCTGTCCCTGGAGCGCTGCTGCCAGGTGCAGCTGACGGCCAAGGCGGCGGGCCGGCCGGTGCTCATCGACTACAAGGCGGCCGTCGCCACCCGCGAACAGCTCGGCGGCGACCTCGTGGCCTGGATCACCTACCAGCCGCTGTGGCAGGACATCAGCCGCGCCGAACCGGACCTGCTGGGCTGAGCCGTCCGCGGAGCGGGATCCCCGGGGCCGGGTCAACACGGCGGTCCCGGGTTCACCCCCGCTGACCCGGACCGGCCACCCCACAGGCCCCCTGGTACGGCACAATTCGCTGTCGGCACAGGGGAGTTGCCGGACCGTCGTGTGCGTTACGTGCGTCGCGTGCGTCGTGGGTGACATCGGTGGGGCCGGCGGGGCCGGCAGGTCGTGGGGAAGGCGGGCGTCGGACGTGACGGTGCCGGAGGCGGGAGCGGACACGGGTGCCCGGGGCGCCCACGAGGGCGGCTGCGCCTGCGGCGACTGCCCGCACGGCGCCCGGGAGGGGCACCGGCGCGCCGTCGCCGCGTTCCTGCGCCGGCGCGACGAGCTCGCCGCCGGACGGGGGCTGCCGGCGGCCGTGGCCCACTCGGCCTCGGCGTCCCGCCAGTGGGTGTCCGAGGAACTCACCCAGCGGGCCGAGGCCGTCGCCGAACACAGTCGCGCCGAGGGCGCGGTCCGGCTCGCCGGGCTGTGGCTGCGCACGGTGTGCGCGGTGTGGGGCACGGTCACCGCGCTGCTGCTCGCCGAGGCGCTCACCGCGACCGGCGCGGGCTGGACCGGTGCCCGCACCGCGGCCCTGCTCGCCGCGCTCGCCGTCGCCGGCGCGCTGACCGCCGCCTGCCTCCTGCACCGGGCGCGCGGCGGAGCGCTCGCCCCGGTGATCGGCGAGGACAACCGCATCTCCACCTCCCGTACCGTCGCCGCCTGCTGGGTGCTGTTCATCGGCTATGCCGTCCTGCTGCTCTCCCTCCGTCTGGCCGCCGCCTCCGGCCACGCCGAACGCGACGCGCTGATCAATGGCCTCGCTCTGGCGCACGGCGCGGGCACGGTGACCGTCCTCGCCGTCGTGTGCGCCGTCGCCGTCCTGGTCCGCCGGGTCGTGGCCACGCGCGTCCACGCCCAGCGGCTGCAGAAGGTGCCGGCCCACCGGCCGCGCGCCGCCGACCTGCTCACCGACGACTCCGGCCGGGGCGCCTTCACCGACATCCAGTACCTCGCCATCACCGCCGTCGCCCTGCTGTTCGCCGCCGTACGGCTGGCCCGCCGCCCCGACCGGCTGCCCGACCTGCCCTGGGGCCTGGGCGTGGTCGTCCTGATCTCGGCGGCGACCTATCTGGCCGGCAAGTACGCCGAGGGCGGCCGGCCGGTGATCCACTCGGTGGTCCGCGCCCGGGAGCCCGGCGACCTCGACGGCCCGGTCCGCACCGGCGACGACATCGAGATCCGGGGCAGCGGCTTCGTCCCGCCCGGCGCCCAGAGCGCCGACCGGCTCTCCCGGACGGTCGTCCGCATCGGCGCGGTCGACGTCCACGTCCCCCTGATCCCCGTCACGGGCGGCTTCCGCAATCCGACGGACACCACCCTGACCGTGCCCGTACCCGCGGACGTGGAGCCCGGAGCGGTGGACGTCCAAGTGATCACGGCGGCCGGCGTGGCGACGAACCGGTACCCGCTCCAGGTGACGGATTGAGGGGCGGGCTCGCCACGGAGGGCCGAAATCCGGAAAATCATCCAGGACAGGATTGAACGGGCTCCCTTCGTCATACGTATCGTCACATCAGGGGGCACGGCGGGTGAAAGGCGGCTTGTAGCGATGACTCACGGCATGCGGACGGATACGCGCATTCCCCGGCTGAACGAGCCCCGCAGCCTCCGGGACACCGCCACCCACTACGCCCTGCTGCCCCTGCGCCTCTTCCTGGGTGCCACCTTCGTCTACGCCGGCCTGGACAAGCTCACCGACAGCGCCTTCATGCAGTCCGCCGGCGCCGGCTCGATCGGCGACACCATGCGCGCCGCCCGCGGCTCCGCCGCGATCCCGGCCCTGATCGACCTGGCCCTGAAGAGCCCGGTCGGCTTCGGCTACGCCATCGCCCTCGGTGAACTGGCCGTCGGCATCGCCACCCTCCTCGGCCTCCTCGGCCGCCTCGCCGCGCTCGGCGGGGCGCTGATCTCGCTCAGCCTCTGGCTGACGGTGAGCTGGGCCACCACCCCCTACTACTACGGCAACGACCTCGCCTACCTGATGGCCTGGCTCCCCCTGGTCCTCGCCGGCGCGCCCCACTTCTCCGTGGACGCCGCCTGGCGGGCCCGGCGGTGGCCCGGCGGCTACCGCTGACCCTCCTCGGCGCCGCCCCGTCCCCGAACCGCCCGGGCCAGCACGGCCGTGGCACCGGCCAGACACAGGCCGCCCACCACCAGCGGAACCACCAGGAACCACGGGGTGTCCCACAGACCGCCCGCGTCTCCCGCGTAGGCCACGGCGGTGGCGGTCAGGAAGAGCCCGGTGACCAGCCTCCCGGGCTGGAACTCATGACGCAGCACGGCTCACCTCCACCTGTCCCATTCCCACGCCGAGCGTGAGATCCAGCGTGCCCGGCCTCCCGGACACCCCCGCCGTGCCCTGGGCCGGTGCCAGTGTCACGTTCCGATGCCTGCCGGGACGCACGTCCACGTCGTCTCCACGGTCCCCGGGCAACCGGATGTCGCCCACCCCCACATCCAGGTCCATCCGCACGGTCACATCCGCGGGCACGATCACCTTCAGGTGTCCCGCACCCACCCGGGCGTCCGTGGCGACCGTCTGCCCGGGGGCCGGGTGCACCCGGGTCAGGTCCAGCGTGCCCCGCCCCGTGCCGAGGTCGTACCCGGACCGCACCTGGGCCGCCGCGGCCGGCTTCCAGGTCGCCTCCTTCCAGTCGGTGGTGATGTCCCGGGGCAGCGCCGCCGCCCCGGCGAGCAGCGCCGCCGTGACCAGCGCCCAGAACACCGTCCCGGCTCCCGTCCGGCCCAGGAACGCGCTGAGCGCTATGCCCAGACCGAACACCGCCAGCGCGCAGGCCAGACCGGTCTGCAGGCTGGTGCCGAGCGGATGGGTGTGCCAGCCGGACCAGGTGCCCAGGCCGCCCGCCAACAGGGCGAGCAGGAACACCCAGCCGCCGATCCAGCGCGGGCCGCGCGGTCTCGGGGGCTCGGCCGCCGGCGCGGGTATCGCCCCGGTGTGCGTCCAGGGAGTGGCGATGCCGACGTCCAGGACCGAGGTGAGGTCCCGGCCGCGGGCGTCCCCGGGCCCCCACAGATAGCCGGTGCCGCCGACATGGGTGCCGTCCTTGACGATCGGGTCCCGCCACCAGGACGGGAAGGTGACGACCGGCGGCGCCTGGGCCTCCGGTGGGGCGTCGGCGGCGGCCTGCGCCGCCAGGGGATCGTGGTCGGCGGCGTCACGGCGTCTCGACCAGTACCCCGCGCCCGCGAGCAGTAGCGAGAGCACCGTGGCGAACGCCAGCACCCCGCCGTTTCTCAGCATCGTCAGGAAGATCCCGCAGCCGACCAGCGCGAACAGGACCGCGGCCAGTGCCTGGCCGTCGACCCGGCCGGTGAACAGCTTGCGGACCTCGTTCTCCTCCTCGTCCTCGTACGGCACCAGCAGCCAGGCGAAGCCGTAGAAGATGAGGCCCAGGCCGCCCGTCGCGGACAGCACGGCCAGGGTGATCCGGAAGATCACCGGGTCCATGTCGGTCTGCCGTCCCAGGCCCGCGCACACGCCCGCGATCATCTTGTGCCCGCGGTCGCGCCGGAACCGCTCGGGAAGCCGGGGGCTGTCCTGCCGCTCCGATTCCTGCGCGGGGGAAGGGGCGCCGCCCCGGGAACGGGCGCGGAAGCCGGGGTGGGCGGGGGAGCCGGGGCCGGCCGCTCCGCTTTTCCCCGTCGCGGCGGGCGCGGCATCCGTCGGCCCGGTGCCCGGGGCCGGGCGCGGGCCGGGGCCGGGGCCGGGTCCCGGACCCGTCGCGGCGTGCTCGTGATCGGTCATGCGTCCATGGTGACCGCCCGGCCGCCCCGGCGGCAGTCGGGACGACCCTGGGCCAACCCTGAAATCGCCCCTGAGGCGGGGCGGGGAAGCGTTCGAGCGGCACGGACCGCCGGGACCCCCCGCACGAGCCGCCCACCCGGACCGGCCCCGACGGAAGATCAGGGGCGTCTCCGGGGCCGACCCTGATGCTCCGCCCCGCCGCCCGTGTGACCATCGTTGGCATGCCGGAAGCCGCAAGCCTGCCACTCGACGACCCGCGGCCCCCGCGCAAGCTCTACCGCAGCAGCGACGGACGCTGGCTCGGCGGAGTGGCGCGAGGGCTCGCCGGGCATCTCGGGCTGCCCGTGGTCTGGGTGCGGCTCGTCTTCGCCGGCCTGCTCATGGCCGACGGGCTCGGAGCGCTGCTCTACGCCGCGTTCTGGTTCTTCGTCCCGCTCGGCGTCGGCGGCCAGAAGCCCTCGCTGGTGGGCACGGAGACCACACCGGACGGCCGGCGCAGACTGATGGCCCGCAGACCGGACCGGGGACAGATCGCCGCCCTGCTCCTCATGGTCATCGTCTCCATGATCTTCGTGCGCAGCGTCAACCTCGGCAGCGCGACCAAGGCCTACCTGGTGCCCGCCGTGCTCGTCGCGGCCGGTGTCGCCCTCGTCTGGCGCCAAGCGGACAACGCCCGCCGGGCCCGCTGGGTCGAGGCCGGCCGACGGCGCCGCACCCTCACCCTGCTGCGCGCGGCCGGTGGCGTCCTGCTCGTCACGGCCGGGGTCACGGCCGTCTTCGTCCTCCAGGGATCGACCGCTCACCTGGGCGCGGTGCTGCAGGCCGCGCTCGCCGTCCTCGTCGGCATCACCCTCCTCGCCGGTCCCTACCTGGTCCGCATGACCCAGGACCTCTCCGAGGAGCGCCTGATGCGCATCCGCGCCCAGGAGCGCGCCGAGGTCGCCGCCCACGTCCACGACTCGGTGCTGCACACCCTCACCCTGATCCAGCGCAACGCCGAGAACGCGAGCGAGGTGCGCCGCCTCGCCCGTGCCCAGGAGCGCGACCTGCGCACCTGGCTGTACAAGCCGGAGGGCACCGGCAAGGACGAGGACGACGAGCCGGACACGGTCGCCGAGGCGGTGCGGCGCAACGCCGCCGAGGTGGAGGACAAGCACGGTGTGCCCATCGAGGTCGTCATCGTCGGCGACTGCCCGCTGGACGAGAGGACCGCAGCGCAGATGCAGGCCGCGCGTGAGGCCATGGTGAACGCCGCCAAGTACGGTGGCGAGGGCGGTGCCGTACAGGTCTACGCCGAAGTCGAGGGCACATCGGTCTTCGTGTCCGTGCGGGACCGCGGTCCCGGCTTCGACCTCGACGCGATACCCGCCGACCGCATGGGTGTCAGAGAATCGATCATCGGCCGCATGGAGCGCCACGGCGGCACGGCCCGGCTGCGGGCGGTGCCCGACGGCGGCACCGAGGTCGAGCTGGAGATGGAGAGGGCGGAGAAGACGTCATGAGCGACGCGACCGAGGCGAACGGCACGGTGGGGGCGGCGGAGGCGGCCGGGTCCGGCCAACCCGGTGCCGACGCGGACGGGCGGCACGTGCGGGTGGTGCTCGTGGACGACCACCGGATGTTCCGCACCGGCGTCCAGGCCGAGATCGGCCAGACCGCCGAGACCGGCGTCGAGGTGGTCGGCGAGGCGGCGGACGTCGACCAGGCGGTCGCGGTCATCACCGCCACCCGGCCCGAGGTGGTCCTCCTCGACGTGCACCTCCCGGGCGGCGGCGGGGTCGAGGTGCTGCGCCGGTGCGCGGCGCTGACGGCGGACGCCGAGCGGCCCGTCCGCTTCCTCGCACTGTCCGTGTCGGACGCCGCCGAGGACGTGATCGGGGTGATCCGCGGCGGCGCCCGCGGCTATGTCACCAAGACCATCACCGGCACCGACCTGATCGACTCGATCTTCCGCGTCCAGGAGGGCGATGCCGTCTTCTCCCCGCGGCTGGCCGGGTTCGTCCTGGACGCCTTCGCCTCCACCGACGCCCCGCCCGTGGACGAGGACCTGGACCGCCTCACCCAGCGGGAACGCGAAGTGCTGCGCCTGATCGCCCGGGGCTATGCCTACAAGGAGATCGCCAAGCAGCTGTTCATCTCGGTGAAGACGGTCGAGTCCCATGTCTCGGCGGTCCTGCGCAAGCTCCAGCTGTCCAACCGGCACGAGCTGACCCGCTGGGCGACCGCGCGCCGGCTGGTCTGACCCGTACGGGACCACCCGCACCCGTCGCTTACGCCACCCTGGTCGCCCCCGCGAAGGGCATCTGGTCGACCGGGGCCACGCGGACCGGAGCCGACGGGTTCGGGGCGTGGATCATCCGGCCGCCGCCCACGTAGATGCCGACGTGGCTGATGCCCGGGTAGAAGAACACCAGGTCGCCCGGGAGCAGCTCCGAGCGGGACACCCGTCGGCCCGCGTTGATCTGGGCGTAAGAGGTGCGCGGCAGGGAGAGACCGGCGGCGCGGTAGGCGGCCTGGACCAGGCCCGAGCAGTCGAAGGCGTTCGGGCCCGTGGCCCCCCACACATAGGGGCTGCCGAGCTTGCCGTAGGCGTAGGCGACAGCCACCGCGGCGCGTCCGCTGGGAGCCAGGACGGACCCGGCCCGCTCCAGCGCCTCCCGCGGATCGGCGGCCGACCGGGAGGCGCGCTCCGGGGGCGCGTCGGCGCCGGTGATCTCGCCGCGCCGGCTCGGAGCCAGCCGGGCGAGCAGCCGCCGGGCCTCGTCCAGCTTGCCGGTGACGGTCTTCTTGTACCGGCGCAGCTCGGTCTGCCGGGACCGCAGCGACTTCACTTCGACGCGTGCGGCGCCGCGCAGCCGCTCGATCTCCCGCAACTGCCCGCGGACCCGTGACACCGCGGCGGCCTGCCGGTCTCCGGCCCGCTCGGCGAACGCGGCACCGTCCAGGTACCGGTCGGGGTCACTGGAGAGGGCCAGTTGCCAGGCCGGGTCGATCGCGCCGTCCCGGTACTGCGCCGCCGCGATCGAACCCAGGGCGTTCCGGGCCGAGTTCAGCCTCTGCTGCCTGCGGGCGGTCTCGTCCTGCAGCGCGCTCAGCCGCCGCTGGGCCGCGTCCGCCTCCTCCTTCGCCCCGTTGTACTTCTCGGTGGCGGCCTCGGCCTCCCGGTACAGCGTGGCCACCCTGGCCTTCACCTGTGACGGAGTCGGCTGGGGCTCGGCGTGCCCCGTCCCGTCGAAGCAGGTCGCGGTGGCCGCGCCCGCCAGGGCGAGAGTGGCGGCCGCCCGGACCGTAGGGCCGGTGAGCGGGCGTTGTGGGGGCTTGCGGTGGGCTGCCACCTGGAACCGTCACGTCCTTCCTGCGACTCGTACGACCGAGCGGTCGGTACGTGCCCCGCGGCGGCCCGTACAGGGGGAGTGGCCGCCGCCGGGCTCTTCTCGGCGGTGGTGGCCGGTTGCCGCGGACGGCGATGGGGGCCGGTCACCTGGAGGAGGACGCTAAAACGGATAGTGACGTACGGGTAACGCGGTGTACGGAAGTGGTCCCTGTCGACCGTTGCGCGACCGTATGCGATCACATGGCTGCTCCTGAGGCGTCGCCTTCACGGAGCGTGGTGATCAAAGCGGGGAAACGGTGACTGGCGGGGCGGTGGGGTGCTATGGGGTGCGCGTTTATGCACGACAGGGGCGGCAGGGGTGGGTTGGAGGGTCGGCGGGGTTGAGTCGGTGTGCCGTCCTCCGGGGCTGGGCCGGCGGCCGTCAGGGCCGGTCGGGGACTGACGGCAGGGGTCGGTGGCGGGATGGCGGGTGGGTGCTCGTTAGGCTCCGGCTCCATGGACGTACTCATCCATCTCTTCGTCGGCCTGCACATCATCGGAATCGCCGCGCTGCTCGGCGGTTTCCTCACCCAGATGAAGGCGATGGGCCAGGGCACGGCCCGGTTCGTGCCCGGGATGCTGCACGGCGCGCTCACCATGCTGGTCACCGGTGTCGCTCTGATCGGGCTCAACCAGGCCGACGACCACCACCTCAACAACATCAAGCTCGGTGTGAAGCTGGCCCTGC
Organism: Streptomyces achromogenes subsp. achromogenes; assembly: GCF_000720835.1. Classification (GTDB taxonomy): domain Bacteria; phylum Actinomycetota; class Actinomycetes; order Streptomycetales; family Streptomycetaceae; genus Streptomyces; species Streptomyces achromogenes. The sequence goes on along the minus strand of NZ_JODT01000001.1, from coordinate 124,118 downwards.
TGATCGTGATCCTGGGCCTTGTCTATGTGAAGCGCGACGAGGAACGGATCGACAAGGGCGTCTTCGGGCTGGTCGGCCTGCTGACCATGGCCAACATCTTCATCGCCGTCCTCTGGACCTGACCCCGGGCAGGCCCCGGGCTGATCAGGTAGCCAGGAGGGCGCGGACGTCCTCGACGATCGCCGTGATGTCGAGAGGCCCGCTGGTGTCGATGGTCAGCAGTGGGCCGCCCAGGCGTAGGGGGCCCGGGTAGGTGGCGCGGATGGTGGCGACGCGCTCGGCGACCTGTTCGGGGGTGAGCCGCGGATCGAGGTGGCCCGGATGGCGGGTGCGTCGCAGGAAGCGCTCTGCGGCGAGTGCCGGGTCGCAGTCGCAGTGGATCTCGATCAGACGGGCATCGAGCTGACGCAGGCGTCCGGGTGCGGTGTCGTGATGCCACCAGTTGTCGAGAACGGCGTGTCTGGCCTGGGCGGCGATGGTGAGGAGGATGCCGTCGGCGGCGCGGCTGAGCCGGTGCCGCCATGCGTGGTCGCCGACGCCGAGGGAGTCGAAGAGGGTTTCGAGGATTGCGTCTTTGTCGATGACGGGCCAACCCAGCTGATCGGCGAGGCGGTGGGCGAGGGTGCTCTTTCCGCTGGCGGGAAGGCCGGACACGATCACGAGGACGTTGTCGGTCACGAGGTCAGTGTGGCGTGTTGCCGTGTCTGGTCGACTCGGAGCCGTGGTGAGCGTCAGGGCGTCCGATGCCGGGCCTGCGCCGGCGTCAGCCCGGCCGTACCACGCTGTGGACGGTTCCCTCACCGAGGGCGGCGACCGGCTGCTCGCGGACGTACGCGCCTGGCCTCGGCGCGTGGATCATCATGCCGTGGCCCGTGCAGAGGCCTACGTGGTCCGCGTCGTCATGGAAGAAGACCAGGTCACCGGGGCGGGCCTCGGCCGGCGGGACCGGGACGCCGACGCCGGCCTGCTCGCGTGCCGTGCGCGGGAGGGTGACGCCGGCGGACTTCCAGGCGGCCTGGGTGAGCCCGGCGCAGTCGTAGGAGCCGGGGCCGGCGGCGCCCCACACGCATGGCTTGCCGAGCTGGGCGCGGGCGAAGGCGACGGCCTTGCCGGCCTTGGTCGCGTACGTGCCCGAGGGTGAGCCGGGGGTCCGGGCGATCCGCTGGGACAGCAGCACGCGCGCGTAGGTGAGCTTTTCCCTGGTGACGACCTTGGCGGCCTTCGGCCCGCCGGCGGGGGTGGCCGGCCCGCCGGCGGGGGTGGCCGGCCTGTCGGCGGGGGCGGCCGGTCGACTGGCGGTGGTGTCCGGCCGGCGGACGGTGGGCTCCAGGCGGCTGCCCGTCGGCGCTGCCACGCCGACGGCTCCCTGGGCGGTCGGCATGGACGGCATGGACGGCATGGGCGGCATGGTTCGAGGGGGCGCCGTGGCCTGGAGAGGTGGAGCGATGACCGTCGGGCTTCCGGCGGAAGCGGTGGCGCGCTCGGCTTCGCCGGTGCTGCGGCTGACGTGGTCGGCACTGCGGCTGCTCGGACCGGTCCCAGGCGGGGCATGGCCGACCCCGGGAGGGACGGGGCCGGTCCCATGGACGGCGGGGCGCTTGGTCCCGCGCTCGATGAGCTCGGTACCGCGCTCCGTCCGGTCGATGCTTGACTCGGCCTGGCTCGGGCCGGCCCCGGTGCGGTCGCCACGGCGCTCGGCCTGGCTCATGCCCGGAACGACCCGCGCCGTGCCGCGGCCGGTCTCGTCCGTTCCGCGCTCCCCCTGACCCGGACCCGTACCGCCCTGGACACCCGGACCCGTACCGCCCCGGGCCGGACCCATGCCGCGCTGGGCCGTCCCCTGCTGGGCGATGGCGCGCTGAGCCGGGATCACGCCTCGCGCGCTGGGCAGAGTGCGCTGCCGGGCGCGCCGTGCGACCTCGTCACGGAGTCGCTGGAGGCTGCCCTCCGCGGTGCGCGGGGTCTCGGCGGCCTCGGCCGGCGCGGCCCACCCGGCCAGTTCCGGGCGCCTCTCCCGCTCAGCACCCGCGCCCTGCCCATGACCCGGGCCCCACCCAGCGTCCCCGACCCGTGGCCCATCCCCGCCCGCGTCGGCGTGCCGATCCCGTTCCCTTCGTCCACTGCCGTCGGTCCACCCGTCCCCCTCCCCGCCACCGTCCCGCTCCGCACGCCCGCCGGAACCCTCACCGCCCGCGACCCGTGCCCGCTCACCCTCGGTCCACCCGCCCCGCTCCCCGCGCCCACCCCGCGCCGCGCGGACCCCCCGCGTTCCGCGTCCACGTCGCTCCCTGGCGCCGTCGTTCTCGGTGGACGTCTCCAGTGCCGTTTCCGCCTGGCGGTAGAAGTCGTCGATCTTGCGTGCGATCTCCTCGGGAGTCGGGACGCCCCGGCCGGTCGTGAGGGCGGGTTCGGCGGGCGGGGAGAACACCGCCATGGAGGTCAGGGCGGCGGCGGCCAGGGCGGGGGTGTGGACGCCTGCCGGCTGGCTGCCGCCGGGGCGCGGCTTGCGGTGCGACGCCAAGGGGGGCGACTCCTTCCGTGCTGCCGCCTGCCGGTGGGCTCGGGCGGGTGCCGGCGAGGGGCGCCCCACGGCTTCGCCCCGGTCGGGAGCCGGCCGATTCGGCCCGGGCTGGTGGGTCCCCGGCTCCGGGCACCGCGCGGGGCGTGCCGGACTCGGCGGAGGCCGTACGGCCCGGCGAGGTTCGCCGGAGGGTGGTCGTGCGGCCTGACGGCAACCTAGCCAACTCGTGAGTCTTCTGTGAAGGTTGGTGCGCGCTATGTCCGATACATTTCCGTGACCCGGGGGCCGGGCCGCGCATGGGTGACCAGGTGTTTCCGCGGGGTGACACAGAGAGCCCGGCAAGATCAACCGCCCCGGAAACGGGCCATGTTCCGGGGACGGCGACCGGTTGTCGGTGGGGCGCCCTAGACTCGTAGAGCGATGAGCAGCCTCTTTGACGACAGCTTCCTGGCGGACCTCCAGCCCCCTCGCGGGCGCGAGGAGGAGCCCCCGCCACCGCCCGAGGACGATCACGCTCCGGAGCCGCTTCCGGACGATCTGTTCGGCGGGAAGTTCGACCTGCCGCCGGACCGGGACACCCACTACCGCGACGGCGCCCCGCGCCCCGCGCTGGACCCGGCGGCCCTCCTGGAGGGGCTGAACGAGAACCAGCGCGCCGCCGTCGTGCACGCCGGCTCCCCGCTGCTCATCGTCGCCGGCGCCGGCTCCGGCAAGACCCGTGTGCTCACCCACCGCATCGCCCACCTGCTGGCCGAGCGGAACGTCCACCCGGGCCAGATCCTCGCGATCACCTTCACCAACAAGGCCGCGGGGGAGATGAAGGAGCGCGTCGAGCAGCTCGTCGGCCCGCGCGCGAACGCGATGTGGGTGATGACCTTCCACAGCGCGTGCGTGCGCATCCTGCGCCGGGAGAGCAAGAAGCTCGGCTTCACCTCGTCGTTCTCGATCTACGACGCCGCCGACAGCAAGCGCCTGATGGCCCTGGTCTGCCGTGACCTGGACCTCGACCCCAAGCGCTTCCCGCCCAAGTCCTTCAGCGCCAAGATCAGCAACCTGAAGAACGAGCTGATCGACGAGGAGGACTTCGCCGCCCAGGCCACCGACGGCTTCGAGAAGACCCTGGCGCAGGCGTACGCGCTCTACCAGTCGCGGCTGCGCGAGGCCAACGCGCTGGACTTCGACGACCTGATCATGACGACGGTCAACCTGCTGCGCGCCTTCCCGGACGTCGCCGAGCACTACCGCCGCCGTTTCCGGCACGTCCTGGTCGACGAGTACCAGGACACCAACCACGCCCAGTACGCCCTCGTCCGGGAGCTCGTGGGCACGGGGGAGCACTCCGGCGGCGAGACGGACGTCCCGCCGAGCGAGTACGACGTCCCGCCGGCCGAGCTGTGCGTCGTGGGTGACGCGGACCAGTCGATCTACGCCTTCCGGGGCGCGACGATCCGCAACATCCTCCAGTTCGAGGAGGACTACCCGGACGCGACGACGATCCTGCTGGAGCAGAACTACCGCTCCACGCAGACCATCCTGTCCGCCGCCAACGCGGTCATCGAGCGCAACGAGTCCCGCCGCCCGAAGAACCTGTGGACCAACGCCGGCCAGGGCTCCCGGATCGTCGGGTACGTCGCCGACACCGAGCACGACGAGGCCCAGTTCGTCGCCGACGAGATAGACCGCCTGGTCGACGCGGGTGAGGCACGCGCCTCGGACGTCGCCGTCTTCTACCGCACCAACGCCCAGTCCCGTGTCTTCGAAGAGGTCTTCATCCGCGTCGGCCTGCCCTACAAGGTCGTCGGCGGGGTCCGCTTCTACGAGCGCAAGGAAGTCCGGGACGTCCTCGCCTACCTGCGCGTCCTCGCCAACCCCGAGGACTCGGTGCCGCTGCGCCGCATCCTCAACGTGCCCAAGCGGGGCATCGGCGAGCGCGCGGAGGCGATGGTCGACGCCCTCGCCCAGCGGGAGAAGATCAGCTTCCCGCAGGCCCTGAAGCGGGTGGACGAGGCGTACGGCATGGCCGCGCGTTCCACCAACGCGGTCAAGCGGTTCAACGCGCTGATGGAGGAGCTGCGCACGATCGTCGAGTCCGGCGCCGGACCGGCCACCGTCCTCGAGGCGGTCCTGGAGCGCACCGGATACCTGGCCGAACTCCAGTCCTCCACCGACCCGCAGGACGAGACCCGGATCGAGAACCTCCAGGAGCTCGCGGCCGTGGCCCTGGAGTTCGAGCAGGAGCGCGGGGAGGGCGAGCAGGGGACGCTGGCCGACTTCCTGGAGCAGGTCGCCCTGGTCGCCGACTCCGACCAGATCCCCGACGAGGAGGACGACGGCGGCGTCATCACGCTGATGACCCTGCACACCGCCAAGGGCCTTGAGTTCCCGGTGGTGTTCCTGACCGGCATGGAGGACGGCGTCTTCCCGCACATGCGGGCCCTCGGCCAGACGAAGGAGCTGGAGGAGGAGCGGCGCCTGGCGTACGTCGGCATCACGCGCGCGCGGGAGCGGCTGTACCTCACGCGCGCGGCGCTGCGCAGCGCCTGGGGCCAGCCGTCGTACAACCCGCCCTCCCGCTTCCTGGAGGAGATCCCGCCCACCCATGTGGAGTGGAAGCGGACCGGGGCCACGGCGCCGGCGTCCGGGGTCGCGGCCTCGCTGTCCTCGTCCCGTTCGCGCTCCTCGGCTTCGGGGGCGTCCGGGTTCGCCACCCGGCGCACCGCGGAGAAGCCGGTGGTCGCGCTGGCCGTCGGGGACCGGGTCACCCACGACCAGTTCGGGCTCGGTACGGTCGTCGCGGTGAAGGGCACGGGCGGCAACGCGGAGGCGACGATCGACTTCGGCGACGCCAAGCCGAAGCGGCTGCTGCTGCGGTACGCGCCGGTGGAGAAGCTGTAGCCCGCGCACGCGAAAAGGGCCCCGCCGGGAAGCGGGGCCCTGTCGGCTAGGTGGGATCCAGGCCGTGGCTGCGCAGCCAGGGCAGTGGGTCTATGGCCGATCCGCCCGCGGGCCGCACCTCGAAGTGCAGGTGCGGGCCGGTGGAGTTGCCCGAGTTGCCGGAGTAGGCGATGGGCTCGCCGGCCTTGACGGTCGTACCGGAGGCGACGCGGTAGCTGGACAGGTGGCAGTACCAGGTCTCCGTGCCGTCCTTCGCCGTCACGATCATCATGTTGCCGTAGGCGCTGTTCCACTTGGTGGTGACGGTGCCGTCGGTGGCGGCCAACACCGTGGTGCCGTAGGAGACCGGGAAGTCGATGCCGGTGTGCACCGACATCCAGTTGATGCCGGCCTGGCCGTAGTAGGCGCTGAGCCCGTGCTGCGCGACCGGCAGCGCGAACTTGGGGCGCAGCCGCTCCTTGAGCGCGGCCTCGGCCGCCGCCTTCTTCTTCTCCAGTTCCTGCTGCGCCTTGAGGTCGATCCGCTCCTGGGTGCGGCTCGCCCGGTCGGCGAAGTCGTCGGCCCCGGCGGAGAGGGTCTGGAGCTGGGAGTCCAGCTTGCTGTTGGCGACCGCCGGCTTGACCGGCTGCGCGTCCGCGGTGGTGGTGGAGGTGTCCTTGGATTCGTCGCCGAACGTGCCGACCGAGGCGGCGGCGATCCCCGCGACCCCCATCACACAGGCCGAGGGCACGGCGACGGTCAGCAGCGCCGAGCGCTTGGCGGGCGTACGGCGCCGGGAGCGGGCCGCGCCGCGCGAGCCCGTACGGGCCGCCGGTACCGGGGCGATCTCCTCCTGGCCGTCCAGCAGCCCGGTCACGGCGGGCAGTTCGCCGGTGGCGTCCGCTTCGCCGGAGGCGGACGGCGGCTCGGTGAACCCGGTGTCGCCGTACGGCTCCTGCTCGTAGGCCGTGGGCGTGGCCGGGTCGCCGGGGGCGTGGGCCCCGACCGCCTCGAACGTCGCGGTGGCCTGCCGGTCGAACGGTTCCCCGTCCTGCTCGGCTTCGGCCGGCGTGGTCTGTCCGGCGGAGTTCCACTGCGTGGCGTCGTACGCGCCCGTGTCGAAGGTCTGGGTGCCCCACGTCCACTGCTGGGTGGTGTCGGCGGCGCCCGAGGGGCCGGCCTGCTGCCAGGTGCTCGTGTCCCACTGGCCGCTGACATCGTTTCCGGTGGTCTGCGCGGGGACGGTCCAGGCGGTGCTGTCGTAGACACCGGAGTCGTAGGCGCCGACATGTCCGGCCGCGTACGCGTCGTAGGCCGGGAACTGGCCGGTGCCGGTCTGCCACTGGGCGGTGCCGTACGCGCCGGTGGTCGGCTCGCTGCCCGGGAGGCTGCCGAAGAGCGGGTCCGCGTGGAAGGCCGCGCTCCCGGAACCGTCGGTAAAACCGGTGGCGTCATAGCCGCCGTACGTGGTGAGGTCGTCGTAGGGGGCTTCCTGTGCTCCGTACGGCGCGTAGTGCCCGGTGGAGGCGTCGGAAGCCGGGGCCGGGGTGGTCATCGTCCCCGACGGGTGACGGTCGTTCACCAACTTCTCTTTCGCCTCGACAACAGGGGCTGCCAGAGCAGTGCGGCGACTGTACCCGGCAGTACCTGGGCGCGACAATCTTCGGACGGTTTCGTGTGAGCCGTAAACGGGCATTCGGCCGTGTTTCGGGGGCTCCCAACGCGACTTTGGCCTTGCGTTCGAAGAATGTTCGATGTCTCGCGGCGATTTGTGTCGACTGTGTACGTGCTGTGAGGCGCCCGTGCCTCCTCGGTGCGGCCGGTCTCAGGCCACCGTCAGGCCGCCGGTGGTCCGGTCCCCGGGGTGCGGGGCGTCGAGGGCCTCGCGTATGGCGGCGGCCACGGCCGGGTGCACGGGCAGGGCGAGATGCCCGATGCCGCTCACCCGGATGTTGAGCGTGTCGAGATCGGGATGCTCCAGGCAGGCCGTCTCCAGCGGGTCCATGAGGGAGTCCAGGTCGCTCCAGAAGCTCACGAACCGGGTCCGGCAGCCGGGTGCGGGCCGGGCCAGCTCCTCGATCACCGCTGAGCCCGGCCGCATCTGCCGCACGATCGGATGCGCGTCCGCCAGCGGTGCCACCCGGGTCCCGGAGTGCGGGGTGCCCAGCGTGACCAGGGTGCGCACCCGCTGGTCGCCGCCGAGGCACTGGGCGTAATAGCGCGCGATCAGGCCGCCGAGGCTGTGCCCGACGATGTCGACCCGCGCGCTGCCGGTGCGTGCGCAGATCTCCTCGATGTGCCGGCCGAGCAGCTCGGCGGCGGTGCGTATGTCACAGGTCAGCGGGGAGTAGTTCAGCGACTCGACGCGCTGCCGGCCGTGCTGGGCGAGGGCGCGGCGCAGCAGGACGAACACCGAGCGGTTGTCGATGAAGCCGTGCAGCAGCACGACCGGCGGGGCCGGCCGGACCGGCAGCCGGGCGGTGCCGTCGCCGGGGGCGGGCAGGGCGGCGGGGTGGCGTTCCCGGATCAGGCCGGTCGGATAGAGCAGGAGGTGGCCCGCCAGGATCGCGGCCTCCAGGGCCGTCGCCCGGAGCAGCGTCCCGGACAGTCCGGCCAGTCTGTCCGGCCACAGGCGGCGGCAGGACGGGAAAAAGAGCGGCAGTACCCCGGTGACCTTCATTGGCCGACCTCCTGTCGGCACGCGGGGGTCGTCCTCGACTCCCGTGTGCCTCATGTCCCACCATGTGATTTCCCCCTCGCCGCGCACCGTAAAACTGCCCGGTGCGGGATGCTGGGGATAACGTTCGTTCACTTCGACGATGGCGGGACGCGCCAAAAGTGCGGTACTTGTCGGTACGGACGGAAGCGATCGCTTCCGTGGTCGCTTGATGGAGGCAGTGATGGGTGTGGCAGCCGGTCCGATCCGCGTGGTGGTCGCCAAGCCGGGGCTCGACGGTCACGATCGCGGGGCCAAGGTCATCGCGCGGGCCCTGCGCGACGCCGGTATGGAGGTCATCTACACCGGGCTCCACCAGACCCCGGAGCAGATCGTCGACACCGCCATCCAGGAGGACGCCGACGCGATCGGCCTGTCCATCCTCTCCGGCGCCCACAACACGCTGTTCGCCGCGGTCATCGACCTGCTCAAGGAGCGCGACGCCGAGGACATCCTCGTCTTCGGCGGCGGCATCATCCCGGAGGAGGACATCGCGCCGCTGAAGGAGAAGGGGGTCGCGGAGATCTTCACGCCCGGCGCGACGACCTCGGCCATCGTGGAGTGGGTCCGGGAGAACGTCCGTCAGCCGGCCGCGTCCGGCGGCTGAGCGCCCCCCTCCTCCGGCCCGGCGGGCGGCATGAGCTCCCGTGCCATCTCCGCCCGCAGCCGCAGCGTGGTGACCAGCCGCTGGAACGCCTCCGCCCAGTACCCGCCGGCGCCCGGCGCGGCGTCCTCCGGCTCGTCGGGTATCGACAGCAGTGTCTCCAGCCGGGTGGCCTCGGCCGGGTCCAGGCAGCGCTCCGCCAGCCCCATCACCCCGCTGAAGCTCCACGGGTAACTGCCCGCCTCCCGGGCGATGTCGAGGGCGTCCACCACCGCCCGGCCCAGCGGCGGCGCCCAGGGCACCGCGCACACCCCGAGCAGCTGGAACGCCTCCGACAGACCGTGCGTGGCGATGAACCCGGCCACCCACGCGGCCCGGTCCTCCGGCCCCAGCGCGGCCAGCAGCTTCGCCCGCTCCGCCAGGGACACCGCGCCCGGCCCGCCCGCCTCCGGCGCCGACGGAGAGCCGAGCAGCGCCCGCGACCACGCGGCGTCCCGCTGCCGGACCGCCGCCCGGCACCAGGCCGCGTGCAGTTCGCCCTGCCAGCCGTCCGTCACCGGCAGCGCCACGATCTCCTCGGGGGTCCGCCCACCCAGCCGCCGCGGCCAGGTGCCGAGCGGAGCGGACTCCACCAACTGCCCCAGCCACCACGACCGTTCCCCCCTCCCTGCCGGGGGTGTGGCCACCACGCCGTCGCGTTCCATGTCCGCGTCGCATTCGAGCGGCGCCTCCACCACGATCGCCGGCGCGTCCCCGGTACGGTCCAGGGCCACACACGCCGTGGCGCGTACGGCCATCCGCGCGGCGAGCGCCGAGCCCGGAAGCGCCGACAGCAGGTCCGCCGCGGTGGCCCGGACATTGCGGCTGCGGTCGCCCAACGCCTGCTCCAGGAACGGCTCGTCCGCGTCCGACAGGCCCGTGCGCAGCGAGTCGAGGAACATCAGCCGGTCCTCCGCCCGCTCCGTCGCCCAGGTCGACGCCAGCAGGTCCCGCCCCCGCTCGGGCGTGCGGGCGCGCAGCGCGCCGAGCAGCGCCGCCCGCTCCGCGAACAGGCCCTCCCGCCACAGCCGGCGCACCGCCTCCGCGTCCTCGGTGTCCGGCAGCGCCGCCCCGCCGCCGGGGGCCGCGCGCAGGGCGAACCGCCAGTCCGGGTTCAGCCGGGCCAGCCACAGGGCGCGCGGGCCCGCGAACGCCAGCGCCGCCGGGCGCAGGTCGGTACGCCCGCGGGCCGCGTCCAGCAGGGCGGGCAGCGCCTGCGGGGGCGCCGCGTACCCGCGCGCGTTGGCCGCCGCGAGCCACTGCGGAAGCAGTTCCATCAGGTCCGGGGTGCTGCCCCGCCGCCCGCCGCCCGTGCCCCCGGACCGGTCCGCCAGCAGGGTGGTGAGCCGGCGGGCCGCCGCCGCGGGCAGCGGCGGGCGCGGATCGGCGGGCGCGCGCTCGGGCCGGTGCGCCGCCCGTCCGGGGCGCAGCCCGGCCCGTCGCCGTACGGTGGCCACGGCCGCCGCGTCGAGCAGCGCCGCCGGTGCAGTACGGCCGGGCGGGACGTGCGCCGGGGCGCGCCGGTCGGTGCCGAGGAGCGCGGTGGTGACCAGCTCTTCCCAGGTGCCGTCCTCCCAGGTGCCGTCCTTCCAGGTGCCGTCCGGTATCGCCGTGTCCCTGCCGCTCGGTGCCCCGTTCATCGTGCTCCCTCCCCTTCGCCTGCCCGCCCTCGTGTCCAGATACCGCCGGTCAGCACAGCGGCACCGCCTCGCCCGTCCCCTCCGGCCAGGCCGTGAGCGGGGTGAACCCGCGGTGGCCGCACTCCCCGAACACGGTGACGGGGGCGCCGCCGGACAGCGCGACCAGCCGCCACAGGCCGGGCCGGGACCGGGCCGGCCCGGTCAGCGGCAGGGCCGTGTCCGCATCGGCGTCGGCCAGCTGCCACCGGTCGCCGTCCGGGACCGGTATCACCCGGTCCAAGGTCACCGGGACCGACTCCAGCCAGGGGTCGTCGCGCAGCGCCTCGCCGTAGCGGGCCGCCGCCTCGGCGGTGGTCGTCCCCGGCGGCCGGAACGCGGCCGGCGCCGGCGCGGCGAACCGCTCGCCCAGGGCGGCCCGGGCCCGGCCCCCGCCCGGATACGTCGTCAGCTCCGCCTCCAGCGCCAGCCCGACCGGCAGGGACAGCTCCGGGGCCCGGCCCGCCGCGCCGTAGGACAGCACCTGCCGGGTCCGGCCGGATCCGGCGCCGTGCAGCCATATCCGGCGGGTCGTCAGTTTCGGGTCCACCACGTCGTACTGCGCGAGGACCAGCCAGCGGTCGCGCAGCGGCGGACCGTCCGGCGCCGCGGGCAGACCGATCCGGGAGCGGACCGTGGCCGCGAGGGCGTCCGGCAGCCCGGCCCGGCGCAGCCAGCCCTGGTCGAGCAGGTGCAGCAGCGCGCACTCCTCCAGCAGCCGTGCCGGCCAGCCCGCGCCGGACGCCGGGACGGCCCCCAGCTCCCGGACGCGTGCGGCCAGGCCCGGGGCCTGGGCGTCGACCATGCGGGCCGCCGTCTCGTCCCACCAGCCGTACCCCGTCTGTTCGGCCGCGGCCAGGCCGCCGCGCAGCAGGTCCGCCAGGCGCTGCTCCAGCTCGGTCGCGCCCGCCGTGACCCGCTCGGCCCGGCGCTCGGCCCGCCGCCGGGCCGCCTCCGGATCGGCGGCACCGCCGGCCGAACCCTCCTCACCCCGGGTCTTCCTGGCCTCCTCCCGGCCGCGCCGGCCCGCGAGCCACTGCCCGGCCCAGTCCGGCGGCCGCTCCCCGGCCGGCACCGCGTCCTCGTCGCCCGCCCACAGCAGGAGCAGGCCGAGCGCGTGCTTGCACGGGAACTTACGGCTCGGACAACTGCACTTGTATCCCGGACCGGTCGCGCCGGCCAGGTCCACCACCGTCTGGTACGGCCTGCTGCCACTGCCCTTGCACAGCCCCCACACCGTCCCCTCTCCGCTCCCGGTCCCGGACCACGGTCCGGCCACCCCGAGCTTGCTCCCCGCCTTGCGTGACGCGGCGTCAGGCGCCAGTGCCAGCACCTGCTCCGCGGTCCAGCGCACCCCCTGCTCAGTCATGCCACCGACGGTAGGCCCCGCCACTGACAATCGGCCCGGCGAGCGCGTTTGCGCAGGTCACAGCGATTGTCAGTGGCGTGGTGCACGGTGGATGCCAGAACCGAACCGGCCGAGCTGGAGGGGGCCTCAGCCATGACTGTGTCCGTGGAACCGACGACCGCCACACCCCACCGCGACCAGACCGAGCAGGCGCTGCGACCGCACGCCGAGCAGGCCTTCGCGGCCGAACTCGCCGCGCTCGCCGCGCAGGACGACCGCCCGCGCCCGGCCCGCTGGAAGCTGTCGCCGTGGGCGGTGGCGACCTATCTGCTCGGCGGCACCCTGCCGGACGGCACGGTGATCACACCCAAGTACGTGGGCCCGCGCCGCATCGTCGAGGTCGCCGTCACCACGCTCGCCACCGACCGCGCCCTGCTCCTGCTCGGCGTCCCAGGCACCGCCAAGACCTGGGTGTCCGAGCACCTGGCCGCCGCCGTCAGCGGGGACTCGACGCTGCTGGTGCAGGGCACCGCCGGCACCCCCGAGGAGGCCATCCGCTATGGCTGGAACTACGCGCGGCTCCTCGCCCACGGCCCGAGCCGCGACGCCCTCGTGCCCAGCCCCGTCATGCGGGCCATGGCCGAGGGCATGACGGCCAGAGTGGAGGAGCTGACCCGGATCCCGGCCGACGTGCAGGACACGCTGATCACCATCCTGTCCGAGAAGACCCTGCCCGTCCCCGAACTCGGCGAGGAGGTCCAGGCGGTCCGCGGCTTCAACCTCATCGCCACCGCCAACGACCGCGACCGCGGGGTCAACGACCTCTCCAGCGCCCTGCGCCGCCGCTTCAACACCGTCGTGCTCCCGCTGCCCGAGAGCGCCGACGCCGAGGTGGACATCGTCACCCGCCGGGTGGAACAGCTCGGCCGCTCCCTGGACCTGCCGGCCGCGCCCGACGGCATCGAGGAGATCCGCCGGGTCGTCACCGTCTTCCGGGAGCTGCGCGACGGCGTCACCGCCGACGGCCGCACGAAACTGAAGTCCCCCAGCGGCACGCTGTCCACGGCGGAGGCCATCTCCGTCGTGACCAACGGCCTCGCCCTCGCCACCCACTTCGGCGACGGCGTGCTGCGGCCGGGCGATGTCGCCGCCGGCATCCTCGGCGCCGTCGTCCGCGACCCGGCCGCCGACCGGGTGGTCTGGCAGGAGTACCTGGAGACGGTCGTGCGCGAGCGCGAGGGCTGGACCGACTTCTACCGCGCCTGCCGGGAGGTGAGCGCGTGACCGGCGCCCCGGAGAGCACGGCCTACGACGCCGGGCCGCTGCTGCTGGGCGTACGGCACCACGGACCCGGTTCCGCGCGCGCGGTGCGCGCCGCGCTCCAGGCGGCCCGGCCCGCCGTCGTCCTCATCGAGGGCCCGCCCGAGGCCGACCCGCTGATCCCGCCGGCCGCCGATCCCGGTCTGCGGCCCCCGGTCGCCCTGCTCGCGCACGCCGTGGACGAGCCCGGCCGCTCGGCGTTCTGGCCGTTCGCCGAGTTCAGCCCCGAGTGGGTGGCCATCCGCTGGGCCCTGGAGCACGACGTACCGGCCCGCTTCATCGACCTGCCGGCCACGCACACGCTGGCGTGGGCGGAGGAAGCGGGGGAAGCGGGGGGATCCGGGGCCGAGGCTGGTGGGGGTGAGGAGGACGGCGGCGAGCACGCGCCTGGTCCCGTTGGCCGTCGGGCCGGGTCCGACGATGTCGGGGACGTCCTCCGTGTCGATCCGCTCGCCGTGCTCGCCGAGGCGGCCGGGTACGACGATCCGGAACGCTGGTGGGAAGACGTCGTGGAGCACCGGGGGCCGGGCGCCGACGACCCCTTCGCGCCGTTCACGGCGGTGGGGGAGGCCATGACGGCACTGCGCGAGCGGTACGGCGCCGGCGGGCGCCGGGACCTCGTCCGCGAGGCGCACATGCGGCTGCGGCTGCGGGCGGCGCGCAAGGAGTTCGGACCCGCCGTGGCCGTGGTGTGCGGGGCCTGGCACGTACCCGCGCTCCGCGAGAAGACCACCGTCACCGCCGACCGGTCCCTGCTCCGGGGCCTGCCCAAGGTGAAGACCGACGTGACCTGGGTGCCGTGGACGCACCGCAGGCTGGCCCGGTCCGGCGGGTACGGCGCGGGCATCGAGTCGCCCGGCTGGTACGGGCATCTCTTCCAGGCCCCCGACCGGCCGGTGGAGCGGTGGCTGACCAAGGTGGCGGGACTGCTGCGCGAGGAGGACCGGATCGTGTCCTCCGCGCACGTCATCGAGGCCGTCCGGCTCGCGGAGACGCTGGCCGCGCTGCGCGGCCGCCCGCTGCCCGGCCTCGGCGAGACCACGGACGCCGTGCGCGCGGTGCTGTGCGAAGGGTCGGACGTGCCGTTGGCGCTGGTGCACGACCGGCTGGTGGTCGGGGACGCCCTGGGGGAGGTACCCGAGTCGGCGCCCGCGGTGCCGTTGCAGCGCGACCTGACCCGGCAGCAGCGCTCCCTGCGGCTCAAGCCCGAGGCGCTGGAGCGCGATCTCGAGCTGGACCTGCGCGGTGACACCGACGCCGGGCGCAGCAGGCTGCTGCACCGGCTGCGGCTGCTCGGCGTCGACTGGGGCGAGCCGGTCCGGTCCCGGGGCGGCACGGGCACCTTCCGGGAGACCTGGCGGCTGCGCTGGGAACCGGAGCTGTCGGTGCGGGTCGCCGAGGCGGGCGTGTGGGGGACGACCGTACAGGCGGCGGCCCGGGCCAGGGCCGAGGCGGACGCGGCGGCGGCGCGCGCCCTGGCCGACGTCACCGCGCTCGCCGAGCAGTGCCTGCTGGCGGGGCTGCCGGAGGCGCTGCCCGTGGTGATGCGGGTGCTCGCCGACCGGGCCGCCCTGGACACGGACGTCGGTCACCTGGCCCAGGCCCTGCCCGCCCTGGTCCGCTCGCTGCGCTACGGCGACGTGCGCGGCACCGACACCGGGGCGCTGGCCGAGGTCGCCGCGGGACTCGCCGAGCGCGTCTTCGTCGGCCTGCCCCCGGCCTGCGCCGCCCTCGACGCGGACGCCGCGGAGGAGATGCGCGCCCACGTGGACGCCGTCCACACGGCGGTGGGCCTGCTGACGGAGAGCCTGGCCGGGACGAGCGCGGAGGCCGGCGGCGCGTCCCCCGCGGACTGGCCCGCGGAGACGACCGGTGGCGAAGAAGGCGCAGGTCAGGACGGAGACGGCCTGGCCCCCGGCAGAGATGGCCAAGCCCCTCAGGGGGAGGCCACCCATGCGGACGGCCAGGCCCCCGGCAGGGAACGCGCGCCTTCCGGGGGCGGGTCCGGGTGTGCGGTCGGTGGGGGATTGCGGGAGCGCTGGCGGGGGGTGTTGCGGGCGTTGTCGCTGCGGGACACCGCGCCGGGTGTCATCCGGGGGCGGGCCGTGCGGCTGCTGCTGGACGACGGCGCGTTGCCGCCCGGGGAGGCGGCCCGGCTGATGGGGCTCGCGCTGTCGCCGGGCACGCCGCCGCCCGCTGCCGCCGCCTGGATCGAGGGCTTCGCCGGTGGCGGGGGCGGACTGCTGCTCGTCCACGACGAGCGGCTGCTCGGCCTGCTCGACACCTGGCTGACCGGGGTGCCGTCGGACGCCTTCACCGACGTACTGCCGCTGCTGCGGCGCACTTTCGCGGCGTACGAGCCGGGGGTGCGCAGAACCCTCGGCGAACTGGTCCGGCGCGGCCCCGGTGACCGTCCGGGCGGTGCCGCCCAGGCGACCGTGGTCCCCGGCTTCGCCGCCGGACCGGACACCGCGCGCGCCGACGCCGTGCTGCCCGTGCTGCGGCTGCTGCTCGGCCTGGCGGCGGACGACGGCACGGACACGGCGGACACGACGAAGACGACAGGTCACGAGAGCCTCGCGGGGGTGGGCACATGACGGACACGACGGCCGGACAGGCACCGGCACCAGTACAGGCACAGGCACAGGCACCAGTACAGGCACCGGCACCGGTACAGGCGGCCGACCCGGCGCGGGAGCGGCTGCGGCGCTGGCGGCTGGTGCTCGGCGGGGACCAGGCCGACGGCACCGGATGCACGCTGACCGGCCGGGACGCGGCGATGGACGGCGCACTGGCCGCGCTCTACGGCAAGGGGGACAAGCCGCAGGCGGGGCGGGAGCGTGCGGCCGGGCTCGGCGCCTCGGCACCGTCCGTGGCCCGCTGGCTCGGGGACATCCGCGACTACTTCCCGTCCTCCGTCGTCCAGGTCATGCAGCGCGACGCCATCGACCGGCTGGGCCTGGCCTCCCTGCTGCTGGAGCCGGAGACGCTCCAGGCGGTGGAGCCCGACGTGCACCTGGTCGGCACGCTGCTCTCGCTGCACAAGGCGATGCCCGACACGACCCGGGAGACGGCCCGCGCGGTGGTGCGCAAGGTGGTCGAGGAGCTGGAGAAGCGGCTCGCCACCCGCACCCGGGCCACCCTCACCGGCGCCCTGGACCGCAGCGCGCGCGTCCAGCGCCCGCGCCACCACGACATCGACTGGAACCGCACCATCGCGGCCAACCTCAAGCACTACCTGCCGGAGTACCGCACGGTCGTACCCGAGCGGCTGATCGGCTACGGGCGGGCGGCGCGGTCGGTGAAGAAGGAGGTCGTGCTCTGCATCGACCAGTCCGGGTCGATGGCGGCGTCCGTGGTCTACGCGTCGGTGTTCGGCGCGGTCCTCGCCTCCACGCGGTCGATCAGCACCCGGCTCGTCGTCTTCGACACGGCGGTCGTCGACCTCACCGACCAGCTGGACGACCCCGTCGACGTGCTCTTCGGCACCCAGCTCGGCGGGGGTACGGACATCAACCGGGCGCTCGCCTACTGCCAGGAGCGGATCACCCGGCCGGCCGAGACCGTCGTCGTGCTGATCAGCGACCTGTACGAGGGCGGCATCCGCGACGAGATGCTCAAGCGGGTCGCCGCGATGAAGGCGTCCGGGGTGCAGTTCGTCGCGCTGCTCGCGCTGTCGGACGAGGGCGCGCCCGCGTACGACCGGGAGCACGCGGCGGCGCTCGCCGCGCTCGGCGCACCGGCCTTCGCCTGCACCCCCGACCTGTTCCCCGAGGTGATGGCGGCGGCCCTGGAGAAGCGCCCGCTGCCGATACCCGACCCGGCCTGACCCCGGACGGCCGCCGGCCCCGGCACGGCCCCGGACCGTCCAGGGCCGCACGGAACCATCCGGAACCGCGTGGAGCCGCCCGGAGCGCCCGGAGCCGCGCGTCTCACCTGGCCCGTTCCCGCCCGGTGAGACCGCGCAGACCGCGCAGACCACCCGTGGGCACGCAACCGCACCCATACGGCGGCACCCCGTGCCAGTGATCGCGGCATCATGTGACAGGTATCACCGCGCGTGTGTGACCCTCGATTTAGGGAGCCCCCTCAAGCGGCGATAACCTGCGAGACGGACATGCCGCGCGCTCGGACACCGTGTGCGCCTCCCTTGTGACAAGCGGACGTCACGTTGCCCTTCGCGGCACGCCCACGCATCCAACGAACCGCGAGATCACTGATAGGGACGGAAGCGCGTGGACCTGTTCGAGTACCAGGCGAGGGACCTCTTCGCCAAGCACGATGTACCGGTGCTGGCCGGTGAAGTCATCGACACGCCTGAGGCGGCGCGCGAGATCACCGAGCGGCTCGGCGGCAAGTCCGTCGTCAAGGCGCAGGTGAAGGTCGGTGGCCGCGGTAAGGCCGGTGGCGTGAAGCTGGCCGCCACCCCGGACGAGGCCGTCGCCCGTGCGACGGACATCCTCGGCATGGACATCAAGGGCCACACGGTCCACAAGGTCATGATCGCCGAGACCGCTCCGGAGATCCTCGAGGAGTACTACGTCTCCTTCCTCCTCGACCGCGCCAACCGCACCTTCCTCTCCATCGCGTCCGTCGAGGGCGGCATGGAGATCGAGGAGGTGGCGGCCACCCGCCCCGAGGCCGTCGCCAAGATCGCGATCGACGCCATCGACGGTGTGGACGAGGCCAAGGCCCGCGAGATCGTCGAGGCCGCCAAGTTCCCGGCCGAGGTCGCGGACAAGGTCGCGAACGTCCTGGTCAAGCTGTGGGACACCTTCATCAAGTCGGACGCGCTCCTGGTCGAGGTCAACCCGCTGGCCAAGGTCGCCTCCGGTGAGGTCATCGCCCTCGACGGCAAGGTGTCGCTGGACGACAACGCCGAGTTCCGCCACGACTGGGACGAGCTCCACGACAAGGCCGCCGCCAACCCGCTCGAGGCGGCCGCCAAGGAGAAGGGCCTCAACTACGTCAAGCTGGACGGCGAGGTCGGCATCATCGGCAACGGCGCCGGTCTCGTCATGAGCACCCTGGACGTCGTCGCGTACGCCGGTGAGAAGCACGGCGGCGTCAAGCCCGCCAACTTCCTGGACATCGGTGGCGGCGCCTCCGCCCAGGTCATGGCGAACGGCCTGGAGATCATCCTGGGCGACCCGGACGTGAAGTCCGTCTTCGTGAACGTCTTCGGTGGCATCACCGCCTGCGACGAGGTCGCCAACGGCATCGTGCAGGCCCTGAAGCTCCTGGAGGACCGCGGCGAGAAGGTCGAGAAGCCGCTCGTCGTCCGCCTCGACGGCAACAACGCCGAGCTGGGCCGGAAGATCCTCACGGACGCCGCCCACCCGCTGGTGCAGCGCGTCGACACCATGGACGGCGCGGCCGACAAGGCCGCCGAGCTGGCCGCCGCCAAGTAAGTACGAGGACGAGGACTCAAACCACCATGGCTATCTGGCTCAACAAGGACAGCAAGGTCATCGTCCAGGGCATGACCGGCGCCACCGGCATGAAGCACACCAAGCTCATGCTCGGTGACGGCACGAACGTCGTGGGCGGCGTGAACCCGCGCAAGGCGGGTCAGACCGTGGACTTCGACGGCACCGAGGTACCCGTCTTCGGCACCGTCAAGGAGGCCATCGAGGCCACCGGCGCCAACGTCTCCGTCATCTTCGTGCCGGAGAAGTTCACCAAGGACGCGGTCGTCGAGGCCATCGACGCCGAGATCCCGCTGGCCGTCGTCATCACCGAGGGCATCGCCGTGCACGACACGGCCGCGTTCTGGGCGTACGCCGGCAAGAAGGGCAACAAGACCCGCATCATCGGCCCGAACTGCCCCGGCATCATCACCCCGGGCCAGTCGAACGTCGGCATCATCCCGGGCGACATCACCAAGCCGGGCCGCATCGGCCTGGTGTCGAAGTCCGGCACGCTGACGTACCAGATGATGTACGAGCTGCGGGACATCGGCTTCACCACCGCCGTCGGCATCGGTGGCGACCCGATCATCGGCACCACCCACATCGACGCCCTGGCCGCGTTCCAGGACGACCCCGAGACCGACCTCATCGTGATGATCGGTGAGATCGGCGGTGACGCCGAGGAGCGTGCCGCGGCGTTCATCAAGGAGAACGTGACGAAGCCGGTCGTCGGTTACGTCGCGGGCTTCACCGCGCCGGAGGGCAAGACCATGGGTCACGCCGGCGCCATCGTCTCCGGCTCCTCCGGCACCGCACAGGCCAAGAAGGAGGCCCTGGAGGCCGCCGGCGTCAAGGTCGGCAAGACCCCGACCGAGACGGCGAAGCTGGCCCGGGAGATCCTCTCGGCCTGACCGGCCCCGGCCCGTCATCGGCAGGCCCGCCCCGTCGCCCGGGGCGGGCCTGCCGATGTTTCCGCCTGGTCTTCGCAAGGCCCGCCCACCACCACCGGCCGACCCGCCCCATCACCGGCCGACCCGCCCCATCACCGGCCGACCCGCCCACCACCGGCCGACCCGCCCACCACCGGTCGGCCCGGGCTTCACCGTGGCTCCGGGAACACCCTCTCCGGGCCGTTGGTCTCCGCCTTCCTCAGCTTCTCGCGCAGGGCCCGTTCCTCCCGGGACAGCGGGCCCATCACCCCCGCCGCCGGCACCCCCCGCACCGCCTGGGCCGGAGCGATCGGCGGCTCGTAGCGCGTCGGCGCCGTCCGCAGCGTGAGCGTCGTGGCGCCGACGATCGTCACCGTGAAGGCGATGGCCGCCCGGGTCCAGAAGACGTTCCGGCGTTCGGAGCCGGTGCGCACCTGGGTCGGCCGGGCCGAGCCCAGCCGCTCGGCCGAGGCGAGTTCGAGCAGCCGGCGGTGGAGCGCGGCGGGATCCGCCAGCTCCGGCAGCCGCGCGGCCACCGCCTCGCGCGCATGGGTCAGCCGGCTGGCGGCGGCCGGGGTGCTCGCCTCCGTCTCCGCCGCCGTCTCCGGCAGGTCGAGCCCCACCCCGTCGTACAGGACGAGCGTGCGCCGGTACGCCGGCGGCAGCGTGAGCAGCGCGTGCAGCAGTTCCCGGTCGGCCGGGTCGGCGGGCGGGGGCTCCGGGGACCGGTGGCGGGGGCGGAAGCGGTGCCAGGGGGAGAGCGCGCAGTCGTACGCCACCGCGCGCACCCATCCGGCCGGATCCCGGTCCCGGGCCACGTCCGGCCAGCGCTGCCAGGCCAGCTGGAAGGCCCGTTCCACCGCCTCGCGGGCCAGCTCCCGGCGCCCGGTGAGCAGGTAGGTCTGGCGTACGAGGGCGGGGGCGCAGAAGGCGTAGAGGGCGTCGAAGGCTTGAGCGGGCGTCAACTGCCGTGGCTGGTCGGACGGGGCATCGGGCAGGCCGGCCCGTCGCTCCGGTCCGGCATCCGTGGTGTCCGGGGCCGTCCGCCCGGCCGGCTTCTGAACCGGCGTCAGCGGCCGGGACCGGCGCGGGCGTCGGCGGCTGTCCGACGGTGGCGGACCGGCAGGGTTCTGCGTCGTCACCATGCACCCTTTCGTACGAAAAAGAACATAAACATATATTGGGCGACACAGCGGCGGTTCGCCCGTTACACCGGGAAAGCGCGTGTCGTTGGGAGCATGGCGTGCGTGATCCGGATGACCGTGCGCTCCTCGTCGTCACCCGCCCTGTCCCGGCTGCGCGACCGCTCGCCCGGACTCGCCGCGAGCCTGCTGGGCGGAGCCGTCGCGGCCGGCCTGGGCCTCGGCGCCATGGCGGTCCTCGTCATGGCGCTGTGGGTCAGCTCGCCGTACCCCGACAGCGGACCGGCCGGCGCGCTGCACGTCACCGCCGCCCTGTGGCTGCTGGGGCACGGTGTCGAACTGGTCCGCACCGGCACGCTCTCCGGCACCCCCATGCCCGTCGGCGTCACCCCGCTGCTGCTGCTCGTCCTGCCGGTGTGGCTGCTGTACCGGGCGGCGCGGGACGCCACCGACGCGCCCGCCGAACCGGACGGCCCGCCACCGGTGCCCGCGCGCACGGCGTGGACCGGGGTGGTCCTCGGCTACCTGGGCGTCGGCGTCGCCGTGGCCCTGTACTGCTCCGGCGGTGAACTGCGTCCCCACTGGGGCTGGCTGACGGTATGTCTCCCGGCCGTGGTGGCGAGCGCGGCCGGTGCCGGGGTGTGGGCGGGTCACGGTTGCCCGGCCGAGCCCCTGCTGCGCGTGCTCGCGGTGCTGCCGGAACGGGTGCGCCGGCCGGTGTTCGGCACGGACGAGCGGGCCCGGCTGGGCGCGGCGGCCCGGGCCGCCGGTGCCGCCACCGCCGTGCTGCTCGGCGGCGGCGCCCTGCTGGTCGGGGTGTCGCTGGTGTGGCACGGCGCGGCGGCGCGGGCGTCCTTCCTCCAGCTGACGGAGGGCTGGACGGGCCGGTTCGCCGTGCTGCTGCTCGGCATCGCGCTGCTGCCCAACGCCGCGCTGTGGGCCGCCTCCTACGCCCTCGGCCCCGGGTTCGCCCTCGGCGCCGGGCACCTGGTCGGCCCGTTCGCGTCCGACCCCGCCCCGCTGCTGCCGCCGTTCCCGCTGCTGGCCGCGGTGCCGGAACCGGGTGCCGGTACCCCGCAGCACTGGGTGGTGGGGCTGGTGCCGGCGGTGGCCGGGATGACGGCGGGGTGGTTCGTGGCGCGGGCGGCGGTACGGCCGCCGGGACCCGGGGAGCCGGCCCGGGCCCGCTGGTCGGCCGGCCAGACCGCCGGGGTGGTGCTGCTGACGGCGGCGGTCTGCGCGGCGGCCGTCGCCCTGCTCACCGCCCTGGCCGGCGGCCCCCTGGGCGTGGCCGCGCTGTCCCGTTTCGGCCCGCTGTGGCCGCGCGCCGGGGGAGCGGCCGGGCTCTGGACGCCGGTGTTCGCGCTGCCGGTGGCACTGATCGTCCGCGCCTGGCGGCTGCTGCGCGGCCGGCGCCCGCGACCGGCGGAGGGGACGGGGAGTACGGCGCCGGAGGCGGCGCGAGGGGAGCAGGGGGACGGCGTGACGGTGGCCCGCGTGCCCTCGGCCCCGGCGGGGCCGGAGGCGGTCGGAGAGGCGCCGGACACCGGCGGGGTGACGGGCCCCGGCACGAGTCGGGCGGCGGAAGCGGGCGCTCCCGGGACTCCGGCCGGGGCCGGTACGGTGCCGGGACCGGCCGGCCGCGAGGATGGCGCCGGGACCGGGCGGTGGGGCTGGGGCAGGCGGAAGGTGCCCGCGCGGGCGGAGGCCGAGGCCGCCGAGGAGGACCTCTACGACTTCCTCCCCGCCGCGGACCCGTTCCCCACGCCGTTCACCGAGCCCCGTACCGGCGACTGGCACGACGACGTGGCCCGCGCCTCGCGCTGGGCGGCCCTGCGGCAGGCCGCGTCCGGCCCCGCCGCCCCACCGGCCACCGATCCACCCCTGGCCGACCCACCCCTGGCCGACCCGCCCCCGGCCGGGCTGTCACCTGCCGAGCCGTCGGCCGCCGAGCAACCTTTTGCCGGGCAACCCCTCGCCGAGCCGCCGTCCGCCGGGCAGCCGCCCGCCGACCCGGAACAACCGCCCGAGCGCCGCCCCGGCTCCACCGGGTGAGCGGGCCCCGGGCGACAGGCGCCGAGCGACCCCGGGTGAGACCGGCGGCCTCAGCCGTCCTGGTCGCCCAGTACGCCCCGCAGCTCGTGCGGCAGCAGGGTCTCGCAGGACTGCTTGGCCTCATGGGTGAGGGCGTCGCCGACGCAGGTGTAGTAGTCGCGGTAGACCAGCTGGACGGTGAACGTGGAGGCCACCAGCACCAGCGCCAGGGACGCCGTGATCAGGCCGCCGACGGCCGCCGTCGTCTGCGGGCGGCCGGGCGGGGCCGCCGGGGCGTCCGGGGCCTGGGAACGCGGCTTGGCGCGCAGCGCGCTGCTGCCCCAGTACAGGGACAGCGCGCCCAGCAGCAGCGCCACGTACGGCCAGCTGAACAGCACGAAGAAGACGGCCCACATGCCGGAGAGCAGGGCGAACCGCGCGCGCCGCTGGGCCGGGTCCCTCGGGTCCCAGCGCATGCCGGGGCCGGTCGGTCCGCCGGGCCCCTGCGGTCCGCCGCCCGGTCGCCGGCCGAAGCCGTCGGAGGAGCGCCCGGGCTGCCGGTCACTCCACTGACTGCCCCAGGGCGCCTGCCCCTGACCGGGACCCTGACCCTGACCCTGCCCGGGACCCTGTCCCGCACCGGCCCCCGGCCACGGGGCGTACCCATGGTCCTGACCATGACCTTGACCCTGGCCCTGCTGTCCCGCGTCGGACCCCTGACCCGGCCCGTGTCCGGGACCGCCCGCACCCCCGGGATGTCCCTGATTCCCCGGAGTCCGGGGCCGCCAGGGCCGGTCCGGAGCGCCCTCCGGCGGCGGCGCGAACGGATTGTCGTCCTGCCGCTCGCCACCCTGCCCGAAACCGCCCCGCCCGGCGCCGTCGCCCCCGCCTCCCGGAGTGTGGGCCGGCGGCGAGGACGGGCGCTCGCGCAGCAGTGCGGCGCCCCGCTCGCCTCCCTGGGCCGGGCGCGGCGGGAACGTGAGGTGTCGCAGGCTGCGATCGGGCATCAAAAGAGCGTCTTCCCCTGGGTGACTACGGCAGTTTCCGTCGTGAGCTTCCTCTGCGTGAACGCACCGCACGACGACCGCGTTCCCGAGGTTGCTCTTTCGTGATTCCCCGCGAACGCTACCGTCCGGCCGGCCACCCGTCCCGAGGGGCCCGTCCGGAGTGCCGGTATCGTTGCTGACGGCCGGCCGCTTCGTAGACTTCCCCGTATCCGGGGGCGTGAAGCATTCGTACGACCGTACAAGCCGGCCGAACACGGATCGCACCCCCGAGAAAGGGCCCCATCGTGGCCGCCACCTCCGCCGGCCCGGCAGTCAAGCGCCTCGTCGTGCTGGTCTCCGGCTCCGGCACCAATCTGCAGGCGTTGCTGGACGAGATCGCCGCCGTCGGCCCGGAGACGTACGGCGCCCGGGTCGTGGCCGTGGGCGCCGACCGCGAAGGCATCGAGGGGCTGGCCCGGGCCGAGCGCGCCGGCATCCCCACGTTCGTGCGAAAGGTCAAGGACCACGGCACCCGCGAGGAGTGGGACGCCGCCCTCGCCGAGGCCGTCGCCGCGCACGAGCCCGACCTCGTGGTCTCCGCCGGGTTCATGAAGATCGTCGGCAAGGAGTTCCTGGCCCGGTTCGGCGGACGCTTCGTCAACACCCATCCCGCCCTGCTCCCCAGTTTTCCCGGCGCCCACGGCGTCCGCGACGCGCTCGCGTACGGGGCCAAGGTGACCGGATGCACCGTCCACTTCGTCGACGACGGCGTCGACACCGGGCCGATCATCGCCCAGGGCGTGGTCGAGATCCGCGACGAGGACGACGAGAGCGCGCTGCACGAGCGCATCAAGGAAGTCGAGCGAAGGCTGCTCGTAGAGGTCGTGGGACGGCTCGCCCGCCACGGCTATCGCATTGAGGGACGAAAGGTAGTTATCCAGTGACCGCCGAGAGCAACGCCAAGCGGGCCATCCGCCGTGCGCTTGTCAGCGTCTATGACAAGACCGGGCTCGAAGAGCTGGCCCGCGGGCTGCACGAGGCCGGTGTGGAGCTGGTCTCCACCGGCTCCACGGCCGGCCGGATCGCCGCCGCCGGCGTCCCCGTCACCAAGGTCGAGGAGCTGACCGGCTTCCCCGAGTGCCTGGACGGCCGGGTGAAGACCCTGCACCCCAAGGTGCACGCGGGCATCCTCGCCGACCTGCGCCTGGACAGCCACCGTGAGCAGCTCGCCGAGCTGGGCGTGGAGCCGTTCGACCTGGTCGTGGTGAACCTCTACCCGTTCCGCGAGACCGTCGACTCCGGCGCGTCGCCCGACGAGTGCGTGGAGCAGATCGACATCGGCGGCCCCTCGATGGTCCGCGCCGCCGCCAAGAACCACCCGTCCGTGGCCGTGGTCACCAGCCCGGAGCGGTACGCCGACGTCCTCGCCGCGGTCCAGGGGGGCGGCTTCGACCTCGCCGCGCGCAAGCGGCTGGCCGCCGAGGCGTTCCGGCACACCGCGGAGTACGACCTCGCCGTCTCCTCCTGGTTCGCCGCGTCCTACGCCCCCGCCGACGACTCCCGCTTCCCGGACTTCACGGGCACCACCTACACGCGCAAGGCCACCCTGCGCTACGGCGAGAACCCGCACCAGGACGCCGCCCTGTACGTGGACGGCACCGGCGGCCTCGCCGAGGCCGAGCAGCTGCACGGCAAGGAGATGTCGTACAACAACTACACGGACACGGACGCCGCCCGCCGTGCCGCGTACGACCACGACGAGCCCTGCGTCGCGATCATCAAGCACGCCAACCCCTGCGGCATCGCGGTCGGCGCGGACGTCGCCGAGGCCCACCGCAAGGCGCACGCCTGCGACCCGGTCTCCGCGTACGGCGGTGTGATCGCCGTGAACCGGCCGGTCAGCAAGGAGATGGCCGAGCAGGTCGCCGAGATCTTCACCGAGGTCATCGTGGCCCCGGACTACGAGGAGGGCGCGCTGGAGGCCCTCGCCAAGAAGAAGAACATCCGCGTGCTGAAGGCCCCGGGCGCCCCGGCGAGCGCGGGCGAGGCCAAGCACATCGACGGCGGTGTGCTGCTCCAGGTCACCGACCGGCTCCAGGCCGACGGCGACGACCCCGCCCACTGGACGCTGGCCAGCGGCGAGGCGCTCTCCGAGGCGGAGCTGAAGGAACTCGCCTTCGCCTGGAGGGCCTGCCGCGCGGTGAAGTCCAACGCGATCCTGCTCGCCAAGGACGGCGCCTCGGTCGGTGTCGGCATGGGCCAGGTCAACCGCGTCGACTCCTGCAAGCTGGCCGTCGAGCGGGCCGGCGCGGAGCGGGCCCGGGGTGCCTACGCGGCCTCCGACGCCTTCTTCCCCTTCCCCGACGGCCCGCAGATCCTGATCGACGCCGGGGTCCGGGCGATCGTCCAGCCGGGCGGCTCGATCCGCGACGAGCAGGTCGTGGAGGCCGCCAAGGAGGCGGGCGTGACCATGTACTTCACGGGCACGCGCCACTTCTTCCACTGAGCCCCGTACCTGAGCGTGGTCCCGATCGCCGGCCGGCGGTCGGGACCGGGACCGTACGGCACAGGCCGCGTCCCGTCCGAGCGGACGGGACGCGGCCTGTGGAGTGTGCCGGTGTGCTGTCGCGGCTCAGTACCGCGGGCGGTTGAACCAGGCCGAGCCCTTGGAACCGCCGACGAAGCAGGCGATCAGGATGGCGAGCACGGTGTGCACCAGGCCGACGAGGATGAACGGGTAGATGCCGAGGATCGCGGTGATGATGCCGTAGATCAGCGTCGTGATGCGGACGCCGTTGCCGCCGTTGCCGAACTTGAGCGCCAGCACGATGGTGAGCACCGCCCAGGCCACGGCGAACAGCGTGAGCCCCCACAGCAGGCCCGAGGAGTAGTCGGCGAGCTGCTGGAAGCCGGCGTCGTCCTTGAGTTCGTTGTCGTTCTTCGCGGCGTTCACGCCGATGGCGCCGAACGCGAACAGGCCGGCGCCGACGACCTGGAGGGCGACGATCACCCACATCATCACCCGGGCCGCGCTGACGGTGCCGGGCATGGTCTCGGGCGCCGGCGGCATGCCGTACGCGCCGACGGGCGGCGCCTGCGGGTAGCCGTAGCCGGGCTGCTGGCCCTGCTGCGGATAGCCGTAGCCCGGCTGCTGCGCCTGCGGGGCGCCGTAGGGGTTGTTCGGGTCGCCGAAACTCATGGCGGACTTCCTCCGTCGTGTTGCTCAAGTGCGGGGACGACGCGCGGCACGGTGCGGAGGAGAGTTCTACAGAAATGCGGTCCGTCCCCCCGGTACTGCCCGCGGCACTGTGTGCTCATCGTTCTTTAACAGCGTCTTACTTGTCCAGCCGGGCCAGGAGGTGTTGTGCAAGTGCAACCTCGTCAACCGCGCCGTGACACCCGGATTGGAACCGGGGCCGGGTCATCCGCGAGGATGGGGACATGACCGCCCAGATTCTCGATGGCAAGGCCACCGCAGCCGAGATCAAGTCCGATCTGACCGCCCGCGTGGCGGCGCTGAAGGAGAAGGGCGTCACGCCCGGCCTCGGCACGATCCTGGTCGGGGACGACCCCGGCAGCCAGAAGTACGTCGCCGGCAAGCACCGCGACTGCGCCCAGGTGGGCATCGCCTCCATCCAGCGCGAGCTGCCCGCCACCGCCACCCAGGAGGAGATCGAGGCGGTCGTCCGCGAGTTGAACGACGACCCGGCCTGCACCGGCTACATCGTCCAGCTGCCGCTGCCCCGGGGCATCGACGAGAACCGCGTCCTGGAACTGATGGACCCGGCCAAGGACGCCGACGGCCTGCACCCGATGAACCTCGGCCGGCTGGTCCTCAACGAGCCCGCCCCGCTGCCCTGCACCCCCAACGGCATCCTCACCCTGCTGCGCCGCCACGGCGTGGAGATCAAGGGCGCCGAGGTCGTGGTCGTCGGCCGCGGTGTCACCATCGGCCGCCCGATGCCGCTGCTGCTCACCCGGCGCAGCGAGAACGCCACCGTCACCCAGTGCCACACCGGCACCCGTGACCTGTCCGCCCACCTCAAGCGCGCCGACATCGTCATCGCGGCGGCCGGCTCCCCGCACCTGATCCGCGCCGAGGACGTCAAGCCCGGCGCGGCCGTCCTGGACGTCGGCGTCTCCCGCAACGCCGAGGGCAAGATCGTCGGCGATGTCCACCCGGACGTGACCGAGGTGGCCGGCTGGATCTCCCCGAACCCCGGCGGTGTCGGCCCGATGACCCGGGCCCAGCTGCTGGTCAACGTGGTCGAGGCGGCGGAGCGCAGTGCCGGCTGAGGACGCCCGCGGGCACACGGAACCGATGGTGCGCGACGCGGTCAGCGCCCCGGACGCCACGGGACGCCCGCGCCGCGTCACCCGCCGCTTCCCGCTCTTCACGCGGGACACCGCCCGGCCCGAGGGCGGTGGCCGGGCCGCGCCCGGCGGAGCGCCGGCGCCCGCCCGGCAGTGGCCGCTGCTCACCGTCGTCGGCCTGGTCGCGCTCGGCCTGCTCATCACCGCGCTGGACGAGTTCCGCGCGGGCACGCTGATCATCGGCCTCGCCCTGCTGGGCGGCGCGGTGCTGCGCTGGCTGCTGCCCGATGTCGGCATGCTCGCCGTACGCTCCCGCTTCACGGACATCGCCACCTACGGCGTCCTGGGCCTGGCGATCGTCCTGCTGGCGCTGATGATCCAGCCCGACCCGCTGCTGAAACTGCCCTTCCTGAAGGACATCCTGCACTTCACGCTCACCAAGTAGCGCCCGCCGTACGCCAGGTGGCCCGCGCCCGCCCGCCGGGAGGCGCGGGCCACCTGCCGTACCGCCTCGTTCCCGCGTCGGCTGCCGGCCTTCGCGCTGGTGTGCGTCCGGCCCGGGGAACTGGAATCCTTGGTCAGCGCATCCCTGTGGGTGGCCGGGGTGCGGGAGATCCACAGCACGACCGGGGGAAGAGGGGGAACCCATGCCTCGATGGAAAGCCTTGCCGGACGATCTGGACCCGCAGATCAGGGAGTTCACCGACGAACTGCGGCAACTCGTGGACCGCAGCGGTCTGGGCATCGCGGCACTGGCCGACCGGACGGGCTACGGTGCGACGTCCTGGGAGCGGTACCTGGGCGGCCGGCTGCTGGCGCCCAAGGGCGCGGTCATCGCCCTCGCCGAGGTCACCGGCACCCCGCCGGGCCCGCTGACCACCCTGTGGGAACTGGCCGAACGCTCCTGGAGCCGGGCGGAACTGCGGGACGGCAGCACGCTGCAGGCGCTGCGGATCGCGGAGGGCGAGAGCGACCGGAAGAGCGCCGGGGAGGGCGTCGGACCGAGCCTCGGCAAGGGCGTGGGCCAGGCCGCCGGGACGGGTGTCGGCCAGGCCGTCGGCAAGGGTGTCGGCGTCAGCGCCGGACAGGGCGTCGGCAAGGGGCTCGGCAAGGGCTCCGGGAAAGGCTCCGGTAAGGGCGGCGCCGGCAGCTCCGGCCCCGGCTGGGTCACGCCGGCCATCCCGGCCCAGCCGTCGGCCCGGGACGCCGCCACCGGCGTCCGCGACGGCGCGGCGGACGGCCCGGGGAACGGGAGCGGCGGGCGTACGGCCGGCGGCGACGCGGGCACGGCCACCCGGGACGGCTCCGGCTCCGGCTCCGACGCGGTGAGCGGGAGTGGCTCCGGCGCGGCGGCCGGCGGTGCGGGCGCGCCCGTCAAGAACTCCTGGGGCGTGGCCGGTTACCGAGGCCCCTCCCAGGCGAGCGCCCGCCCGGGAGCCCGGCCCCCGGGCCGCCCGAACACGACCGCGGCCACCACCCCGCCCGGCTTCCTCGGCGGCCTGGCCGGACTCGACGCCACCCGCCCCCTCGGCACCCCGCCCGCCGGAACCCCTTCCATCGGTACCCCGCCCGCCGGCACCCCGTCCGCCGGTGCCGTGCCCGGTCCCGCC
The DNA here is from genome assembly GCF_000720835.1 of Streptomyces achromogenes subsp. achromogenes. GTDB lineage: Bacteria > Actinomycetota > Actinomycetes > Streptomycetales > Streptomycetaceae > Streptomyces > Streptomyces achromogenes. Next base: position 94,594 of record NZ_JODT01000001.1, on the reverse strand, counting down.
CGCACTCCCAAGGGGCGCCCCGCGCCGGGAGAGCGCTGGTCCGCGCGCCGTCAGCAGGTGGTGATGTTCTTCGCCGGGCTGGTCGGCGTGCTCGCCCTCATCGGCGGGGTCTTCTACGTCACCCACCGCGGCGGCGACGGCACGGCCGCCGGGTCCGGGTCGCCCTCCCCGTCGGCCTCCGCCCCGGCCACCCCGCCGCCCGGCGTCAAGTGCGCCGGGTCCGCCTGCACCGGCAAGGACGCCGAGGCCATGGGGTGCGGCGGCGACCAGGTGTCCACCGCCAAGACCGCCACCGTGGGCACCACCACCCTGGAAGTCCGCTACAGCAAGGTGTGCGGCACGGTCTGGGGCCGGATCACCAGCGGCGCGCCCGGCGACACGGTGCGGGTCACCGCGGGCAAGGAGCGGCAGACGGGGGACATCACCGCCGCGGGGGACACCATCGGGTACACCCCGATGGTCGCGGTACGGAACCCGGCCCAGGCCAGGGCGTGCGCCACGCTCGCCTCGGGGCAGACCGGCTGCACGGAGTGAGAAATTCCGGCGGGCGCGCATAGGCGGCCGGATCCCGGGCACGCGAACCGTACCCCCACGGGAGTCCGGATCTCCGGCCCCCCCACCGGCGGCCGTCGTCGTCCCTCCTCTCCCGGACGGCGGACGGCCGCTGTTCGTTGGGGGACTCGCACGCCGCCGGCCAGGCGTTACGCCCCTCTGGTCCCCTTGTGGGGTGAGCCACACGGCCCCGGGGGTCTCACATGCCGGATGCGCGATAGCCTGACCGCTGATCTCTCTTGATACCAAGAGATCGATCATCCGCCCGGGGCAGGGACGCCCCACCGCCAGCTGTCATACGGAGAACGCCATGACCCGCACTCCCGTGAACGTCACCGTCACCGGCGCGGCCGGCCAGATCGGTTACGCCCTGCTCTTCCGCATCGCCTCCGGCCAGCTGCTCGGCGCGGACGTGCCGGTCAAGCTGCGCCTCCTGGAGATCACCCCCGCGCTGAAGGCCGCCGAGGGCACGGCCATGGAGCTGGACGACTGCGCCTTCCCGCTGCTCCAGGGCATCGACATCACCGACGACCCGAACGTGGCGTTCGACGGCGCCAACGTGGCCCTGCTGGTGGGCGCCCGCCCGCGCACCAAGGGCATGGAGCGCGGTGACCTGCTGGAGGCCAACGGCGGCATCTTCAAGCCGCAGGGCAAGGCCATCAACGACCACGCGGCGGACGACATCAAGGTGCTCGTCGTCGGCAACCCGGCCAACACCAACGCGCTCATCGCGCAGGCCGCCGCGCCGGACGTCCCGGCCGAGCGCTTCACCGCGATGACCCGCCTGGACCACAACCGCGCGCTGACCCAGCTCGCGAAGAAGACGGGCAGCTCGGTCGCCGACATCAAGCGCCTGACCATCTGGGGCAACCACTCCGCCACCCAGTACCCGGACATCTTCCACGCCACCGTCGCCGGCAAGAACGCCGCCGAGGTCGTGAACGACGAGCAGTGGCTGGCCGAGGACTTCATCCCGACCGTCGCCAAGCGCGGTGCCGCGATCATCGAGGCCCGTGGCGCCTCGTCGGCCGCCTCCGCCGCCAACGCCGCCATCGACCACGTCCACACCTGGGTCAACGGCACCGCCGAGGGCGACTGGACCTCCATGGGCATCCCGTCGGACGGCTCCTACGGCGTCCCGGAGGGCCTGATCTCCTCCTTCCCGGTCACCTGCAAGGACGGCAAGTACGAGATCGTCCAGGGCCTGGAGATCAACGAGTTCTCCCGCACCCGCATCGACGCCTCCGTCAAGGAGCTGGCGGAGGAGCGCGAGGCGGTCCGCGCCCTCGGCCTCATCTGAGCCGGCGCGAGGTGACTCCGGCGGCCGGTGTGGGCTATAGTTGATCACACACCGGCCACCGGAACTCCCGGAAGCCGACTGTGCGTTGGTGGTCCAAGGAAAGACGCCCCGCTTCCTGCGGGGAGATGCAGGTGCAAGGCCTGCCCGGCGCTCCACACACGAGGTCCCCTTCCGCTGCGACGGAAGGGGACCTCGTCGTTTCCGGCTTCGCCGACGCGGGCCCTACGCCCGTCGCAGCAGCGCGATCCCGGCCCGGTCGGTGTCCTCCGCCCGGCCGTTCAGCCGGTGCACCACGGCCCACCGCCCGTCCGCCGTCGCCCCGGCGAACACCGACGCGTCCCGGGTGGCGCCGTTGTGCCAGTACAGCGGCCCCGCCGACTGCCAGCCCACGGCCGGCTCGCCCAGCCGGCGTTCCACCAGCAGCGCCACGACGAGCGCGGCGACCGCACGCGGCGTCGCCCACAGGCCGCCCGCCGGGAGGATCGCCGCGTCCATCGTCCAGGGCCCGCGCCGCGTCCCCGGCAGCAGACCGGGTGCCGTGAGCCGCCGCGCGGGAGCCGGGCGGGCGGTCACCTCGGTGACGCCCGTCGGCCGCAGGACGTGCGCCTCCAGCAGTTCCTCGTACGATGCCCCGCCCGCGGCGGCCAGCGCGGCGCCGAGGACGGCGTACCCCAGGTTGGAGTACTCCTCGTCGCCCGGCGGGCGCACGGTGACGGTGTCCAGGCCGCGCACCAGCCGCTCCAACTCCGCGTGGCCGAAAGTCGCGTACGGGTCCCGGCGTCCGAGGCCGGGTGGCAGCCGGGGGAGTCCCGAGGTGTGCCGGGCCAGGTGCAGCAGGGTGATGCCGGTGCCGGACGGTGCCGGCAGCCACCGCTCGACGGGGTCGCCGGGCTCGACCACGCCCGCCTGGGCCAGCCGGGCGAGCAACGTGCCGGTCAGCGCCTTGGTGAGGGAGCCGATCTGTACGAAGCGGTCCAGCGCGTGGCCGCCGCTCACCCGGGGCGGGGCCGCGTCGGTCAGTACACAGGCCGGGATACGGCGCACGGCGGGTCCTCTCGGTCGGGGCCCGCATTGTGTGCCGTCGAGTGAGGGCCGACGTATGTTTCAGGCCACCGGCTCCCGTGTCGCTGGAGTCGTCGGCGTCTCCGGAGCCGTGCGGGGCGGCCGGCCGGGGGTGCGGTGGCCGGTGACGACCAGGACCGTCGCCGCCAGGACCGTCAGTCCCACCACCCGCAGGGCCGGGCCCATGCCGCTCGCGAAGTCGGTGTGGCCCGCCAGGGCGGTGCCGGCGACGGCGACACCGAGGGCGGCGCCGATCTCGCGGGCCGAGGTGCCGAGGCCGGAGCCGAGGCCCGCCTGGTGCGCGGGCAGGGACACCACCACGCCCAGGGTGAGGGCCGGCATGGCCATGCCCGTGCCCGCCGAGATGACCAGCAGCCAGCAGGCGTACAGCGGGTACGGGGTGTGGGCGTCCGCCGTGGACGCGGCCAGCAGACCGAGGCCGATCAGCGCCAGCCCCGTGCCGACCACCGGACGCGGACGCGCCGACCACCGGGCCGCGAACCTCGGGACCAGGGCCATGCCGACGATCAGCGGCACGATCGCGACCCCGGTCACGGCCGGGCCGTAGCCCTTGACCTGTTGCAGGTACTGCGAGTTGACGAAGAACAGGGCGAACAGGCCGAAGAAACCCGTGGCCAGGCCCAGGGTGGTCGCCCGCAGCCCGGCGGAGCGGAACACCCTCGGGTCGAACAGCGGGGCGCGCGAGCGCAGGGCGTGCCCGGTGAACGCGGCCAGCAGCAGGGCGCCCGCCGTGAACGCGGTCAGGATGCGCGCCGAGGTCCAGCCGTGGCCGGGCCCCTCGATGATGCCGAACAGCACCGCGACCAGCCCGGTGATGAGCAGCAGGGTGCCGGCCGGGTCCGGGCTGCCCTGCGCGGAGCGGGCGGTGCGCGGGGTGGTCACCGCCACGGCGGCGGCGAGCACGGCCGCCAGCGGCACCATCGCGGCGAACAGCGCCCGCCAGGACAGGTACTGGCCGGCCAGCCCGCCGCCCAGGTTGCCCGCCATGCCGCCCAGCCCGATGGCCAGCGTCCAGGACGCCATCGCCTGGGCGCGGCGCTCCGGCCCGGCCAGGTGCACCAGGATCGACATCGTCGCCGGGGTGATCAGCGCGGCCCCGGCGCCGGACAGGCCCCGGCCCGCGACCAGCAGCGCCGGATCGGGGGCCAGCGCGCTGGTCGCGGCGCCCGCGGCGAACAGGGCGAGCCCCGCGAGCAGGGCGCCCTTGCGGCCGTGGCGGTCGCCGAGCGCGCCGGCCGGGATGAGCAGGCCCGCGAAGACGATGACGTAGGCGTCGACCGTCCACAGGATCTGGGTGTGCGAGGGGTGCAGGCCGGACGAACTCAGTTGCGGTATCAGCAGGTTGATCGCCGCGACCATGCTCTGCGCGACCAGGACACAGGCGCACAGCGTGAGCAGGACGGGGCGGGTCAGGGCGTGCGCCGGCACGGCTCCTCCCGGGAGCTGGTGGGTGGTGTGGGATGCGTCCTCACCGTAGGCTCGCCACCGACATGACTTCCAGTGCAACCTTCGCAAGGAATGCCTGCACATGACGCAATCCACGGGTCTGGACCTGAATCTGCTGGTCGCGCTGGACGTGCTGCTGGAGGAGGAGAGCGTGCAGGGCGCCGCCCGCCGGCTGCACCTGTCCGAGCCGGCGATGAGCCGCACCCTCGGCCGGATCCGCAAGGCGCTCGGCGACCCGGTGCTGGTCCGCGCCGGCCGCCGGATGGTGCCGACACCGCATGCGCTCGCGGTGCGCGCCGAGGTCGGCGCGGTGGTCGAGCGGGCCCGCGCCCTGTTCGCGCCGGGCCGGGACACCGACCTGCGCACGGTGACCCGCACCTTCACCGTCCTCGGCCACGACATGATCGCCGCCACCCACGGCGCCGCCCTCCTCGCCCGCGCCGCCCGCGAGGCCCCCGGCATCCGCCTGCGCTTTTTGAGCGAGAGCCACACGGACGCCCCGTACCTGCGGCAGGGCATCGCCGACCTGGAGGTCGGGATGATCGACTCGGCCGCGCCCGAGGTGCACGTGGAGACCGTGCACGAGGACCGCATGCTCGGCGTCGTACGCGCCGGGCACCCGCTGCTGGAGGGCGAGGTGACGCCCGAGCGGTTCGCCGGGGCGGCGGGGCACCTCATCGTCTCCCGGCGCGGCCGACAGCGCGGGCCCGTCGACGACGCCCTGGCCGGACTCGGCCTGAGGCGCCGGGTGGTGGGCAGCGTCGGCAGCTATCCGGCCTCCCTGTTCGTGCTGCGCGACACCGACCTCATCGGGCTGATCACCGAATGGGGCCGCCCGCTGGCCGACGCCCTCGGACTGGTCCCCTTCGAGATCCCGCTGCCACTGCCCAAGATCACGGTGGGGTTCGCCTGGCACCCGCGCCACGACGCCGACCCGGCCCACGCCTGGCTGCGCGACTGCGTACGGGAGCTGCTGACGCCGGGGCCGGCGGGCGGATAGCCGGGTCCGCCTTCCGTTTTCATCCGTTATCACCCCCGTTTTCCGTGACCCCGAGCACGTTCGGCCACCGATTCCGCATGCGGGGCCGGGGCCCTGGGCAGGCGGCGACGGTCCCCGAGCGTGACATGCGTGTGACACAGGGGCACCGAACAGGAACGGAAGGCAACACCGATCATGGCGGACAGAACGGAACGACAGCCCCAGGCGACCATCCACGCGGACGGCGCGTGGCTGGCAGCGGTCTCCGGCGCGACCCGGGAGATCCTCGACCCCGCGGACGCCCGGCCGTTCGCCGTGGTCGCCGAGGGCGACGAGAAGGACGCCGACCGCGCGGTGGCCGCCGCCCGGCAGGCCTTCGACCACGGCCCCTGGCCCGGCACCCCGGCCGCCGAACGCGCCGCGCTGCTGCGCCGCGTCGCCGGCCTCCTCGTGCGCGACCGCGAGGAACTCGGCCTGCTGGAGAGCCGGGACGCGGGCAAGACCGTCGAGGAGGGCCGCGTCGACATCGACTGTGTCGCCGACGCCTTCCGGTACTTCGCGGACCTGGTCGCCGCCGAGGCCCCCGGCCGGGTGGTCGACGCGGGCTCGCCCGACATCCACAGCGTGGTCGTCCACGAACCGGTCGGCGTCTGCGCGCTGATCACCCCCTGGAACTATCCGCTCCTCCAGGCAAGTTGGAAGATCGCCCCGGCGCTCGCGGCCGGCAACACCTTCGTGGTCAAGCCCAGCGAGATCACCCCGATGACCACCATCGCGCTGATCGAGCTGCTCGCCGAGGCCGGTCTGCCCGCCGGAGTGGCCAACCTCGTCACCGGCCCCGGCCACACCGTCGGCGCCCGGCTGGCCGAGCACCCCGACGTCGACCTGGTCTCCTTCACCGGCGGCCTGGCCAGCGGGACCAAGGTCGCCCAGGCCGCCGCGCCCACCGTCAAGAAGGTCGCCCTCGAACTCGGCGGCAAGAACCCCAACGTGGTCTTCGCCGACGCCTGCGCCACCGAGGAGGGCTTCGACACCGCCGTGGACCAGGCCCTCAACGCGGCCTTCATCCACAGCGGCCAGGTCTGCTCGGCCGGCGCCCGGCTCATCGTCGAGGAGTCCGTCCGCGAGCGCTTCGTCACCGAACTCGCCCGCCGCGCCCAGAAGATCAGGCTCGGCCGCGGCACCGCGGACGGCGTCGAGTGCGGTCCGCTGGTCTCCGAGCAGCAGCGCGCCAAGGTCGAGGCGTACGTCGCCTCCGCCCTGGCGGAGGGTGCCGTCCTGCGCTGCGGCGGCAAGCGGCCCGAGCCGTCACCCGAGCGCCCCGCGACCGGCTGGTTCTACGAGCCCACCGTCCTCGACGCCTGCCACCGCGAGATGCGCGTCGTCCGCGAGGAGGTCTTCGGCCCGGTCCTCACCGTCGAGACCTTCCGCACCGAGGAGGAGGCCGTCCGCCTCGCCAACGACACCGAGTACGGCCTGGCCGGCGCGGTGTGGAGCGCGGACACCGCGAAGGCCCGCCGGGTGGCGTCCCGGCTGCGGCACGGCACCGTCTGGATCAACGACTTCCACCCCTATCTGCCGCAGGCGGAGTGGGGCGGCTTCGGCCGGAGCGGCACCGGCCGCGAACTGGGCCCCGCCGGGCTCGCCGAGTACCGCGAGACCAAGCACGTCTACCAGAACCTCGCGCCGAAGCCGGTGCGCTGGTTCGCCGGCTGACGCCCGGCCGGCGGCTGACCCCCCTTCAGCCCGCCGGCCGATCGCCTCGGCCCACCGGCCGGCCTCCGTCAGCCCTTCCGCACCTCCGCCCCGCACCTCCTCACCTCCGAACCGAGCAGAGCCCCTGGAGTAGTACCCCCATGCCCGACACCACCCCCCACGTCTACGACTACGTCGTCATCGGCGGCGGCACGGCAGGGTCCGTCATCGCCTCCCGCCTCACCGAGAACCCGGATGTCACCGTCGCCGTCATCGAGGGCGGCCCGAGCGACGTCGGCCGCGACGACGTCCTCACCCTGCGCCGCTGGATGGGCCTGCTCGGCGGCGAACTCGACTACGACTACCCGACGGTGGAGCAGCCCCGCGGCAACTCCCACATCCGGCACAGCCGCGCCCGCGTCCTCGGCGGCTGCTCCTCGCACAACACCCTCATCTCCTTCAAGCCCCTGCCCTCCGACTGGGACGAGTGGGAGGCCGCCGGCGCCAAGGGCTGGGGCGCCGTCCCCATGGAGGCCTACTTCGCGCGCCTGAAGAACAACATCGTCTCCGTCGACGAGAAGGACCGGAACGCCATCGCCCGCGACTTCGTCGACGCCGCCCGGTCGGCGCTCGGGGTACCCCGCGTCGAGGGCTTCAACCGCGCGCCGTTCACCGAGGGCGTCGGCTTCTTCGACCTCGCCTACCACCCGGAGGACAACAAGCGCTCCTCCGCCTCCGTCGCCTACCTCCACCCGGTGATGGACGAGCGCCCGAACCTGACGATCCTGCTGGAGACCTGGGCGTACAAGCTGCGGCTGGACGGCACCCGCGCCGAGGGCGTGCACGTGCGCACCAAGGACGGCGAGGAGCTGCTGATCCGGGCCCGCGAGGAAGTCGTGCTGTGCGCGGGCGCCGTCGACTCCCCGCGCCTGCTGCTGCACTCCGGCATCGGCCCCCGCGCCGACCTCGAAGCGCTCGGCATCCCCGTCGTGCACGACCTGCCGGGCGTCGGCGAGAACCTGCTCGACCACCCCGAGTCGGTCATCGTCTGGGAGACCCACGGCCCGATCCCGGAGAACTCGGCGATGGACTCCGACGCGGGCCTGTTCGTGCGCCGCGACCCGGAGCACGCCGGACCGGACCTGATGTTCCACTTCTACCAGATCCCGTTCACCGACAACCCGGAGCGCCTCGGCTACGAGCGGCCGGAGTACGGCGTCTCCATGACCCCCAACATCCCCAAGCCGAAGAGCCGCGGCCGCCTCTACCTGACCAGCGCCGACCCCTCCGTCAAGCCGGCCCTCGACTTCCGCTACTTCACCGACGAGGACGACTACGACGCCCGGACCCTGGTCGACGGCATCCGCATCGCCCGCGAGGTCGCCAAGGCCGAGCCGCTGGCCGGCTGGCTCAAGCGCGAGGTGTGCCCCGGCCCGGAGGTCACCGGCGACGCCGAGCTGAGCGAGTACGCCCGCAAGGCGGCCCACACCGTCTACCACCCGGCCGGCACCTGCAAGATGGGCGCCGCCGACGACGAACTCGCCGTCGTGGACCCCGAGTTGCGCATCCGCGGTCTCGACGGCATCCGCATCGCCGACGCGTCCGTCTTCCCCACCATGCCCGCCGTGAACCCGATGATCGGGGTGCTCATGGTCGGGGAGAAGGCCGTCGACCTGATCGGAGGTGACCTGCGATGACCCTCACCGTCCCCACCCGCAAGCCGCCCACCACGGCCGAGCCCGTCTTCTCGGTGTCCGGCCTGTGGAAGGTCTTCGGCCCCAAGCCCGAACGCGTCCCCGCCGACCCGGAGCTCACCGCGCTGACCCCCGCCGAGCTGCGCTCCCGCACCGGCTGCACGGCCGCCGTCCGGGACGTCTCCTTCGACGTCCGCAAGGGCGAGGTCTTCGTCGTCATGGGCCTGTCCGGCTCCGGCAAGTCCACCCTGGTCCGCTGTCTGACCCGGCTGATCGAGCCGACGGCGGGCACCATCGCCATCGACGGCGAGGACGTCCGCGCGATGGACCGGGCCCGGCTGCGCGAACTGCGCCGGCACCGGGCCGCGATGGTCTTCCAGCACTTCGGGCTGCTCCCGCACCGCACCGTCCTCGACAACGTCGCCTACGGCCTGGAGATCCAGGGCGTCGGCCGCTCCGAACGCCGGGAGCGCGCCGCCGAGTTCGTCGCCAAGGTCGGCCTGGCCGGCATGGAGAAGCGCCGCCCCGGCCAGCTGTCCGGCGGCCAGCGCCAGCGGGTGGGCCTCGCCCGGGCCCTGGCCGTGGACCCCGAGGTGCTGCTCTTCGACGAGCCGTTCAGCGCCCTGGACCCCCTCATCCGCCGGGACATGCAGGACGAGGTGACCCGGCTGCACCGGGAGGAGGGCCGCACGATGGTGTTCATCACCCACGACCTGAGCGAGGCCCTGAAACTCGGCGACCGCATCGCCCTGATGCGCGACGGCCGCGTGGTGCAGCTCGGCACCCCCGAGGAGATCGTCGGCGCCCCGGCCGACGACTACGTCCGCGAGTTCGTCCGGGACGTCCCCCGCGAACAGGTGCTGACCTGCCGTACCGCCATGCGCCCGGTGTCCCCCGAGGACGCCGCGCACGGCCCGGCCCTGCGCCCCGAGGCCACGGTCGCCGAGGCCATCGAGGCGGTGGCCCGGGCGGGCGCCCCGGCCCGGGTGATGGACGCGGGCCGCTGCCTGGGCGTGGTCGACCACGACCGGCTGCTGGGCGTCGTGGCGGGCGTCACCCCCGAAGCCCCGGCCGGAACCATCACGGCACCCGCCTCGGCCGGAACCGCCACGGCGGTGAGCGACGCGCCCGCCCCTGTCGCCGGTGACGCCTCCGCCTCTGCCGCAGGCGCCCGTGCCGCCGGCAACGCACCCGCCCCGGGGAACCCCGCACCCGGCGAGCGCCGCGACCGCCGCGACCGCCGCCCGGCACCCGAGGCCCCCGCGAGCAGCACCCGGGAGGCCGTCTGATGGCGACGCTCAGTCTCCCCACCGCCCGGACCAAGGCCCCCCGCCTGCTCAGGAGCCGGGCCGCCGCCAAACTCCTCCTCCTCGCCCTGCTCACCGCCGTCCTCCTCCCCGTGCTCAGCCGCTGGGGCAACGGCACCTGGCCGCACTCCCTGACCGTCAGCCTCGACAAACCCCTCGCCTCCGCCAGCGACTGGGTCATCGACAACCGGGACAGCCACCCGCTGTTCCTGTACTTCCTCGGCCACCTCAGCAACGCGGTCGTCGTCGCCGTACGCGCCGTCTACCTCACCCTCCTCGCGGCGGGCTGGGCCGGTGTCACGGTCTTCGGCGCCCTGCTCGCCTGGCGCCTGGCCGGTCTCCGCCTGGCCGCCGGCACGGCCGTCGCCTTCCTGGCCTGCGGAGCCCTCGGCATGTGGGTGCCGACCATGCAGACCCTCGCCCTGATGGTCGTGGCGGTCCTCGCCTCCGTCGTCGTCGGCGCGCTCCTCGGTCTCGCCGCGGGCCTCTCCGACCGGCTCGACCGCGCCCTGCGCCCGGTCCTGGACACCATGCAGGTGCTCCCGGCCTTCGCCTACCTCCTCCCCGTCGTCCTGGTCTTCGGCATCGGCGTGCCCGCGGCCGTCCTCGCCACCGTCGTCTACGCCGCCCCGCCGATGGCCCGCCTCACCGCGCTCGGCCTGCGCGGAGCCGACCCCGAAGTCCTGGAGGCCGTGGAGTCGCTCGGCGCCACCCGCCGCCAGCGGCTGCTGACCGCCCGCCTCCCGCTGGCCCGCCAGGAGCTGCTGCTGGGCCTCAACCAGACGATCATGATGGCGCTGTCCATGGCCGTCATCGCCGCCGTCATCGGCGCCGGCGGCCTCGGCGACCGCGTCTACCAGGCGCTCGCCTCGGTCGACGTCGGCGCGGCCCTCGCCGCCGGCATCCCCCTGGTCCTGCTCGCGATCGTGCTGGACCGGCTCACCTCGGCGGCGGGCGACGGCACCGCCCGCCCGGAGACCGGCGCCCGGACGGGGCTCGTCGCCTGGGCCGTCCTCCTGGCCGGCACCGTGGCCGCCGCCCTCGCCGCCCGGCTGCTCGGCGCGACCGACTGGCCCGCCGGCTGGTCCCTGGAGATCGCCGCACCGGTCAACCGGGCCGTCGACTGGATGACCGACCACCTCTACTCCGGCGTCCCGGTCGTCGGCGGCACCGCCGACTGGGCGGGGCACTTCACCACCTGGGTGCTGGACCCGGTCCGCGCCGGGCTGCAAGGGATGCCCTGGTGGTCGGTGCTGCTCGTGGTCGCCGCCCTGGCCTGGCCGATCGGCACCTGGCGCACCGCGCTGACCGCCGTCCTCGCCATGGCCGCGATCGGTGTGCTCGGGGTGTGGGAGCCGTCGCTCGACACCCTCTCCCAGGTGCTGGCCGCCGTCGCCGTCACCCTCGTACTGGGCCTGGCCACCGGCATCGCCGCGGCCCGCAGCGCCCGCGTCGACCGCGCCCTGCGCCCGGTCCTGGACGTGTTCCAGACCATGCCGCAGTTCGTGTACCTGATCCCGGTCGTCGCCCTGTTCGGCGTCGGCCGCGCCCCCGCCGTCGCCGCGGCCGTCGTCTACGCCCTCCCGGCCGTCGTCCGGATCACCGCGCAGGGCCTGCGCCAGGTCGACCAGGCGGCGCTGGAGTCCGCGCGCTCGCTGGGCGCGACCGGACGGCAGCAGCTGTGGCAGGTGCAGCTCCCGCTGGCCCGGCGCGCGCTGCTGCTCGCCGTCAACCAGGGCGTGGTCCTGGTCCTCGCCGTCGTCATCATCGGTGGCCTGGTCGGCGGCGGCGCCCTCGGCTACGACGTCGCCTTCGGCCTCGCCCAGGGCGACCTGGCCACCGGTCTGGTGGCCGGCGCCGCCATCGTCTGCCTGGGCCTGATGCTCGACCGGGTGACCCAGCCGGCCCGGGGCCGCGCGGGGAAGGGAGCCTGACATGCGCCGCATCGCGATCACGGCCGCCGTGGCCGCCCTGGCCCTGACCACCGGCTGCGGCGCCGCCGACATGACCAAACAGGCCAGCCCGTTCGCCAACGCCCGGGGCGCGAAGACGGTCACCCTGTCCGTGCAGTCCTGGGTGGGCGCGCAGTCCGACGCGGCCGTCGCCCAGTACATCCTGGAGCACAAGCTCGGCTACCGCGTCGACACCGTCCAGGTCGACGAGGTGCCGGCCTGGGACGCGCTCAGCCAGGGCCGGGTCGACGCCCTGCTGGAGGACTGGGGCCACCCGGAGCAGGAGAAGCGCTACGTCGAGGAGAAGGGCACGGTCGCGCCCGGCGGCGGCCTCGGGGTGACCGGCCACATCGGCTGGTTCGTGCCGACGTACCTCGCCAGGCAGCACCCGGACATCACCGACTGGCGGAACCTGGACAAGTACGCCCCGCTGTTCCGCACCGCCGAGAGCGGCGGCAAGGGACAGCTGATGGACGGCTCCCCGTCCTACGTCACCAACGACAAGGCGTTGGTGAAGAACCTGAAGCTGGACTACCAGGTCGTCTTCGCCGGCTCCGAGGCCGCGCAGATCACCCAGATCAAACGGTTCGCCAAGGAGAAGAAGCCCTTCCTGACGTACTGGTACGCACCCCAGTGGCTGTTCGAGAAGGTGCCGATGACGGAGGTGAGGCTGCCGCCGCACAAGGAGGGCTGCGACGCCGACCCGGCGAAGGTCGCCTGCGGCTACCCGCACACCCCGCTGAAGAAGTACCTCAACGCGGACTTCGCGAAGTCCGGCGGCGAGGCGGCGGCCTTCCTGAAGAAGTTCCGGTGGACCACCGAGGACCAGAACGAGGTGTCGCTGATGATCGCCGAGCAGAAGCTCTCGCCGGCCGAGGCGGCGGAGAAGTGGGTGGACAGCCACCCGTCCGTGTGGAAGAAGTGGCTGCCCTGACCGGACACCCCCGGCCTGCCCGGCCTACGGCAGCAGCCCGGCGGCGATCTCCCGCAGCGCGGCCGCCGTCCGCCGCTGCAGGCCCGGCCCGAACGTGACGCGGGTGGCCCCGAGTTCGCCGAGCGCGGCGGGCGAGGGGCCGTCCCCGTCCAGCCGGGCCAGCAGGTTCAGCGGGCCCTCGATCCCCGACCGCAGCAGCGGCACCAGCTCGGCCGGGGCGAGGATCGGGTAGACGCAGTCGGCGCCCGCCGCGCGGTACAGCGCGGCCCGCTCGATGGCCCGCTCCGGATCGCCGTCGCCGTGCACGAACACGTCGATGCGGGCGTTGACGAACAGCCGGTCGGCGGCGGCCCGGCGCACCCCGGCGAGGAACTCGGCGTGCGCGTGCGGGTCCTTGAGGACACCCCCGTCCGAGTCCTCGAGGTTGCAGCCCACGGCGCCGGCCTCCAGCAGCCGTTCGACCAGTTCCTCGGGCGCGAGCCCGTAGCCGCCCTCCACGTCCGCCGAGACCGGTACGTCCACCGCCCGCGCGATCCGGGCGACGGCCGCGAACATCTCGTCGGCCGGGGTGGCCCCGTCCGTGTACCCGAGGGAGGCGGCCACCCCGGCGCTCGGCGTGGCCAGCGCCGGGAAACCGGCCTCCGCGAGGACCCGCGCGGCGGCGGCGTCCCACGGCCCGGGCAGCACCAGCGGATCACCCGGGGCGCGCCCCCGGTGCAGGGCGCGGAACTGCTCCGCCTTGCTCATGGCTGCCGCCCTCCCGGTGGCACACGGCGGCTGACCATCAGGCGGTTCCAGCCGTTGATGACGGTGATCAGGGCGATGAGGTGGGCGAGCGCCGCCTCGTCGAAGTGCTTGGCGGCGGCCTCGTACACCTCGTCGGGCACGAACCCTTCCGTGAGCACGGTGACCGCCTCGGTGAGCGCCAGCGCGGCCCGCTCCCGCTCGCTGTAGAGGTCCTCGGTCTCCTCCCAGGCGCTCAGGAAGTGGATGCGGTCCTCGGACTCCCCGTGCTTGCGGGCCAGGCCCAGGTGCATGTCGAGGCAGAACGCGCAGTGGTTGATCTGCGAGGCGCGGATCATCACCAGTTCGGCCAGGCCCGGATCGCCGAGCCCCTTCTTGGCCGCCGCGCTGACCGCGGCCATCGCCTGGGCGACCTTCGGGTCCAGCAGCTGGGTACGGTTCACTTGTGCTGCCCCGGGTGGTAGTGGCCCGGAGGCGTCCGGGTGGACACGCCGAACCGGTTCCAGGCGTTGATCACGGCGATGGCGGCGATCAGCCGGGAGAGCTCGGCCTCGTCGAAGTGCTTGGCGGCCCGCTCGTAGACCTCGTCCGGCACGAAACCGTCCGTGAGGACGGTGATCGCGTCGGTCAGCTCCAGGGCCGCCAGCTCCTTCTCGGTGTAGAAGTGCCGGGACTCCTCCCAGGCGCCGAGCTGGACGATCCGCTCCACGCTCTCGCCGGCCGCGAGGGCGTCCTTGGAGTGCATGTCGAGGCAGCGCGCGCAGTGGTTGACCTGGGAGGCGCGGATCTTGACCAGCTCGCGCAGCCGGGGGTCCAGGCCCTGGTTGGCGACGGCGTCCAGCTGGATCATCGCCTTGTAGACCTCGGGCGCGTGCTGGGCCCAGCGCAGCCGCGCGGGCTCTTCGGGGGCGTAGGTGACGGGTTCCTCGTGCGTGCTCATGTCTTCGACCCTAGGAGCGAGGCAGCCCAGGGGTATGGTCCATTCCCATGGCGGAATCCTGGGCCACTTTGGGCGTCGACCTGCATCTCGAACCGGCTCTCGCGGGGGGCCTGCGCCGGGGCCTGACCGACGCCCTGCGGGACGCGGTGCGCACCGGCCGGCTGGCCCCCGGCACCCGGCTGCCGTCCTCCCGGACCCTCGCCGCCGACCTCGGCATCGCCCGCAACACCGTCGCCGAGGCCTACGCCGACCTGGTCGCGGAGGGCTGGCTCACCGCCCGGCAGGGCTCCGGCACCCGGGTCGCCGACCGGGTGGTGGCCCCGCCGCCCGCCCCGTCCGGGCCGGGCCGCCGGGAGCCCGGCCGCCCCGCCCACAGCCTGGTCCCCGGCACCCCCGATCTCGCCGCCTTCCCGCGCGCCGAGTGGCTCAAGGCCGCCCGCCGGGCGCTGGCCACGGCCCCCTCCGACGCCCTCGGCTACGGCGACCCGCGCGGCCGGCGCGAACTGCGCACCGCCCTCGCCGGATACCTGGCCCGGGTCCGGGGCGTGCGCGCCACCCCGGACACCGTCGTGATCACCGCCGGCACCTCGCACGCCCTGCGCGTCCTCGGCACCCTGCTGCGGGCGCGCGGGGCGGACACGGTCGCGGTGGAGTCCTACGGCCTCGACGTGCACTGGCGGCTGCTGCGCGCGGCGGGCCTGGCCACCCCCGCGCTGCCCTACGACGCGCTCGGCACCGACCCGCGCCCGCCGGACGGCGCCGCGGCGGTCCTGCTCACCCCGGCCCACCAGTTCCCGATGGGCACCCCGCTGCACCCCGACCGGCGGGCCGCCGTCGTGGACTGGGCGCGGCGCACCGGCTCACTGGTGCTGGAGGACGACTACGACGGCGAGTTCCGCTACGACCGCCAGCCCGTCGGCGCCCTCCAAGGCCTGGACCCCGACCGGGTGGTCTACCTGGGCACCGCCAGCAAGTCCCTCGCGCCCGGGCTGCGGCTGGGCTGGATGGTGCTGCCGCCGGCCCTCGCGCAGGAGGCGGTGGCGGCCAAGGGGCACGTCGACACCGTAGGGGCGCTGGACCAGCTGACGCTGGCCGAGTTCCTCACCTCCGGCGCCTACGACCGGCACGTCCGCTCCGCCCGGCTGCGCTACCGGCGCCGCCGGGACGCCCTCACCGCGGCCGTGGCGGACCGGGCGCCGACGGTGCGGGTGACCGGCATCGCGGCCGGACTGCACGCGGTGCTGCGCCTCCCGCCGGGCCTGGAACAGCCGGTGGTCCAGGCCGCGGACCTCCAGGGCCTGGCCCTGCACGGCCTGTCCTACTACCGCCACACCGACGCGCCGCCCGACCCCTCGGACGCCCTGGTGGTCGGCTACGGCACCCCCTCGGACAGCGCGTGGACGGGAGCGTTGGAGGCACTGTGCCGGGTACTGCCATAAGGCGGCGCGGGCGCCCGGAGGCCACCCCCGGTTGGGCGTGGGCGCGCCGCGTCTCTAGGCTGACCGCCGAACACTCATCCGACGGGGGAGACACACCATGGCGCACACCGGAAGGCAACTCCGCTCCGGCACGGTCGTCCTGGGCGGTGTGGGCCTGCTGGCCGCCGCCCTCACCGCCTGCTCGTCCGATCCGGACAAACGCTGTGTGGACCGCGACAGTTACAACGTCTCCAAGGGTTACAAGGTCGTCTCCGACAAGGACTGCAAGACGACGAGCGGGAGCGGCTCCTCCTCCGGCCGGAAGAAGCCCGTCAAGAAGGGCGCCAAGCGGCCGGTCAACGCCGCCTGGTACTACGACGGCAAGGAGAAGAACGGCTGGGTCGACGGCGGCTCCTTCACCAAGTCCGGTGGTTCGGGCGGCGGTTCGGGAAGCAGCAGCTCGGGTGGTTCGTCGTACGACAACGGCGGCGGCGGGGTGAGCCGCGGCGGCTTCGGCGGCGGCCACGGCAGCTCCGGCGGCTGACCGGAGGGGACGCATGGAACGCCGCACCACGCCCCCCCGCCCCGGCTGGCAGCAGACCGTCGAGGCCCAGGGCCTGATCTACCCCCTGACCCGCCACCCCGACGGCTCCCTGCACCCGTACTGGGACGAGAGCGCCTACTACGTCTTCTCCCTGGAGGAGGTCGAGGCGCTGGAGGACACCGTCGCGGAACTGCACCGCATGTGCCTCGCGGCGGCGGACCACATCGTGACCGAGGACCGGCTGGCCGACCTCGGCATCACCGACGCCCGGGTGGCCGCCGCGGTCACCGAGTCCTGGCACCGCCGTGCCGAACTGCCCTCCCTCTACGGCCGTTTCGACCTGCGCTACGACGGCACCGGCCCGGCGAAGCTGCTGGAGTACAACGCCGACACGCCCACCTCGCTGGTGGAGGCGGCCTCCCCGCAGTGGTTCTGGATGGAGGAACGTTTTCCCGGCGCCGACCAGTGGAACTCCCTGCACGAACGCCTGGTGGAAGCCTGGCGTGCCCAGGCCGCGCTGCTGCCGCCCGGCGCGCCCCTGCACTTCGCGCACTCCGCCGCCGACGAACTCGGCGAGGACCTGATGACGGTCGCCTATCTGAAGGAGACGGCGGAGCAGGCCGGTCTCACCACGGACTGGCTCGCCATGGAGGAGATCGGCTGGGACTCCCTCTCCGGCCGCTTCGTCGACAACCGGCTCCGCTTCATCCGGGGCATCTTCAAGCTCTATCCCTGGGAGTGGCTCACCACCGACTCCTTCGGCCCCCACGTCCTGGACACCCTGGACAACGGCGGCGGCACCGGCAGCACCCTGTGGATCGAGCCGGCCTGGAAGATGTTGCTGAGCAACAAGGCCCTGCTGGCGATCCTCTGGGAGCTGTACCCCGGCCACCCCCACCTCCTGCCCGCCTACCTCGACGGCCCCCGCGAACTGGCCACCACCACCGGCTACGTGGCCAAGCCCCTGCTGGGCCGCGAGGGCGCGGGCATCACCGTCCACGATCCCGGCACCCCGCCGGCCCCCCGCGAGGACCCCTGCTGCTACCAGCAGCTGGCCCCCCTCCCCGCCTTCGACGGCAACCACGTCGTCCTCGGCACCTGGGTCGTCGCCGGCGAACCGGCGGGCCTCGGCATCCGCGAGTCCACCGGCCTGATCACCGACGAGTACGCCCGCTTCCTGCCGCACGTGATCCTCTAGTCGGCCGCGCCCCGGAGCAACGCCTCCACCGCCTTGCGCGCATGCCCCGCCGCCGACGGGTCGCCCGTGATGCCCGCCGTGACGATGGCTCCCTCGGCCAGCAGGTACACGGGTTCGGTGAGCGGGAGTCCCGTGGCCCGGACCCAGCCCGACAACTGGTCGTGGAAGGCGCGTTTGTGGGCGCGGACCTCGGTCAGGACCGCCTCCGAGGCCGCGCCCAGTTCCCCGTGGGCGTTGATCCAGGCGCAGCCGCGGAAGCCGGGCTCGGCGCACCACGCGGCGAGCCAGTCGAAGACCGCGAGCACCCTCTCGCGCGGACCGGCGACGCGCTCCACGTGCGCGGCCAGGCTCTCCCGCCAGCGCCGGTCGCGCCGCCGGAGCACGGCGACGACCAGGTCCTCCTTCGTCGCGAACAGCCGGTAGATCCGCTTCAGGGGCAGCCCGGACGCCTCCCGGACCCGGTCCATGCCGACCGCCTGGATGCCGTGCGCGTAGAAGAGCGCCTCGGCGGTGTCCAGCAGGGCCGCGCGGTCCAGGCGGTCGCGTTCCTCGGTGGCGGGGGCGGGCATCGGGGCTCCTCGTGTCTCCTTGACGTTGAGAACGGTCGTTCTCTACCTTAGCCGCAGCGATGGAGAACGACCGTTCTCCACCCGTCGCTTCCGCCCCCTCTGCTCCGACCTGCCCGAGGAGACCGCCGTGCCCGAAGCCCGCCCGCCCTACCCGCCGTTCACCCTGGAGACCGCCCGCCAGAAGGTCCAGGCGGCCGAGGACGCCTGGAACACCCGCGACCCCCACCGGGTGGCCCTCGCGTACACCGAGGACTCCGTCTGGCGCAACCGCGACCGGTTCCTCACCGGCCGGGAGGAGATCGTCGCCTTCCTCACCGACAAGTGGCGCCGCGAACGGGACTACGCGCTGCGCAAGAGCCTGTGGAGCTTCCACGAGGACCGCATCGCCGTCCGCTTCCAGTACGAGTGCCGCGACACCGACGGACAGTGGTGGCGCTCCTACGGCAACGAACTGTGGGAGTTCGACGCGTACGGCCTGATGCGCCGCCGCGAGGCGAGCATCAACGACGTGGCCATCGAGGAATCCGACCGGCGCCTCTTCGGTCCCCGGCCCGCCGCGGAGCACGGCACCGACCTCCCCCTGCGCTGATCAGGCCCGCGCCGATCAGGCCTCGAACAGCACCGCCCGCAGCTGCTCCACGCCCCGGTCCAGATCCTCCTCGCCGATCACCAGCGGAGGCGCGATCCGGATCGTCGCCCCGTGGGTCTCCTTGACCAGGACCCCACGGGCCAGCAGCCGCTCGGCGACCTTGCGCCCGGTACCCACCGCCGGGGCGACGTCCACCCCGGCCCACAGCCCCCGCCCGCGCACCGCCGTCACCCGGCCCGTCCCGGCCAGCTCGCCCAGCAGCCGGTGCAGCCGCTCGCCCAGCCGGGCCGCCCGCTCCTGGTACTCCCCGGTCCGCAGCATCGCGATCACCTCCAGCGCCACCGCGCAGGCCAGCGGATTCCCGCCGAACGTCGACCCGTGCTCACCCGGCCGGAACACCCCGAGCACCGCCGCGCTCGACACCACCGCCGACACCGGCACGATCCCGCCGCCCAGCGCCTTGCCCAGCACGTACACATCCGGCACGACCCCCTCGTTCTCGCACGCGAAGGTCCGCCCGGTCCGGCCCAGCCCGGACTGGATCTCGTCGGCGACGAAGAGCACGTTCCGCTCCCGGGTCAGCTCCCGCACCCCCGCCAGATAACCGGCCGGCGGCACGATCACCCCCGACTCGCCCTGCACCGGCTCCAGCAGCACCGCCACCGTGTTCTCCGTCAGCGCCCCGCGCAGCGCGGTCAGGTCGCCGTACGGCACGATCTCGAACCCCGGCGTGTACGGCCCGAAGTCCGCCCGCGCCTCGGAGTCCGTGGAGAAGCTGACGATGGTCGTCGTACGGCCGTGGAAGTTGCCGCCCGCCACGACGATCTTCGCCATCTCCGCGGGCACCCCCTTCACCCGGTAGCCCCACTTCCGGGCCGTCTTGATCGCGCCCTCCACCGCCTCCGCGCCGGTGTTCGCCGGCAGCACCATCTCCATCCCGCACAGCTCCGCCAGCTCGGCGCAGAACGCCGCGAACCGGTCGTGGTGGAAGGCGCGGGAGGTCAGCGTCAGCCGCTGGAGCTGGCGCCGGGCCGCCTCGACCAGCCGGGGATGGCCGTGCCCGAAGTTCAGCGCCGAGTAACCGGCCAGCAGATCCAGGTACCGCCGCCCCGCCACGTCCGTCAGCCACGCCCCCTCACCGGTGGCGAGCACCACCGGCAGCGGAGCGTAGGTGGGCGCGCAGTGCGCCTCGGCGAGGGCGATGAGGTCTTCGGCGGCAGCGGTCACGGACCCTCCCGGATCGGCCCGGATACGACGATGACCTCCTTCTTAACCCCACTCGCATGGTGGACGCGGGATCTCGGCTCCCGGCGCGCCCGGTAGGCTGACACCCGGGCCGTGACTGGCGCGCTGGGATGGGACGGACCATCAGGGAGCGGCCCGAGCGGTAAGAGTGCCGTGCGCCTGGGCCGAACGTGAACGCTGTACGCACACCGTCCGGAGGTCCCCGATGCCCGAGAACGCCGCCCCCCTCTCCACCGAGTCCACCGCCTTCCGCGCCGCCCTCGACGTCATCCGCGCCGTGGAGCCGCGCGTCGCCGACGCCATCGGCCAGGAGGTCGCCGACCAGCGCGGGATGCTCAAGCTGATCGCGTCCGAGAACTACGCCTCCCCGGCGACCCTGCTCGCGATGGGCAACTGGTTCAGCGACAAGTACGCCGAGGGCACCATCGGCCGCCGCTTCTACGCCGGCTGCCGCAACGTCGACACCGTCGAGGCCCTCGCCGCCGAGCATGCCCGCGAACTCTTCGGCGCCCGCCACGCCTACGTCCAGCCGCACTCCGGCATCGACGCCAACCTCGTCGCGTTCTGGGCCGTCCTCGCCGACCGCGTCGAGCTGCCCTTCCTGGAGAAGGCCGGCGTCCGCCAGGTCAACGACCTCACCGACGCCGACTGGGCCGAGCTGCGCCAGGCCTTCGGCAACCAGCGCATGCTCGGCATGTCCCTGGACGCCGGCGGCCACCTCACCCACGGCTTCCGCCCGAACATCTCCGGCAAGATGTTCGACCAGCGCTCCTACGGCACCGACCCGGCCACCGGCCTGATCGACTACGACGCCCTGCGCGCCCAGGCCCGCGAGTTCAAGCCGCTGATCATCGTCGCCGGCTACTCCGCGTACCCCCGCCTGGTGAACTTCCGGATCATGCGCGAGATCGCCGACGAGGTCGGCGCCACCCTCATGGTCGACATGGCGCACTTCGCCGGGCTGGTCGCCGGCAAGGTGCTCACCGGCGACTTCGACCCGGTCCCGCACGCCCAGATCGTCACCACCACCACCCACAAGTCGCTACGCGGCCCGCGCGGCGGCATGGTGCTGTGCGACGACTCCCTCAAGGACCAGGTGGACCGCGGCTGCCCGATGGTCCTCGGTGGCCCGCTCCCGCACGTCATGGCCGCCAAGGCCGTCGCCCTCGCCGAGGCCCGCCGGCCCGCCTTCCGGGACTACGCCCAGCGCATCGTGGACAACTCCCGCGCCCTCGCCGAGGGTCTGATGCGCCGCGGCGCCACCCTCGTCACCGGCGGCACCGACAACCACCTCAACCTGATCGACGTCGCCGCCTCCTACGGCCTCACCGGCCGTCAGGCCGAGGCGGCCCTGCTCGACTCGGGCATCGTCACCAACCGCAACGCCATCCCGGCCGACCCGAACGGCGCCTGGTACACCTCCGGCATCCGCGTCGGCACCCCCGCGCTGACCACCCGCGGCCTCGGCACGGCGGAGATGGACGAGGTCGCGGCCCTGATCGACCGCGTCCTGACCACCACCGAGCCGGGCACCACCAAGTCCGGCGCGCCCTCCAAGGCGGCCCACGTCCTGGACGAGAAGGTCGCCGACGAGATCGCCCGCCGCGCCACGGACCTGGTCGCGGGCTTCCCGCTGTACCCGCAGGTCGACCTCGGCTGAAGCGCCCCGTAAGGGGCGTGGGGAACCGCGGGCCCGGCCACGCCGGGCCCGCGGTTCCCCACGCACCGAACCCCTCACACTCTCTGCGACAATGAAAAACATGGCTGACCGACCTCGCGTGCTCTCCGGCATCCAGCCCACGGCTGGCTCGTTCCACCTCGGCAACTACCTCGGCGCCGTCCGCCAGTGGGTGGCCCTGCAGGAGTCCCACGACGCCTTCTACATGGTGGTCGACCTGCACGCGATCACGGTCCCGCAGGACCCGGCGGAACTGCGCGCCAACACCCGCCTGGCCGCGGCCCAGCTGCTGGCCGCGGGCCTGGACCCCGACCGCTGCACCCTCTTCGTGCAGAGCCACGTCCCCGAGCACGCCCAGCTCGCCTGGGTCATGAACTGCCTCACCGGCTTCGGCGAGGCGTCCCGCATGACCCAGTTCAAGGACAAGTCCGCCAAGCAGGGCGCCGACCGGGCCTCCGTCGGCCTGTTCACCTACCCGATCCTCCAGGTCGCGGACATCCTGCTGTACCAGGCCCACGAGGTGCCGGTCGGCGAGGACCAGCGCCAGCACATCGAGCTGACCCGGGACCTCGCCGAGCGCTTCAACGGCCGCTTCGGCGACACCTTCACGATCCCGAAGCCGTACATCCTCAAGGAGACGGCGAAGATCTACGACCTCCAGGACCCGGCGGTCAAGATGAGCAAGTCGGCGTCCACGCCGAAGGGCCTGATCAACCTCCTGGACGAGCCGAAGACCACGGCCAAGAAGGTCAAGAGCGCGGTCACCGACACCGACACGGTGATCCGCTACGACACCGAGAACAAGCCGGGCGTCTCCAACCTCCTCACCATCTACTCCACGCTCACCGGCAAGACCGTCGCCGAGCTGGAGCAGGAGTACGAGGGCAAGATGTACGGCGCGCTCAAGACCGACCTCGCCGAGATCATGGTCGACTTCGTCACCCCGTTCCGCGAGCGCACCCACCAGTACCTGGACGACGCCGAGACGCTGGACTCGATCCTCGCCAAGGGCGCCGAGAAGGCGCGGACGGTGGCCGCCGAGACCCTCGCCCAGGCGTACGACCGCGTGGGTTTCCTCCCGGCCAAGCACTGAGGCGTACGACCGCACGGGTCCGCGCGGGCGGAGCGCTGCACATCACTTCCGCTGCGCCTGCCCACGGGGCACCCGTGGCCGTACAGTCGATGCCAACGGCCGTGGCCAGGCGGCCGAGACGACGACAGACGCGACGACAGGAGACGACGTGGGGACCGTAACGATCGGCGTGTCGATCGCGGTCCCGGAGCCTCACGGCAGCCTGCTCCAGGAGCGGCGCGCGGGCTTCGGCGACGCCGCGGCTCATGGCATCCCCACCCACGTCACGCTGCTGCCGCCGACCGAGGTGGACGAGGCCGACCTGCCCGCCGTCGACGCGCACCTGACCGAGGTCGCCGCGGCGGGCCGGCCGTTCCCGATGCGGCTGTCCGGCACCGGCACCTTCCGGCCGCTGTCGCCGGTGGTCTACGTCCGGGTCGTGGCGGGCGCCGAGGCGTGCACCCGGCTCCAGCAGCGCATCCGGGAGGCGTCCGGGCCGCTGGCGCGCGAACTGCTCTTCCCGTACCACCCGCACGTCACCGTCGCGCACGGCATCGAGGAGGCGGCGATGGACCGCGCCTTCGAGGAGCTGGCCGACTACGAGGCCGAGTGGCCGTGCACCGGCTTCGCGCTGTACGAACAGGGCGCCGACAGTGTCTGGCGCAAGCTGCGCGAGTACACGTTCGGGGGGCCGGTCGTACCGGTCCAGCCGGGACACGCGGAGGTGTGCGCGCCGCGCGTCCCGCAGTGACCCGCCCGTGACGCTAGAGCGGAAGCCGCCTGAACAGCGCCCGGGGCGTGTGCCGCAGGGCCGCCGTCAGCAGGCGGAGCGTGCCCGGCACCCACACCGTCTCCGCGTCGCGGCGCAGGCCCAGTTCGACGGCCGCGGCCACCGCCTCCGGGGTGGTGGCGAGCGGGCTGCGCGGGCGGCCCGCCGTGGCGCGGGTGCGCACGAAGCCGGGGCGTACGACCATGACCCGCGCGCCCGTCCCGTACAGGGCGTCCCCGAGTCCCTGGGCGAAGGCGTCCAGGCCGGCCTTGCTGGAGCCGTAGATGAAGTCGGCGCGGCGGGCGCGTTCGGCGGCGGCGGAGGACAGCACGACGAGCCACCCGTGGCCCTGGGTCTGGAGGGCGCGGCCGGCGACCAGACCCGCCGAGACGGCCCCGGTGTAGTTGGTCTGGGCGACCCGGACCGCGCGGACCGGGTCGCGTTCGTCGTGCGCCTGGTCGCCGAGGATGCCGAAGGCGAGCAGCACCATGTCGACCGGACCCTCGGCGAACACCTTGCCGAGGACGCCCTCGTGGGACTCGGGGGCGAGCGCGTCGAAGGCGACGGTGCGGACGTCCGCGCCCAGCGCCCGCAGGCTTCCGGCCGCGTTCTCCAGCGCGAGCGAGGGGCGCCCGGCCAGCCACACCGTGCGGGTGCGGCGGGCGATCAGACGGCGCGCGGTGGCCAGCGCGATCTCGGACGTGCCGCCGAGGACGAGCAGGGACCGGGGCAGTTCGGTGGCATCCTTCATGACAGATGACCGTATCGCCCCCATATGACCGTTCCGGCGGCGAAACGCGGTGTTGGCATCCCCGCGCAGCGGGCAGAGTCGGATCATGGACTGGCTGAAGAGGCTGCCCGGCATCGGGCCGATCGTCACCCGCCTGACGATCACCCACGCGTGGCGGTGCTACGAACGGCTGGACCGGGTGAAGTGGGCCCGGCTGGCCGCCGCCATGACGTTCGTCAGCTTCGTGGCGCTGTTCCCGCTGCTGACCGTGGCCGCCGCCGTCACCGCCGCCACCCTCAGCCCGGCCCGGCAGAAGACCGTGGAGCAGCGGATCGCCGACCAGTTCCCGGGCCTGTCCGAGCAGTTGGACCTCACCTCCCTGGCGCAGAACGCGGGCACCGTCGGGGTCATCGCGGGCGCGGCGCTGCTGTTCACGGGCATCGGCTGGGTCGGCCAGGTCCGGGACTGCCTGCGCGCGGTGTGGGAGCTGCCGGACCAGGGGGAGAACCCGGTGCTGGCCAAGGTGAAGGACACCGTGATCCTGCTCGGCCTCGGCGGCGCCCTGCTGGTCACGCTCGCCGCCTCCACCCTCGCCTCGGCCGCCGTCGGCCTGGTGTCGAGGCAGTTCGGCCTGGACGAGCACGGCTGGGGCACCGCGCTGTTGCAGGTCGCCGCGTTCGTCGTCGCCGTGCTCGCCGACTTCCTGGTCCTGCTCTACGTCCTGACCCTGCTGCCCGGGGTCGAGCCGCCGCGCCGCCGCCTGCTGGTGGCCGCCCTGCTCGGCGCGGTCGGTTTCGAACTGCTGAAACTGCTGCTCAGCGGCTATGTCCAGGGGGTTGCCGCGAAGAGCTTGTACGGCGCGTTCGGGGTCCCCGTGGCCCTGCTGCTGTGGATCAACTTCACCGCGAAACTCGTCCTGTTCTGCGCCGCCTGGACGGCGACGGGCAGCAAGGAGACCGAGGTCACCGAAGCCGCCGAGGCCGCCGACGTCAGGGACGGGACCGGCGGCGCATCAGGTCCGGCAGCGGCCACCGGCGGTTGACCAGGAACGCCCCGCCGCCGAGCAGCACCAGCAGCCCGCCCGCGATGGCCAGGGCGGTCCCGACGCCGCTGGAGCCGGAGGCGACGGGGGCGCTCGCCGCCGCCTTCGCCCCCGGCGCGCCGCCCGTGCCGGGCGACTGCGGGCTCGCCGAGGAGGCGGACCCGGCCGGCGCGGCGCTCCTCGGCGGCACCAGCTCTCCCACCGGGTTCACCTTGCCGACCGCCTGGAAGCCCCAGTCGAACAGCTTCGCGGTCTCCTTGTAGACCTCGTTGTGGTCGTGCTTCTCCGGGTTCATCACCGTGACCAGCAGCACCTTGCCGCCGCGCTCGGCCACCCCGGTGAAGGTGGCGCCCGCGTGCGTGGTGTTGCCGTTCTTCACGCCCGCGATGCCCTGGTAGACCGGCACGTCGCTGTCCCCGCTCAGCAGCCGGTTGGTGTTGCGGATCTCGGTGGCGCCGAACTTGGCGCTGACCGTCGAGCAGTAGTCGCGGAAGTCCTTCTTCTGCAGGCCCGAGCGGGCGATCAGCGACAGGTCGTACGCCGAGGAAACCTGCTCCGGCGCGTCGTAGCCGTCGGGCGAGACCACCTGCGTGTCCAGCGCCTGGAGTTCCTCGGCGTGCTTCTGCATGTCCTCGACGGTCCGCTCCACCCCGCCGTTCATCGCGGACAGGACGTGCACCGCGTCGTTGCCCGACTTCAGGAACACCCCGAGCCACAGGTCCCGCACGGAGTAGGTGACGCCCTCCTTCACCCCGACCACGCTGGAGCCGTCGCCCACCCCCTTGAGGTCGGCCGGGGCCACCTTGTACCGGGTGTCCTTGGGGAACCGGGGCAGCACGGTGTCCGCGAACAGCATCTTCAGCGTGCTCGCCGGGGGCAGCCGCCAGTGGGCGTTGTGCGCGGCCAGGACCTGGCCCGACTCGGCGTCGGAGACGATCCAGGAGCGGGCGGTCAGGCCCTGGGGCAGCACCGGCACTCCGGGGGCGAGGTTGACCTGCGTGCCGGGCATCCCGAGCCGGGCGCCGCCGAGGGTGGACATCTGCGCCGGGGGAGTGGCCGTCGGGCTCGTGGTGGGGGAGGGGGCGGCGAGGGCGGCGGGCGCGGTGACGGCCAGGGAGAACAGCGTGGCGGAGGCGACGAGCAGGGACCCGCGCGCACCCCCGGCACGGACCCGGACCCCGGACGGCGATACTGGACTCATGAAGCTCAGCCGCCCTGTCTCCTGGTTCCTGCTCGCCTTCGGGGTGTGGAGCTGGGTCATCTGGGTCACTTTCGTCAAGAATCTCGTCAAGGACGGCAGCGGTCTGGCCTTCGACGACGGTCACCCGACCGCGTACTTCTGGGTGCACCTGCTGCTGGCGGTCGTTTCCTTCGTATTGGGGACGGTCATCGGCGTCATCGGGTTGCGCGGAGTGCGCGCACTGCGCCGAAACTCATAGCGAACATACGGAAACCCCCGCGCCCGGGAGGGCGCGGGGGTGTTCGGGCTGCGGTGGGGTCCGCTCAGTCGGACTTCTTCTGACCGGCCTTGATGATCTGCTCCACGTCGAGGGCGACGTCGGTACCGACCGAGTCGGGCAGCGTCACCGTCTCGCCGGGGGCGTGCACGCGGTGGCTGGTGTACTCGCTCCCGTCGGGTTCGGTGAGCACGTGGAGGCGCTGGTGCTTGCGGTCGACCACCACATAGACCGGCACCTTGGCCTCGGCGTACGCGCCGACCTTGGTCTTCAGGCCGTCCCGCCAGTTATTGGAGGTGACCTCCAGGACGAGGCGGAAGCAGACCGGGTCGTAGGCGTTGTTCTCGATGAGGTGGTCGTCGACGTCGGCGTCCACGACCACCAGGTCGGGGATGCAGTAGTCCTCGGCACCGGTGGGAATCTTGATCGCGACGTTCTGGAGGACCGCGGTCTCCTCGCCGTGCAATCCGGCGGCGAGGAAGGGGATCATGAGGTCGGTCAGAGCGCGGGCGTGCGGGGCATCCGGTGAAGGGGTCACGAGGAGGTGGCCTCCGATGATCTCGACGCGGTAGCCCGGATGGCGCTCCATGATCTCGTCGGCGATGGCCGTCAGGGAGAACGGCTCGTCGGCGTCGAAGGGCTGCTCGACGGATGCAGCGGACATCGCGTGCCTCCTGGGGGCTGGTGTCGAGAGCATCATCGTAGGCAGTCCCCGGACCACGTGTCCCGTTCCCGCGCCTTCACCCGGAAGTGATCACCCGCTCTCCCGCTCCCCGCGCCCCGGGTCGGGCAGGACCCTCGTCATGCCCGGCAGGAAGTCCGTGAACAGCTCGTGGACCTCCATGACCAGCGGCCGCAGCACCCGGAAGCGGGCCAGGGCCACCCCGCGCGCGGTCAGCCGGGCCCCGCGCCGGGCCAGCCGGTAGCTGCGCTCGCGGTTCTCCGTGCGGTCGAAGATCCAGTACAGCACCAGGCCCATCTGCGACAGCCACATCAGCTCCGGCAGGACGTCCCGCAGTTCCGGGGCCACCTTGGCCTTGGACCCGGCCAGCACCTCCCGGTGCACGCTGATGGCCTGTTCGCGGGCGTGCTCGCTCTCGGGGGAGAAGGGGCTGAGCGGGCTGTCGGGGTCGGCGGCGTTCTTGAAGAACTGCACCGCGAACTCGTGGTACGGCCGGGCGATGTCCAGCCACGCGGTCAGCACTCCCGCGAGCCGCGCCTCCAGGTCGGTCTCCCGCTCCAGCACCGACCGGACCGCCGCCTGGTGCTCGGCGGCGATCCGGTCGTAGAACCCCTGGATCAGGTGTTCCTTGCCCTCGAAGTAGTAGTAGGCGTTGCCGACGGAGACCCCGGCCTCCTTGGCGATGGCCCGCATGGTCGTCTTGTCGTAGCCGCGCTCCTGGAACATCCGCATCGCGGTCTGCAGGATCAGCGCGCGGGTCTGCTCGGATTTGCTGCTGTGGGGTCCGGCCGCCTCGGGGCCGTCGTTCTTCGCGGGCACGGTAGGAGCCTAACGAGTGGCGGGACCGGTCCCCGCCCGGGACGGTGGTGCGTAGGTCCAACCCGTCACCGGGTGGTAGGACCAGCCGTCGGCCCGCTGGTGGACCCGACCGCCCCACTGGGCGCCGGGCTGCCGCGGCCCCCGCCATTTCGCCGCGGCGAGGACGGCACCGCGGGCCTCCTTGGCGCCGGCCGGGTCGGCGAGCCGGTGGGCGAGCGGGCGGTGCTCGCGCAGGGCCCACAGCAGGACGATCCAGGCGCGCGAGCCCCGGTAGACCTGCCCGGAGTCGCCGACCACGGTGATCTCGTGCAGGGGGTCGCCGGGGCCGAGTCCGGGGAAGCGGGCGTGGGCCGCGGCCGAACCGGCCGGCAGCAGCTCCAGCGGCACCAGCCGGGGCCGGCGCGCCAGCCAGGCGCACAGGTGGAGGCCCACGGCGGTCCGGTCGTCGTACAGGACGGTCAGCCCGCGGAGCGGGACCCCGGCGGGGTCCCGCTCCGGTGCGGTGGTCGTGGGGGTCACGCCGGTCACGCCCCGGCCCTCGGCGCGATCCACTCCTGCGGGCGGACCGGGGGCAGCTGCTCGCGCTCCAGCATCCCGCGCCGGCGGATCCGGTTGAGGACGTACACGTTCCCCAGGTGCATCGCGCCGAGGACCAGCAGCACCACGCCCAGCTTGGTGGACAGGGCCTCGGAGATGCCGCGGGTGTCCTGGACCGTGTCGTCATCGCTCAGGTACAGCGCCACGAAGCCGAGGTTGACGAGGTAGAAGCCGACGACCAGGAGGTGGTTGACGGCGTCGGCGAGCCTCTCGTCGCCGCGCAGGACGTCGGACAGGAAGATGCGTCCGTTGCGGCTGAGCGTGCGGGCCACCCAGATGGTCAGCGCGACGCTGACGACCAGGTAGATGACGTAGGCGATGACGGTGCGGTCCATGCCCCACCCCTTCTTGAACGCGTTCAAAACGCTGACAGGGACGACTCTAGACCCGTTTTTGAACGCGTTCAACCGAGGGGTGGGGCTCAGCTCCGGCGGGCCAGTGCCGGGCGCTTGGTGTAGTCCGTGAAGCCCAGGACATTGCCCCAAGGGTCGGCGAACTCCACGGTCCAGCCGGTGGCGCCCTGGGTCATCTCGTCCAGCGCCGGGATGCCGGCGGCGGCCAGTTCCCGCGCCGCCGCCCGCGCGTCCGGCACCTCCAGCCAGATGCGCGGCGAGGGCCAGTGCGGCGGCCGCCGGCCCAGCCCCTCCTCGGAGCGCAGCAGGATGCCGGGCGTCTCCGCGCCCACCTTCAGCACCGCGATGCCGGCCTCGTCCAGCCGGAAGCCCACGGTGAACCCCGCCCGCTCGTAGAAGGCGACGGCCTCGCCGAGGTCGCCGACGGGGAGCAGCACGTTGTCGAAGCCGAGCAGTTCGTACGACTCTTCGTCTGACATGTCGTCACATTAGGATCCCGGTCCCCGGGAAGCGAGGAGCCCCACCGCAGCGGACTGTGGTGGGGCTCGGCGGGGCGTGGCTCCCGGACACGCGCGAGGGCCCCGCTCCGTGGCGGAGCGGGGCCCTCGGCGGTGCCTCGGCAGGTCAGTAGCGGCGCGTGATGAGGGCGCGCTTGACTTCCTGGATGGCCTTGGTGACCTCGATACCGCGCGGGCAGGCGTCCGTGCAGTTGAAGGTCGTGCGGCAGCGCCACACGCCGTCGCGGTCGTTGAGGATCTCCAGGCGCTGCTCGCCCGCCTCGTCACGGCTGTCGAAGATGAAGCGGTGGGCGTTCACGATCGCGGCCGGACCGAAGTACTGGCCGTCGTTCCAGAACACCGGGCAGGAGGAGGTGCAGGCGGCGCAGAGGATGCACTTCGTCGTATCGTCGAAGCGCTCGCGGTCCTCGGCCGACTGCAGCCGCTCACGGGTCGGCTCGTTCGTGTCCTTGGTGACCAGGAACGGCATGACGTCCCGGTACGCCTGGAAGAACGGCTCCATGTCCACGACCAGGTCCTTCAGGACCGTCAGGCCCTTGATGGGCTCGACCGTGATCGGCTTCTCGGGGTTGATGTCCTTGATCAGCGTCTTGCAGGCAAGGCGGTTCTTGCCGTTGATCCGCATCGCGTCCGAGCCGCAGATGCCGTGCGCGCACGACCGGCGGAAGGTGAGGGAGCCGTCGATGTCCCACTTGATCTTGTGCAGACCGTCGAGGACCCGCTCCTTGGGGTCGATCTCCAGCTGGAAGTCTTCCCAGGTCGCCTCGGCCGAGACCTCCGGGTTGAACCGGCGGACGCGGAACGTGACCGTGATGTAGGGGGAGTCGGCGAAGCCGGGCTCGGGCCGGCCGGCCGCGTCCGCCTTGTCCAGAACAGGGGTAGCCATCAGTACTTACGCTCCATCGGCTGGTAGCGGGTCTGGACGACCGGCTTGTAGTCGAGACGGACGGTTTCCGAGCCGTCGGCGCCGACCTCGCGGTACGCCATGGTGTGGCGCATGAAGTTGACGTCGTCGCGGTTCGGGTAGTCCTCGCGGTAGTGACCGCCGCGGGACTCCTTGCGGGCGAGGGCCGAGACGGCCATGACCTCGGCCAGGTCGAGCAGGTTGCCCAGCTCGATCGCCTCAAGGAGGTCCGTGTTGAAACGCTTGCCCTTGTCCTGGATCGCCACGTTCTTGTAGCGCTCCTTGAGCTCGGCGATCTTCTCGACCGCCGTCTTGATCGTCTGCTCGGTGCGGAACACCATGACGTTGGCGTCCATGGTCTCCTGCAGCTCGCGGCGCAGGGTCGCCACCCGCTCGTTGCCGGTGGAGGTGCGCAGCCGCTCGATCTGCTCGACGACGAAGGACTCCGGGTCCTCCGGCAGCTCCACGTAGTCGGCCTTGGCCGAGTACTCGGCGGCGGCGATGCCCGCGCGGCGGCCGAAGACGTTGATGTCCAGCAGCGAGTTGGTGCCGAGGCGGTTGGCGCCGTGCACGGAGACACAGGCGACCTCGCCGGCCGCGTACAGACCCGGGACGACCGTGGTGTTGTCCGCCAGGACCTCACCCTCGACGTTCGTCGGGATGCCGCCCATCGCGTAGTGCGCGGTCGGCTGGATCGGGATCGGGTCCGTGTACGGCTCGATGCCCAGGTAGGTCCGCGCGAACTCGGTGATGTCCGGCAGCTTGGCGTCCAGCTGCTCCGGCGGCAGGTGGGTCAGGTCCAGGTACACGTGGTCGCCCTCGGGACCGCAGCCGCGGCCCTCGCGGATCTCCGTGTAGATGGAGCGGGACACGACGTCACGGGACGCCAGGTCCTTCATGACGGGAGCGTACTTCTCCATGAAGCGCTCGCCGTCCTTGTTGCGCAGGATGCCGCCCTCGCCGCGGGCGCCCTCGGTGAGCAGGATGCCCATGCGCCAGATGCCGGTCGGGTGGAACTGGAAGAACTCCATGTCCTCCAGCGGCAGGCCGCGCCGGTAGACCGCCGCCTGGCCGTCACCGGTCAGGGTGTGGGCGTTCGACGTCACCTTGAAGAACTTGCCGCAGCCGCCGGAGGCGTAGATGACGGCCTTCGCCTGGAAGACGTGGATCTCGCCGGTGGCCAGCTCGTACGCCACGACACCGGCGGACTTCTTGACGCCGTCGACCTCGGTGATCAGCTGGTCCAGGACGTAGAACTCGTTGAAGAACTCCACGCCCTCCTTGACGCAGTTCTGGTACAGCGTCTGGAGGATCATGTGGCCGGTGCGGTCCGCGGCGTAGCAGGACCGGCGGACCGGGGCCTCGCCGTGGTTGCGGGAGTGGCCGCCGAAGCGGCGCTGGTCGATGGTGCCGTCCGGGGTCCGGTTGAACGGCAGGCCCATCTTCTCCAGGTCGAGGACGGCGTCGATGGCCTCCTTCGCCAGGATCTCGGCGGCGTCCTGGTCGACCAGGTAGTCACCGCCCTTGACCGTGTCGAAGGTGTGCCACTCCCAGTTGTCCTCCTCCACGTTGGCGAGCGCGGCGGCCATGCCGCCCTGCGCGGCGCCCGTGTGGGAGCGGGTGGGGTAGAGCTTGGTCAGGACCGCGGTGCGGCTGCGCTTCGTCGCCTCGATGGCGGCGCGCATGCCCGCGCCGCCGGCGCCGACGATGACGGTGTCGTACTTGTGGATCTTCATGATTCTCGC
This sequence comes from Streptomyces achromogenes subsp. achromogenes, assembly GCF_000720835.1. Classification (GTDB taxonomy): domain Bacteria; phylum Actinomycetota; class Actinomycetes; order Streptomycetales; family Streptomycetaceae; genus Streptomyces; species Streptomyces achromogenes. The sequence goes on along the minus strand of NZ_JODT01000001.1, from coordinate 62,039 downwards.
AGCCCCGTGCCTAGCGGATGTTCGGGTCGAAGGTGAAGATCACCAGCGTGCCCAGCAGGATGGTGAACACCGTGGCGGTGTAGAGCAGTGCCTTCAGCCACAGCCGGCTGGCCGGCCGCTCGGCGTAGTCGTTGATGACCGTGCGCAGGCCGTTGGCGCCGTGCAGCATCGCCAGCCACAGCATCACCAGGTCCCAGACCTGCCAGAACGGCGACGCCCAGCGGCCGGCGACGAAGGCGAAGCCGACCTTGGAGACACCGCCGTCCAGCACCAGCTGGATCAGCAGGTGGCCGAGGACGAGGACGACCAGCACGATGCCGGACAGGCGCATGAACAGCCACGCCGCCAGCTCGAAGTTGCCCCGGGTGGACTTCGGGGTCTTCTTGGTGCGCTTGCGCGGGGCCTCGATCAGCGGGGCCGGGTGGTCGACGGTGTAGACGGGGGCGCCCTCCACGGGGCCGACTCCGGAAGCGGGGGTTTCAGTCGTGGACATCGGCGTCAGCTCCCAAAGAGTGCGCGGTACGCGTGGCCGAGGACCGGGTAGATCGCCCCGGCCATCAGGACGATCCAGACACCCATCACGGTCCAGAACATCTGCTTCTGGTAGCGCGGGCCCTTCGACCAGAAGTCGACGGCGATGACGCGCAGGCCGTTGAGCGCGTGGAAGAGGATGGCGGCGACGAGGCCGTACTCCAGCAGCGCGACGATCGGCGTCTTGTACGTGGCTACGACCTTGTCGTAGTCCTCGGGGGAGACACGCACGAGAGCGGTGTCCAGCACGTGAACGAACAGGAAGAAGAAAATGAGGACGCCGGTGACTCGGTGAGCCACCCAGGACCACATTCCTTCCCGGCCGCGGTACAGCGTTCCAGCCGGCACGGAAGAACCCTCCGGGTGCGGGGACTAGGGCCGCGCCGGCTTCTCTGTCGGTCGGGCCCGGCCGGGTACGGTCCACCGGCCCCCAGCATCGTAGCGAGGCGACGCGCCGTGGCTGACGGGGGGCCTACCGGTGTGATCAAAGTGGCACGCGGTTGGGCTAGCCCGGTGCGGTGTGTCCGGTTATCTACCCGGTGCGGGAGCGTTGTGGCTGGTCGCACGGCTCCTCGCGACGCTGAGAAATGCCGCGATTCTTCCTTTCGCGAGACGGCGGAGCTGCTCCGCCGCCACCACCCGCTCGTCCTCCGGATCGTTCGCCAATCGTGATCGGATCGCCTGGAGGATGTGGTCGATGACCTCGTCCGCGGGGATGTCGCCCAGATAGATGACGAACGTGTGGCCGAACCGGGCCTCGTAGGCGGCGTGCGCGGCGCCGAGGGCCGTGTGGGCCGCGGAGTACGTGTCCTCGGGCAGCTCGGGCAGGCGCTCGCCGGCCAGGGCCTCGGCGAGGTCGGCCGGGGACAGGTCGTACGTCGCCTCGTCCGCCGCGGCCAGCAGGGAGTCCAGGTCGGGGTAGGGGCGGTGCGCGGCGATCCGGTCGGACCAGCGCGGGCTGCGCAGACAGTGCAGCAGCAGGGTGCGCGCCTCGTCGGCGGACGCGGTGTTGAAGGCGTCGAGCGGCTTGGGGAGGTACGGCAGAGGGTGGGCGGGCAGCGTCGGTCCTCGCGTCACGTGTGGTGCGGCTGGGGATTGTGTGAAGGATGTGAGTGTCGTCAGGTTATCGAGAGTGGTCATACGGTGTCCGAGCGATAACGGAATTTCACTCGAACGGCAGAGTTTCGCTGCGTCCGGCTGACCGCTGAACCGGGGAACGGTCGTACGTTGGCAGGGTGACCCAGCACAGGCGTGGGCGCCGGGGACCGGCGCGGCAGGTGATACGGAAGCGGGCGGTGATGGCCGCCGCGTTCGCGGGGACGGTCGCGCTCGGCACGGGCGTCGGCGTGTGGGCCTCGGCGGACGGCGGTAGCGCGCCGCCGGGGAACGACGCGCGCCGGTCCGCCTCCGGCCGGGTGGCCGGCACCGGCACCGGTACGGGCACCGGCACGGGACCCACGGCACCGGGCACCCCGTCGGCGGCGCCGAGCCCGAGCCGGTCGTACCCGCTGTCGAAGGCGCCGCGCACGATACCCGCGGTCCGCTCGCACACTCCCGAGCGCGGCCCCGGCTGGCGGCCCCGGCCCGGCGCGCGGGTGGTGGTGGCCGATCCGGCGCTGGCCGACGAGGGCCGGCTGGTGGCCGGGGAGCTGGGGCTGGCGTACGCGGGGCAGCGGAACGACGCCCGGGCGGGCGACGTACGGCTCGCGCTCGGCGGCGGGGGCGGGAACCAGGAGTCGTACACGCTGACCGTCCGGGGCGGGCGGGTCGACATCACCGGGCCCGGCGAGGCCGGGGTCTTCTACGGCACCCGCACCCTGAAGCAGGAGGTCCGCGGCGGCGGCACGGCACCGGAGGGCGTCGTGCGCGACCAGCCGGCCAAGCAGGTGCGCGGGTTCATGCTGGACATCGCGCGCAAGCCGTTCTCCGCGGCCTGGATCGAGGACCGGATACGCGAGCTGGGGGACCTGAAGTTCAACGAGCTGGGCCTGCACTTCTCCGACGACCAGGCCTTCCGGATCGAGTCCGACAGCCACCCCGAGATCGTCTCCCCGGACCACCTGACCAAGGCGCAGGTCAAGAAGATCGTGGCGCTGGCGGCAAGCCGGCACATCACCGTCGTCCCCGAGATCGACTCCCCGGGACACCTGGGCGCGGTCCTCGCCGCCCACCCCGACCTGCGGCTGCGCAAGGCGAACGGGGTGGTGCTCCGCGGTGCCGTCGACATCTCCAAGGACGCCTCGGCCCGGCTCGTGGACGACCTGCTGAACGAGTACGCCGGCCTGTTCACCGGCGGCCGGTGGCACCTGGGCGGCGACGAGTACCAGGCGCTGATGGCGCGCGACCCGCAGGCGTCGTACCCGCAGCTGGCCGCCGCCGCGAAGCGCAAGTACGGCCCCGGCGGGACGGTCGCCGACCTCACCACCGGCTGGTTGAACGACCGCGCCGCCACCGTCCGCGCCCACGGCAGGACCGTACGGGCCTGGAACGACGGCTTCTTCCGGGGTACCTCCGTACAGGCCGACCCCTCGCTCCAGGTCGCCTACTGGACCGGCAAGGAGATCGGCGCCCGGCCGCCGGCCGAGTACCTGAGCGCGGGCCGGCAGCTGCTCAACTACAACGACGAGTTCCTCTACTACGTGCTCGGCCAGCCGCAGACCTTCGTCTATCCGACCGGACAGCGCATCTACGAGCAGTGGACCCCGAGGGTGGTGCGCGGCCGGACCGCCGTGCCCGCGCGCTACGACGGGCAGATCCTCGGCGGGTCGTTCGCCGTGTGGTGCGACTTCCCGCACGCGCAGACGCAGGCGCAGGTCGCCGCCGGGATCCGGATGCCGCTGCGGGCCACCGTGCAGAAACTGTGGAACCCGGACCGGCCCGCGCTGTCCTGGACGGACTTCCGGAAGCTGGCGGACCGGTTGGGCTGAGAACGGGGAGCGTACCGGGCGGGGGAGAGAACAGGGTGGACGCGCGGGGGCGCGCGACCGTATGTTCCGGTGTCCGCGCTCGCCGGCGCCGTACGTGCCGGTGCCATCGGGCGGCGCCCCGGTCCGGGGAGGACCACGCGCCGTCCCGCCTCTCTTCTGTCTTCTCGGGGGGACCTCGTCATGACCTCGCCCATGCCCGTGCCGCCGTACCCGCAGCCGGCCCCGCCCGGCGCCTGGCCGCGCTCGCCGGCCGCGCTCGCCCGGGCCACCGCCGTGCTGCTCGGCCTGGTCGTCGCCACCGACCTGTTCGCCTGCTACGCGGACCTGCTGGAGATGGACGTGACCAGGGATCTCGCCGACGGCGTCGTGGGCGGTGACGTGATCGGCCGGGCCGATCACGCGGACGACCTCTACGGCCTCTCCGGCATCCTCCAGGGCGTGGCGCTGGTGGCCACGATGGTGGTCTATCTGTGCTGGCTGTGGCGGGTGCGGGTGAACGCCGGGGTGTTCGACGCCTCCCGGCACCGCCTGCGGCTCGGCTGGACCATCGGCGCCTGGTTCTGCCCGGTGGTGAACCTCTGGTTCCCGCGCCGGATCGTCGCGGACTCCTGGGACGCCAGCGGCCCCTGGGGTGCGCGGTCCGGGCACGCGCTGGTCAACGCCTGGTGGACGCTGTGGCTCGTCGACCTCCTGGTGGGCCGGTTCGCCGACACGCGTTCCCGGCGTGCCGAGACGGCGGACGAGCTGTACGACGCCGCCCAGGCGATGCTGGTCTCCGACGTGCTCGACATCGCGGCCGCGGTCCTCGCCGTCCTGGTGGTCCTGAAGCTGACCGGGTTGCAGGAGCGGAAGCTGCGCTCGGGCGAGACGCCCTTCCCCGCCCCGGCGATTGGCTGAAAACCGACCGCTGTGACACTCCCGCGCCGTCGCACGCAGTAAGGGGAAGTGCGGGCTCCGTACCGGTCGGTGCCCTGGTGAGGGAGGCTTTCCATGAGCCTGGTGGAACTGATCGCACGGGCCGACGAACGCGCGCTGGCCGCCGGTGGGCTGGCTTGTCTTGATCGGTGCCTTCCGCTGCTCGGTGGCGACGACGAGGTGCTGCGACCGCTGTGGGCGAGCCTCGCCGACGGCTCCGGCTGGGCGGGGGAGCTCACGCGGGCCCGCGACCTGCTCGGCGCCGGGCGGCCCGCCGGGGACGAGGCCGCGCTGCTCGTCCACCGCATGCTGGAGTCGGCCCCGGCCGAGCGCACCGCCGACGCGCTGCGGCCCTGGGCCGACGCCTGTTCCGTCGCCTCGCTCGGCGTCCACCGGCTGCTGGACCCGGCGGCGGGGGACGACGCCCTCCGGGCGGACGCGGGGGACGCCGGTGCGTCGCCGCTCGTCGCCGCCGAGCTGCGCCGGCAGGCCATGGTCCTGGAACTGCTCGCGGACCACGGCGCCCAGGGGCTGCGCCGGGCGCTGGAGGTGACGGTGGAGGGCCGCCGGGTGCTGCGCGCGGTGGTCTCGCGCCGGGCGCGCAACACGGCGGAAGCGGGGGCGCGGGCGGGCCTGTGACCTTCGTGCGGTGGTCGTGGGGCGGTCCTGCGGCGGTTGCCGAAACGTTTGGCGAAACAGGGCGGAACCCTGTGACGCGACCCCGCCCCGGACCGCTCTTCCCTATGTGACAGCCCACATGACAGCCGAAGCGACAGCCCATGTGACCGCCCACGCCACCGGCCCGGTGCCGGCCGGTGCGACAGCCCGTCCGACGGCCCCGTACGGGCCCGCGCGCCGCGAGACCAGGCCGCGCGTCGCGGTGAAACCCGCGCGCTGGGCGGCGGACGCGGTGGCGACCATGCGCGAGGGCGCCCGGGTGCGGCTCGACTACTCGGCGCGGAGCCTGTGGCGGGTGGACCGGATGATCGAGGAGATACGCCGGGAGCGGGCGCCGTACGCGGCCGTCCGCAGCGTCCTGCGCGGCTTCGGCGCCTACGCCGGCGAGGTCATCGTCCGCCGGACCGGCGCCGAGTGGTGGGCGACGGGCGGCGAGCACTGGATACGCACCCCCGACGGCCGGCTGTGGGACCCCATCGACGAGGCCCGCCGCTGCTACGGCGGCCACGGCTCGCTGGGGCTGCTGTGCCGGGAGGCGACGGCCGGGAGCTGAGGCGGGCTTCCCCGGGTGTTCTGCCTTCCTCCCCGGCCTTCCTTCCCTGGTCGTCGTTCCGCTGTGACACTTCCGTCGGGGCCGACGCTGATGATCGTGGAGGGCGACCGACACGGCCGGAGCGTGTCGCAACCGTTGAGGCAGGCGCCACGCAGTGGCCAGGAACTCGGCACGAACGAGGACGGTCTTGGGCCAGGGAGTCGAACCCCGCCGCCCGCAGCCGCGGGACGGGGAGCTGGGCGCGGCCGTGGCACGGGCCCAGGACGGCGACGAGACCGCCTTCGCGGTGGCCTACCGGATCGTGCACCCGGGACTGCTGGGCTATCTGCGGGGCCTGGTCGGTGACGAGGCGGAGGACGTCGCCTCCGAGGCATGGCTGGAGATCGCCCGGGACCTCGACCGGTTCCGGGGCGACGGCGCCGGTTTCCGCGGCTGGACCGCGACCATCGCCCGGCACCGCGCGCTGGACCACCTGCGCCGGCAGCGGACCCGGCCCCGGCCCGCGCCGCTGGAACAGGACGCCCTGGACCTGCCCGGCCGGCACAGCACCCACGAGCAGGCCCTGGAGTCGCTGTCCACCGAGCGGGCGCTGGAACTGGTGCGCGCGCTGCCGCCGGACCAGGCCGAGGCGGTGCTGCTGCGGGTGGTCGTCGGCCTCGACGGCCCGGCCGCCGCCCGCGTCCTCGGCAAACGCCCCGGCGCCGTCCGTACGGCCGCCTACCGGGGCCTGCGCCGGCTGGCCCGCCAACTCGCCGGGGACGGGGCCGTGGAAGACGGGCGTGGACGTGGCTGACCGGCGTACGCGATGAAGGAGGACCAGGTGCCGGTGGTGAAGCTGAGTACGGCGCCGTCGGTGTTCTTGGAGTCACGGACGGGGACCACGTCGTGGGCGGCGGCGAGGTTGGTGGCGACCTCGATGCAGGCGCCGCCGTTGTCGCTGTAGGAGGACGTGAACCAGCGGGGGGCCTCGGACGTCATGGGGTGCCCTTTCATGCCGCTTGGATGAAGAGTGAGCCTCCTCCCACTACAGCGAAAGGAGGAGGCGTTCACGAGCGGGGTTTCAGACGCTCTGTGCGGCGGCGTACGCGATGAAGGAGGACCAGGTGCCGGTGGTGAAGTTCAGTACGGCGCCGTCGGTGTTCTTGGAGTCACGGACGGGGACCACGTCGTGGGCGGCGGCGAGGTTGGTGGCGACCTCGATGCACTGGCCGCCGTTGTTGCTGTAGGAGGACTTGAACCAGCGGGGGGACTCGGTCGTCACGGGGTGCCCTTTCATGCCTCTTTGATCACGGCCACCGATGCAGCCTGGGGCAGAGCATCTGCCTGCAACTGATGGTAGCCCGCCAACAGGGGCAGTACGGCTGCCGTTTCGCGCTCCAGGTGGCCTCGCGTCTGGGATTCCGCGTACGCGATCACGGACAGGTCCGGCATCGTCAATAAGGTCATGGGCAGGTCGAACGGGCGACGCTCCCCCATGTCGAAGGGTGCGATCTGGAGCACGGTGTTCGGCAGCTCGGCGAACTGCATCAACCGGTCGAGCTGGGCCCTCATGACCTTGGGTCCGCCGACCTGTCGGCGGATGCAGCTCTCATCCATCACCACCAGCATCGTGGGGTGGCGGGGATGCTCCAGGGCCGCCTGCCGTTGCGCCAGGAACGAGACTCGTTCCTCCGCCTGTTCGGGCGTGATGGTCCCTCGGTGCACGGCACTGTCCGCCAGGACACGCGCGTACTCCGGTGTCTGGAGCAGGCCGGGGATGATCCCGATCTCGTACAGCCGGATTTCCGCCGCCCTGCCCTCGTGCTTGACGAACTCGGGGAAGCCCTCCAGCAGGTTGCCGTGCCGGATCTGCCGGTACTCGCGCTCGAACGAATCCGCGCTTCCCGTGAGGCCGAATGCTCTGTCCGCGCTACGCGAAAAGCGAAGGGTCGGAGGCTTGCGGCCAGTTTCGACGGCCGAAATGTGCACGCTGGAGTAATCGGTCCGGGTGCCCAGGTCTTCCTGGGTCCAGCCGCGAGCCTCCCGCAGGCTGCGCAGACGCGCGCCGTAGGCCGCTTGCGGTGACGCGTCGGGGTTCAACTCCTTGCGGTTCAAGCGTCTTTCACCAACCTTCCGTTCGCTGCCAACACGTTGAACGCTTTCCAGGCGTGGTCCCATGCTGAACCTGTCCGGTAGTCGCAGCACTACGGAGAGGAATCATCGTGCCCGAAAGACTGACAGAGTCGGCTCAGGTTGACGGCGAGAAGCCCGGCGGTGAAGAGATCCCCAAGTTGGGGATCAGGCAGGTGCTGGAGGTCGGGGAGACCACCTTCGCCCTGGCCGAGACCCTGGAGAAGGCGGGCATCCGGCTTCCGCAGTTCCACACCCGCCTGGCCCCCGCCGAGGACCGCCGCTGGGTGGTGCGCCTCGGGGACTGCAACGTGTACCAGGCCCGCGAAATCCTCCATCTCCTGCGCGACGGGCTCACTTTGCGGGAGCGGCACCCGGAGGAGGCGATCAATGGAACACCCGCCAAGGACAGTTGACACACGGGCCCGCCTCGAAAAGGCCATCATGCGGGCCGGCTCCCTCGTGGACGTGCTGATCGACTCCGCGGGCGGCTTCCTGGTCATCCCGTGCATCGGGATCGAGGCGGCCGAAGAGCTGGCGCTCACCATCGAGGCCGGCGCGCAGGCGAGGGTGGTGCGGGGATGACCTTGCGCTGCACGAGCACCTGCGAGATCAGTGATCACACCTTCCGATGGGCACAGCGACTGCCCTGCGCCGACCACGGTGAAGTCGACTGGGCGTTCCTGGACGACCTCCGGTGTGTGCTTGGCGGAGAAGAGCACGAGTTCCACGCCACGTGGCTGCGCAGCGGCTCCGAGCTGGAGAGGGACGTGTACCTGTGCTGGCTCGACAACCCGGGGATGCAGTGGGTCGTCGACGCCGAGGTCTGCCTGAAGACCAGAACGCGCCTGGGGTCGGCCTGCACGATCTACAAAGGCCATCCCGGAAAGTGCGAGTGGGACTGCGCCGACACCGAAGCGGCCGTACGCCCGGCGTGAGCCCGCGAGGCAACGGCCGGGGCCGCCACCCCCCACAGGAGAGGCCCCGGCCGTCGCGCGTACGGGTCGCGTGCGGCCCGTACTTCCTTCAGCGCCGTGCGTGCGGTTTGTGTCACACCCCGCCACATCACGTCCGCACCGTTCTCACCTTCCGCACATCCGCATCTGGTCACGAGTTAGTTGCATCTTCTATGGACATGGACGAGCGGCCCATTCACGCCGTAACGTGCCTTTCGCGCCGACCGAGGACAGGCGTAAAGGGAGTACGGTGCTGGGGGACGACGCGGAGCTGACCGCCGCGGTGCGCGCGGCACAGGGCGGGGACGAGGCCGCGTTCCGCACGATGTACCGCGCCGTGCATCCCCGGCTGCTCGGATATGTCCGCACCCTCGTCGGTGATCCGGACGCCGAGGACGTCGCCTCCGAGGCCTGGCTCCAGATCGCCCGTGACCTGGACCGCTTCAGCGGCGACGCCGACCGGTTCCGCGGCTGGGCCGCCCGGATAGCCCGCAACCGCGCCCTGGACCACATACGCATGCGCGGCCGGCGCCCGGCCATAGGCGGCGACGAGACCGAGCTGACCGGCCGGCCCGCCGAGTCCGACACGGCCGGCGAGGCCATCGAGGCCCTGGCCACCGACAGCACCCTGTCCCTGATCGCCCGGCTCCCGCAGGACCAGGCCGAGGCCGTCGTCCTGCGCGTGGTCGTGGGCCTGGACGCCAAGACCGCCGCCGAGACGCTCGGCAAACGCGCGGGCGCCGTCCGCACCGCCGCGCACCGCGGTCTGAAACGGCTCGCGGAGCTGATCGGCGCGGATCCGGAATCGGCGGGCGGACTCGACGCCCTCCCGCCACAGCGAGAACCGCGCCGCGGCGCGGTGACGTCCGCAACTGTGACGCATACGCGTACGCGGACGCAGAAGGACATGTGATGGCCGACGAGCAGGACAAGTGGCTGGACCGTGGGACGGCGGAACGTCTGCTGCGCGGTGAGCCGCTGGAAGCCGTCGACCCCTCGGCCCGTGACCAGGCCGAACGCCTCGCCCGGGCGCTCGGCGCGCTGTCCGCCGAGGCCGCCCCGGCCACCGGTGAGCTCCCCGGCGAGCAGGCCGCGCTGGCCGCGTTCCGCAAGGCCCGCGAGGCCGCCGGGGCGGAGCGCACCGCCGCCGCGCACGCCCCCTCAGCCGCCCGCGCACCGGCGTCCGGCGCCGACGCGGGCCCGATCCGCGGCGCCGCGCGGACCCGTACCGGAATCCGGGCCCGGCGCCCCCGCCGGATCCGCCCGGCGCGCCCGGCCCGCCTGGCGCTCGCCGCCGCGCTGACCGCCGGCACGCTCGGCGGGGTCGCCGTGGCCGCCGGCAGCGGAGCGCTCCCGACACCGTTCGGCGACGCCCGGCCCCGCCCCGCCGTCACCGCCGGTACGGCCACCGGACGGCCGCTCGCCTCCCCGTCCCCGCGGGCCGCCCCGGACGGCGGAGCGGAAAGCAGCGCCCCCGCTGCCGAGGGCACACCGGGCGGCCGGACCGGAGGCAGCCGGGATACGAAGCCCGGCGAGACCCACGAGGCCCGCAAGTCCCCCGAGCGGGACACCGCCACCACCCCCGGCACCGGATGGCTCCGCGACGCCGACGCCTGCCGTGCCCTGCGGGACGGCGAGGACCTGGACACCGGCCGTCGGCGCGCCCTGGAGCACCTGGCCGGCGGGGCCGCCCGCGTGAGCCGGTACTGCGAGGTCCTGCTGGCCGCCGACGGCCGTGCCTCCGGTACCGGGCACGAGGAGGACGGGAGCACCGGCAACAACAAGAGGGATAAAAGCAGCAAAGAAGACAAAGAGGTTAAAAAGGGCAAAGAGGGCAAGGGTGGCAAGGGTCGGGGCAAGGGGAGCGGCGCCGGTCCCGTCCGTCCGGAGCCCGGCCATGGCGGCGGACGCCCCGGGGGTGCCGTGCCCGCCCCCTCCGCCGCCGCCCCGCGTCCCGGCGGACCGGATCACTCGCAGCCGCGTCCGGGCCGACCGGACCGCGCGCGGACGGGCGCCGCGCCGAGCCCGGCCCACTCCGCCCCCTCCGGCCACACCGCCCACTCCGCACTCTGACCGCCCCGCCCGCACCCCTCTGACCTGCGGTTTTGCCAGAGCGAGAAAATTCTTCCGCGCCAGGTGTGACGTTTTTGAAGCCCGTGACGCAGTACAGAGTGAGCCGACTGGTCATCGGCCGTCGCACGGAGCCGGGGTTCCCCCCGTACCCCAAGGCTCGTGCACCTGGCGCGGGCGGGACACGTTCCCCCGGTCCCGCCCGCGCCCCGCAGCCTCACCGGGAGACGACGACCTTGTCGCCGACCTTCACCTGGGCGAACAGCCGCGCGATCCCCGCCTCGTCCCGCACGTTGACGCAGCCGTGCGAACCGCCCGCGTACCCGCGCGCCGCGAAGTCGGCGGAGTAGTGCACCGCCTGGCCGCCGCTGAAGAACATCGCGTACGGCATCGGGGAGTGGTAGAGCGTCGACACATGGTGCCGTGACTTCCAGTAGACCTTGAACACACCTTCCCGGGTGGGCGTGTACTGGGTGCCGAACCGGACGGACAGCGTGTCCACCGTGCGCCCGTCGATCATCCAGCGCAGGGTCCGGCTGGTCTTGTCGATGCACAGCACCCGGCCGGTCATGCAGCGCGCGTCGGGCGCGGCGGCCGGCTGACCGCCCATCGGGTACAGCTCCCACCGCGTCGGCCGGTGCGTCATGGCGAGCAGCCGCTGCCAGGTGACGGTGTCCAGCCTGCCGGTCGCCGGCAGGCCGCGCTTGGCCTGGAAGCCGAGGACGGCCCGCACGGTCTGCGGGCCGTACGTGCCCGTCGGCGTGGCGGACAGCCAGCCCACCTGGCGCAGCCGCGCCTGGAGTTCCCGTACGGCCGGGCCGCTGCTGCCGTGCGCCCACAGCACCCGGGGCGGGGGCGCGGGAGGTGCGGCCGGGGTGGGCGTGGTGGCAGGCGGGGGTGGTGTGGTCGGCGTGGTCGGTGTGGTCGGTGTGGTCCCCGCCATGCCGGTGGGCGCGGCGGCGGGGCTGGAGGGTAACTGGATGTGGACCGGCAGGCCGTGCTTGGCGTCGGTGTCCTGGGGCTGCACGGTGCAGCCGGCCAGGGCGGCGAGCGCGGAAACCGCGGCGGCCGACGCGAGCAGGGCGGCGGGTCTCCCCGTAATCCTCATGCCGGGGATGCTTCCCCGCGTGGCCGCCGCCGACTCCGTCCGCCGGGTGCCTGCCGCCGAGTGCCCGGCGCCGCGTGTCCGGCGCCGCGTGTCCGGCGCCGCGTGTCCGGCGCCGCGTGTCCGGCGCCGCGTGTCCGTCGCCGTGTGACGGGGCACGGCCGAAGGGGTACGCGTCGTACCGCGGAGGCGGCCATGGCACGTGAGTCGGAATCGGGTCTGCCCATCGAGCCGGTCTACGGTCCGGCCGACCTGGACGGCTGGGACCCGGGGCGGAAACTGGGCGAACCGGGCGCGTACCCGTTCACCCGGGGCGTGTACCCCACCATGTACACCGGCCGCCCCTGGACCGTGCGCCAGTACGCCGGTTTCGGCACGGCCGCCGAGTCCAACGCCCGCTACCGCCGGCTGATCGCCCACGGCACCACCGGCCTGTCCGTGGCCTTCGACCTGCCCACCCAGATGGGCCACGACTCCGACGCCCCCCTGGCACACGGCGAGGTCGGCAAGGTGGGCGTGGCCGTCGACTCGCTGGAGGACATGCGGGTGCTGTTCGACGGTATCCCGCTGGACCGGGTCTCCACCTCCATGACGATCAACGCCCCGGCGGCCCTGCTGCTGCTCCTGTACGAACTGGTCGCCGAGGAGCAGGGCGTCACCGCGGACCGGATCACCGGCACCATCCAGAACGACGTGCTGAAGGAGTACATCGCGCGCGGCACGTACATCTTCCCGCCCAGGCCGTCCCTGCGGCTGACGGCGGACATCTTCCGCTACTGCACCGCGCGGACCCCGAGGTGGAACACGATCTCGATCTCCGGCTACCACATGGCAGAGGCGGGCGCGTCCCCCGCGCAGGAGATCGCCTTCACCCTCGCCGACGGCATCGCGTACGTCCGTACGGCGCTCGCGGCCGGCCTGGACGTGGACGACTTCGCGCCCCGCCTGTCCTTCTTCTTCGTGGCCCGTACGACGCTGCTGGAGGAGGTCGCCAAGTTCCGCGCGGCCCGCCGGATCTGGGCGCGGGTGATGCGGGAGCAGTTCGGCGCGCGCGACCCCAGGTCGTGGATGCTGCGCTTCCACACCCAGACGGCCGGGGTCCAGCTGACGGCCCAGCAGCCGGAGGTGAACCTGGTCCGGGTCGCCGTGCAGGCCCTGGCGGCCGTCCTCGGCGGCACCCAGTCCCTGCACACCAACTCCTTCGACGAGGCGATCGCGCTGCCCACCGAGAAGAGCGCGCGGCTGGCGCTGCGCACCCAGCAGGTGCTGGCCCACGAGACGGACGTACCGGCGACGGTGGACCCGTTCGCGGGCTCCTACGCGGTCGAGCGGATGACGGACGGCCTGGAGGAGGCCGCGCTGGACCTGATGCGCAGGGTCGAGGAGGCGGGCGGGGCGGTCGCGGCGATCGAACGGGGCTTGCAGAAGGCCGAGATCGAGCGGAACGCGTACCGGATCGCGCGGGAGACCGAGTCCGGTGACCGGGTGGTCGTCGGCGTCAACCGGTTCCGGCTCGACGAGGAGGAGCCGTACGTGCCCCTGCGGGTGGACCCGGCGATCGAGTCCCGGCAGTGCGAGCGCCTGGCCCGGCTGCGGGCGGACCGGGACCGGCGGGCGGTGGCGGCGGCCCTGGACGCGCTGCGGACGGCGGCCGAGGGGGAGGACAACGTGCTCTACCCGATGAGGGAGGCGCTGCGCGCCCGGGCGACGGTGGGGGAGGTGTGCGGGGCGCTGCGGGAGGTCTGGGGGAGCCACGTTCCCTCGGACACGTTCTGATCGGACACGTTCTGATCGGACACGTTCTGATCGGACGCGTTCTGGATGGCGTGCCGCGCGTACCGTTCTTCGGACCGTCCGGGTCCATTGTCGTACCCGCGTGCGACACTCCCCGCATGTTCGGTGTCATCGACCTCCCCACGTACCTCGCGGGCCTGATCCTGATCGTGCTGCTGCCCGGCCCCAACTCCCTCTACGTCCTGTCCGTCGCCGCCCGCCGCGGCGTACGGGCGGGGTACACCGCGGCGGCGGGCGTGTGGTGCGGGGACACCGTGCTGATGACCCTGTCCGCCGCCGGGGTGGCCTCCCTGCTCCAGGCCAACGCCGTGCTGTTCGGCATCGTGAAGTACGCCGGCGCCGGATATCTGACCTGGCTGGCGATAGGCATGCTGCGGGCGGCCCGGCAGCTGTGGCTGGACCGCCGCGAACCGGCCGCCGAGGAGGCGGCGCCCGTGAAGTCCGCCGACGAGCGGCCCTTCCGCCGTGCCTTCGTCGTCAGCCTCTTCAACCCCAAGGCGATCCTGTTCTTCGTCGCCTTCTTCGTCCAGTTCGTGGACCCGGACTACGCCTACCCGGCCCTCTCCTTCGTCGTCCTCGGCACCCTCGCCCAGATCGCGAGCTGCCTCTACCTGAGCGCCCTGATATTCAGCGGCACCCGCCTCGCCGCCGCCTTCCGCCGCCGCAGGCGCCTGTCGGCGACGGCCACCACGGCGGCGGGCGCGCTGTTCCTGGGCTTCGCGGTGAAGCTGTCCCTGGCCGGCGCGTGAGGCCACGGCGCCGTCAGGCCGCCCGGGCCGGGGCTACGGCGCCGTCAGGCCGCCCACGCGTGCGGCGTATTCCGTCAGGCCCGCGGTCGTCTCGCCGGCCCAGCCGACGTACCCGTCGGGCCTGATCAGGAAGACGCCCGGGCCGTAGGACTCCGGGGCCGACGGGAGGGACCGCACGCCCGGCACCGACGCGCCGAGCAGGGTCCAGTGCGGCCCGCGGAACACGTCGAAGAGCCGGGTGCCGTCCACCCGGCCGTCGGGGGCCCGGTCGCCCGCCCGCAGCCCCGCCGGGGCCGTGCGGTCCTCCACGCTGAGCGACGACTCCCGGTAGCCCAGGCCCAGCTGCACCGTCGCCGCTCCGCGCCGCACCTGACCGCGGTGCACCGCCGTGGTCAGGCCGAGCACGCCGGCCGCGGTGGCCCGGCGCTCCTCCTCGTAGGTGTCCAGCAGCGCCTGGGGTGCCCCGCCGCGCAGCACCGCGCCCAGCTTCCAGCCCAGGTTGTAGGCGTCCTGGACGCTGGTGTTCAGGCCCTGGCCGCCCGCCGGCGAGTGCACGTGGGCCGCGTCGCCGGCGAGGAGGACCCGGCCCACCCGGAACCGGTCCGCGAGCCCGGTGCGCGACCGGAAACCGGAGATCCAGCGCAGCCCGGTCACGCTGTCGGCGTCCAGATGGGTGAAGTCGGCCACCAGCGCCCGGACGCCGTCCAGGGTGGGCTCCGGCGCTGTGCCCTCCGCCAGGCGCGCCTGCAACTGGAAGTCGTCCGTCCCGGCCAGCGGGCACAGCGCGAGGCCGATCTCCCCGGCCGCCCGGAACATGTGCCAGTGGTCGCGGTCGAGGCCCTTGACCTGCACGTCCGCCACCAGGAACGAGGCCGCGTCCACCGTCTCCCCGGCCATCCCCACGCCCAGCGCGCGCCGGACCGTCGAGCGCCCGCCGTCGGCCGCGACCACGTACGCCGCGCGCAGCGCCGTACCGTCCGCGCAGTCCACCGTCACGCCGTCCGCGTCCTGCCGCAGGCCGGTCACCTCGCGGCCGAAGGCGACCTTGCCGCCCAGCGCGGTCAGCCGGGCGTGCAGGATCTCCTGCGTCCGCCACTGCGGGATCATCAGCGGCTCGGTGTACGGCGTGCCCTCGTCCGCCGGGACCGGGTCGAACATGGGCTCCGCGCCGAGGGGTTCGCCGTCCTGCCAGAGGAGCCGGGGCGGGTAGGGGCCGCCCGCCGCGCGGGCCTCGGCCAGGACGCCGAGGTCCTCGAAGACCTCCTGGGTGCGGGGCTGGACCGCCTTGCCGCGGGAGCCGGGGAACAGCCCGTCCGCCCGCTCCACGATCAGCGCGTCGACCCCGCGCCGGGCGAGGTCGATGCCGAGGGCCAGACCCGTCGGACCCGCCCCGACTATCAGAACATCCATCGCATATCCCCTTAACGACGTTAAGTGCTGTCGATGGCGAGCCTGCCCTTAACGGCGTTAAGCTGTCAAGCGTGAAGCCGGAGAAACGCGCGCCCCTGGACCGTGGACGAGTCGCCGACACGGCCCTGCGGCTGCTGAACGAGACCGGCCTGGAGGGGCTGACCCTGCGGGCCATCGCCCGGGAGCTGGACGTGAAGGCACCCGCGCTGTACTGGCACTTCAAGGACAAGCGGGCGCTGCTGGACGAGATGGCCACCGAGATGTACCGGCGGACGATCGCCGGGGCCGCGCTCGACCCCGCCGACACCTGGCGGGAGCGGCTGCTGAAGATCAACCGGCACCTGCGCGGCGCGCTGCTCGGCTACCGCGACGGCGCCCGGGTCTTCAGCGGCTCGCGCTTCACCGGCACCGAACACGCCCCCGAACTGGAGGCGAACCTGCGGCTGCTCACGGAGTCCGGCCTCACCCTCGCCCAGGCCGTGCACGCGGGCCGCACCACGCACCTGTACACCCTCGGCTTCGTCACCGAGGAACAGGGGGTACGGCCGTTCCCCGACGACCCTGGCGAGGGGTACGACCTGGAAGAGCGCGCCCGGCGGCTGGCCGGGTACCCCCTGGCCGCCGCGGCCGGGAAGCTGCTCTTCGACGACTGGGACCAGCAGTTCGAGGAGGGGCTGGAACTGCTCCTCGCGGGGATCGCGGCGCGGTACGGGATCGGCTGAACGAGGACAGCCGCCACCTCGCGTTCACCCCGCGTTCCGGCGGATGTCGCCCCCTGGCGGCGAGCGCTTTCTACGGTCGCAGCGACCCGCCCCTGAGAGAGCCCAGGTGTCCGTGTGACCAACCGTTCCCCGCGACTGTCGGTGATCATCCCCTGCTTCAATGTCGAGGGCTACATCCCGGAGACCGTCGCCAGCTGCGTCAACAACGCCCGCGACGACTTCGAGTTCCTGTTCATCGAGGACCGCTCGACCAAGGACCACACGTACGAGGCGTTGCTGGAACTGACGAAGCGGCTGCCCCACAGCAGGGTGATCCAGCACGAGCGCAACGGCGGGCTGGCCACCGCGCGCAACACCGGCATCGACGCGGCGGAAGGCCGCTACCTCACCTTCCTCGACGGCGACGACTGGCTCGCCCCGGGCTACCTGGCCGACCTGGTGGACCGGATCGAACGGCTGGACGTCGACTTCGTGCGCACCGACCACGTCCAGGTGACCGGCGTCCAGCGCATGGTCCACCGGGCCCCGGAAGGCCGTAGGCACACCCCGCTCGACCCCCGCACCTCGATCCTCCCGGTGGACGACACGACGATGGTCGACTACCCCTACGCCTGGGCCGGCGTCTACCACCGCCGCCTCCTCGACCGCGGGATGCTGCGCTTCCACGACGGGCTGCGCACCGCCGAGGACCGGCCCTGGATCTGGGAACTGCACCGCAGGGCCGAGTCCTACGCCGTCGCCAGCCTGCGCGGCGTCTTCTACCGCAGGGGCGTGGCGAGCTCGCTGACCCAGATCGGCGACGTGCGCCAGCTGGACTTCTTCCGCTCCTTCGACCTGGTCCTCGCCGAACTCGCCGACGACCCGGAGGCGGACCGGCTGCGCAAGAAGGCGCTGCGCAACTACTGCGTCGTCATCGCCCACCAGCTCCTCCAGCGCGACCGGTTCGAGCGCGCCGTCGCCGCCGAGC
This sequence comes from Streptomyces achromogenes subsp. achromogenes, assembly GCF_000720835.1. Taxonomy (GTDB): domain Bacteria; phylum Actinomycetota; class Actinomycetes; order Streptomycetales; family Streptomycetaceae; genus Streptomyces; species Streptomyces achromogenes. The sequence continues at coordinate 44,553 of NZ_JODT01000001.1, read as the reverse complement.
TGCGGCGGCGGGCCGCCGAGGTGCTGGACCGGATGACGGAGGAGCAGCTGAACGAGGCCCTCCTCGGCATGGGCGAGGAGCGGGTACAGGTCCTCAGGCGCATACGCGGCGGAATGAAGGGAGTCGCGGCATGAGCGGCACCACCCAGATCTTCTTCTCGGCCACCCAGTACGCGGCCGCCACCGTCACCGCCGCCCTGCGCGCCGGACTCTTCGGCCCCCGCTCCGAGCACCGCCGGATCCTCGTGGTCAGCAACACCGCGGCCGTGCCCGAGGTCGGCACCCCGCTGGACCGGATGGCCGGATTCGAGCAGATACGCCCGGAGTTCGACGAGGTCCGCTCCTGGAACGAGTTCATAGCCCCGCACCACCCGGCGGGCTGGTCACCGCGCGGCCAGGACCTGGTGATGTGGGAGAAGGCCGTACGCCTCGCCTGGAACCTCGGTGACGAGCCGGTCGAGATCGCCTGCGAGTCCATCCAGGCCAACCCCTCCCGCGCGGTCGCCGACATCTTCGCCGACAGCCCGATCCACGTGTACGCCGACGGCCTGATGAGCTACGGCCCCACCCGCAACCGCATCCCGCACGGCATGAGCAGCCGCATCGCGCGCGTGCTGCACCTCGACCTGATACCCGGGCTGCGCCCGATGCTCCTGGCCGAGTACGGGGTCCGGCCCGAACCCGTGCCGAACGAGGCCATCGTGGACGTGCTCGCCCGGATCGGGGAGGAGGGCGCCGGAATCCTCGCCGACCGCCTCCCCGCCGAGCACCGCCCCACCGCCGTGCTGCTCGGCCAGTACCTCTCGGCCATCGACCTGATCACCCAGGACGAGGAGGAGGAACTCCACGTCCGCATGGTGCGCGCCGCCGCCCGCGCCGGGCACCGCTCCGTGCTCTTCAAGCCCCACCCCAGCGCACCCGCCGTCTACAACACCTCGCTGGAGGCGGCGGCGGAGGAACTCGGGATCCGGCTGACCGTCCTGAGCGAACCCGTCCTCGCCGAGACCGTCTTCGCCCACCTGAAGCCGGAACTGGTCATCGGCTGCTTCTCCACCGCGCTGATGACGGCCGCCGCCTTCTACGGCATCCCGGTCGCCCGGGTCGGCACCGAACTGCTCCTGGAACGCATCACGCCGTACGAGAACAGCAACCGCATCCCGCTCACCCTCATCGACGCCGCCCTGCCCGACGCCGAACGCGACACGGTCGGGACCCCGCTGCCGCTGGACACGCTGGGCGGGGAACTGGGCCCGCTGGTGCGCACCGTCGGCTACTGCATGCAGTCCCGCAAGCACCCCGGGCTGCGCGAGGAGGCGGCCGCCTGGCTCGCCGCCCACCTCGCGGACCACCAGCGGTACTTCAAGAAGCGCCGCCTGACCAGCCTGCGCCTGCCCGGCGGCAGCCCCGTACGGGCCGAGGCACTGCGCCGCCACCCCGCCGTGCGCAAGGCCGTGAAGCAGATCCGCGCCCGCCGGCGGTAGGCCTGGAGGGAACGTCCGCGAGGGCCCCGGCCGACGGTGCGGGGAGCGCCCGCTTCAGCCACGGGCCCAGCGGGCGTTCCACGAACCGGTGCAGCAGCCAGGCCAGTCCCAGCAGCCCGGCCACCGTCACACCGAGCGTCGGCCACGGCCCGAGCCCCACGTCCCGGCGCACCACCCGGATGACGAACCAGCCCAGGTGCTCGTGGATCAAGTAGAAGGGGTACGTCAGCGCCCCCGCCACCGTCAGCCAGCGCCGGTCCGCCCACCGCGGCCGGCCCAGCGCCACCACCGCCACGGCCGCGAAGGCGAGCGTGACGACCGCCTGGACGACGTACGGGTCCCGGTGGAAGTCGCCGCCTTGGGCGCCGGGGTGCCACAGGCCCGTCACGCAGGAGTGCTGGCCGAGCAGCCAGGAGACCGCGACGATCCCCCACAGCAGCGGGTCGCCGCCGTGGCGGTGGACCAGGTACAGCGCGAGACCGCCGATGAAGAAGGGGGCGTGCTCGGGCATCACCAGTTCGTCCAGGAGGGGCTCACGGGCGACCCGGGCCAGCACGCCGGCCAGCGTCCACAGGCCGCAGAACAGCACCACCCGGCGGTAGGTGACCCCGCGCCGGACCACGCACAGGGCGAACAGCACGTAGAAGCGCGCCTCGGCCCACAGCGTCCAGCACACGCCCAGCACCCGGGGCACGCCCAGCGGCTGTTGCAGCATCGTCAGGTTGACCAGGAACTCGTCCGGGCGCGCCGGCCGCACGACATCCGGCAGCAGCAGACAGGCCCCGGTGACCAGCAGCAGCGCGGCCCAGTACGCCGGGTACAGCCGGGCGACCCGGGAGCGGAAGAACTGGCCGGGCGTCCGTCCCCAGCTGCTCATGCAGATCACGAAGCCGCTGATGACGAAGAAGAACTGCACGCCCAGACAGCCGTAGACGGCGGCCCGGGAGAGCGTGGGGAAGAGCCGGCCGGGGGACTCCTGCCACGCGCCGGCCACCGGACCGCCCCGCCCGGCGAAGTGGTAGAGGCAGACCATCAGCGCGGCCAGCAGCCGCAGACCGTCCAGCGCCCGCAGCCGGGAGGCGGGCCGCTGCGATGGGGCGGCGGGAGCGGAATCCTTCGGGCCGGCGGACAGGGCGAGGTCGGACGCGTGCATCGCGGGACCCTCCGCGTGGGGGACGGGCGGGACCTCGTACCGCGCGGGTACGGGGGCGCCGGACGTCTACCCGGGTACGCGTGGTCCCTCCCGCCTGCCGCACACCTGTCCCCGGGATGACGTAACGCACGGGACGGTGACGCGGGGACGGAAGCCTCCCGCCCTCAGTGGGGGCGGGGGTTCGGCTCAGCGTCTGGGGCGCGGGGTGAGCGCGCGGGCCCGGCGGGCGAGCCTGCGCACGGTCGCGTTGCGCGGGATGAACGCCAGCTGCGCGGGCACCGCACCCGGCAGGGCCAGCGCGGTCAGCCGGCGGCGCTTGAAGTAGCGCCAGGTGTCCGCGTCCAGGTGCCGGGCGAGGTAGCTCTCGGCGGCACCCCGCAGCCCCGGGTAGATCTTGGGCTGCATGGCGAAGCCCACCGCCCCGAGCAGCGCGGCCAGTTCCTCCACCCGCTCCCGCGAGGGCGGGCGCCAGCCGGTCACGGCACCGGCGTCGCCGAGGTCGGGCAGCAGCGCGTCGGCGAGGGTGACCGGGACCCGGTTGCTGTTCTGGTAGGGCGTGAGCCGGGCCAGGACGGTGTCCGTGCCGACCCGGGCGACGGGCAGGCCGTAGAACGTGGCCGCCGTGAACAGCGCGGTGGAGAAGCAGCCGGCGACCAGCGCCGGACGCAGCCGCTGGAAGGCCACCTCCGCCAGCACCGGCACGTCCAGCAGGGTCAGTTCGGCGCCGAGCCGGTCCGCCTCCTGCTGGAGCATCCGGGACCAGCGGGCGGGCGCCACCGGGTGCGGCTTGAAGACCAGCCTGCGGTGGCCGAGCGCGACCGCGCCGCGCACCATCCTCAGGTGCAGCTCCTCCTCCTCGGCGGCGGTCAGGATGTCCAGCGCCGAGAGGTACTGGCCTAGGAGCAGGGCGGGCCGTGGTTCGCCGGTACCGGGCAACTCCGTGTCGTCCTCGGCGAGTTGCCCCAGCACCTTCAGGAAGGCCTCGGTGGGCACCAGCTCCGGGCGCACCCCGAACTCGGTGAGCAGCAGCGGGGTCAGCCCGGGGACCAGGTCCAGATGGAGCAGGCGCTCGATGCGCGTACCGACCAACGGGTCGATCTTGTCGCGCGTGGGGCCATAGCTTATGAGGCCGTCGGCGTAGACGTCGACGGGGGCACCGGTGAACAGCTGGCACAGCGCGAGAGCCGGGTTGACCTGCACCGACTCCACGGTGAGCCGGACCTGGTCGTCGCCCAGCTCCCACAGCAGCCGTACGTACCGCTCCCACATGGGGATGTCATTGGCGCGCGGCCCCCAGCCGCTGGGGTGCAGCGGCGCGATGGTCTCGTTCCAGGAGAGCACCCCGTCGAAGCGCTCGGCGATGCGGGTGAAGCCCGGCATCCGGTCCACGGACGGCGTGGTCTCGGGATTGGCCGCGTTGTTGGTGACCAGCAGCAGCCGGCGGTCGGCCGGCCCGAACAGTCCGGCGTCGAGGGCGGCGGCCAGGGTCGCCGCGCCGTACAGCGTGGAGGCGCAGAAGATGTGGGTGGTCCGGGGCATCAGACGGTCACCGTCCGGGCGGCCGTGGGCCGGCGCCGCAGCCGCCGCAGCCGGCCCGCGCGCTGCGCGTCCATCGAGTCCATGACCTGCGCCAGCACGTCCTGCGGAAGTCTCTTCAGCGCGGCTGCGCTCAGCGAACGCAATTGTCGGGCCACGGCGGGTTCGAACCTCTCGATCGATCCGAGGTGATGGGCCATGATGGCGCAATAGGTGCGCACGGCCTTCGGCAGCAGCTTATCGGCCTCGGGGTCACGCGCCGTTTCCTCGATCACCTGGTCGAACGCGCGAATGAAATCCAATTGCCGGACGTCACCGATCTGGGTGAGCGACGAGGCGACACCGCGCCGGTAGTACACGCCGAGCAGGCCGAGCGCGGCGAAGGATTCCGCCTCGCGGTGCAGTTTCCAGATCCACGGCCGGTCCTCGGCCGTGCGCAGCCCGTGGGTGAAGTGCAGCAGGCCCCGGTCGACCAGCCGGCGGTGGTAGACGCCCGCCCAGGCGTACGCGTAGTCGACGGAGGTGGAGCGGTCGGCGGGCAGGATCGCCTCCCGCGGGTTCAGCACCACACCGCGGCGGCCCTGCGGCACCCGGTGGATGGCCCGGGACCGGCCGGTGCACTGGACGTGGTCGGTGCGGATGAAGTCGCACCCCAACTCGTCCATTGCAGCGACCAGTTGGGGGTAGTAGCCGGGGGCGAGCCAGTCGTCGCCGTCGAGGAACGTCAGGTACTCCCCGCGGGCCCGGTCGATGCCGGTGTTGCGGGCGGTGGCCAGCCCTCCGTTCTGCTCGTGTCTGACCAGGACCGCGCCGGGCAGTTCGCGCTCCGCGCGCGCGAGGATCTCCGGCGTCTCGTCGCGCGAACAGTCGTCGACGAGAATGAATTCGAAATCCTCACGTGCGTTCGCACGCAGGCTCTTCAGCGTGTCTGGCGCGTAGTGCTGGACGTTGTAGAAGGGCACGATGACCGAGAGCTTCACCACGCGAACGACGGTAGAGGCACGCCCGGCCCGCATTCTGGACGACTGCTTGATTTCCGGTGAACTGCGCGTGGCAATGCGGTGAACCACCCTGTTTTTTCACCCGGTCGCGCGCCGGTTCGCCTTTCGGCGATGTGCTGTTAACCGTTTGTTGTATTCCGGTTGGGCGGTTCCTCTCCCACGCTTCCTAGCGTCTTGGACGTGCCAGCAAGTGCTACGAAGTCCCTGCGGGTCGCCGTCCTGGCGGACTCCGACACCCGGTGGAAGTGGGGCGCGCTCACCGCGCGCCGGCTCACTCCCGCCGCTGCCGAGGTCCGGCTCGACGGCTACCTGCTGCGCGGACGCGCCACGCCGACCGCCCGCCAGTTGGAGGAAGTCGGCGTCCGCGCGGACTCCCTGCGCGAGGTCACCGGCGTCGAGTTCCTGCGCGAGATGGGCGAGGCGCCGCCCGACGTCCTCGTCCTCGCCCTGGTCGGCGGCGGCGTCCAGGCGATGCTGCACGGGCTGCGCGCCGCCTGGGGCTCCGGGAAGCGGCCCGTGGTCGTCACCGGCTACGTCGGCGTCGTCTACGAGAAGCTCACCGACGGACTGCTGCTGCGGCACGGCGCGGACCTCGTCCTCGCCAACTCCCGCCACGACGCCGACCGGTTCCGGGCCGTGTACGAGGGCGTGGGCGCCGACGCCTCCGCCGTCACCGAGGTCGCGCTGCCCTTCCTCGGCGGGGCCCCGTACACCGGGGAACACGACCCGTACACCGTGGTGTTCGCCGCCCAGCCGTCCGTGCCCGACAGCCGCCGCGACCGCACCTACCTGCTCGACCGCCTCATCGGCCACGCCCGCCGCCACCCCGAGCGCGAGGTGCTGCTCAAGCTGCGCTCCAAGCCCGGCGAACACACCACCCACATCGAGGAACTGCCGTACCAGAAGCTGGCCCAGGGCAAGGACCTGCCCGCCAACCTCCGGCTGGTCTACGGCCACATGGGCGAGGTGCTCGACCGTACCGACCTGCTGGTCACGGTCAGCTCCACCGCCGCCCTGGAGGCCCTGCACCGCCGTATCCCCACGGCCGTCCTCACCGACCTCGGGGTGCGCGAGGTGCTCGGCAACCACCACTTCACCGGCTCCGGCTGCCTCGCCTCCTGGGACCAACTGGACGCCGGACACCGGCCGGTGCCGGACGAGGAGTGGGTGGCCCGGCAGGGCGTCGCCGCCGACGGGTCGTACGCCACCGCCTTCGACGCGGCCCGCGAACGCATCGCCAAGCTGCTCGACCGGCCCGGCGCACTGCCGCCCCTCGCCCCCTACTACACCACCGAGACCGCGCCCGGCTATCTGCCCGGCATCCTCGCCCGCCACCACCTCGGCCCCGACGGCGTCCCGCTGCCCGGCGCGCCCGCCGCCGACAAGTCGCCCGGCCCCGTCCGGCAGATCGTGCGCCGCGCCGCCCGCGGCGCCTACCGGCACGGCGTCCAGCGGGTCGCCCCCGTGATCCGGCGGATGGGCGAGCTGTGACCTCATCGCAAGGAGTAGAGCCCATGTCCCACTCGGAAGCGGACCCGGGCGCCTCGGTCCGCCGGGTGCTCGCCGTCATCCCCGCGCGCGGCGGCTCCAAGGGCGTGCCCGCGAAGAACCTCGCCCCCGTCGGCGGGGTCCCGCTGGTGGCCCGCGCGGTGCGCGAGTGCCGGGCCGCCCGGCTGGTGACCGACGTCGTCGTGTCCACCGACGACCAGGCCATCGCCGCCGCCGCGCGGGAGGCCGGCGCCGAGGTCGTCCTGCGGCCCGCCGCGATCGCCGGGGACACCGCCACCTCCGAGGCCGCGGTCCGGCACGCCATGGACACCCACGAGGCCCTGCACGGCGCGGCCGTCGACGCGGTCCTGCTCGTGCAGTGCACCAGCCCCTTCCTGCTGCGGGAGGACATCGACGGGGTGGCCGCCGCGGTCGTCGAGCACGGCGCCGACACCGCCGTCACCGTCGCCCCCTTCCACGGCTTCGTCTGGCGCGACGGCGACACCGAGGCCGAGGGCGGCACGGGCGTCAACCACGACAAGTCCTACCGCCCGCGCCGCCAGGACCGGCCCCAGGACTTCCTGGAGACCGGCGCCGCCTACGCCATGGACGCGGCCGGCTTCCGCACGCACGGCCACCGCTTCTTCGGCCGCACCGAACTGGTCCGCACCGACCCCGCCCGGGTCCTGGAGATCGACGACCCGCACGACCTCGCCCGGGCCCGCGCCCTCGCGCCGCTCTTCGACGCGGACCGCCCCGGCGCGCTGCCGACCGCCGCCGACGTGGACGCGGTCGTCCTCGACTTCGACGGCACCCAGACCGACGACCGGGTGCTGATCGACTCCGAGGGACGGGAGTTCGTCGCCGTGCACCGCGGCGACGGCCTCGGCGTCGCGGCCCTCCGCCGAAGCGGCCTGAAGCTGCTGATCCTGTCCACGGAACAGAACCCGGTCGTCGCCGCCCGCGCACGCAAGCTGAAGATCCCCGTGCTGCACGGCGTCGACCGCAAAGACCTCGCGCTGAAGCAGTGGTGCGAGGAGCAGGGCATCGCGCCGGAGCGCGTGCTCTACGTCGGCAACGACGTCAACGACCTGCCCTGCTTCGCCCTCGTGGGCTGGCCCGTGGCGGTCGCGAGCGCTCATGACGTCGTACGCGGCGCCGCACGCGCGGTCACCACCGTCCCCGGCGGTGACGGCGCGATCCGGGAGATCGCCAGCTGGATCCTCGGCCCCTCTCTCGATTCCCTCCCCAAGTAAGGACACCCCCTGATGAGCACCCAGTCCCGTCTGCGCACCTTCGGTACGCGCGAGGTCGGCCCCGGCAAGCCCGTCTACATCTGCGGCGAGATCGGCATCAACCACAACGGTGAGCTGGAGAACGCCTTCAAGCTGATCGACGTGGCCGCCGAGGCCGGCTGTGACGCCGTGAAGTTCCAGAAGCGCACCCCCGAGATCTGCACCCCCCGCGACCAGTGGGACATCGAGCGCGACACCCCCTGGGGCCGGATGACCTACATCGACTACCGCCACCGGGTGGAGTTCGGCGAGGACGAGTACCGGCAGATCGACGCCTACTGCAAGGAGAAGGGGATCGACTGGTTCGCCTCCCCGTGGGACACCGAGGCCGTCGCCTTCCTGGAGAAGTTCGACCTGCCCGCCCACAAGGTGGCGTCCGCCTCCCTGACCGACGACGAGCTGCTGCGCGCCCTGCGCGCCACCGGCCGCACGGTCATCCTCTCCACCGGCATGTCCACCCCGAAGCAGATCCGCCACGCGGTGGAGGTCCTGGGCAGCGACAACATCCTGCTCTGCCACGCCACCTCCACCTACCCGGCCAAGGCCGAGGAGCTGAACCTCCGCGTGATCAACACGCTGGAGAAGGAGTACCCGAACGTCCCGATCGGCTACTCCGGCCACGAGACCGGCCTGCAGACCACCCTCGCCGCGGTCGCGCTCGGGGCGACCTTCGTCGAGCGCCACATCACCCTGGACCGCGCCATGTGGGGCTCCGACCAGGCCGCCTCCGTGGAGCCGCAGGGCCTGCAGCGCCTGGTCCGCGACATCCGCACCATCGAGGCCTCCCTCGGCGACGGCGTCAAGAAGGTCTACGACTCCGAAATGGGCCCGATGAAGAAGCTGCGCCGGGTCTCCGGTGTCGTCGCGGACGCCGAGATCGCCGCGGCGGCCGGCGAGCCGGTCACGGTGTGAATCCAGGTCACTGACGACGGGACGGTCGTACGCCGATGAGCCCCCGCGCCGGTCAGTCCGGCCCCCCCGCCCGCACGCTCGCCTTCGTGGAGAGCCCGGTGCAGCTGCTGAACGTCCTGGAATGGGCCCACCTGCACGCGGGCCGGATAGCGGCCGGTGCGCAGGAAGCGCCGGGAGCACCGGACGCGGAAGGCGCGCAGGGAGCGCAGGGAGCGGGAACCGGCGGTGCGGATCCGGCCGCGGCCGCTCGCCCGGGCGGCAGCGATCCGGCTACCGCCTTGCTGCCGGGGCAGGCCGCCGTCCCCGTACCGGCCCTGCCCGAGCCGGCCCTGCCCGAGCCGGCCCCGCCCGCGCCCGCCGCGCTCGGCGCCGTGCCCCCGCAGTCCCGGCGGGCCGCGGTCCGGCGGGCGCTGGGCAGGCGGGCGCCGGGGGACCGGGCGCCGGCGGCCGGAGCGGACCTCACCGTCGTCGTGCTGGCCCCGACCGACCCCATGACCCGGGGCCAGCTGCGCCGCATGGCCGACCTGGCCCGGGAGGACGGGCACCGGGTGCGCTGGGAGGAGGCACGCGGCGGCGCCTCCGCGCCCTTCCAGACCATCGGCGGACTGGCGGGCGTGCTGCGCCGGGCCGACCGCATCGTCATGGGAGACCCGTTCTCCCGCTACGTACAACTGCTGCTGACGATCACCCGGGCCAAGGACCTGGTCGTGGTCGACGACGGCACCGCGACCATGGAGTTCGTCGCCCAGCTGGCCCGCGGCGAACGCCTGGTCCGCTGGCACCGCAAGGGCGGCCGGCCCGGCGCCCGCGACCTGCTCTTCGCGCCGGTCTCCTCCTCCGCCCGGCGCCGCCTCACCCCGAACGCCCGGCGGCGCGTCGAGGTGTTCTCCTCCATGCCGGTGTCCGAGATCCCGGACGGCGTCACCGTCACCGCCAACGGCTTCGCCTGGACCCGCGCCCGCTTCGGCCCGCCCACCGTCACCGCCGGCGCCGACATGGTCGGCACCTCGCTGGTGGAGACCGGGGTGGTGGACGGCGAGCGCTATCTGGAGGCCGTCCGCGCCCTGGCCAAGGCGCACGGCGCCACCCGTTACTTCGCCCACCGCCGCGAGCACCCCGACAAGCTGCGCCGGCTGGCCGCCGAGACGGGACTGGAGATAGTCCGCCCGGAACTCCCGCTGGAGCTGATCGCCCGGCGCGGACCCGTCGGCCGGACGATCCTCAGCTTCCCCTCCACGGTCGTCCACACCCTCCCGCTGGCCCTGGCCGGCACGGGGGTGCGCGTGGCGGTGTGCGACATCGACCCGGCCTGGCTCACGGACACCGCCTCCCCACGCGCCCAGGGCTTCCTGTCCGGAGTCACCGGAACGGCCCGCGACGTCCACCGGCTGGCGGCGGTGAGCCTGGCCTAGCCGGAGGTATGAGTACGGATACTCAGGCGCCCTGTCGTCACATCTCGGTAGCCTCCTTCACAACATCTCGGCAGCCCTCTTCACGTTGTGCACACGACCCGCATGAGACGGCGGAGGGCCGCCGAAATCGGGGAGACGGGCAAACGGGGAGAACATCACGCATGGCGTGGGACGAGTGGGAGCGACTGAAGGCGGATGCCGCGGCCCGCGGCTCCACGGGGATGCAGCTGAACCACGCCGACCCCATGGGGGTGGGTTACGAGCGCCTGAAGTCCGACAAGAAGGCCTGGGCGACGGCTGGTGCGGACGTCTCGGGCCTGCAGGACGACATCGGCAAGGCGCTGGGGAAGCTGGACGACGGGCAGGCGGGGCTGGGCGACACCGCCGGATGCCAGTCGGCAGCGGCCCAGCAGGAGCTGTACGACTCCTGGAAGCAGTACGTCGGCAAGGTGAACGGCCGGTGCGCCGCGCTGGGGGGACTCCTTGAGCGGACGGGCCTCGACCTCGCTGTGTCCGACACGGAGGTGAAGTCGGAGCTGGACAAGATCAGCGCCGGGTACAAGGACACCGAGGCGGTCGGCGGCCAGGCGAAGGGCCGGTGACCGGAGGTTATGGATCTTGCGACCTTAAAGGCTTTCCAGCCGTCCGAGTACGAGGAGGCGGCGGACGGGTACCGGGCCGTGAGTGGGATGGCCGGCTCGGCCAAGGACACGATCGACAACAAGGTCTCTGCGGGCATCCGCAACAAGCTCGAGGGCGCGGCGGCGAACGCCGCTCTGGCGGAGCTGGCGGAACTGTCGAAGAACTTCCACTACACCCAGACCGAGTGTGGGCTGGTCAGCACCGCGCTGAACGGTTTCGCCTCCGACATGGCGGCGGCCAAGAGGAAGCTGGAGGCGGCCGTGCAGGACGCCGAGGCGGCCGGGTGCACGGTCGGCGCCGACGGTTCGGTGTCGTTCCCGGCCGGCGGCAAGGAGGTCGACGGCAAGGTCCCCGAGGGCGGCACCGTGTCCGCCTCCACCAGCTCGACCGACGCGACGGCCAACGCGATCGAGCAGCAGGCCATCCACCAGCACCCGAACCCGAACTTCGGCAAGGCCATCGGATTCGCGAACCGGATCGGCGACGCGCTGAAGGAGGCCGCCGAGGCGGACGCCAAGTGGGCCCCGAAGCTGCGCGCGCTGAAGGCGGACGACGACCTGAAGGTCTCGGACCGGGACTGGGCGGACGTAAAGTCCGACCAGGACGGCGTGAGCGACGCCGGCAAGAAGTACCTCGACTCGTTGCCGCAGCCGCCCAAGGACGGCAGCCCGAAGGACAACGCGGCCTGGTGGAAGGATCTGAGCGAGGAGCAGCGCGCGGCCTGGGTCTCGCTGCGTCCCGACAGCGTCGGCAAGCTCGACGGCATCCCGTCCGCCGTCCGCGACGAGGCCAACCGCATCGTCCTGGACGAGACCCGGGCTCGCTACCAACTGGAACTCAACTCCATACCGAAGCCGCCCGCGAACGAGTGGACCTACATCCACGGCGGGGGCGGCTGGGCGTCGAAGGTGCACACCGACGAGTGGATGGAATGGCACAAGAAGTACGGCGAGCGCTACGAGCACCTCACCAATTCGCTCCACGGCATCAACAAGATCCAGGAGCGCTTCGACAGAACCGGTGAGCGGGGGCTTCCCGAGGCCTACCTGCTGGGATTCAGCGCCGATGAAGACGGCCGCGCGATCGTCGCCAACGGCAACCCCGACACCGCGGACCACCAGGCAGTCTATGTACCCGGTACGACGTCCGACCTGAACAGCATCGAGGGCAACATCAACCGGATGGTCAACCTGTGGGAGGTGGCCCACGCCAAGTCCGGCGGACAGTCTGTCTCCACGATCACCTGGCTGGGCTACGACGCGCCGGACGAGGTCGTCAAGGACGCGCGGCACGACAGCTACGCCTACAACGGTGCGCCGGCGTTCAACAAGTTCCTGGACGGACTCGAGGCGTCACACACGGGTGATGCACCACCGCACCGAACTGTGATCGGCCATTCCTACGGATCGACTCTGATCGGTGCCGCGGCCCAGAAGGGGACCCTCAACGCCGACGACGTCGTCTTCGCGGGCAGCCCCGGTGTCCTGGTGTCCGGCGCCGACGAGCTGGACGTCCACAAGGGGCACGTGTGGAACGAGGAGGGCGGTTCGGATCCGGTTCCGGAACTGGGCCGCTCCTTCCTCGGGGGAGACGGCACCATCATCCCGAGCGACCCGGGCTTCGGTGCCAATCAGATGGAGACGAACACCCATGGGCACGGCGGGTACTGGAACCCTGACTCCGACAGCCTCTTGAACCAGGGGCTGGTCGTTGTCGGAAAGGGCGACGACGTGCAGCTGAAGCCCTCGTACGGGCCGTTCGGGCCACCCGGTTCCTGGGATCATGTGAAGTAGGAGAGACTCCCCGACGTGAAGATCAAGCTGGGCGTCCTCGCGGTCGCCATGCCCCTCGCGCTCATCACCCTCACCGGATGCGACATGACCGACAACGGTTCCGACACCCCCTCCGCCGGCACGAGCACGTCGAGTGACGCCGCGGACAAGGTGGAAGCTGTTTCCAGCGGTATCTACGACCTGATCGGTGTCAAGGGCAAGACGTCCGACAGTCGCGCGACGGTGACGGAGTGTTCCGGCAAGGATCCGGAAAAGTACTTCCGGGTTCTCCATCCATGGAGCTTCACCCCGGCGTCCCCCGGCGACCTTGAGACAGCCATGCAACGGCTCAGGGAGGCGCTGCCGAAGCACGGCTGGAAGATCGTCGCGTACGGGCCGGACACCAGCAGAAACAAGAACCTGAGGCTCACGGCTGACAACGACGCGAAGAAGGCCAGCGTGCGTATCACCCAGATGGCGAAGGACAACCCGCCGATGCTGAGCGTCGATGTCGTCTCCGGCTGCTACCAGGTCCCGGAGGGGCAGCAGGTCGAGCACTTCTAGCCGACCGGTCCCAGCCGGATGCCCCGGGTCCGGTTCCTGGATACGGCGCGCGTGATCCCGTCGAGGCGTGGTATGCGTGGAAGGAGAGAAACAGAGGGTTTACCCGCCAAAGTCCGCAGCCATGCGTCCGCCGGTCAGATTTACGTCCCCTAACGGACTGAACTTTCGTCATTCCGGGGGTAGTTGATCAGCGGGCGTCCTACCCTTCAGAGGGTGAAGCAATTGATGTCGCAAGAGTCCGAGTCCGGCCTTTCGGGGGATGTGCTCCCCGGCGTGCTGAGCGAGTCCCTGCACGCCGAACTCGTCGCCTTCCGGCGCGACTTGCACATGCACCCCGAACTGGGCAACCAGGAGTTCCGTACGACCGCCGCCATCAAGGAGCGGCTGGAACGGGCCGGCCTGAGGCCCCGGGTGCTCGCTTCCGGGACCGGGCTCGTCTGCGACATCGGGCTCACGGAGGGCGAGCGGCCCGGGGAACCGCTGCTCGCGCTGCGCGCCGACATCGACGCGCTGCCCATCCCGGACACCAAGGACGGCTGCCCGTACCGCTCGACCGTGCCCGACCGCGCGCACGCCTGCGGTCACGACGTGCACACCACCGTCGTCCTCGGCGCCGGGCTGGTCCTCGCCGACCTGCACGCCAAGGGCCTGCTGCCGCGCCCGGTGCGGCTGGTCTTCCAGCCCGCCGAGGAGGTGCTGCCCGGCGGCGCCCTGTCCTCCATCGCCGACGGCGTGCTGACCGACGTCGGCCGGATCCTCGCGGTGCACTGCGACCCGAGGGTGGAGGCCGGGAAGATCGGACTGCGGACCGGGGCGATCACCAGCGCCTGCGACTGCCTGGAGGTCGCGCTCGACGGCCCCGGCGGGCACACCGCCCGGCCGCACCTGACCACCGACCTGGTCACCGCCGCCGCCCGGGTCGCCGTCGACGTGCCCGCGCTGATCGCCCGCCGGGTCGACACCCGCGTCGGGCTCGCCCTCACCTGGGGCCGGATCGAGTCCGGGCACGCGCCGAACGTGGTCCCGCAGCACGCGGAGCTGTCCGGAACCGTGCGCTGCCTGGACCTGGAGACCTGGCGGCACGCCCCCGACATCGTGCACGCGGCCATCGACGAGGTCGCCACCATGCACCGGGCCAAGTCCGAGATCACCTACGTACGCGGGGTGCCCCCGGTCGTCAACGACCGGCAGTCCACCGAGCTGCTGCACCGGGCCATGGTCGCCCGGTGCGGCACCAAGTCGGTGGAGACCACCCAGCAGAGCCTCGGCGGCGAGGACTTCTCCTGGTACCTGGAGCACGTGCCGGGCGCGCTGGCCCGGCTCGGCGTGCGCCGGCCCGGCGAGCACCGGGTCCGTGACCTGCACCAGGGCGACTTCGACGCCGACGAGCACGCCATCAAGGTGGGCGTCGAGATGTTCACCGCCGCCGCCTTCCTGGACGCGGCCACGGCGGAGAGGTGACGGGAGGACCGTAGTGTCACGGCCCCCGGCGGAGGGTCCCCGGGGCCGTTCCCCCCTGCGGCGCAACACGGACGCAAGCCATTCGCACACGGACGGCGACGCGGCCCGTATACGACCCGGAGTCCGAGTTCAGACGGTGTTTGCCTCGAATCGATAACGGCTTCCCGAGAGGGTTTTTTGCGACATCTACGCGCGTTACGATGCCGCGAAGCCGACGCCGAAGGGGCGACTCGGCCGGAGCGCTGACAAGGTGCTCCCATCAAGCGCCGACATGGCGCTCAGGTCAGGTGAAGGAGCCTTCCCGTGCGCCGGGTAGCCAAGCTTTCTGCTGCGTGTATCGCGTCCGCAGCTCTCGCCGTGACTGCCACTGCCTGTGGCAGCACCTCCTCCGAGAAGGAGTCCTCCCCGTCCTCCGGTGGCGGCAAGGGGGTCAAGGTCGGCCTCGCCTTCGACGTCGGCGGCCGTGGCGACCGCTCCTTCAACGACTCCGCCGCGCGCGGTGCCGACAAGGCGAAGACGGAGTTCGGCGGCGAGATCAAGGAGCTGACCGCCAAGACCTCCGACACCGAGGCCGACCGCGAGCAGCGCCTGTCGGACCTCGCGGAGGCCGGCTACAACCCGATCGTCGGCATCGGTTACGCCTACGCCGCCTCCATGACCAAGGTCGCCGCGAGGTACCCGAAGACCAGCTTCGGCATCGTCGACTCGGTCGTGAACGGCACCAACGTCGACAGCATCACCTTCACCGAGGAGCAGGGCTCCTACCTGGCCGGTGTCGCCGCCGCGCTGAAGAGCAAGTCGAAGCACGTCGGCTTCATCGGCGGTGTCGACGTCCCGCTGATCAAGAAGTTCGAGGCGGGCTACGTCCAGGGCGTCAAGGACACCGACCCGAAGATCAAGGTCGACACCCAGTACCTGTCGCACGGCTCGGACACCTCCGGCTTCGCCAGCCCCGACAAGGGCAAGGAGGCCGCGCAGGGCATGCTGGACAACGGCGCCGACGTCGTCTACACGGCGGCCGGCTCCTCCGGCAACGGCGCCATCGAGGCCGTCGCGGGCAAGAAGGGCGCCTGGGCGATCGGCGTGGACTCGGACCAGTACAACGTCCCGGGTCTGGCCAAGTACAAGAACTCGATCCTGACCTCGATGGTCAAGAACGTCGACCTCGGCGTGTACGACTTCGTCAAGTCGGTCCACGACGGCAAGCCGCTGAGCGGCACCCACACCTACGCGCTCGCCCAGGACGGCGTGAAGCTGTCCCCGAGCGGCGGCTTCATCGACGACATCCAGGCCAAGCTGGACGCGGCGAAGAAGAAGATCGTCGACGGCTCCATCAAGGTCAAGACCACCCCGTGACCTGATGGGTCCGCTCGGACCCCGGCTCGGCGCGGGGGCCTCCCCAGCCCCCTCGCCGAGCCATAACAATGTGTCAACTCTACGCGTGTAGCGCGGAGTTGCCGCGCTAGCGTCGCCGACGCCTGCCCCCTCCCCGCAGCCTCTTTCCCCGAGGAGAGTGCGCCATCAACGCGTCCAGCCCGCCCGCTGCCGTCGAACTGCGCGGCATCACCAAGCGTTTCCCCGGCGTCGTCGCCAACCGCGACATCGACATCACCGTACGCACGGGCACCGTCCACGCCCTGTGCGGTGAGAACGGTGCCGGCAAGTCCACCCTGATGAAGATCCTCTACGGCATGCAGCAGCCGGACGAGGGCACCATCACGGTCAACGGCGAGCAGGTCGTCCTGCACAACCCCGGCGACGCCATCGCCCGCGGCATCGGCATGGTGCACCAGCACTTCATGCTCGCCGACAACCTCACCGTGCTGGAGAACGTCGTCCTCGGCGCGGAGAAGCTGCACGGCATCGGGGGCCGGGCCCGCGCCAGGATCAAGGAGATCTCGGACGCGTACAGCCTGAACGTCCGGCCCGACGTCCTCGTGGAGGAGCTGGGCGTCGCCGACCGCCAGCGCGTGGAGATCCTCAAGGTCCTCTACCGCGGCGCCCGCACCCTCATCCTCGACGAGCCGACCGCCGTGCTCGTGCCGCAGGAGGTCGACGCGCTCTTCGACAACCTGCGCGAGCTGAAGGCCGAGGGCCTCACCGTCATCTTCATCTCCCACAAGCTGGGCGAGGTGCTGTCGGTCGCCGACGAGATCACCGTCATCCGGCGCGGCACCACCGTCGGCACCGCCGACCCGCGCACCACCACCCCCAGGCAGCTGGCCGAGCTGATGGTCGGCAGCGAGCTGCCCAGCCCGGACACCGAGGAGTCCACCGTCACGGACGTCCCGATGCTCACGCTGGACGGCGTCCACCTGACGCAGACCGGCCTCGACGGCATCGAGCGGGTCATCCTCGACGAGATCTCCTTCACCATCCACAAGGGCGAGGTCCTCGGCATCGCCGGCGTGGAGGGCAACGGCCAGTCCGAGCTGGTCGAGGCGATCATGGGCATGCGGCAGCCCGACGCGGGCGTCATCACGCTCGACGGCGCCGACATCTCCGGCGCCGCCACCCGCGACCGCCGCCTGGCCGGCATCGGCTACATCCCCGAGGACCGCCACCGCCACGGCCTGCTGCTGGAAGCCCCGCTGTGGGAGAACCGCATCCTCGGCCACGTCAGCGAGAAGCCCAACTCGCGCGGCGCGCTGCTCGACATCAAGGCGGCCCGCGCCGACACCGAGCGGATCGTCAAGTCGTACGACGTCCGCACCCCCGGCATCGACGTGACCGCGGCCTCGCTGTCCGGCGGCAACCAGCAGAAGCTGATCGTCGGCCGCGAGATGAGCCACCACCCCAAGCTGCTGATCGCCGCCCACCCCACCCGCGGTGTGGACGTCGGCGCCCAGGCGGCCATCTGGGACTACATCCGCGAGGCCCGCCGCGAGGGCCTGGCCGTCCTGCTGATCTCCGCCGACCTGGACGAGCTGATCGGCCTGTCCGACACCCTGCGGGTGATGTACCGGGGCCGCCTGGTCGCCGACGCCGACCCCGCCACCATCACCCCCGAAGAGCTGGGCTCCGCCATGACGGGTGCGGCCACCGGCCACCTGGAGCACACAGAGGACGACGAGCGATGAACAAGCTGACCTCACGCATCGACAAGGAGCGGCTGGCCCTCGGCATCGCCGCGCCGCTGCTGGCGGTCGTCGCCGCGCTCGTCGTCACCGCCCTGGTGATCCTCGCGACCGGCAAGAACCCCGGCGCCGCGTTCAGCGACATGATGAGCTACGGCTTCGCCAGCGACAGCCAGGTCTACATCCTGAACAAGGCCACCACGTACTACCTCGCCGGTATCGCGGTCGCCGTCGGCTTCCGGATGAACCTGTTCAACATCGGTGTCGACGGCCAGTACCGGCTCGCCGCGTTCATCGCCGCCGTCCTCGGCGGCGCGCTGGCCGTGCCCGGCTGGATCGCCATCCCGCTGATCATGATCTGCGCCATGGCGACCGGCGCCCTGTGGGCGGCCATCGCCGGTGTGCTGAAGGTGACCCGGGGCGTCAGCGAGGTCATCGCGACCATCATGCTGAACTCCATCGCCACCGCCGTCATCGGCTATCTGCTCCAGCCCGAGCGGCTCGGCGAACTCCAGCAGGGCGGCACCCTGGTCTCCACCGAGCCGCTGCCGTCGTCCTCGTTCTTCTTCAGCATCGACACCGGCCCGGCCGGTGTGCTGGACGGCTTCATCGTCGTCGCCGTGATCGTCGGCCTCGCCTACTGGTTCGTGCTCGGCCGCACCCGGTTCGGCTTCGACCTGCGCACCGTCGGCCAGTCCGAGAGCGCGGCCGCCGCGAGCGGTGTGTCGGTGAAGAAGATGGTCGCCACCAGCATGATCATCTCGGGTGCGGTGGCCGGTCTGATCGGCATGCCCACGCTGCTGAACGAGAGCCACCAGTACGACAACAGCTTCCCCACCGGCATCGGCTTCACCGGCATCGCCATCGCGCTGCTCGGCCGCAACAACCCGATCGGCATCGCGCTCGGCGCCCTGCTCTGGGGCTTCCTGGAGCGCACCACCAACCACCTGGAGTTCCAGGGCTACGACAAGGAGATCCTCGGCGTGATCCAGGGCGTCATCGTCCTGTGCGTCGTGATCGCCTACGAGGTCGTCCGGCGCTACGGCCTCAAGCGCCAGCAGCAGCGGGTCGGCGCGGAACTCGCCGCCCAGGCCGCCGCCCCGACGAAGAAGCAGGAGGTGGCGTGATGACTGCCACGATGACCGACACGCCGCCGCCCGCGGCGCCCAAGGCACCCGGCGCGCCCCAGCGCTCGGGCCGCTCCCTCGGCCAGGTCCTCATGATCGTCGCCGGCGCCCTGCTGCTCCTCGCGGCCGTCCGGATGATCACCGACTCCAACCAGCTGGACTCCTCCGGCCAGGTCGCCGCCGCGCTCGGCCTCGCCGTGCCGATCGGCCTCGCCGGGCTCGCGGGCCTGTGGTCCGAGCGGGCCGGCGTGGTCAACATCGGCCTCGAAGGCATGATGATCCTCGGCACCTTCGGCGCCGGCTGGGTCGGCTGGCAGTCCAGCCCCTGGCTCGGCCTGCTGTGCGGCATCGGCTTCGGTGTCCTCGGCGGCCTGGTGCACGCCGTCGCCACCATCACCTTCGGCGTCGACCACATCGTCTCCGGTGTCGCCGTCAACCTGCTCGCGCTCGGTGCCACCCAGTACCTCGCCAAGCTGTTCTTCGCCGACGGCTCGGCGGCGCAGGAGGGCGGCAACCCCAAGCAGTCCCCGCCCGCGGACTCGCTGCCCGACATCACCGTCCCCGGTCTGTCCGACGGCCTCGCCTCTCTTGAGAAGCACCACTGGTTCCTGGTCTCCGACCTCGCCGGCATCGTCGGCGGGCTGGTCACCAACCTGTCCGTGATCACGATCGTGGCCGTGCTGCTGTTCGTCGGCAGCTGGTGGCTGCTGTGGCGCACCCCGTTCGGCCTGCGGCTGCGCTCCTGCGGTGAGAACCCGGTCGCCGCGGAGTCCCTCGGCGTCAACGTCTACCAGTACAAGTACGCGGCCGTCGCCGTCTCCGGCGGCCTGGCCGGCCTCGGCGGCGCCTTCCTCGCGCTGGTCACCTCGCACACCTACCTGGAGGGCCAGACCGCGGGCCGCGGCTACATCGGTCTCGCCGCCATGATCTTCGGCAACTGGCGGCCCGGCGGGCTGGCCATGGGCGCGGGCCTGTTCGGCTACTCCGACGCCCTCCAGCTGCGCAACGGCGGTGTCACCGTGCACGCGCTGCTGCTGCTCCTGGTCGTCCTGCTGGCGCTGCTGGCCGGCTGGAAGCTGTACAAGAAGGCCGTGGTCCAGGGCGTGGTCAGTGCCGTCATGGCCGTGCTGGTGCTGGTCTGGTACCTGCTCACCGACGAGGTCCCGAGCGACTTCGTGGGCGCCACCCCGTACGTCGTCACGCTGCTGGTGCTCTCGCTGTCCGCGCAGCGGCTGCGGATGCCCAAGGCGGACGGCATGCGCTACCGGAAGGGCCAGGGCAAGTGACCCGGGACGACGCCGCCTTCGACTGGGAGCCGCTGCGCGCCCGGGCGCGGGAGGCCATGTCCCACGCCTACGCCCCCTACTCGGGCTACCCGGTCGGGGTCGCGGCCCTGGTCGACGACGGCCGCACGGTCACCGGCTGCAACGTGGAGAACGCCTCCTACGGCCTCGGCCTGTGCGCCGAGTGCGGCCTGGTCTCCGAGCTCCAGCGCACCGGCGGCGGCCGGCTGACGCACTTCACCTGCGTCGACGGCGCCGGCGCCCTGCTGGTCCCGTGCGGCCGCTGCCGCCAGCTGCTGTACGAGTTCGGCGGCCCGGACCTGCTGCTGGACACCCCCGCGGGCGTCCTGACGCTCGCCGAGATGCTGCCCCAGGCCTTCGGCCCGGACCATCTCACCCAGTAACGCCGTACGGCCCCCCTGCACCGTTCGCAGGGGGGCCGCACACTTCGCACCTCCCGGA
Organism: Streptomyces achromogenes subsp. achromogenes; assembly: GCF_000720835.1. GTDB lineage: Bacteria > Actinomycetota > Actinomycetes > Streptomycetales > Streptomycetaceae > Streptomyces > Streptomyces achromogenes. The sequence goes on along the minus strand of NZ_JODT01000001.1, from coordinate 23,888 downwards.
AGGAAGCCCCAGCCATGGCCATGGACGCCATCTCCGTCATCCGCACCAAGCGGGACCGCGGCGAGCTGACCGACCAGCAGATCGACTGGGTCATCGACGCGTACACCCGCGGCGAGGTCGCCGACGAGCAGATGTCCGCGCTCGCCATGGCGATCCTGCTGAACGGCATGAACCGCCGCGAGATCGCCCGCTGGACCGCGGCCATGATCGCCTCCGGCGAGCGCATGGACTTCTCCTCGCTGTCCCGCCCGACGGCCGACAAGCACTCCACCGGCGGCGTCGGCGACAAGATCACCCTGCCGCTGGCCCCGCTCGTCGCGGCCTGCGGGGCGGCCGTGCCCCAGCTCTCCGGCCGGGGCCTCGGCCACACCGGCGGCACCCTGGACAAGCTGGAGTCCATCCCCGGCTGGCGCGCCCTGCTCTCCAACGAGGAGATGCTGGACGTCCTGGACACCACCGGCGCTGTGATCTGCGCGGCGGGCGACGGCCTGGCCCCCGCCGACAAGAAGCTCTACGCGCTGCGGGACGTCACCGGCACCGTCGAGGCCATCCCGCTGATCGCCTCCTCCATCATGTCCAAGAAGATCGCCGAGGGCACCGGCTCGCTGGTCCTGGACGTCAAGGTGGGCTCGGGCGCCTTCATGAAGACGATCGAGGACGCCCGCGAACTGGCGTCCACGATGGTCGGCCTCGGCACCGATCACGGGGTGAAGACGGTCGCGCTGCTCACCGACATGTCCACCCCGCTGGGCCTGACGGCGGGCAACGCCCTGGAGGTCCGCGAGTCCGTGGAGGTGCTGGCGGGCGGCGGCCCGGCGGACGTCGTGGAACTGACGCTCGCGCTGGCCCGCGAGATGCTGGACGCCGCCGGGCTGAAGGACGCCGACCCGGCGAAGGCGCTGGCCGACGGCTCGGCGATGGACGTCTGGCGCCGGATGATCGCGGCCCAGGGCGGCGACCCGGACGCCCCGCTGCCCACGTCGAAGGAACAGCACGTGGTGAAGGCCCCCGCCACCGGCGTCCTGACCCGCCTCGACGCCTACGACATCGGCATCGCCGCCTGGCGCCTGGGCGCCGGCCGCGCCCGCAAGGAGGACCCGGTGCAGGCGGCGGCCGGCGTCGAACTCCACGCCAGGCCCGGCGACCGGGTGACCGAGGGCCAGCCCCTCCTCACCCTCCACACCGACACCCCCGAACGCTTCGAGTACGCCCTCCAGGCCGTGACGGACTCCTACGACATCGCGGCCCCGGGCACCGCCTTCGAGCCCACCCCCGTGGTCCTGGAGCGCATCGCCTGACCTGCGGTTTCCCCATGCGGGTGAACGGGACCGGTGGACCTGCACCGGTCCCGTTCGGCATTCCCGGTCGCGGTGGCCCACCCGCGATGAGTTCCGGCCGCCCCGGCGGTCTATCCGCACGTGGATGCCAAGACGCCCGTCGCCGTGCTCGTGCTGAGCGGTCCCGTCCGTCCCGGTGAGGTGGCGGGGTGGTGTGCCCGGGTGCGGGAAGCGCTCGCGGGCGGGGCGGGCGGGGTGGTGGTGTGTGATGTGGGCGGGCTCGGGCCGCCGGGGCTGGCCGCCGTCGATCTGCTCGCCCGGCTGGAGCTGACCGCCCGCCGGGCCGGCGGGCGGATACGGCTGCGGGACGCCGGTCCCGCGCTAGTCGCCCTGCTGGGCCTGGTCGGCCTCCGCCTCCAGACGGAGGGGCAGGTCGAACAGCGGGAACCACCGCTGGGTGTCGAGGAAGCAGTGGAAACCGGTGATCCGGCCGGCTGAGATCTCCAGCACCTGCACCGCCCACGGCGTGAACCCGCCGTTCTCCGGGTCCGGCTTGTAGTGCGCGAACGCCGGCAGGCCGTTGGCCTGGACCGGCACCAGCCGGGACCCGGCGCAGGAGGCGCCGATGGTCAGCATGAAGCCGGTGATGTCGGCCGTGCCGCGCAGCCACAGGTCGAACGGCGGCATCGTCATGATGGCGTCCTCGTGCAGCAGCGCCGTCAGCGCCGTCATGTCGTAGCCCTCGAACGCCTTGACGTACCGCTCCAGCAGCCTCTGCTGCTCCTCGTCCAGCGGATCGGACACCGCCCCCTCGGCCCCCGCGTCCGACCGCTCCGCGAGCGTGGCCCGGGCCCGCTGCAAGGCGCTGTTCACCGAGGCCACCGAGGTCTCCAGCAGCTCGGCCACCTCGCTCGCCTTCCACGCCAGCACCTCGCGCAGGATCAGCACCGCCCGCTGCTTGGGCGGCAGCTGCTGGAGCGCCGCCATGAAGGCGAGCCGCACCGACTCCTTGGCGACCGCCGCCTCCGCCGGGTCCGCCACGGCCGGCAGCACCCGCGCGTCCGGCATCGGCTCCAGCCAGGTGTGGTCCGGGCGCGGGTTGAGCGCCGCCTGCGCGAGCGGGGTGGCCTCCGACAGATCCATCGGCCGGGCCCGCTTGTTGCCCGCCGACAGCATGTCCAGGCACACGTTCGTCGCGATCCGGTACAGCCACGACCTGAGCGAGGAACGGCCCTCGAACTTCTCGTAGTTCCGCCAGGCCCGCACCAGGGTGTCCTGCACCGCGTCCTCGGCCTCGAAGGAGGACCCGAGCATCCGGTAGCAGTACCCCGTCAGCTCGGTCCGGTGCTTCTCCAGCGCGACATCGAGGTCCGCCGTCGCCGTTCCGTTGCCCATCGTCCACCCACCCCTGCGGCCGTCCCGGTGGCGCACCGTCGCGCCCCAGCACCTCGGAAGCTACCGCAGCCCACCGACAATGACCGCCGGAGTCGGAAAATGCCCGGTGCGCGGGGGCCGCCCGGTGCCCGGAGGCGTCAGTGCCCGGAGGTCACAGCGGGGGGCGGTCTCAGTGCGCCGCGGCCCGTACGGAAGCCCGCCCGGGGCGCGCCACCGCCCGCCGCGCCGCCACGGAACCGAGCACCGTGATCGCCACCACGCCCGCCACCGCCAGCAGGCCGACGCCGACCGTGCCCGCCCAGCCGCCCGTGCGGAAGGCCAGCGCGCCGACCGTGCTGCCCACGCTGGAGCCGATGTAGTACGCGGACTGGTACAGCGCCGAAGCCTGGGCGCGGCCGTGCGTGGCCGTCTTGCCGACCGCCGAGGAGGCCACCGCGTGCCCGGCGAAGAAGCCCGCCGTGATCAGCACCAGCCCCAGCAGGACCAGCGGCAGCGACGCGGCGAGCGACAGCAGCAGGCCCGCCGCGGTCGTACCGCCCGCCAGGTACAGCGCGCCCCGGCGGCCGAACCGGCCCACCAGCCGGCCCGCGGCCGAGGCGGACACCGTACCCACCAGGTACACCAGGAAGATCGAGCCCACGATGCCCTGCGGCAGCCCGAACGGCGTCGCCGTCAGCCGGTAGCCGATCACCGTGTAGACGCCGCCGAACACCGTCATGAACAGCGCGCCGATCGCGTACAGGCGGCGCAGCAGCGGGTCGGCGAGGTGGCCGCGGACCGTGCCGAGCAGGACCCGGGGCCGCAGCGAGCCGGGCGTGAAGTGGCGCGGGGCGGGCAGCAGCAGCCGGAACGCCACCGCGCACGCGACCGCCAGGACGCCGATGACGCCGACGGAGATCCGCCAGCCCCACTCCTGCGCGACCCAGCCGGTGATCACCCGGCCGCTCATGCCGCCGACGCTGTTGCCCGCCACGAACAGCCCGATCGCGGTGACCAGCGCCTTCGGCCGGACCTCCTCGGCCAGGTAGGCCGTGGCCGAGGCCGGCAGACCGGCCAGCGCCGCGCCCTGCACGCCCCGCAGCACCACCAGCGCGCCGAGCGACGGCGCGAAGGGCACCAGCAGACCCACGGCGACGGCGACGGCCAGCGAGGCCGTCATCACCGTACGGCGGCCGAACCGCTCGGACAGGGCGCTCATCGGCAGCACGAACAGCGCGAGTCCGCCGGTCGCCGCCGCCACCGTCCAGCTCGCCTCGCTCGCCGCCACCCCGAACTCCCCGGAGATCAGCGGCAGCAGCGCCTGGGTGGAGTACAGCAGGGCGAAGGTCGCGACCCCGGCGAGGAAGAGGGCGAGGCTCATCCGGCGGTAGCCGGGGCCGCCCGGAGTCATACGGGAGTCGGAGCCGCCGGTGTCGGAGCCGGAGGAGTCGGGGACGGGAACGGACGGTACGGCGCCCACACTGGTGGACGCCCCGGTACTGGCGGGAGACATGCCTCGACCGTAAGGACCACGCGGCTCATGCGTCCAATGCATGGAACGGCCATAATCGTTCCCATGGCGCATCAGCGAAGCTCACGGGCCCGGCTGTCACCGTTCAGTGACACAGAAGACATGGCGCTGTTGCTCGCGCCGCGCCTCGCCTACTTCGCCGGGGTGGCCCGCACGGAGCACGTCACCCGGGCCGCGCAGGAGCTGAACGTCCCCCAGTCCACCCTCTCGCGCGCGATGGCCCGCCTGGAACGGGACCTGGGCGTCGAGCTGTTCGCCCGGCACGGCCGCACGGTCTCCCTGACCACCGCCGGCCGCACCTTCCTCGCCTCCGCCGAGCGGGCCCTCGCCGAGATCGAACGGGCCGCCGAGGAGGTCCGCGCGGACGCCGACCCGGCCACCGGCAAGGTCGCCTTCGGCTTCCTGCACACCATGGGCGCGGAGACCGTACCCGGCCTGCTGCACGCCTTCCGCGCCGACCACCCGCGCGTCCGCTTCAGCCTCGTGCAGAACTACGGCGAGGCGATGCTGGAGCGGCTGCGCGCCGGCGAGCTGGACCTGTGCCTCACCTCGCCGGTGCCCGACGCCCCCGACCTGGTCGCCCGCCGCCTGGACGAGCAGAAGCTGCGCCTGGTCGTCCCCGCGGACCACCGGCTGGCCGCCCGCCGCCGCATCCGTCTGGCCGAGGCGGCCGAGGAAACCTTCGTCACCCTGGAGCCCGGCTACGGCCTGCGCCGCATCACCGACGACCTGTGCCGCCAGGCGGGCTTCCGGCCGAGGGTCGCCTTCGAGGGCGAGGAGGCCGAAACCCTGCGGGGCCTGGTCGCGGCCGGTCTCGGCGTGGCCCTGCTGCCCCCGCCGACGGTCCCCCGCCCCGGCGTGGTCGAACTGACGGTCACGGCCCCGCGCGCGGCCCGGGAGATCGGCGTGGCGTGGCTGGCCGACCGCCCGGACACCCCACCGGTGGCGGCGTTCAAGAAGTTCCTGCTCTCGAGAAGGGGCAACCTCCTTCCCTGAGGGCCATTCCCGTCCGCGGAAACCCAAGGGGAGAGGCGGTGGCCGCCGCGGGCGGTCTGCCGCCGGCGCCGGCCCTTCGGCGCACCGCCGGTTGCGCGCCGAGCGGCCCACGCGCGCCCCACCAGGGCAGGGCCGACCGGGGCGGGCGGGATGCTTTCCGTCGAGGGGGTCGCGTACGACGGGCACGGCCGGGGAACCGGACGAGTCCGACGCCCCTCCCGGCGGCCCGATCCGGCCGGTGCACGGTTTCCGCCGAGCCGCACCCCGCGCTACCGCCGCAACGACCGCCCGAACCCCGCCGCCAGCGGCATCCTCAGGCCGATCGGCGGGGGAGCCGCCAGGGCGTCCTCCACCGGGCGGGAGACGGGGTGGCCGAACAGGGCGCCCAGGACGAAGTCGGTGGTCAGGGCGAGGACTTCGGAGCGGTGGCCGTGCAGTGCGTGGCCGTCGGAGTGCACCTCGAAGCGGCACACCTCGCGGTTCGCCTTCTTCGCCCGCGCCGCGTAGCGGAACGACAGTTCCGGGTCGGTGCGCTCGTCGTTCGTGCCGTGCGCGATCAGGACCCGGCGGCCCACCAGCTGCTTCACCGGTTCGGCGGGAGCGGCCACGTCCTCCTCCGGGAGCCACGGGGCCAGCGCCACCACGGAGTTGACGGCCTCGTGACCGCCGGAGCGCAGTGCCGCCCGGCCGCCCATGTCGACACCGACCAGGCACACGGGGACGTCGCCGTAGCGGCGTACGACCTCCTCGGTGGCCCACTCGGCGTCCGCCGCCAGATGCGCCTCGCCGCCGTTCCAGCCGCGGTAGCGGTACTGGACGCGGTGCACCGCCAGCCCCTCGGCGCGGCCCGCCCGGGCGAGGGCGCGGCCCAGGGAGCGGATCAGGGAGAGCGGCCGCACGGGGGACGGCCGGCGGGTCGATGCCTCCTCGCCGTCGGGGAGCAGCAGCACCGCTCCGCACACCGGTGCCGGCGCCGGGCCGACCGCCTTTCCCAGCCTGGCCGTTCGCACCGGCGTCGCTTGCTGTCCCATGACAGAACAGTGTCAGAAGGGGCGGTGGACGAAACCCGTACGGCGGGTCACCGTTGCGTATCGACGGAAAAGCATCGCAGCGGGACCCGGACGCGGGCTGACGATCAGGTGATCCGGTGGAGGACGGCCCGGCCGCCGGTCCCGTCAATGCGATGACATCGGCGTTCATTCCTTTCGATGAAAGACTCGCGGTGATCAACGAGGTGGTCAAACCCGGATACGCCGAGCTGGAATCCGAATGGCTGTTCCGGCAGACCGCGCCTACCAGCGGTTCCGCCCGCTCGGAGGGCCGACCACCGCAGGGCGGGCGGCGCGGAAAACGGGTGTGATCTCCCCCGGCGTCCGTATTTCGGTGTTTGCGGCGGATGGTGTGCGGTGTTTACGGTCGTGGATCGCTCAGATCGTTCGTGAGCCCCTGTCTCCGCACGCAAGGACGCATGCACCATGAAGCAGTCTGCTGCCAAGACCCTCGGTGTCGCCGCCCTCGGCGCCGCCGTCGCCGCCCTCGGCGCGGGCGCGGCCAACGCGGCCCCGGCCGCCCCGGACGCCGCCCACACCCTGGACACCGTCACGAAGCTGCTGCCGCCCGGGCAGGTCGTGGACTCGCTGCCCGACAGCGGGGCGGTGAAGACGCTCAAGCCCCTGGCCAAGCGCGGTGTCGCCGCCGCGGTGCCGGTCGCCCGCAAGGGGCTGGTCGCCGCGCAGCCCGTCGCCGAGCGCGCCGTGGCCGAGGGTCCGACCAAGCCGGTCGCCGGTCTGCTCGGCGGACTGCCGGTCAAGGGCCTGCCCACGAAGGGCACGCCGGTCAACGGGCTTCCGCTCGGCTGACCCCGGCCACCGCAGGTCACGCGGGGCGCTCCGGCACGTCCGGCCGCGCCCCCGTACCGTGCTCGCCCCGCCGCTCGTTGGGCGGCTCGGTGCCTCACCAGGCGGTGCGGGCCTTGTCCTCGGACGGCAGCAGCAGCCACAGCGCTATGTACAGCAGGAACTGCGGGCCCGGCAGCAGGCAGGACACCAGGAAGATCACCCGCATCGTCGTGGCCGAGGTACCGAAGCGCCGGGCCAGTCCGGCGCAGACTCCGCCGATCACGCGGCCGTGGGTGGGGCGGGAAAGGGCGGTCATGTCGGCTCCTCCGTGGTCGTCGGCTCGCTTCCGAGCCGGTGACGGGGCCCTGGGCGGGCTCCTCAACTGCCTTCCACGGTAGGCGGACGAAGAGGACGAAGCATCACTCTAAGGTGCGATCCCGACCCTGGGAATCGTCGGGGTACGGCCCTGAGACAGCTCCTCCGCGATGCTGACCGCCGGTCCGGCCGCCGCGCCCGGTTCCCGCACCGCCCGCCGGCGCAGCCAGGACCGGCCCGCCGGTACGACGGCCAGGTGGGCCAGCACGACCCCCGCCGTGTTCAGCAGCAGCGAGTCGACGTCCACCACCCGACCCGGCACCCCGGTCTGCAACAGGGCGATGCCCAGGGAGATCAGCGCGCCGGCCGCGGCCGTCCGCAGCAGCGAGGCGAGCGGGGAGACGGTGAGCCTGCCGTGCGCCGCCGGCAGCAGCACGCCCAGCGGGGCGAGCAGCCCGAGACCCTCGCCGAGCGGCCGGGCGGCCCCGGGCCAGCCCAGCGCCAGATCGGCCCGGATCCCGGCCAGCGGGCGCAGATTCGGGGGCATCACCCAGGGGACGTCCAGGGGGCGCAGCATCAGCCAGGCGACGAGGGCTAGGTGCGTGGCGAGGAGGACACCCCCCGTCACACGGATGCGGATCGCGGCGCTGCCGCCGATGGAGCCTTGACGCTGCACGCCCCCCTAGACGCGGCCACGGTGCGAAACGGTTCCGGGGTGAAAACGTTTCGCCTCCGCCCCGACGACGTTTCGCCTGAGCCGGGACGGCGTTTCGCTCCGCCGCGCCGACGTTCCGGCACGGCACGCCGACGACCGCCGACGTGACCCCGTAGAGCATCCCCCGTAGGGAACCACCCGGAGGGAACCACCCGGAGGGGTCACCGGCCGGACCGCCCCGTCTACCCCGTGACCTCGCCGGACGGTGGCCGGGTGCCGGCCGGGTGGTCGCGGACCTCGTCCGTGCACTCGTAGCGCCGCAGCGGGCCCGCGTCCGGGCCGCCCAGGATGACCGAGCCGTCGCCCTCCGTGGCCGCCGAGTCGGACAGCGTGCACACCAGCTGGGCCAGGGCCTGGGAGGACAGGCGCGAGGGTGCCGTGCTCAGCCGGAGCGCGTCCTCGGGGTCCTTCGGGCCGGGCCCGCGCACGCCGAGCGCACCCGGGACGTACGTCGTATAGCCCGCGGAGCGCTCCGCGGCCGACGGGGACGCGGCGAGCTGGTCCAGCAGCCCCTGCGCCACGATCACCCGGCGCCGGGCGTCCGGGGTGCCCTCCGGGACCGGCACCGTGCGGTCCACCGCGACCAGGGACGCCCCGCACAGCAGGAAGACCTGCACCGGCACCCCGCGCGAGGACTGCGCGGACCGGTCCGGCCCGGCCAGCGAGCACGGCACCCGGGACGGCGCCGCCCCGAAGTCGGTCGGCACCTCCGTGGCCCGGATGCCGCAGCCGGTGAGCAGCGCGCCGAGGAGGGGGAGTGCCACCAGGCGTCGTATGGTCATGACCCCTCCTTCCCCGCGCCGTCCCGCGCGTCCTTGCCGCCCTTGCCTTCCTTGCCGTTTCCGTTGCCCCCGCCGTTTCCGCCGCCCCCGCCGTCTTCGCCGTCCTGCTCGGTCAGCGGCGAGGAGTCCCGGGGCAGCCGGAGCGTGAACACCGCGCCGCCCTCGGGAGAGTTCGCGGCGGTGATCTCGCCGCCGTGGATGTGGGCGTTCTCCAGGGCGATGGACAGGCCGAGCCCGCTGCCCTCGGAGCGCGGCCGGGAGGCGCTCGCCTTGTAGAAGCGGTCGAAGACGTGCGGCAGGACGTCCTCGGGGATGCCCGGCCCGTGGTCGCGGACCCGGATCTCGACCGAGTCCTCCGCCTCCCGCACCGACACCCGCACCGGCGACCCGCCGTGCTTGAGCGCGTTGCCGATCAGATTGGCGAGGATCACGTCCAGCCGGCGCGGGTCCAGCCGGGCGTGGATGCCGCGCTCGGCGTCCAGCTCGACCGCGTCCAGCCAGGCCCGGGCGTCGATGCAGGCGGTGATCTGGTCGGCGACGTCCACGTCGTCCAGGACCAGCCGGGCGGTGCCCGCGTCGAAGCGGGTGACCTCCATCAGATTCTCGACCAGGTCGTTCAGCCGCCGGGTCTCGCTGACCACCAGCCGGACCGCGGGCTCGATCATCGGGTCCATGCTGCCGGTCTCCGCCTCCAGCTCCTCCTCCAGCACCTCCGTGACGGCGGTGATGGCGGTGAGCGGGGTGCGCAGCTCGTGCGACATGTCGGCGACGAACCGGCGGGACGCCTCGTCCCGCGCGGCCATCTCCGCGACCCGCTTCTCCAGCGCCTCGGCCGCGTTGTTGAACGTCCGTGACAGATCGGCGAGTTCATCGGTGCCGGAGACCCGCAGCCGGGTGTCCAGCCGGCCCTCGCCGAGCCGGCGCGCGGCCACCCCGAGCCGGTGCACCGGCTTCAGCACGGTCGTGGCGGCGGCCTGCGCGAGCAGCGCGGCGCCGATCAGCGCGAGACCGGTGGCGATGCCCAGCGACCAGGCCAGCGAGTTGAGGTCCTTGGCCTCCGGCTCCAGCGACTTCGCCATGTAGCCGGTCGGGCCACCGCCGATGACGCGCGTCCCGGCCACCAGGAACGGCGTGCCGTGGTCCACGACCCGCTGCCAGTACAGGTGGTACGGCTCCTTGTTCTGGTCGGTCACCCGCTGCCGCTCGGTCACGGCCGCGCGCAGCGACGACGGCACGTCCTCCAGCGCGAAGCCGTTGATGCCGCCCGAGTTGCCGTACACCGTCTTGCCGTCGGCGTCCGTGGCGACCAGCAGCACGCTGAAGCGCTGGCTGCTGGCGGCCATCTGGCCCGCCGCGCGCTGGAGTTGGTCCTGGCTCGGGTGCTCGGGCAGCGCGCCCGCGCGGTTCTGCATCTCCTGCCGGAAGTCGCGCAGCACCGCGTCCTGGGCGCGGGTGAGCACCGCCTCCCGGTTGAGCCAGTAGGCGATGCCCGACGCCGACACCGCGGCGGTCAGCGCGACCAGCGCGAACACCACCACCAGGCGCAGCCGCAGACTGGTGAACCGCAGCCGCGACAGACTTCCGCCACGCCCCGCGGCCCAGCCGCGCAGCCCTTCTCGCGTTCCGGTCACTGAGGGGCGTCCAGGCGGTAACCGACACCACGGACGGTACGGATCAGCGTCGGGGAAGACGGGACGTCCTCGACCTTGGCGCGCAGCCGCTGCACACACGCGTCGACCAGGCGCGAGTCGCCCAGGTAGTCGTGCTCCCACACCAGCCGCAGCAACTGCTGCCGGGACAGCGCCTGACCGGGCCGCCGGCTCAGCTCCAGCAGCAGCCGCAGCTCGGTCGGGGTCAGCTGGAGGTCCTCGCCGTTCTTCGTGACCGTCATCGCCGAACGGTCGATGACGAGGTTGCCGAAGGTCGCCGAGTCGCTGGACTCGCGCTCACCGCGCCGCAGCACGGCCCGGATCCGGGCGTCCAGCACCCGGCCCTGCACCGGCTTGACGACATAGTCGTCGGCCCCCGACTCCAGCCCGACCACCACGTCGATGTCGTCGCTGCGCGCGGTCAGCAGGATGATCGGGAGCTGGTCGGTGCGCCGGATGCGGCGGCAGACCTCGAACCCGTCGATACCGGGCAGCATCACGTCCAGCACGATCAGGTCCGGCCGCTGCTCGCGCAGCAGCTTCAGACCGTCCTCGCCGCTGGCAGCGGTGGCCACCCGGTGTCCCTGGCGCGTCAGGGAGAGCTCCAGGGCCGTACGGATGGCGTCGTCGTCCTCGATCAGCAACAGGGAAGGCACGGCCTCATTCTGGCCCATGGACGGGGTGTCGTACGACCGGCCCGCACCACTCCTCGCCCATCGCGACTGGCCGTGCGCGGCCGGTGACCGGCACGGCCGGACACCCGCGGGACCCCTGTGACAGGTCTGTGACAGTCGACGGACACGGCCATGAACTCGCCCCGGCAGGCTTTTCGTCACGGGCCGGACGGCGAGCCGGAACGGCCCGGTACGACAGATCCACCGGAAGTCCACGACGGGGAGCGCGAGATGAACACGCTGCACAGCATCAGCACCAGCGCAGTGGTCACGCGTCTGCACGACGTGCACCGGGGAACCGAGAAGTCCGGTGCCGTGAGCGGGCGGGGGTGCGCTCGCGGCACCGGGCGTCAGCATCCGGCGTACATGTCGGTGGTTGACGCGCACACGGGGGAAACGCACGGGGGAACCGCGTACGGGGAGGGCCCGGGGGAGCGCCGTTCGCTGTCGGAGGCGGAGTTCACCGCCTACGTCCAGGAGCGCCGCGCCTCCCTGTACGCCACCGCCTACCACCTGACCGGCGACCGCCACGAGGCCGAGGACCTGCTGCAGAGCGCGCTGTTCTCGACGTACCGGGCGTGGGACCGGATCAGCGACAAGGCCGCGGTCGGCGGATACCTGCGCCGCACCATGACCAACCTGCACATCAGCGCCTGGCGGCGGCGCAAGCTCAACGAGTACCCGACCGAGGAACTGCCGGAGACGCCCGGCGAGACGGACGCGATGCGCGGCACCGAGCTGCGCGCGGTGCTGTGGCAGGCGCTGGCCCGGCTGCCCGAACTCCAGCGCACCATGCTGGTCCTGCGCTACTACGAGGGCCGCACGGACCCGGAGATCGCCGACATCCTCGGCATCAGCGTCGGCACGGTGAAGTCCAGCATCTGGCGCTCGCTGCGCCGGCTGCGCGACGACGAGGTCCTCAGCTTCGGCCGGGACGAAGAGACCGCCTTCGGCGAACTGGTCGCCTGAAGGCGGGGCCACCCGGGGAGTGGCCCGAGGGGGGAACACGGGGGGAGTGGGGACCACTGGGGGGTGGGCCCACGGGGGAACACGGGGGAATACGGGGGAGGAACAGGAACGGGACTGGTGGACCGGGGGGACCGGCCAGTCCCGTTTCGCCTGTCCGCCCTCGGGCGGCTTGGCGTGTCCGCTACGACGCTCAGGCCGGCGTCTGCTGCCGCGCCTGACGGCCCGCCGCCGCTGCCGCCAGCCGGCCCAGCGCCTCGTCCCGGTCGCAGCGGTGCGCGCCGAGGGACACCTGGCGGGCGACGATCGACCGCTCCGCGCGCATCAGCCGCCAGCCGCGGCGCAGCAGGAACGGCACCGACTTGCGGCCCTCCCTCAGATCGCGCAGGAAACGCCGCCGGAAGGTGGTGAACGCCCCGCGCGACAGACACAGCGCGTCCGCCAGCACCCCCAGCTCCCGGCAGCGCCCGACGATCTCCGCGGCGAAGATGCCCTCCGCGATGAACAGCGGGGTACGGCCGATGTGCAGCGTCTCCTCGCCGGTACGGGCGCTCAGCGCGATGTCGTACACCGGCACCGGCGTCGACCCCGTGGCGCACAGCCGGGCGATGGCCTCGACCGCGACGTCCGCGTCCCAGGACCGCGGGTGGTCCCAGTCGATGTCCGAACTTCCCTCCACCAGCGGCAGAGTCGGGTCGTCACCCTCCTTGTAGAAGTCGTCCAGGCGCAGCACGGGAAGCCCGGAGCGGGCGGCGACGAGGGACTTGCCCGAGCCCGAGGGGCCGCACAGCAGCACGACACGGGCGGGAGACGGAGGATGAATGCTCACGGAACACCAGTTTGACGTATGGCGGACCGCCTGCCGACCCCGCGGGTCGGCTTTTGAGCGTGAGCCCCGCCTCAACTACCCTTCGTGCCGACACGATTACCCAGTGCAGCAGAAGGTGGCAGCAACGATGGCCCGACACGCTTCTCCCCAGCACTCCGCCGCACAGCGCGCCCTGGTGGTCCTCGCCGCCGCCGGGGCGGCCCTGGGCGCCGGGGCGGCCACGGCGTCCGCCGAGACGGTCTCCGGCTCGGGCGTGACCTACCGCATGGCCGACCCCGGCAGCATCGACCCCGAGGCCGGCCTGCGCGCCGTGACGGGCATCGTCGGCTACGTCACCGGCCCGGTCGCCGGCCTCAAGCCGAACCCGCTGGCGGGCACGGGCGTCGACCCGCTGGACAACGGCGTCGGCACCCAGGTGGCCGACTTCCAGCCGGTCGGCACCCGGATGCTGACGGCTCCGCTGGCCCAGGCCCGCTCGCTGGGCAGCGTGCCCCTGGCCGGGCCGGTCCTCGCGTCCTTGGGGCACTGAACGCGCCCCGGGACCTCAGTACGAAGACCCTCCCGCACCCAGCGACCCCGTCGGGTGCCACACCGTCTTCGTCTCCAGGAACGCCGTCATCCGCTCGATGCCGGGCGTCTCGAAGTAATCCACAGGCTGGGGACGCAGCACCCGCTTGAGGTTGTCGGCCGCCGCGATCTCCAGCTCCTTGGCCAGCGCCTCGTCCGCCCCCGCGAGGTCGATCGCGTTGACGTCCTGGTGCGCGGCCAGGGGCGCCGCGAGTTCCGCCGTACGGCCGGACAGGACGTTGACGACACCGCCCGGGACGTCGGACGTGGCGAGCACCTCGCCCAGGGACAGGGCCGGCAGGGGGGCCTTCTCGGAGGCGATCACGACCGCCGTGTTGCCGGTGGCGATCACCGGGGCCACGACCGACACCAGGCCGAGGAAGGACGACTCCTGCGGCGCCACGACGGCGACCACACCGGTCGGCTCGGGGGAGGAGAGGTTGAAGTACGGGCCCGCGACCGGGTTGGCGCCGCCGGTCACCTGGGCGATCTTGTCGGTCCAGCCCGCGTACCAGACCCAGCGGTCGATCGTCGCGTCCACGACGGCCGCCGCCTTCGACTTGGACAGGCCCTCCGCGTCGGCCACCTCGCGCGCGAACTGCTCGCGCCGGCCCTCCAGCATCTCGGCGACGCGGTAGAGGACCTGGCCGCGGTTGTAGGCGGTCGCGCCGGACCAGCCGCCGAACGCCTTGCGCGCGGCGACCACCGCGTCCCGGGCGTCCTTGCGGGACGAGAGGGGGGCGTTGGCCAGCCAGTTGTCCTTCGAGTCCGTCACCTCGTACACCCGGCCGCTCTCGGAACGCGGGAACTTCCCGCCGACGTACAGCTTGTAGGTCTTGAAGACACTCAAACGGTCAGACATCGAGGTACGCCTCCAGGCCGTGGCGGCCGCCCTCGCGGCCGAAGCCCGACTCCTTGTAACCGCCGAACGGCGAGGTCGGGTCGAACTTGTTGAACGTGTTGGACCAGACGACACCGGCGCGCAGCTTGTTCGCGACGGCCAGGATGCGCGAGCCCTTCTCGGACCAGATGCCGGCCGACAGGCCGTACTGGGTGTTGTTGGCCTTGGCGACGGCCTCGTCGGGCGTACGGAAGGTGAGGACCGACAGCACCGGGCCGAAGATCTCCTCGCGGGCGATGGTGTGCGCCTGGGTGACGTTCGTGAACAGCGTCGGCGCGAACCAGTAGCCGGAGGACGGCAGTTCGCAGGCCGGGGACCAGCGCTCGGCGCCCTCCGCCTCGCCCCGCTCGGCCAGCGCGGTGATCCGGGCCAGCTGCTCGGCGGAGTTGATCGCGCCGATGTCGGTGTTCTTGTCCAGCGGGTCGCCGAGGCGGAGCGTGGACAGCCGGCGCTTGAGGGCGTCCAGCAGCTCGTCCTGGACCGACTCCTGCACCAGCAGGCGGGAGCCCGCGCAGCAGACCTGGCCCTGGTTGAAGAAGATGCCGTTGACGATGCCCTCGACGGCCTGGTCGAGCGGCGCGTCGTCGAAGACGATGTTGGCGCCCTTGCCGCCCAGTTCGAGCGTCAGCTTCTTCGCCGTACCGGCGACCGTGCGGGCGATCTCCTTGCCGACCGCGGTCGAGCCGGTGAAGGCGACCTTGTTGACGTCCGGGTGGGCGACCAGCGCGGCGCCCGTCCGGCCGTCACCGGTCACGATGTTGACGACACCCTTGGGCAGGCCGGCCTGGCGGCAGATGTCCGCGAAGAACAGGGCCGACAGCGGGGTGGTCTCGGCCGGCTTCAGGACGACCGTGTTGCCGGTCGCGAGGGCCGGGGCGATCTTCCACGCCAGCATCAGCAGGGGGAAGTTCCAGGGGATGACCTGGCCCGCGACGCCCAGCGGCCGGGGGTTCGCGCCGAAACCGGCGTGGTCGAGCTTGTCGGCCCAGCCCGCGTAGTAGAAGAAGTGCGCGGCGACCAGCGGGAGGTCCGCGTCGCGGGTCTCCTTGATCGGCTTGCCGTTGTCCAGCGTCTCCAGGACGGCCAGCTCGCGGCTGCGCTCCTGGATGATGCGGGCGATGCGGAACAGGTACTTGGCGCGCTCGGCGCCGGGCAGCGCCGACCACTTCTCGAACGCCTTGCGGGCGGCCTTGACCGCGCGGTCGACGTCCTCGGTGCCGGCCTGGGCGACCTCGGAGAGGACCTCCTCCGTGGACGGGGAGACCGTCTTGAACACCTTGCCGTCGGCGGCCTCGGTGAACTCGCCGTCGATGAACAGGCCGTACGAGGGGGCGATGTCGACGACCGAGCGGGACTCGGGCGCGGGCGCGTACTCGAATGCGGATGCCATGGGGATCAGTCCACCGTTACGTAGTCGGGGCCGGAGTAGCGGCCCGTGGCCAGCTTCTGGCGCTGCATCAGCAGGTCGTTGAGGAGCGAGGAGGCGCCGAAGCGGAACCAGTGGTTGTCCAGCCAGTCCGCGCCCGCGGTCTCGTTGACCAGCACCAGGAACTTGATCGCGTCCTTGGTGGTGCGGATGCCGCCGGCCGGCTTCACGCCGACCTGGACACCGGTCTGCGCCCGGAAGTCGCGCACCGCCTCCAGCATGAGCAGGGTGTTCGCGGGGGTCGCGTTGACGGCCACCTTGCCGGTGGAGGTCTTGATGAAGTCGGCGCCGGCCAGCATGCCGAGCCAGGAGGCGCGGCGGATGTTGTCGTACGTCGACAGCTCGCCGGTCTCGAAGATGACCTTCAGCCGGGCGCTCGTCCCGCAGGCCTCCTTCACGGCGACGATCTCGTCGTACACCTTCAGGTACCGGCCGGCCAGGAAGGCGCCCCGGTCGATGACCATGTCGATCTCGTCGGCGCCGGCGGCGACGGCCTCGCGCACGTCGGCCAGCTTCACGTCGAGCGCGGCGCGGCCGGCCGGGAAGGCGGTGGCCACCGAGGCGACCTTCACGCCGGAGCCGGCGACGGCCTCCTTGGCGACGGCCACCATGTCGGGGTAGACACAGACCGCGGCCGTCGTGGGCGTCGTACGGTCCGTGGGGTCGGGGTGGACCGCCTTGGCGCCGAGCGCCCGGACCTTGCCCGGGGTGTCCGCGCCTTCCAGCGTCGTCAGGTCGACCATCGAGATGGCGAGGTCGATGGCGTACGCCTTCGCGGTGGTCTTGATGGAGCGGGTGCCGAGGGACGCGGCGCGCGCCTCCAGGCCGACCGCGTCGACGCCGGGCAGCCCGTGCAGGAAGCGGCGCAGCGTGCTGTCGGACGCGGCGACGTCCGAGAGAACGTGGGCTGAGGATGCGGTAGTGGGCATGGTCACCAGACGAGCATATCTACGCGCGTAGCGGATGGGAAGTCCCGGAGCGTGGGACACGGGGGGCGGGGGCTCGGTGTCCGGGTGGGGCCGGGCGTGCCGTCGGTCTGGGTGTCCGGGGGCCGGGCGTGCCGTAGGCCGGGGCGTCTGGGGGTGGGCGTGCCGTTGGCCGGGGGTGTCCGGGTGGGGCTGGGGTGGGGCGTGGGTGTGGGGCAGAATCGGCCCATGACCACCCCGGACCACCCGTCACCCGCGTCACAGCCTCCGGTGCCCGCCGGCAACGACCGGATCTACCGTTCACCCCTGGGGCTGGCGGGGGGTGCGCTGCTGCTCCTGGTCGTGCTCTGGCTGGGCTTCGACGCGCTGTTCAAGGGCCACGGCCGCACCCCGTGGCTGGCACTGGCCGGCCTGATCCTGGTCGTGCCGCTGATCGTCGCCTTCACGCTCCGCCCGGCGGTCTTCGCCAACGAGGAGCGGCTGCGCGTACGCAACCCGTTCCGGGTGATCAGCCTGCCCTGGGGGGAGGTCGCCGGCCTGCGCTCCGGCTACACCAACGAGGTCCTCGCCAAGTCCGGCGGCAAGTACCAGCTGTGGGCGATCCCCGTCTCGCTGCGCGCCCGCAAGAAGGCGGCGCGCCGGCAGCAGCGGGCGGCGGCGGACGCGGCCCGGGGCGGGACGCCGGGCGGCCGGGGCGGCGGGCTCGGGCCGAGCGGCCTGGGCCTCGGCGGGTTCGCCCTGCGCGGCCCGGACACGGGGCCGACCCGCGCCGACACCGACAAGGTGATGGACGACCTGCGCGACCTCCTGGACCAGCACGGCACGGCCGAGCCCGCGCAGGGCGAGACCGGCGTGCGGTGGGCCTACGAGGTGATGGCCCCGGCGGCGGCGGGAGCGGTGCTGCTGGCGATCCTGCTGGCGACCGGCTGAGCGAAGGGACGGCCGCACCCCCTCGGGGTCGCGGAAACGCACCTGAGCGGGTGCCCGTGCCCAGAAGGCACGGGCACCCGCTCAGGTGTGTGGTGGTTCAGATGCCGGCGGCCGCCGACAGGTCGCGCTTGACCGCGGTCAGGAGTTCGGTCGCGCGGGCGCGGGCGGCCGGCAGGGCGGCCGGGGCGGAGACCGGGACGACGACCTCCAGGTAGCACTTCAGCTTCGGCTCGGTGCCGCTGGGGCGGACGACGACCCGGGCGCCGTCCAGGGTGTAGCGCAGGCCGTCGGTGGGCGGCAGGCTCTCGGAGCCGCGGGCCAGGTCCTCGGCCCGGACGACGCGCAGACCGGCCAGCTCGGCCGGCGGCCGCTCACGCAGCCGGCGCATCGCGTCCGCGATCAGCGACAGGTCCTGGACCCGCACCGACAGCTGGTCGGTGGCGTGCAGACCGTGTTCCACGGCGAGGTCGTCGAGCAGGTCGAGAAGGGTGCGGCCCTCCTCCTTCAGCACCGACGCCAGCTCGGTGATCAGCAGCGCGGCGGTGATGCCGTCCTTGTCGCGCACGCCCTCGGGGTCCACGCAGTAGCCGAGGGCCTCCTCGTAGCCGTAGCGCAGGCCGTCCACGCGGGCGATCCACTTGAAGCCCGTCAGGGTCTCCTCGTACGCCAGCCCCGCCTTCTCGGCGATCCGGCCGAGCAGGGAGGAGGAGACGATCGACTCCGCGAAGGTGCCGGTGGCGCCGCGGCGGACGAGGTGGGCGGCGAGCAGGGCGCCGACCTCGTCGCCGCGCAGCATCCGCCAGTCGGCGCCGTCCCTGACGGCCACCGCGCAGCGGTCGGCGTCGGGGTCGTTGGCGATGACCAGGTCCGGGTCGGTGTCCCGGGCCCGGGCGAACGCCAGGTCCATCGCGCCCGGCTCCTCCGGGTTCGGGAAGGCGACCGTCGGGAAGTCCGGGTCCGGCTCGGCCTGCTCGGCGACCAGCACCGGCTCGGGGAAGCCGGCCCGGGCGAAGGCGGCCAGCAGCACGTCCTTGCCGACGCCGTGCATGGCCGTGTAGACCGTGCGGGCGGTGCGCGGGGAGTCCGCGGCGAGGACGGCGTCCGTACGGGCCAGATACGCGTCCAGGACCGAGTCGTCCAGGACCTCCCAGCCGGCGTCCGGGCGCGGTACGTCGTGCAGGGAGGCGATGGCGTCGATCTCGGCGGCGATCTCCGCGTCCGCGGGCGGCACGATCTGGGAGCCGTCGCCCAGGTAGACCTTGTAGCCGTTGTCCCGGGGCGGGTTGTGGCTGGCGGTGACCTCCACGCCGGCCACCGCGCCGAGGTGCCGGATCGCGAAGGCCAGCACGGGGGTGGGCAGCGGGCGGGGGAGTACGGCGGCACGCAGGCCGGCGCCGGTCATCACGGCGGCGGTGTCCCGGGCGAAGTCGGCCGACTTGTGCCGGGCGTCGTAGCCGATGACCACCAGTCCGTCGCCCTGCCCCTGCTTCCTCAGGTACGCGGCGAGTCCGGCGGCGGCGCGGATGACGACGCTCCGGTTCATGCGCATGGGGCCGGCGCCGAGTTCGCCGCGCAGGCCCGCAGTGCCGAACTGCAGCGTGCCGCTGAAACGGGCCGACAGCTCCGCCGTGTCACCGGCGTCGATCAGCTTGGCCAGCTCCTCGCGGGTCTCCTGGTCGGGGTCCTCGGCGAGCCAGGCCTTGGCCCGGGCGATGAGATCGTCGTGCACCTTGGGATCAACCTCTCCTAGTCGTCGCTGGGGACTTCGCCCCCGGACCCCCGTACGCCCGCCCGCCCGTCCGGAAACCGCCGGCCGGGCGGCGGACGCGACGGGGGTCCCGTCACCGGCGCCGCGGCGCCCGCGTCCGCTTACAGCTTGCCCAGCACCTGCGCCAGCAGCTGGCCCATCCGGGCCGCCGAGTCGCGGCCGGCCTGGAGGACCTCCTCGTGGTTGAGGGGCTCGCCGGTCATGCCCGCGGCCAGGTTGGTGACCAGGGAGATGCCCAGCACCTCGGCGCCCGCCTCGCGCGCGGCGATGGCCTCCAGGACGGTGGACATGCCGACCAGGTCCGCGCCGATGACGCGGGCCATGCGGATCTCGGCCGGGGTCTCGTAGTGCGGGCCGGGGAACTGGGCGTAGACGCCCTCCTCCAGCGTGGGGTCGACCTCCTTGCACAGGGCGCGCAGGCGCGGCGAGTACAGGTCGGTCAGGTCCACGAAGTTCGCGCCGACGATCGGGGACGTCGCCGTGAGGTTGATGTGGTCGCTGATCAGCACCGGCTGGCCGGGGCGCATGCCCTCGCGCAGGCCGCCGCAGCCGTTGGTGAGCACCACGGTCTTGCAGCCGGCCGCGACCGCCGTGCGCACACCGTGCGCGACCGCCGCGACGCCACGGCCCTCGTAGTAGTGGGTGCGGCCCAGGAAGACCAGGGCGCGCTTGTCACCGAAGGAGTACGAGCGGATCTTGCCGCCGTGCCCCTCGACGGCCGGCGGCGGGAAGCCGGGCAGCTCGGTGACCTGGAACTCGGCGTCGGGGGCGCCCAGCGCGTCGACGGCCGGAGCCCAGCCGGAGCCCATCACGAGGGCGACGTCGTGGGTCTCGGCGCCGGTGAGGGCGCGCAGGCGCGCGGCGGCGGCGTCGGCGGCGGCGTAGGGGTCGCCCTGGATGTCGTCCGGAAGAAGAGATGCGTTCACGCCGATGAGGGTAACCGCTCTTCGCCTACGCGCGTAGATGACAGAGCGCACGGGATTGTGTCCGTTGCCTTGTCGTTTTCCACAAAGGGCGGACGAAACGGGAGGTAAGGGGCGGGTCGCCGGCCTCAGCAGGGGCGCTTGCGGAGTTCCATCACATAGTCGTGCGGGGCGCCCGCCGACTCCGCCGCGTCGGCGATCTCGCCCAGATAGCGCGCCGACGGCAGCCCGCCCTCGTAGCCGTTGAGGACGTAGGCCCAGGCCGGCTCCTCGCCGTCCAGGGTGTGCGCGCGCACCCGGACCCGGCGGTACAGGTCCAGCCCCACCCCTTCCCAGCGGTCGAGCGACTCCTCGTCCATCGGCGCGATCTCGTACAGGCCGACGAACACCTGGGCCAGCGGGTCCTCCACGATCGTCGCCAGCGCGCCCTCCCAGCCGAGCTGCTCGCCGCCGAAGGTCAGCCGCCAGCCGTTCAGCCAGCCGGTGGCGCGCAGCGGGGAGTGCGGGGCGCGGCGGGACATCAGACGCGCGTCGAGGTTGCCGGCGTAGGCGGCATAGAGCGACATGGGGAGAGGGTACGGCAGACGTCCCGCGCGTCCCGTGCGTCACGGGAGCGGCCCGGCGGCGCCCCCGGGCAGTAGCACCTTGAAGCGTGCGGGACAATGGAGTACGTGACTCGGATCGTGATCATCGGTGGCGGACCCGGCGGATACGAGGCGGCCCTGGTGGCCGCCCAGCTCGGCGCGGAGGTGACCGTCGTCGACTGCGACGGTCTGGGCGGAGCGTCGGTGCTGACCGACTGCGTGCCGTCGAAGACCCTTATCGCTACGGCCGAGGTGATGACCACCTTCGACTCCTCCTACGAGGAGCTGGGGATCATCGTGGCCGACGACACCCCGCCGCTGGAGCGGTCGGCCCGGGTGGTCGGGGTGGACCTCGGCAAGGTCAACCGCCGGGTGAAGCGCCTCGCGCTCGCCCAGTCCCACGACATCACCGCCTCCGTCACGCGCGCCGGCGCCCGGGTCATGCGCGGGCGCGGCCGGCTGGAGGGCATGCAGGCCCTGGACGGGTCCCGCAAGGTCGTCGTCACCGCCGCCGACGGCACCGAGGAGACCCTCACCGCCGACGCCGTCCTCATCGCCACCGGCGGCCACCCCCGCGAGCTGCCCGACGCCCGCCCCGACGGCGAGCGCATCCTGAACTGGACCCAGGTCTACGACCTCGACGAGCTGCCGGAAGAGCTGATCGTGGTCGGCTCCGGCGTCACCGGCGCCGAGTTCGCCGGCGCCTACCAGGCCCTCGGCTCCAAGGTCACCCTGGTCTCCTCCCGCGACCGCGTGCTGCCGGGCGAGGACCCGGACGCCGCCGCCGTGCTGGAGGACGTCTTCCGGCGCCGGGGCATGAACGTCATGGCCCGCTCCCGCGCGCAGTCCGCCAAGCGCGTCGGCGACCGGGTCGAGGTGGCACTGGCCGACGGCCGGGTCATCACCGGCACGCACTGCCTGATGGCCGTCGGCGCCGTCCCGAACAGCGCGGGCCTGGGCCTGGAGGAGGCCGGCGTCAAGCTGCGCGAGTCCGGGCACATCTGGACCGACAGGGTCTCGCGCACCACCGCCCCCGGCGTCTACGCGGCCGGTGACGTGACCGGCGTCTTCGCCCTCGCGTCCGTGGCCGCCATGCAGGGCCGGATCGCCATGTACCACTTCCTGGGCGACGCGGTGGCCCCGCTGGACCTGAAGGCGGTCTCCTCCAACGTCTTCACGGACCCCGAGATCGCCACCGTCGGCTACACGCAGGCGGACGTGGAAGCGGGCAAGATCGACGCGCGCGTGGTCAAGCTGCCGCTGCTGCGCAACCCGCGCGCGAAGATGCAGGGCATCCGGGACGGCTTCGTGAAGATCTTCTCCCGGCCGGGCACCGGGATCGTCGTCGGCGGTGTCGTGGTGGCGCCGCGCGCCTCGGAACTGATCCACCCCATCTCGATCGCCGTCGACAACAATATGACGGTCGAACAGATCGCGAACGCCTTCACCGTGTACCCCTCCCTTTCGGGGTCGATCGCGGAAGTCGCCCGGCAGCTGCACACCCGCAGGGCGAGCGCGGAGGGCTGACGGCCTTGGCCGGCTTCCCGCTGGTCAGGCGGGCAAGGGCGCCGACAGGTGGCGAAACCGCACCGATCGGCGCCCTATACCACTTCGCGTCCCACACTGCGAACAACTTCTGCTATTCGCCGCAAACTGCTGAAACCAGACGGTCGCTGGGGTTACTGTCAGTTTCGTGTTCGCTGCTGAACGTCGCCAATTGATCCTCGAAATGGTGCGAGCGAACGGTGCCGTGTCGCTCCGTGAGCTCGCCCGCGTCGTCCAGACCTCCGAAGTGACCGTACGGCGGGACGTGCGCGCGCTGGAGGCAGAAGGACTCCTCGACCGCCGCCACGGCGGTGCGGTACTGCCGGGCGGGTTCACCCGTGAGTCCGGCTTCCCGCAGAAGTCGCATCTCGCCACCGCCGAGAAGACGGCCATCGCCGACCTCGCCGCGAGCCTCGTCGACGAGGGCGAGGCCATCGTGGTCGGGGCGGGTACGACCACGCAGGAGCTGGCCCGCCGCCTCGCGCGCGTGCCGGGCCTGACGGTCGTCACCAACTCCCTGCTGGTGGCCCAGGCGCTCGCCCACGCCAACCGGGTGGAGGTCGTGATGACCGGGGGCACCCTGCGCGGCTCCAACTACGCCCTCGTCGGCTCCGGCGCCGAGCAGTCCCTCCAGGGCCTGCGCGTCTCCAAGGCCTTCCTCTCCGGAAGCGGCCTGACCGCCGAACGCGGCCTGTCCACCTCCAACATGCTCTCGGCATCCGTCGACCGGGCCCTCGTCCAGGCCGCCGCGGAGGTCGTGGTCCTCGCCGACCACACCAAGCTCGGCACGGACACCATGTTCCAGACCGTGCCGACGGACCTGATCACCCGCCTGGTCACCGACGAGCCCCCGGCCCACGACGACCGCGCGGTCACCGAACTGCAGGCCCTCGCCGACCAGGGCGTCCAGATCGCCGTTGCGGGGGCGAGCGGAAACCCGGGGGGTGAGCAGGTCCCGGCGGGCCGCCGCACCTCCCTGCCGGGACCCCGCAGAAGCCACGTACCGGGCGCCTCCCCCCTCCGCTCCACGGCACTGCCCGAACCGGCCCCGGCCGAACGCGGACGCGTGGCGGACCTGCGGCGCCGCTGACCGGCCCGCCACGCGCCCGGCCCGCACGAGGCGGGCGGCTGGTCGTCGGTCCCCGGAACGCGGCCGGCCCCCGGCGACATGCGCCAGGGGCCGACTCACTTCACCGCCGTACGGCCTTCACCGCCGTACGGCTGCGCTTCAGTCCTTGATCTCGCAGATGGGGGCGCCGGAGGTGAGGGAGGCGCCGACTTCGGCGGTCAGTCCCTTGATGGTGCCGGTCTTGTGGGCGTTGAGGGGCTGTTCCATCTTCATGGCTTCCAGGACGACGATCAGGTCGCCTTC